>RAYO01000075.1 GCA_003612335.1 bacterium 1xD42-67
TTTCTCTGACATAACATATGCTCCCTCCATAATGACAGTTCTATCTTTTCACTGTCTCTTATAGAGGGAGCATATCACTGCCACCGCTGCGGGGCGGAAGAACACCTGCGGTGGTGAAAGGGGGTGAAACTATCATGAACACAAAATACGAGATCACGGACCTTGCCCATGAGAAGTATCCCTTCCTCCACCGCATCCGTGCCCTGCGGGACATCGGCAGTGAGGTCAAGGCCGGAGACCTGGGCGGCTTTGTGGAGTGCGAGAGCAACCTGTCCTTCGAGTCGGGAGATGACGCCTGGATCTTTGACGATGCTATCGCTGCCGGGGAGGGCTGTGTGGACAAAGGTTCCGTCCTGCGGGAGAGGGCCATTGTCTGTGGCTGTGCTTATGCGTCCCACAGCACGGAAATGTCCGGCGATTCCAGAGCTGAGGATGACGCTTACATCCGGGGAGCCAGACTGAGCCAGTGCGCACGAGTCTCCGGCAACGGCATGGTCCTCCAGTCCCCGACCACTAAAGTCTCGCCCATCCTCACCGGAAACTGCGCTGTCTATGGCAAGGTGATGGGAGATGTGATGCTGGCCGGGAGTGTGGTGGTGATCAGCGATGAGACGATCTCCAACGACTCCCTGGACACCCTGTCCATCGATGAACGGGGCCGCACCATCCTCCGCGCCCCCTCACGGGATGAGCTGGTTCCCCGCCAGCCGCAGGAAAATCAAAAAAGGCCGAAGGACAAGGGACGGGACAGATGAGGATCAGAAACCTGTATGGCTACGCAACCTGTGCCCACAGCAGGAAGCGGACACAAGCGCCTTGGCGGGTAAACAGCGGCTGTGAAAACCGTGCGCGTCTGTTCACGGGCAAACACTATGAGCTGCCCAATTCCAGCATCTGCATGGCCTGCCCATTTTACTGCAAGGATGAGGAGGCGCAAAAAGGATAATGGATCTTCATTTGCGGGAATTTGACGGGATCACCTTTGGAATGTCTGTGGAGGCTTCCTCCCCGGCGTTCAGGCGGATGAAAAGAAATGTATTCACGGGAGAAATCGTGCGCTGCAGAGGTCTGTTCAAGCAGACCGTCCGCTGTGTCCGGGCCGCCGATGTAGCCGCCGTCATGGGAAAGGCCGGGTGGCTGGTCAGTGAGGGCCGCTGCATGGAGACCATCCGCTGGGGCAATGACGATACCGAATACTACATCATTTACGAAGAAGAAGGTGAAAAATGAACAACCAAAAATACGAGATCACGGACATCGTCCATGAGAAGTACCCGTTTCTCCACCGCATCCGTGCCCTGCGGGATATCGGCAGCGAGGTAAAAGCCGGAGATGTAGGCGGCTTTGTGGAGAGCGAGAGCAATCTGTCCTATGAGGATGCCGATTCCTGGATCTATGATGACGCCATTGCCGCTAACGGGGCATTCGTATGCGATGGAACCGTCCTGCGGGATCAGGCGGTGATCTGCGGCGAAGCCAGAGTCTATAAAGCTGTGCTGTCCGACCACGCCAGGGTGGAGGACCATGCCCTGGTGGATGGTGGGCGGGTGGAGAACTACGCCCGGCTGTGCGGCTATGGGCTGGCCGCTTCCATTGCCGCCACCAAGATACCCCTCATCTCCGGCGAGTGTACCGTCTATGGCGTTGTGAGCGGCAACGTGCTGGTGACTTCCCAGGCGGTGGTGTTGGGCGATGAGAAAATCGCCCATGATGGGCTGGACCGGCTGGTGGTCACCGAGAGCGGGCGCAGCAGCCAGCGCAGCCCGGACCGGGACAGGCTGGTGACCAGTGCGGAGTATTTTGGATGGGATCGACCGAAGCGGAAGCAGGGGCATAAGCGGAAGGAGGCGGAGCGTTGAGCGGCTTTTTTGATCAGGAGCTGCGGCGGCTGTTCGGGGATGGGAAGCTCATCGACAACCCCGCCTGTTCAGGCCGGGCCTGTCTCGGAACGCTGGGCCGGGATCTGCGGGTGCGGGCGCAGTTCATCTCCACCCACATCTCCGGCGAGTATAACGCCCTGAAACTGACGGTGCTGAACCGCACAGACGGGCCGGTGGACACCCAAGTTCTGAAGCTGAAGGACCTGTTGGGCAAGAAGCCCGTCCCTGGCAACCCCAACTTCCGCAGTGGGGTGACTCCCCACATCTGGGAGGACAACGGAAAATTTGAGTGGTACGCCTACCGTCCCACCGATGCCGACTATGACACGATCCGGCAGGCCGCCAAGCAGTACCTGGATGTGTTCCGGGACCGGCAGCAGGAGCGTGTTCAGGACGGTCTCAAGCTGGTGTACATCTGCGCCCCCCTCCGGGGTGATGTGGAAAAGAACATCGAGTTTGCTCGCCAGAAAGCCCAGGAGGTGTTCCAGGCGGGCGACATCCCCGTCTGCCCCCACCTGATGTTCCCGCCCATCGCTGACCCGGAGAATCCCCAACAGGATCAGGCAGCGCGGGACATGGGCCTGCGGCTGGTGGAGTCCTGTCAGGAAGTCCGTGTCTATGGTGCAGAGTGGACGGCGGGGATGTGGGCGGAGATCCGCCACGCCATGGATCTGGGCATTGAGGTCAAGACCGACCAGGAGACCATTGGGCGCAGCCCGCCCCGCAGACAGGCCAGCCGGAAAGGTAAGCGTGCGCGATGAGCAGCAGAAAGGAGGAAAAATCCAGATGAACGATAACACAGTAAAACAGATCACCACAGATGACTTGCGGCACATGGAGGATAAGGAGGGCCTCATCCTTCAGGGCTGCGGCGGCGATCCCCAGGAGTGGGTGGACGGCATCAACGGCCTGCTCACCGAAGCCGGCATCCTGCTGGAGGGCAGTAAGTTTGAGGACGTGTCCTCTTTCCAGCACGATGGCGTGACCTGCCTGCTGTTCCCCTTCGAAGGGGCCAAGCTGGACGGGAGCAGGCTGGCCATGTGGCGTATCCAGACCCACGAGCAATTCGGCGGCACATGGCTGTCCGACTACGTCCCCAACCGGTTGGGCGGCTTCATTACGCAGGAACAGGTTCCACAGAAACCCAAAATGGAACTGGCAGGGCAGGATGGCAACATCTTCGGCATCATGGGCCGCGCTTCCCGCCTGCTGAAGCGGTCCGGACAGCATGAGCAGGCCGATGAGATGTTCAGCCGTGTGACCGCCTGCGGGAGCTATTATGAGGCCCTCAACATCATCAGCGAGTATGTGGAGACAGAACTGTCTCCCAAATCCGAACCCCAAAAATCTACGAAAAAGAAAGAGAGGAACGCACATAAGCGATAATCCCAGATGGGAGATCATCCAGGGCGATGCCCTGAAGCTGCTGGGGGGCTTCTCCCCCGGAACCTTCGACGCCATCATCACCGATCCGCCCTACGCCTCCGGGGGCCGCACCCAGGCGGAGAAAAACAAGTCCACCGCCAAAAAGTATTCCAGCATGGGGGACCACGCGCCCCCGCCCTTCGAGGGAGACGCCAAGGATCAGCGGTCCTGGACCCGCTGGGCGGCGGAGTGGCTGGCGGATGCCCGGAAGCTGTGCAAGCCCGGAGCGCCGGTATGTATGTTCATCGACTGGCGGCAGCTCCCCGCCGCCTCCGACGCCCTCCAGTGGGCGGGCTGGATCTGGCGGGGCACCGCTGTCTGGGACAAGGGCAACTCCCGCCCCCAGAAGGGCCGCTTCCGCCAGCAGGCGGAGTACATCGTCTGGGGGTCCAACGGCGATATGCCCATCAACCGCCCCGTCCCCTGCCTGCCGGGGGTATTCAAGTACGGCAATCCCCAGAACCGCATCCACCTGACGGAGAAGCCCCTCCAGCTCATGCGGGACATCGTGAAGATCACCGAGCCGGGTGGGCACATCCTGGACCCCTTCGCCGGGTCCGGCACCACCATCCTGGCCGCTGTGCTGGAGGGCTACACCGCCACCGGCATCGAGGTCACGGACGAGTATGCCCGCCTCGCCAGGGAGCGGATCGCCCAGGAGCTGGCCCAGGCGGCGTGACCGATAACTGTCTGCCGATTTATGTGGATATTGCCGCGAAGGTGCGGTATGATGTGGGCTACCAAAATAACAGGAGGTGCCAAAAATGCAAGTAAACTTTACCTTTGACAAGGCCGCCATAGAGCGGCGGGGCCGCACACTGGAGGACGTGCATCGGACAGTAAAAAGCCTGTTCGCCGCCCATGACCTTCCCTGCACTGCTGACGGCGATGCCCTGTCTTTCAAGGACAAGGGCCACGGCGATGACTTCGCCTGTATGTGGGATATCATCCTGTCCCTGCTGCGTTCCGAATGGTTCATGGCCTGCGCCGCCTCCTGTGTCTGGCAGGACGAGGATGGCGAGGAGGATGTACTCGCTCAGGCCGGGAAGGTGCGGGGTGCTGTGTAGTATGGGGAGCAGGAAACAGATCACCTTCGATCTGAGCCAGGAGGCGCTGAGACAGCACTATCCCCGCAAGGAGACGGCCCAGGACCCGCAGTTTTTCAAGCGGGCCTACAAGGATATCCAGCGGTTCATGGAGAGCAACGGCTTTGAGCGGCGGCAGTATTCTGTGTATGTCTCTACTGAGGAACTGACTGCGTTGGATGTGGCTGTCCTGACCCAGCAGATGGCGGAGGAACTGCCTTGGCTGCGGTACTGCGTCAGGGAGATCACGGCAACGAACATCGGGGCGCGGCACAGCCTTCTGGGCCTGCTGCGCTCCGACACACCGCCCGCCGAACTCCTGCCGCCGCCTGTGGCAAAAGGTCGGCAGAAAAAGAGAAAAGTACCGGAACGATAGCTGTGGAGTGTGTTCATTGGAACACGTTTCACAGCATTTTCATTACCTGGAGGTGACGAACTATCAAGTATTATCCCATCAATGAGGAACTGGCCCGCAGAGCGAAAGGGATGATCAGCTTCTCCGACTATGTACCGGGGAGCGCCACAGCGTCCTACCGGCAGGCGGTGGATAAGGCCGCCGAGATCGCGGAGCAGCAGAAGCGAATGGTGGACCCCATCCACCATGAGAAGATAGACCGTCTGCTGGACACCTACGCCCGCAGGCTGGCGGAGAATATGAATCAAGGCTACGCTACCACCGCCCGTGTGCCGTCCATCCTGATCGCGGGGGGCAGTAATTTCCCTGTCCGCCAAAAGGAAAAACAGAATCGGGCCGCAGACGCCAACATGGCGGAGTGGCGGCAGATCCAGGGCCTGCTGGACAAGATCCGCAGTACAGGCAGGGGCGGCATCAGCGCCGACGACCCGGAGGCTGTGCAGAAGCTGAAAGCCAAGCTGGCGGGGCTGGAGCAGGAACAGGAGCGGATGAAAGCGGTCAATGCCTACTACCGGAAGCACAAGACCCTGGATGGCTGTCCTCAGCTCACCCCAGATGAAGTGGAGCGGCGGAAAGCGGCCATGGCTCGGAGCTGGCGGGCTGATCCCAAGCCCTATGAGAGCTATCTCCTGACGAATAACAACGCCAACATCCGCCAAACGAAGAAGCGGATCGAGGAGCTGTCCGCCAAAAAGGAAACGGAATTTGAGGGCTGGGCCTTCGAGGGCGGCGAAGTGAAAATGGATCTGCAGGCGAACCGGCTCCAGGTGTTCTTCCACGAGAAGCCTGATCGGGATACCTGTTCGGCCATGCGGCACGGCGGCTTCCGATGGGCGCCCAGCGTGGGCGCGTGGCAGCGACAGCTTACCAACAACGCCATCTGGACCGCCACACACATGGACTGCCTCCGCCTCCTGTCTGGGGAACAGCCCACGCAGGCGGAGCCTGTGAGGGGACCCGCCCAAGAATCCGGTAGCGGGTGGGGCTTTTACATCATCGCAGACCTGAAAACATGGGTAGACAATGCCGCAAAACCCAGTGAACTGGAGCATTTCCCCTCTTTTGAAGCGGCAAAAGCCCGGTTTGACGAGCTGCGGAGCGAACCCTGCAACAACGAACCCGCCGAACCCGGCCCGGACGGCCAGCCCCCGGCCCGCCTGACCCTGGGGCTGATGAGCGCGGACGGCATGAGTGCCTCCGATATCCTTCATGTACGCCAGGGAGAGAACTATCTCGTCACCGACTTCACCCGGACAGAGCGTCTGCGGGATGATCCCGCTGTGAGAGCCATTCTGGCCCGGACCGCCCGTGAGATAGGCTTTGACCGGGTGCGTGTGTGGGAGCAGGCGGACGGCGGTCGTCAAACGCTGTCCATCGTCCCCTTCGCGGAGTGGGATAATCCCTACTTCGCCGCCAACACACCGGGCCGGATCGCGGCCCTATATTATGAACTGCTGCATCGCTGCGACCCGCTCCCGGAGGACAGAGAGCTTCACAAAGGGCAGATCGCGGAGATCATCCAGTTTATCCAGCAGGGCGGAAAATACAGCGTCAGCCAACTGTCCCTGGCTGTTTCTACGCTCCAGGCTGGACACCCCGACAATACCGTTGTTCAGGAACTGGCTTCCACGCTGAAAAAGGAGCTCTCCGATTATAATGCGCCGGAACAGGACACCGTGCAGCATCAGAAGCTCAAGCACAAAAAGTCCCCGGAGCGGTAGGACAACAGGCAGGGTGTTATGTATTGACACCCTGCCTGTCCTCAAATTGGGGTATAATGTACCCCATAGTGTAGACAGTCTATTGAAAAAACGACACCCTAATGATACGCTAAATAGAGACCTGTTTT
>RAYO01000076.1 GCA_003612335.1 bacterium 1xD42-67
GCTCATTCGATACCACTCCTGTTCCCAGTTTTCAAACGGTCGCCCTTATCTTACCACACTTCCTGCCGTTTGACAACCGCGCCGGAGAAAAATATCCCGCCGGTCAGCCCTCCTGTCTCAGAGCCCCCTCCCGACCGGGAGCGGGGCCGTTTTTATGCTTTGATCTCAGACGATATACATCCTGTCATAGCTCATTGCCGCAATATGGACAGTGCTTCATCCCAAGCATCCCGCTGGCAGGAAGGTGGCTGAGACAGTGGGGGCATTTCCACTTGAAGAAAAAGAATCCCTGCCCGCCAATATTTGCTGCGAGCCCCAGGATGCATAAGATCGGAGTCCACCAGTTCTCTGGCAGCAGTATCGCAATCAACATAAGGATGATCCCAACTGCGATGAGTGAAAATCCGATTGCTTTGACCTGACTCATTTTCATAAAAAGGCTTCTCCGTCAAGTGAGTTGACTTGGAAATGTAGGGACCGGGAAGGCGGGGACCTCATGCAGGCACCACACCGCGGCCCAGAAGTAGATCTGGAACAGGACCGCGGCCACCGCTGCGGCCTTTACGATCGAGCGGGATGAGAACATATCGGCTCCTTTCGGTCATCACGCCTGTGGTCCAGGCTGTGCAGGGGAGGGGTATCCTCCGGTCAGGGATCCTCAGGATCCTTCCTCGGGTGGCGGATCTCCCACAGGATGAACGTCCCCATAGTGGCGATCGCAAATATGGCGCCGATCCCGATCTAGTTGAGGTATCCCCCGATGGTATAGTCCAAAAAACAACCTACGACGGCCGTTATGACGAACGCCTTTGCTTCTCTCACTCTAGATCACCTACTCTTCACTTTTTTAAGGCACTGTGACAGCTCTCGCAGCATATGGAGATCTTCGACCGAAGGGCTCAGCGCGCCAAGGGCTCTCTGGGGGCGGTCAGCTCCTGGAAGGCCCACCGCAGGGCATCCCGGCCGGAGAGGATGACATACCCCCTGTTATCGATATTGAGAGACACCCTGTTCCCGTTCTCCAGGAACAGCTCTATCGTGTGCTGGTCCCAGCCGTCCCCCTCCTTCTGGGCGGTGTATACGCTGATCGCCTTCCCGTTGCTGTACCCGCGCTTGGGAGGCAGGGGGCCCAGCAGCCTCACCTCCTGCAGCCCGCCGTACAGCCGGCGGATCTCCTCCTGCTCCAGCTCGAAGCTGTCCTCGAGATGGACCACCACGCTCCAATACTGGACCTCCTCCGGATCCATATCCACCAAAGCGGGGAAGGGGCGGTACATCAGGACCGCCGCGCCCGCCAGGATCAGGAGGATCAGGCCCAGGATCCACAGCTTTTTTCGTTTGTCGCCCATCTCTGCCTCCTTCGTCCTCCAGCGGCCCGCCAGCTACGGCTCCAATGACATATCCTCGTGGGCCTGATCCTCGTCTGGAGCAATGGCCCGGATCTCCTCCTGCCTCCGATCGGCAAGCTCCATACACTTGAACAAGACCTCACATTGGGCTCCGTCATACCCCGTATAGAGCGTTTGGACGATGTCTGCCTCCACCTTAGAATCGAGATAGAGGTCGAATCCCACATATACATTGACCTTGTTCTCCTGGAAAGCAAGCCCGGTCCCCCGCATCTGTCCACGCAACGAATCGTCCAGATCCTCGGAAGCGATACGGGCATCGATCCATTCCTTCGCCGCAAAAAGTTCATCGATCGAATGCTCCACCTGTGCAAAATGGATGCCCTCCAGATCGATCAGACTGGCAAAATAGTCGATGACCTCCCGGTCCAAAGAAGTCACCAGTATCACGAGCTCCTGATCCTCTCTCATGTATGCACCACTGTAGAATGGAGGAAAATCGGCATATCTGTCACTGGGATACTCAAAGTCGCTCCAACACCGTATCAGATAATCGTATTTATCCGAGGGGGTCTTGGGCTCTTCAGCAAATACATCATACGACCGTACATCATGGCCGCCCTCATCCTGGGGCCCATCGCTGACCGCAGCCGGATAGAGCGCATAAGCTGTCACCGCGCCTATCGTGAAACAGGCCAGCAGCACTTTCCTGACTACCTTCATGATCGATTCCCCCCGCTTTATTCGCACGGTCTCATACGTCTCTTACATGCATCGACCTCAACTGCTCATTGGCCTGCTCCTTTCGTTGCTCTTGTGTCGTGGGATATCGTCGAATTTTACTGACAACAGTTTAACGTATCGCACATATCAAGTCAAGATAAAATACTGTTTTTTGTGTATAATGACGTCTTCAAAAAATCGAAAACGAGCTGTTGACGTAGGCAGATGCAAACAAGAGTTTACATCCGCCAGGGTCATGTAAATCAAAGTTTACGCCCTCTATCCTGTCCAAGCAGGCGTGGATCTACCTCCCGCCGGCGCTCCGCCGCTCCTGACGGATCCAGTGCAGGGCGCACAGGGCGGTGAGGACCAGGCAGGCCAGCTCGGACATCAGGGGCCCGGTCCAGATCCCCCTTGCCCAGGGAGATGGAGATCAAGGTGGAGGTGCCCGCCGCCAGAGCCACCCCGATGGCGAAGACCAGGGAGGTGAAGGGCATGGACAGATCCACCGCCGCCATCGCCGTCTCCCCTACCCCCCGGGCCACGAAGATCCCGTCCACGATGGTGTACAGGGAGAAGGCCCACATCGAGGCGATGGAGGGCAGGACGAATCTCAGGAATCGCTTCCGAAGCTCCAACTATAACGATCCTCCTTACAGCTTCGCTTTGGGCAGGTCCCAGCGGTAGTGGGCCGCCAGTACCCGGATCAGCACCACCGTCCCCATCCCGGCCAGCATGGCGGCTGCGCTGTCCGCACACCCCCACAGCCCGGCGCACAGCATCGCTCCCGCCAGAGAGGCGCAGGCATAGACGTGCTTGACGAAGATATAGGGCACCTCTTGGGCCAGCAGGTCCCGGATCACCCCTCCTCCCACGCCGGTGACCACCCCCACGAAGACCAGCAGGAAAAAGGTGGGCTCCTCCGCCTGCTGGAAGGCCAGCTGCACCCCGATCACAGAGAAAGCACCCAGGCCCAGAGCGTCCATCCAGAAGAGCAGCAGATCGTAGCGCCGCTGATCGTGCATCAGCAGCCGCCGTACCCGCCGGGAGAAGAACACCGCCGACACTCCAAGGGCCGTCATAGCGCAGGTGGGATCCTGGAAGGCCATAGGGGGCGTCAGCCCCAGGATCAGATCCCGGACCACCCCGCCGCCGGTGGCGGTGGTCAGTCCCAGGATGCAGACCCCGAAGATGTCCATGTCCTTCTTCAGGCCGATCATGGCCCCAGAGGCCGCGAAGGCCACCGTCCCGATGATATCCACGATGAAAATAAAAATATCCATGACCCTATTATACCGGAGCCCTGGAGAAAGTCAACCGGGCCCGGCGGGGAGCAGGTCGATCTCCAGCCCCATCTCGTCCATAGCGTGGCGCATATGGATGGCCATAGCGTGGCGGGCCCCCTCCGGGTCCCGCTTCTGGAAGAACTCCATGAGCAGCGCGTGGTCCCGGAGGGTATGCTCCGCCAGCCGGCCTCCCTGGTCCCCTGTGACCACCGCCGTCTCCACCGCCTGATCGATCACGGGCAGCAGACGGGCCATGAACTCGTTGTGGGCGGCCCGGACGATGGCGGCGTGGAAGGCCCGGTCGGCCTGGGTGCGGTCCTCCCCCGCCCGGATCGCCGCCGCGGTCCGCTCCCCTTGGACCAGGATATCCGCCAGTTCCTCGGGACTGGCCCGGCGGCAGGCCAGAGCGGCCACCTCCGGCTCAAAGACCGCCCGCAGCTCGAACAGATCCCGAAGCCGGCCCTTCACCTGGTCCAGAGCGGAAAAGCCGAAGTCGTCGATCTCCTCCACCTGCCGGGACACGAAGGTCCCCCGGCCCCGGCGCACCTCCAGCACCCCCTGGACCGCCAGGGCCTGGATCGCTTCCCGCAGGGTGGCCCGGCTCACCCCCATCTCCTGGGACAGCTCCAGCTCGTTGGGCAGCTTCTCCCCCGGCGCGAACCGCTTCTCCGCCGCGATCAGGCTGTACAGCCGCCGGGCCGTCTGCTGGGACAGGCTCTGGTTTTTCATAGTTGATCATCCCTCGCTATAAAATCCTCGTCGAAACAGCTGCTTGATCGACTCGATCTTCTCGGTGTCTGATATGATGTCATCATCCGTAAAGGCGATATACTCGATCATCTCCAGCCGGCGTTCGCCCTCCTCATGGACCGCTTTTTCAAAGCCATCCATGTCAAAGCCGGTGATCTCCATCTTGATCTTGCTATCGAGCAAATAGCGAAGCAGGATCTGTTCAAGCATTTTCATATGCATAATATTTCCTCCCTATTTGACACGCATTTTGTCAACCAGCTGCACTACATACTTATATCACATTTTGCATTACGTTGTAAAGCACAAACGTGATACGAGGTGGACTGTGTGAGGAAATTCAAAATACCAGCCATTCCCGCAACAACTCAAAAGTCGATTCGATTTCCGAATGACATCATCGATGAAGTGGAATTTGTCATCCAAGGTAAAAACTCTACCTTCTCTGCGTTCGTGATCGAGGCCACAAAATGGGCGCTGGAAAATTTAAAGGAGCAGGAGGAAGAGGAGCGCAACTAAAAGCCTCCTTTGCCTAAGGAGGCTTTTCCCTGCGGGGGACGAGGGCTTTTCTTCATTCTACCACATCCCCTCTTGACATGTCCAGTCTCTTGTGATACTCTGACGTCAGACAACTATCAAAAAACAGACAACTGATCTCAGGAGGTAACTGCTATGCGCTCTGACGTCGTGAAAAAAGGCATCCCCGCCGCCCCGAACCGCTCCCTGCTCTATGCCCTGGGCTACACCAAGGAGGAGCTGGAGCGGCCGCTGATTGGGGTGGTCTGCTCTTACAACGAGATCGTCCCCGGTCACATGGACCTGGACAAGATCGCCGAGGCGGTGAAGGCCGGGGTCCGGGCTGCCGGGGGCACTCCGGTGGAGTTCCCCGCCATCGCCGTGTGCGACGGCATCGCCATGGGCCACGTGGGGATGAAGTATTCCCTGGTGACCCGGGACCTGATCGCCGACTCCACCGAGGCCATGGCCATGGCCCACCAGTTCGACGGTCTGGTGATGATCCCCAACTGCGACAAGAACGTCCCTGGCCTGCTCATGGCCGCCGCCCGGGTGAACGTGCCCACGATCTTCATCTCCGGCGGCCCCATGCTGGCCGGACGGCTGGACGACGGCCGGCGCACCTGTCTGTCCCACATGTTCGAGGCGGTGGGCTCCTACTACGCCGGCAAGCTGGACCAGGCGGGCCTGGAGGAGTATGAGGACTGCGCCTGCCCCACCTGCGGCTCCTGCTCCGGCATGTACACCGCCAACTCCATGAACTGCCTCACCGAAGCCATCGGCATGGCCCTCCGGGGCAACGGCACCATCCCCGCCGTCTGGTCTGCCCGGCGGCGTCTGGCCAAGCAGGCCGGCATGAAGATCATGGAGCTGGTGGAGAAGGACATCCGCCCCCGAGACATCATGACGGAGGCGGCCTTCCATAACGCCGAGACCGTCGATATGGCCCTGGGCTGCTCCACCAACACCATGCTCCACCTGCCCGCCATCGCCCACGAGTGCGGCATCCAGCTCTCCTTCGACATGGCCAACGAGATCAGCGACCGGACCCCCAACCTGTGCCACCTGGCCCCCGCCGGCGACACCTATATGGAGGATCTGGAGCGGGCCGGAGGGGTCTACGCCGTCATGGCCGAGCTGGCCAAGAAGGGGCTCATCGACACCTCCCTGCCCACCTGCACCGGCAAAACCGTGGCGGAAAATCTGGAGGGGGTGGTCGATCGGGACGAGACCCTGATCCGCCCCATCGACGATCCCTATTCCAAGACCGGCGGGATCGCCGTCCTCAAGGGCAACCTGGCCCCCGACGGCTGTGTGGTGAAGCAGTCCGCCGTGGCCCCGGAGATGATGGTCCACGAGGGCCCCGCCCGGGTGTTCGACTCCGAGGAGGAGGCGATCTCTGCCATCTACGCCGGGAAGATCCGCGCCGGGGACGTGGTGGTCATCCGCTACGAGGGCCCCAAGGGCGGGCCCGGTATGCGGGAGATGCTCAACCCCACCTCCGCCATCGCCGGCATGGGCCTGGACAAGGACGTGGCCCTGATCACCGACGGCCGCTTCTCCGGCGCTACCCGGGGAGCCTCCATCGGCCACGTCTCCCCCGAGGCGGCCTCCGGCGGGACCATCGGCCTGGTGGAGGAGGGGGACCTCATCGCCATCGACATCCCCGCCCACACCATCCAGCTCAAGGTGGACGACGAACAGCTGGCCGCCCGCCGGGCCAAGTGGGTCTGCCCCCAGCCCAAGATCACGACGGGCTACCTGGCCCGCTACGCCAAACACGTCTCCTCCGCCGACAAGGGCGCGATCCTGGACTGAACCAAATACGAAGGGCCCGCCTCACGGCGGGCCCTTTTTTGCTCAAAATGGGCGCAGTGTGCCACCATTCCCATTAAATGTATGGGAACGTCCCCCTTTCCCCTCCTGCCCGCCGGTAGTAGAGGGCACATCCCCTCGACA
>RAYO01000077.1 GCA_003612335.1 bacterium 1xD42-67
GACAACAACGTCGAGGCGATCGAAGTCCTGCAGGCCGTTGGCGTGATGCAGGGCGACGATAAGGGCAACTTCGACCCCGATCGTTCCGTCTCCCGCAACGAGATGGCGATCATCATGGCCAAGCTGCTCGACCTGGACTACAACTACTACAGTGAGAGCTGCCCCTTCTGGGACGTGCCCGACTACGCCAAGCCCTACGTGGGCGCTTGCTACGCCAACGGCATCGTGTCCGGCTACAACGCCACCCAGTACGGCGGCGCTGACACCGTGACCGCTGTCCAGGCCGCCAGCATGATGATGCGTGCTCTGGGCTACTTCCAGTACGAGAGCGACTACAAGGACGGCTTTGTGATCGCCACTGTGAAGCAGGCTTCCAAGATCGGCCTGTTCAAGGACATCAACGCCAACCA
>RAYO01000078.1 GCA_003612335.1 bacterium 1xD42-67
GGACTCCCCCCTGACCCGCGACCAGGTGGCTCAGCTGGCCCTGAACACCCTGGAGACCGGCATGGTGGAGGCGCAGAAGAGCTCCTCTGACATCACCATCGGCTCCGGCGACACCGCCGTGACCATCAATGGAGAGGTCAACTATGTCTACGTGACCTCCGGCGAGAGCTATGCCGACGCCATCAAGGACGTCAATGCTACCTCTATCGGTGTCCAGAACGACAACCTCATCCTGGAGCTGGGCGAGAAGCTCTACGAGGGCAGCCTGAAGAAGTTCGGCGACAAGGCTCGTTCGGTGGAGACCGATGACTTCGGCCGTCCCGCCGTCCGCTGGGTCTATGAGAACAAGGACGTGGGCACCTACGTGGAGAAGGGCGACCTGGAGTTCTCCTACACCGCCAAGGCCGCCAAGGGCGACATGTACACCAAGATCGGCTCCTCCGTGGCCGACTCCCTGCGCGCTAACGACGGCAAGTACCTCTTCGAGGTCTGGGTGGACGGCACTGAGGTCCGCGCCCCTGACGCCAAGCAGTTCTTCGAGAAGAACAGCTCCTCCGCCGCAGGTGCGAAGGATCTGACCGGCAAGGGCACTGGCGTCACCGGCAACGGCGTGCTGACCGAGGTCTTCGTGATCGACGGCGACACCGCCAACGACCCCGACACCGTGCGGATCGTCATGACCAACACCTATCTGCTGAAGGCCACCTCTGACTACAACTCCACCAAGGAGACCGTCAACGTGGAGGCCGTGGAGATCAACACCGACGACGATCCCAGCGATTACCCCGTCATCCTGCCTCCCATGGACACCTCCATCAGCAGCGACGACTTCAACGTCACCGACGTGAAGGAAGACGACTACCTGCTGGCCACCTGGTCCTACAAGGCCGACGGCTACGCCACCGTGGAGCCCGCTGAGCTGTTCACCGGCACCGTCAGCGAGTACACCGTCACCGACTATGTGATCATGGACGGCACCAAGTACAGCTACAACAAGCTGGTGGGCGTGGATGAGAAGTCCGAGGAGTTCACCATCAATCAGGACGCCAAGGTGGTCCTGGACAACTACGGCTACATCATCTTCGTGGATGAGGCCATCAGCACCAACAGCTTCGTCTACATCCAGAAGGCCGGCAGCCCCTCCGGTCTGAACAAGAAGGGCGTGGCCGCCGCTTACTTCGGTGACGGCACCTACGCCGAGATCGACGTGAAGAAGGTCGTGGAGGACAACGGCGACGGCACCAAGACCGAGCACACCAACGGCGAGTGGCTGTCCGACAACGACAACGTCCACGGCTGGTACACCTACATCAAGGACAGCAATGACCAGTACACCCTGACCGAGGCCAGCCTCAGCGCCGGCCGCTCCACCGACAATGTGAAGAACGCCGCTGTGGATTCCGATCCCGACGCCACTCAGATCGTCTTCAACAGCAAGGTCCGGTTCCTGGCCAGCTCCACCGACACCAACATCGGCGCCAAGGGCATCCGCGGCAATGCCAACACCATCTTCCTGACCTTGGACGACGACGACGAGGTCACCGTCGCCACCGGCGTGGAGAACGCCCCCGACGTCCACATCGGCGGCAACCAGAACGCGGTGGCTGCTAACAAGGTGGAGATCAGCTGGGTGGAGAAGGACGGCTATGCCCAGTACGTCTTCATCGACGTGTCCGATCCCACCGCCAAGGGCACCGTGGACAGCGCCAACAGCGCCGCTGACTACCTGTTCATCCTGAAGTCCACCGGCAACAAGACCGTGGTGGACGGCGATACCTACTACAAGTATAAGGTCGTCATCGACGGCGAGGAGACCGAGCGCTTCATCGAGGAGAGCAACGTCGCCGCTGTGGGCGAGCTGCGCTACAACGTGAAGACCAACAGCAAGGACTACATCACCAAGGCTACCCTGATGCCCGGCAAGGCCACTCAGAACGTGATCGATCTGTCCGGTTCTGACATCACTCAGAAGGGCAAGACCATCACCATCAACGGCACGACCTACCTCACCACCAGCAAGTCTGAGCTGAACCTGGTGGTCGGCAAGGGCGTCACCGAGCTGCTCCGCGACTCCGGCGCTGACTATGAGCTGTATCAGAAGACCACTGCCGGCACCATCGCTGGTCTGGTCGGCCAGCTCGAGGACGGCAAGGGCGTGGACGGCAAGGCCTATGTCGTCGTGGACGAGGCCGGCTCCGAGGAGATCGAGGTCCTCTGGGTCTACATCGACGACGTGAGCGACGCTGCCGTGAGCACCCCCATCGAGGGCGGCCTGGATGCCTCCCTGGAGGCCAACTTCAATGCTCCTACCTTCCAGAATGAGGATGGTGCGCCCATCACTGAGGCCAACGCTGGTGACGTGATCAAGATCGTCATCACTGACAAGACCGTCCGCAGCCGCGCCGCTTCTACCGCTTTCACCCAGGGTGAGTGGTATGGCGTGACCGTCGGCGAGGATGCCCCTGTCAAGGTCCAGTGCCTGGAGGATCATAAGCTGGTCGTTTCCTACACCGTGAAGAGCATTGACATCGTGGACAACAAGGTCGTCGTCACCGTCTCCGCTATCGAGGACGCTGAGGCCCCTGTTGGGGGGACCGAGGCTGAGAAGGTCGCCGCCGCGAAGACCGCTGTCAGTGGTATGACTGACTCTGAGAAGACAATCGCCAACGCCAGCGCCGGCTCTGAGGCTGCTGCTATCGCTGCTGCTAAGACTGCTGTCGAGGCTAAGATCACCAACGGTGTCACCGTGGCTGTTGCCACCAAGACCGGCGAAACCTACACCGCTCCCACTACTGCCGATGTGACTTGGAAGGCTACTGTCACTCTGACCAGCGGTGAGGCTACCGACACTGTGGATGTGATCTTCACCCTGAAGGGCAGTGCGGCTTCTACTCCTACTGACGCCGAGAAGGTCGCCGCCGCGAAGACCGCGATCGAGGGGCTGGTCCAGGGTGGCGCTAAGATCGCCGCCGTTGATACCGCCCTGGATGCGGATGGCATCAAGGCTAAAGTGAAAGAGCTGATCACTGCGCAGGTGCTCAGCGGTGCGACCGTCGATACTACCCAGGGGACTGACGGATACACTTGGACCACTGTTACTCCCGCGACCAACGGCAGTCACGACGAGACCGATGACAGCAAGCTGACCGGTACTGCCGGCACAGTGACCGTTACCATCGCTCTGAAGAGCGGCACTGAGGAGGGCACCGCTACGATCACTGCTCTCCCCGTTGAGGCTAAAGCTCACGTCCGTACCGATGCCGAGAAGGTGGAGACCGGCGTGTACAAGATCGGCCAGATGGCCAGCAAGGCGGCCGACGTTACCGCTACTTCCGCTACTGAACAGGATGCCCTGGATGCGATCACGGCTGTTATCAACGCCCTGATCGATGGGAACGGCACCGCCGAGGTGACGTCTACGACTGGTCAGACTTGGAGCGCTCCTGCCGCTGGCGCGACTACGACTTGGAACGTTGATATCACTGTCACTTCCGGGAGTGAGAGCGATGAGACGCTGACTAGTCAGGCGTTCACCCTCACCGGCAAAGCTGCGGCCTGATCCGCAGGTCTGCTGATCAACAACACCCCCGGACCATCACGGTCCGGGGGTGCTTTTGCCCTCTCCGTCACGGCTCCGCCGTGCCACCTCCCCCAAAGGGGGAGGCAAGGGCGGATGCGGAGAGGTCTGCGTCTTGGCTCCCCCTTTGGGGGAGCTGGCTGGCCGCAGGCCAGACTGAGAGGGCCTCCCCGCCCGCAGGCGGACCGGGATCCTCATCACCTGCGGACGGGGCTGCAGATCAGCCCAGGGCCACATAGTGGTAGATCCGGCCCGAGGCGTTGAGCTGTCTGGGAGCGCTCTCAGCGTACCAGCTGATCTTGTTGCCGCTCCATGTGATGGTGACGGGGTTCCGGCCGTTGCACAGCCGGTATTGGGCCACAGGCCAGACCAGGACCATCATCATGTAGTCGAAATAACTGGAGTCCTCCGTCTCCGGAGTGGCGCCGGCCCGGTTCTGGATCGCCACCAGCTTGGGCTGGAAGGGGAAGGTGAGGGATGTGGGCGAGGCGGAGCCGTATTTGCCGGTGCCGGTGTAGGTCCCTGCGGCGATCTGGCAGTTGCCCTTCCCGGCCAGGGCGGAGGTGTGTCCCGAGACCGTGGCCGCCAGGGCATCCAGGGCCGTTTGGGCCGCTCTGGTGTCCGCTTTGGCGTCCACGGCCTTGATCGCGGCGTCGATCTTGGCGTTGTCGGCGTTGAAGTCGATGCGCTGGACCTTGTCCCCCGCCGCCCACTGGTTCAGCTGATAGTGTTTCGTTTTGTCCATGGTGATCCCTCCTTGTTTTGTCGAGGGGATTTGCCCTCTATCACCGGCGGGCAGGAGGGGAAAGGGGGACGTTCCCATACATTTAATGGGAATGGGGGCGCATTGCGCCTATTTTGAGCAAAAAAGGGCCCGCCTCACGGCGGGCCCTTCGTGTTTCGTTGTCAGCCGGCGGACACATACTCTTTCGAGACATATCCCACGCCGCCCTTATAGTCGATCTTATACCAGCCGTTCTCCTCGCCCTGGATGGTGACCTTGCTGCCGTTGTCCAGGCTGCCGATCCGGTCGTAGGTCGTACCGGGGCCGGAGCGGACCCGCAGGCCATCCTGGGCATTGGTCACGGTGCCTGTCGCGGTCTGGATGATGGTGTCGTTGCCGCCAGGACCGGGATCGGTGGTGCCCGGGTCGTCGGTGCCGTTCTTGGGCTTGCAGCGGGCGATACACTCCGCCTTCATGTCCCCGCAGGCGGCGGTGATGGTGACAGTGACCTTTTTCGTGCCTGCGTTCACGTTGATCACGTTCCCGGAGGCGTCTACGGTGGCGATGGAGGGGTCGCTGCTGGACCAGGTGATAGTGCCCGAGGCTCCGGCAGGGGACAGGGTGGCGGTCAGCCTGGTCTTTTCATTGGGATTCAGGGTCATGTCGGTCTTATTCAGCTTGATGGACTGGACCGCAGCGGACACGGGGGGCTGGGGATCGTTCGGCTGCTGGGGGGGCGGGACGGTGCTGCCCCCGGGCTGGACAGAGCTCCCCCCGGGCTGGGTCTGGGAGCCTCCCGGCTGCTGGCTGGTCCCGCCGGGCTGGCTCTGGGAACCTCCGTTGCTCTGGCTGGTGCCGGTGGAGCCCTGGCTTCCCGGCGTCTTGCCCCCGTGGATCAGGGGAGCGCCGATGAAGCGGAACACGATGAACAGGGCGCTGATGATGAGGATCAGAGAGATGACCAGCCCCGCCACCTGGATGGGGTTGACTGGCCGGCCATAGCCGCCCCCTCTGGTATTGGCCACCCGCTTGCCTCCGATTCCGCCCCGGCCGGGGCGTTCGTCACAAAAGGGACAGCGCTTATAAGTGATGGAGTAATCCTCTCCGCAGTTCTCACAGCGGATCACATCGGTGCGCCGGGAGGACGTCTGACGTCGCTCGCCGCCGTCCCGGGGGACCGTCTGACGTCGCTCGCCGCCGTCCCGGGGGACCGTCTGACGTCGCTCGCCGCCGTCCCGGGGGACCGCCTGACGTCGCTCGCCGCCGTCCCGGGGGACCGCCTGACGTCGCT
>RAYO01000079.1 GCA_003612335.1 bacterium 1xD42-67
GACCCACTTGTTCTCCACGGCCTTCTCCACAAAGGTGTAGGCCCAGTGGGACTTGGGCACGTCAGTGAAGGTGGGATCGACGTAGTCACCTGCCGCGAAAGCGGACATGACCACACCGCATACCATGGCCAGAGCCACAACGGCCGGCACGATCTTTCTGCTGAAAAACTGTTTCACGATCGGATTCCTCCTTTTGATTGACGGTATCGCCCTCTTGTTCCACGTCTTGGCTGTGGGCCCAGACCGTACACGGGGCTCTATCAGATGATACAACAAAAGAGGATAAAAGGGAAGCCCCCGGCAGGGCTCTCGGCAGATCTTGACAGACGGGATATTTTGTGATATACTTTTTTTGGAAAAGCCCCCAAACACTATAGGAGGTATGTGACATGAGATGTCCCTATTGCGCCTATCTGGAGAGCAAGGTGGTGGATTCCCGCCCCGCCGATGAGGGGGCCAGCATCCGCCGTCGGCGGGAGTGTCTCTCCTGCCGCAAGCGCTTCACCACCTATGAGACGATGGAGAGCCTGCCTCTGATGGTGGTCAAGAAGGATGGGAGCCGCCAGAGCTTCGACCGGGGCAAGGTCATGAGCGGCCTGATCCGGGCCTGTGAGAAGCGCCCCGTCTCCTATCAGACCATGGAGGACCTGGTGGCGGAGATCGAACAGGTGCTGCAGAACCAGATGGAGCGGGAGGTCAGCTCCGCTCAGATCGGCGAGCTGGTGATGGAGCGGCTGAAAAAGGTGGACGAGGTGTCTTATGTGCGGTTCGCCTCGGTCTACCGCCAGTTCAAAGACATCAACACCTTCATGACTGAGCTGAACAAACTTTTGGAGGACAAATGAAGGAGCGCCATCGGCCGGGCGGCCGGTCTGTCTCCGCATCCGGCCATGAAAAAGGGGGCGGGCTTCGGCCCGCCCCCTTATCACGTTGGGGAAGATCAGTTTCAGGAGGCTCAGCCCAGCAGCTGGAGCACGCCCTGAGGCACCTGGTTGGCCTGGGCCAGCATGGCCTGGGCGGACTGGACCAGGATGTTGTTCTTGACGTAGCTCATCATCTCGGCGGCCACGTCGGTGTCACGGATGGCGGACTCGGCGTCCTGGATGTTCTCGGCCATCACGGACAGGTTGTTGGCGGTGTGGTCCAGACGGTTCTGGATCGCGCCGAAGTCGCCGCGGACGCCGGAGACGTAGTTGATGGCGTCCTTGATCACGTCGATGGCGGCCTGAGCGCCCTCCTGGGTGCCGATGTCCACGCCGTCGATGCCCATGGCGGTGGTGTGCATGTCGCTCAGCTTCACGGACAGCTGGTTGAAGTCGTCAGCGGTGTCGCCGATCTGGAGCACCAGGTTGTTCTCCCAGGTGACCACAGGGTCGGCGATCTTGCCGTCCTCGGTCTCAACGCCCTTCAGAGTGACCTTGCCGTTGGCGTCCACGGTGGCGGTGCCGTTCTTCACCACGTTGGCGAAAGCGTCGCCCAGCTCCTTGGCGGTGGCCTTGGAGGGATCGGCCATCTCGATGGCGATGTTGCCGTCCTTGGCGGCGTTGCCCTTCTTCACGAACTCATAGGTGTTGCCGTTGAAGGTGAGCACGGAGCCCTCCTTGACGTTCTTGGGCTCGAAGGTGAAGGAAGCGGTCTTGACCTTGTCACCGTAGGGGGTGGTGATAGACAGGGCCTTCTGGTCGCTGCCGATATTCTTGCTCTCGATGGTGACGGTACCGTCGTTGCTGGAAGTCACATTATAGTCGGTCTCGTTCTTAGCGATAGCCTCGGCCAGAGCCTTGGCAACGGCCTTGCTGTCGGAGGGATCGGAGACCACGACGGCGTCGTTGTTGCGGCTGGAGGTGTCGCGGGCATCGGCCACGATCTCATAGGTCTTGTCGCCCACCTTGATAGCTGCGCCATAGGACAGCTTGTCGTCCAACTTGAGCGAGGACTGAGCAGCAGTCTGAGGATCAGCCAGGGTCTTGTCGCTTTCCACGGTGGCTGCGTCCAAAGGTGTAACAGTGATGCCAGTCAGTTCGCTGGCTGCATAGCTGGCCGCAGTACCACCATATTTCGCTTCGATTGCCAATTTGCCGGTCGTATTGGTTATGGCAAACTCTCCGTTAGCACCGAACATATCCTTTCCAGTAACAGTGGTAGTACTCTTGTCTGCGTTGGTCACGGTGACATTCACCTTGTCGCCTTCCAGCGCAGTCTTCAGATTCGCCATAGTGGCTGCAAGATTGGTACCGATCTCAAAATCTTTACCAGCAGTCAGTTCCACTGAAAAAGTGCTTCCGTTGGAAAGCTTGCCCTCGAACTTCACCTTGTCACCAACGGTAAAGTTATTACCACCGCCGCTGCCATCCAGTTCCCATTTATCCTTCTCCGCCGCAGCAGTGTTCTTCACACCAGCAGTGCCTTCCACAGCATTAGATGTGAATTTTTGGCCGCCACGGTCCAGTTCCACACTAACAGCCTTTGCAGGATTACCTTCTCCAGCATTGGCAACTGTTACAGCGATAGAACCGAAGGCATCTGTAGTAGTATCTTTTCCCTTATTTGCAGTCAAGGTAAAGATATCGCTCACCTTCATCTGGCTCTCATCCACACCGGTGGTGTCAGCATTGTCCTTAAAGTGTGCATTTTTCAGAGCATCTACCAAAGCTTCAGTAGAAGTCTTAGCGTCGGTGCTGATCATTTTGTCTGTGACCTCGACCTCAGCTGTGAGTTCACGGCCTTGGAGGTCGTTGAACTTAAAGGTCAGCTTATCGCCCTTCTGAAGCGCGGCAGCACCAGTTCCAACCAGACCGCCGATGACCTCGAAAGCACCCTTGTAAGCAGTACCACCGCTACCAGCAGTACCAGCCTGTGCGGCAGCAGCAGGGCTGGTCAGGCCAACATTCTGGTCGGTTGTGACAACCTTGCCAATACTGGGTACCTTGTCTGTACCTTCAGTCTTAGCGGTCAGGGTGATTTTGGTACCATCCACCGACACATTGAAGTTTGCACCGATATCAGATTCTACACCCAGTTTGCCAGCCAGACTAGCAGCCTGCTCTGCGGCAGTCTTACCGCCAAACTCGGTGCCAGCCGTGGGGTTATTCTTCATTGTAAAAGTCTTTGTAGTAGAGGTACCAGTGCCATCCACAAAGTCGATGGCGATTGTATCACCCTCGCTGAACATCTTTTCGATATCGATGGTATACTCGCCATTGCTGCCGCCGCCATTGGTGATATCGCCCACAGTCACACCAGCGACAGTGGACAGGGTATCATACTCCACGGGCAGGGTGGACAGCCGGCCGGAGCCGCTCACGCCGTCCAGCAGCTTGATGCCGTTGAAGTTGGCGGAGTCAGCGATACGGTTGATCTCGGACTTGAGGGAAGAGATCTCCTTCTGGAGGTTGAGGCGGTCCACCTCGTTGTCATAGGTGCCGTTGGCGGACTGGGTGGCCAGGTAATCCATGCGGTTGAGCATGTCATGGATCTCCTGCATCGCGCCCTCAGCGGTCTTCACCAGAGAGGTGCCGTCCTTGACGTTCTTCTGGGCGGCCTCCAGGCCGGTGATCTGGGCGCGCATCTTCTCGGAGATGGCCAGACCGGCGGCGTCGTCACCAGCGCGGTTGATCTTGTAGCCGGAGGAGAGCTTCTCCAGGTTCTTGGACAGGGCGGAGGTGTTGTTGTTGTAGTTGCGGTAGGCGTTCATCGCCATAATGTTGTGTTGGATACGCATCGTTTTTGATTCCTTTCAAGATAGATTTTGGGTCATCGCGGTCCGGCGTGCCGGGACTTCCCTGTCCCTGCACTGGGCGGAGCGCCCTCTCCCGGTATCCGGCCGGACTGCCGGGGGCGGGCGCGGGGACGATATCTCTGCCGGTTCGTCAACCGGAAGAAACCGAGATAGGACGCTGTGCCGCCAGATCATCCTCCCAAAAGGCGGGGATGATGCGGCTGAGCTGGGCGCGCAGGGCCCTGGCCTCCTCGCCGGAGCCCTTCTGCTCCAGCTGGGAGAACACCCGCTCCATGGCCCGGACGGCCCGTTCCCGGTCGTCGTTCCACCGGAACACCTGGTCCCGATAGTACCGGGCCTTTTTCCCTGAGGGCGGGGCCAGGCAGTCTGGCCGCCTGCCGCCGGTGCGCTCCAGCACCGTACCGCGCACCACGGGGAGCTCCCGCGGGGCTTCGACGGCCACGTCCGCCCGTCCTCCGGCCACCCGGATCAGCTGGACCACGATCTTGCCGTCGATGGTCAGGTATTCCTCTGGGAGCAGCGTCAGCTTCAGCATACAGATCCTCCTTGCCGTCTCTCCGGCGCGGTCCCTCGCGCCGGGCTGCATCGTCATGATATTGTGGACGCTCTTTCGAGCTTTGGACGTGCGCACACGCCCTCTCGTTTCCCGCTCCCTGCTTCGGAAAACGCTGAGCGGAGCGGGACCGTAGCGGTGTCCCGTTTCGCTCAACGCTCTCCGACCAGGCCGCAGGCGTCCACCGGCGTCCCGACCGGCGGTATCAGTCAGGCGCGGAGCTGCGCCAGACCTTCTGCTTTGATGTTCTTCGCGGCGTTGACCTCCCGGTCGTGGACCGTGCCGCACCGGGGGCAGGTCCAGGTCCTGTCCTTCGGGCTGACGCTGTCCTGGATCTGTCCGCAGACGGAGCAGGTCCGGGTGGTAGGGGAGTAGCGGTCCACTGTGAGCAGGGGCTTGCCCTGCCGGGCCAGCTTATACCGCAGCTGTTCCCGGAACATCCCGAAGCCGCTGGGCCGGAGGGCCCCGCTCAGCTCTGTCAGGTCGTCCGCCCTCACGCACACGGCGTCCCAGCCGTTGGCTATCCGGCTGGAGGCCTTGTGGATGAAGTCGCGGCGCTGGGCCGCGATGTGTTCGTGGAGCAGGCGGTATTTTTGGACGGCCTCTTGGTGGTTCTTGGAACCTGGCTCCATCCGGGCCATCCGCTGCTGGAGCTCTGCCAGCTCCTCCTGAGACCGCTCCAGCCATCGGGGCGGATCGGCCCTGCTGCCGTCGTCGGCTACATAGAAGTGGCGCGCGGAGCATTTCAGACCGATCGTCCGCTCCGATGCGGGCCTGACAGGCGCAGGCTCCTTTGCCCCGTGCTCGTAGAGGATCGCGCAGTGATATTTCCCGGTGGGGGCCCTGGTCACGGTGATCCGTTTCAGCTTCCACCACGCCTGGGGGCGGCGGTGGAGCTTGGCCTTGACGGTCCCGGCCTTGGTCATGCGGATCGCGTCGCGGGTGAGATAGATGGTCGGTCCGGAAGGGAAGTCGTGATTGCAGGCGGTGAAGGAGCAGCAGCCGTCCTTTTTGCGCTTGAAGCGGGGGTATCCAGACCGCTCCGGATCTTTGAAAAATGCCCGAAAGGCCCGGGACAGCTCGTTGTGCACCTGGATGAGGGCCTGATTGTCCACCTCTTTCAGGAAGGGCGCGCTGTTTTTGTACTTGGCCGGCGTGGGGATGAAGTGGGCCCCGGTCTCCAGGTAGAAGCGCTGCTGATCAGCGAGCATCTGGTTCCAGATGTAGCGGCAGCAGCCGAAGGTCTTTTCAAACAGCTCCGCCTGTTCCGGCGTGGGATAGAGACGGACCTTGAGGGTGGTATATCGGACTGGTCCAGCGCTCTTGCTCCTGTCCACGGTCCCGCCCCACCTTTCCAGATCTTGTAATGGTGTACTTTTTCA
>RAYO01000080.1 GCA_003612335.1 bacterium 1xD42-67
GTGGTAATCTATCGAAGCTGTCCGCGAGGACGGGACACGAGAGCGGCGAGGCCGTTGGGCGCTGAAAAAGATCTTGAAAAAAGTCGAAAAAAGTGCTTGACAAGAAAGCTGAGACGTGGTAAGATGTGGAACCGTTGCGAGAGCAGCGCCGCCGGGCCAGCGGGCGGGCACTGAAAAAGAGTTGAAAAAAACTTGAAAAAAGTGCTTGACAAAGGCTGGACGGTGTGGTAAGATAATCCCCGCCGCTGATGAGCGGTGTGCACCTTGTAAATTAAACAACGTGACAAACACGAAGCACCAGAATGAAGATGGTTGTATCAAAGAGCTTTGAAACAGAGCTTGTTGGACAACGTCAAAGATTTCTTTGAAGCTAAGATTTTAGTTTCGATAAGATCGGCTTAGACAGCGCAGCTGTTTAGATACCATTTTATTGAGAGTTTGATCCTGGCTCAGGATGAACGCTGGCGGCGTGCTTAACACATGCAAGTCGAACGGAGCACCCCTGACGGAGTTTTCGGACAACTGAAGGGACTGCTTAGTGGCGGACGGGTGAGTAACGCGTGAGCAACCTACCTTGGAGTGGGGAATAACAGCTGGAAACAGCTGCTAATACCGCATGATATGTCTGTATCACATGGTACTGGACATCAAAGATCTATCGCTCTGAGATGGGCTCGCGTCTGATTAGCTAGTTGGTGAGGTAACGGCCCACCAAGGCGACGATCAGTAGCCGGACTGAGAGGTTGGCCGGCCACATTGGGACTGAGACACGGCCCAGACTCCTACGGGAGGCAGCAGTGGGGAATATTGGGCAATGGGCGAAAGCCTGACCCAGCAACGCCGCGTGAAGGAAGAAGGCTCTCGGGTTGTAAACTTCTTTTATCAGGGACGAAGCAAGTGACGGTACCTGATGAATAAGCCACGGCTAACTACGTGCCAGCAGCCGCGGTAATACGTAGGTGGCAAGCGTTATCCGGATTTACTGGGTGTAAAGGGCGTGTAGGCGGGAAAGCAAGTCAGATGTGAAAACCATGGGCTCAACCTGTGGCCTGCATTTGAAACTGTTTTTCTTGAGTACTGGAGAGGCAGACGGAATTCCTAGTGTAGCGGTGAAATGCGTAGATATTAGGAGGAACACCAGTGGCGAAGGCGGTCTGCTGGACAGCAACTGACGCTGAGGCGCGAAAGCGTGGGGAGCAAACAGGATTAGATACCCTGGTAGTCCACGCTGTAAACGATGGATACTAGGTGTGGGGGGACTGACCCCCTCCGTGCCGCAGTCAACACAATAAGTATCCCACCTGGGGAGTACGATCGCAAGGTTGAAACTCAAAGGAATTGACGGGGGCCCGCACAAGCGGTGGAGTATGTGGTTTAATTCGAAGCAACGCGAAGAACCTTACCAGGGCTTGACATCCCGATGACCGCTCTAGAGATAGAGTTTTCTCTTCGGAGACATCGGTGACAGGTGGTGCATGGTTGTCGTCAGCTCGTGTCGTGAGATGTTGGGTTAAGTCCCGCAACGAGCGCAACCCTTATTGTTAGTTGCTACGCAAGAGCACTCTAGCGAGACTGCCGTTGACAAAACGGAGGAAGGTGGGGACGACGTCAAATCATCATGCCCCTTATGTCCTGGGCCACACACGTACTACAATGGTGGTCAACAGAGGGAAGCAATACCGCGAGGTGGAGCAAATCCCTAAAAGCCATCCCAGTTCGGATCGCAGGCTGCAACCCGCCTGCGTGAAGTTGGAATCGCTAGTAATCGCGGATCAGCATGCCGCGGTGAATACGTTCCCGGGCCTTGTACACACCGCCCGTCACACCATGAGAGTCGGGAACACCCGAAGTCCGTAGCTTGACCGCAAGGAGGGCGCGGCCGAAGGTGGGTTCGATAATTGGGGTGAAGTCGTAACAAGGTAGCCGTATCGGAAGGTGCGGCTGGATCACCTCCTTTCTAAGGAGACCTCTGACAGGTAAAACTGTCAGTAACATTCCTAGGTCAGCATTGTGGAGCAGGATGAGGGTCACGTTGTTTAATTTAGAGGGCGCACGCCGCGAGAGAGCGACGACCCGACGGGCCCATAGCTCAGCTGGCTAGAGCGCACGACTGATAATCGTGAGGTCGGTGGTTCGAGTCCACTTGGGCCCACCACCCGCTCAGAGATGGGGGTTTAGCTCAGCTGGTAGAGCACCTGCTTTGCAAGCAGGGGGTCACCGGTTCGAATCCGATAACCTCCACCAGAAGATCGGATCGAAGCGTTTGGGCAAGAGCCCGAGCGTTTCGATCCGGCCTTGGAAGAGGACGGACTGCACCTTGAAAACTGAACAGTGAAGCAAGCAAGCAAGAGATTGCGAGCAAGCAACAGATGAGGTAACAAAGTCAAATTTGTGGAATCATAAAGAGGGTAACACAATACTACGATGTAACCAAAAATCTGAGGCCTGCATAATTCTTGTGAGAACCAATATCTCCTCAAGGAGGAACGTCAGTTGGGAGCGATAGGGAGCGGCGCGAAGCGCCGTGCCAAGTCGGAGCCCAGCGAAGCGGGTCCGACTTGGAGAGGAGGAGCGATGGAGTGAGTGAGCTTTCGTGTTTACACGGAAGCGAATGATACGAAATCCGCTCCGACGAGGTCAAGCTATAAAGAGCGCAAGGGGAATGCCTTGGCATCAAGAGCCGAAGAAGGTCGTGACAAGCTGCGATAAGCCGTGGGGAGCTGCACATGAGCATTGATCCACGGATCACCGAATGGGGGAACCCGGCAGAGCAATACTCTGTCAGCGTGCGTTGAATCAAATAGGCGTACGTGGGGCACCGCCTGAACTGAAACATCTAAGTAGGGCGAGGAAGAGAAATCAACAGAGATCCCGCAAGTAGTGGCGAGCGAACGCGGGAGAGGGCAAACCGAAGGAATGATCCTTCGGGGTTGTGGACTGACACAACGGGCCGATAGGCTAGGCGAACGGCATGGGAAGGCCGGCCATAGCGGGTGAGAGCCCCGTAGCCGAAAGCTGAGTCGATCCAGTCAGGATCCAGAGTACCGCAGGACACGTGAAACCCTGTGGGAAGCTGGGGGGACCACCCTCCAACCCTAAATACTACTTGATGACCGATAGAGGAGCAGTACCGTGAGGGAAAGGTGAAAAGGACCCCGGGAGGGGAGTGAAATAGAACCTGAAACCTTGTGCTCACAAGCACTCAGAGCACGTTGAGGTGTGATGAGGTACTTTTTGTAGAACGGTCCGGCGAGTTATTGTACATGGCGAGCTTAAGGTGTTGAGCACCGGAGGCGAAGGGAGACCGAGTCTGAATAGGGCGTTCAGTCGTGTGCAATAGACCCGAAACCAGGTGACCTATCCATGGGCAGGTTGAAGTGGAGGTAAAACTCCATGGAGGACCGAACCGACCCCCGTTGCAATGGTGGCGGATGACCTGTGGATAGCGGAGAAATTCTAATCGAACTTGGAGATAGCTGGTTCTCCCCGAAATAGCTTTAGGGCTAGCGTTGTTTTAGATCACCGGAGGTAAAGCACTGAATGGGCTAGGGGCTGATAAAGTTACTGAACCCTATCAAACTCTGAATGCCGGCTGATCGATGGACAGCAGTCAGACTACGTGAGATAAGTCTCGTGGTCAAAAGGGAAACAGCCCAGACCCACAGCTAAGGTCCCTAATACATGCTAAGTGGAAAACGATGTGGAGTTGCGAAAACAACCAGGATGTTGGCTTAGAAGCAGCCACTCATTAAAAGAGTGCGTAATAGCTCACTGGTCGAGTGGCTCTGCGCGGAAAATGTAACGGGGCTAAGCATGTAACCGAAGCTTGGGATGCACGCAAGTGCGTGGTAGGGGAGCGTCGAATACGGGGCGAAGTCGCAGCGGGAGCAGCGGTGGACTGTATTCGAGTGAGAATGCCGGAATGAGTAGCGAGAATTATGTGGGAATCATAATGGCCGAAAATCTAAGGTTTCTTGGGGAAGGTTCGTCCGCCCAAGGTAAGCCGGGAGCTAAGGCGAGGCCGAAAGGCGTAGTCGATGCACATACGGTTGAGATTCCGTAGCCGCCGAAACTTAAACCAGAAGGACACTTGGAGCTAGCTGGACCCGGGCGTTGGTCGACCCGGGCGTAAGGGACCGAAAATAAGTAGGGAAGCCAGCGAATGACGAGGCGAGAAAAGTTCTGGTGTATGCTAAGGCGCCCGTACCGCAAACCGACACAGGTAGATGAGGAGAGGATCCTAAGGCCAACGGGAGAAGGGTTGTTAAGGAACTCGGCAAAATCACCCCGTAACTTCGGGAAAAGGGGAGCCCCTGTAAGGGGGCCGCAGAGAATAGGCCCAAGCGACTGTTTACCAAAAACACAGGTCTATGCTAAATCGAAAGATGACGTATATGGGCTGACGCCTGCCCGGTGCTGGAAGGTTAAGAGGAGGGCTCAGCGCAAGCGAAGGTCTGAATTGAAGCCCCAGTAAACGGCGGCCGTAACTATAACGGTCCTAAGGTAGCGAAATTCCTTGTCAGGTAAGTTCTGACCCGCACGAATGGCGTAACGATTTGGGCGCTGTCTCAACAGCCCACCCGGCGAAATTGTAGTACCGGTGAAGATGCCGGTTACCCGCAACTAGACGGAAAGACCCCATGGAGCTTTACTGTAGCTTAATACTGAGGATCGGTAATCGATGTACAGGATAGGTGGGAGGCTTGGAAGCATTGGCGTCAGCTAGTGTGGAGCCACCCTTGGGATACCACCCTTCGATTGCTGGTTTTCTAACCTGCGGCCGTGTATCCGGTCGGGGGACACTGTTAGGTGGGCAGTTTGACTGGGGCGGTCGCCTCCTAAAAGGTAACGGAGGCGCTCAAAGGTTCGTTCAGCACGGACGGAAATCGTGCAGTGAGTGTAAACGCATAAACGAGCCTAACTGCGACACCGACGGGTGGAGCAGTAACGAAAGTTGGAGTTAGTGATCCGGCGGTATGCAAGTGGAAGTGCCGTCGCTCAACGGATAAAAGCTACCCTGGGGATAACAGGCTGATCTCCCCCAAGCGTCCACAGCGACGGGGAGGTTTGGCACCTCGATGTCGGCTCGTCACATCCTGGGGCTGAATTCGGTCCCAAGGGTTCGGCTGTTCGCCGATCAAAGTGGCACGCGAGCTGGGTTCAGAACGTCGTGAGACAGTTCGGTCCCTATCTGTTGCGGGCGTAAGAGATTTGAAGGGAGCTGTCCTTAGTACGAGAGGACCGGGATGGACAGACCTCTGGTGCATCAGTTGTCCTGCCAAGGGCACAGCTGGGTAGCTACGTCTGGACGAGATAAACGCTGAAAGCATCTAAGCGTGAAACTCCCCCTAAGATAAGATCTCTCATCCTTTATGGAGTAAGGCTCGACGTAGACTATGTCGTTGATAGGTCGGAGGTGGAAGCACGGCAACGTGTGCAGCTGACCGATACTAATAAGCCGAGGGCTTGACCTATTTGGTCTCATATGAGAATGCAGGCGCTTGTTCCCTCTCTTGCTCCGCTTTC
>RAYO01000081.1 GCA_003612335.1 bacterium 1xD42-67
CAAAAATAATGCGAAAGTCGGCGCAGCTTGACGCTACGCCGACCCTCGCTTAAAATGTTTTCTTACGTCACCGCCCCATTAAGGGCGTTGTTTTAAGAATCCATGTAGGGGCGGCTATCAGCCGCCCGCGGGCGCATATTATGCGCCCCTACAAAAGGTTTTCTTATCTCAACGCCCCGTTGAGGGGCGCATTTTTTATGAAACGGAAAAGGAGCATCTACACTTATGAACAGTATCCATTTTCACTTCAACGGTGATGTGAACATCAACCTGTCCCTGCCTGACAGCGCGGACAGGCCCGGCTACAAAAAGCTGGTGGACTCCCTGGAGGAGTACCTGCACGACGCGGCGGAGGAGGCTACCATCACGGAGGCCGAGGCGGACTCCATCGTGATGGTGATGCGCCCGGACATGACCCCGGAGGTCATGCAGGAGACCCAGTGTTGGGACGAGATCGAGAGCAGGGGCAAGTACGACTGCCTGGAGGTCGTGTCCGATGACGCCCTGGATGTGGCGGGGCTGGCTATCGTCTTTGATGGGCGGCGTGTCCTGAACCTGGGCAGGGAGCGGTATCTGCTCGGCCCCGTGATCGTCTACAAGTGCGATGAGGACGGGGACGGCGTTTCCCTTACAGCGGAGGATGTGATCGCCGCTGTGGTCTACTTCGCCGACCATACCGTGACCCTGTGCGCCAACGGAGAGGACTTCCCGGCGTTCCACATCTGAAACCTACGGCGGCATACCTCCGGCGCCGTTTCCGAAGAAAGGGGGAATGAGATTTGCAGGAGGAAGTTGAGAACAGGACTGTAAACCTGATGATAAGTACCAGCAAACTGACGGGGCGGACGCTGGTGGCGGCATTCCGCAAGTATGCCCAGCACCGGGCGCGGGTGAAAGCCGGCAAAGCGGCGGAGGGCGACCACGGAAAGATGACGGTGGAGAAGCTGATCCGCAAGGACCAGGGGGCGCAGCAGATCGACATCACCAAAAGCGGCATCAAGGACTTTGAGCGGGTGCTGAACAAGTACGGCGTGGACTACGCCATCCGAAAGGATGTATCCCAGGAGCCGCCCCGCTTCATGGTGTTCTTCAAGGCGAAGGACGCCGATGTGCTGACCGCCGCTTTCAAGGAGTATTCCGTGAAGCTGTCCCGGAAGGAGAAGCGGCCCAGCGTCCTGAAAGCCCTGGCGCACCTGAAACAGCTTGCCAAGTCCATCCCCTCCAAGGTGCGGGAGAAGAACCAGGAGCGTGAGCGATGAACCAGAAAACAAAGAAACTCATCATCCTGAACATCCCCTATGTGGTGATCGGGCTGTTCTGCACCAACATCGGGGAGGCGTGGCGCATGGCGGCGGGTACGGACATCTCCACGAAGCTGCTGGGCTTCTTCACCTCGATGGGGGCGGCGTGGGGGAACCCCATGCCCAGCCTGCATCCCTTTGACTTGTGCATCGGCCTTGCCATCGGCGCGGCGTTCCGGCTGGTGGTGTATGTGCGGAGCAAGAACGCCAAGAAATACCGCCACGGGGAGGAGTTCGGTTCGGCGAGATGGGGCGGCCCAAAGGACATCGAGCCGTTCGCCGACCCCGTGTTTGAGAACAATGTCATCCTCACCCGGACGGAGAGCCTGACCATGAACAGCCGCCCCAAGGACCCCAAGACCGCCCGGAACAAGAATGTGCTGATCGTCGGCGGCTCCGGCGCGGGCAAGACGAGGTTTTGGCTCAAGCCGAGTGCGTCCGTAAGGGCAGAGTGACGCCTGCCCGCGGAGCTGTTGAAATCCCACCTTGAGCAAGTGGTGGGAAAGGTATCATGCGGTGGTCGATCCATAGGGAGAAGGAGGCCCGACACGACCACATAACGCAGCCCATCATCCCCCGACTAACCCTGAAAGGGAAACCGGAGGGCGACCATAGCATGTCGGAGTACACGGGCCGTTCGAGCTTCACGGGCGGCGGTGTGGAGGGATGAAAAGATGTGCATGAGGATGAAAGCTGAATTGCCTGCTTGACAGCCAGAGATTGGGTCCAGAGCGTACCCCCGGCGTATGGAAGCTAAACTCGCCGGCGCTCCTGACAAAGTTAGTGTTTGGCTCTATCTTTGCGGATACCCGGAGCGAATCCAGCCACGGGAAAGTGGAAAATGGCGAACGTCACATACCGACAGCACATCATGCTCGTTTCAGCAGTTCTAAACGGAGATTGCTCTAAAGCGGAGCGCCGCAGTCATGCGGCTATGGGAGCTATGAGAAAAGCGGCCCTGAAAATCCGCCAAGGCAACGGAGCTGTCATAGTAGTCTGAGGACCCTGGATCGACAGGGATAGCCGTAAAAGCGGAAGCGAATAATGACGCCCACATGGCGAAGGACAGCGGCCAATCATTTTGATACAAGAGAGGACGGTGCGCGAGGCACTATGAGAAATCCGATTGACGTATTGAAGCTCCTCACGGAGAAAGCAAGTGTAAAAGAGTACCAATTTGAGCGGTTATACCGCAATTTGTATAACCCGGACTTCTATCTGCTGGCCTATAAGAATATTGCGGCCTCACCGGGCAGCATGACCACAGGCGCAGATGGATCGTCCATCGACAACATGAGCATGGCTCGTATCAACAAGATCATCAAGTCCCTGAAAGACCAGACCTACCAGCCCAACCCGGCCCGGAGGACGTACATCGCCAAGAAAAACAACCCAACGAAAAAACGCCCACTGGGTATCCCCTCCACCAATGATAAGCTGGTGCAGGAAGTCATCCGGATGCTGCTGGAGGCCATTTACGAACCCATCTTTCCCAATCTGTCCCACGGCTTCCGTATACGGGGAAGTTTAAGAAATGCCAATGTTTCCAAAAAAATTGTTAAAAATCTTTCCTATCAGAGTGGTCTGTTGTATACTGGTAAATACTTGTCCTTAAAACCGCAAGATATATGAAAAGCTGAATGAAATATCCTGTTATAATGCAGAGAGAAAGGAGGAAGCTGCAATGCCGGGAAATATCAAAAATGTAATAATGGCAATCGACTATATCGAAAGCCACCTGCACGAAAAACTGGACTTGGAAACAGTTGCGGGGGCTGTACATTATTCAAAATATCATTTGCACCGAATGTTTGCAGATACGGTAGGATTGACAATCCACGATTATGTACAACGCCGCCAGTTGACCGAAGCCGCAAAACTGCTTGTTCTTTCCGACCGACCAATCCTTGAAATTGCGCTTTCTGCCGGATATGAGAGCCAGCAGTCCTTTACGGATATTTTCAAAGCCATGTATAAAAAATCCCCCAACAGGTACAGGGATGAGGAAGAATTTTATCCATTGCAGCTAAGATATGTCTTGAATGAAAATCCTACAAATTTAGAGGAGAAAGAATGGCAGGATAAAATCGTCTTTGCAACACAGGAAGATATACCCAAATGGATAGAACTGGTTCACCTTGTCATTGACGGTTTCCCGCACTTGGACGAAAATCAATACCTTGCACAGTTACAGGAGTATATCAAAAATAAGCGGGCATTGATTTTGAAAGACGCTGATACGGCAATCGGGATTATGGCGTTTAACGAAGTGACGGGGAGCATTGATTTCTTTGGGGTACACCCACAGTATCGGAAAAGAGGGATAGCGAAAGCATTTTGCGAAAAGGTATTGTATGAACTTGCACGTTCCGCACAGATTAGCGTGACGACTTTTCGGGAGGGCGACAAGGCAGACACAGGCTATCGGGAGATATGGGGAAGCCTTGGTTTTGCCGAAGCGGAATTGTTAATTGAGTTTGGCTATCCAACACAGCGTTTTATACTTCACAGAGAAAAATCGAAGGGCGGGGACAATGAGTGACCAAAATCCACTATCACAAAACTTTACTATAAAATCATTGCTGAAATTTGCATTTCCGACAATTTTGATGATGATATTCATGGGGCTGTATACAGTCGTTGACACAATTTTTGTAGCACGATTCGTAGATACAAATGCACTTTCGGCATTGAATATTGTCTGCCCTGTTATCAATCTGATTGTCGGTCTTGGAACTATGCTTGCAACAGGAGGAAGCGCGATAGTAGCACGCAAAATGGGAGCAGGAGAACAAAGTAGGGCGGCACAGGATTTTACGCTGATTATCTCAGCAGGCATCTTGCTTGGTGTATTGATTGCAGTCTTGGGGACGGTTTTTATTGACAGGATTGTATGGGGGCTTGGAGCGAGCAGTATTCTATTTCCATACTGTAAAGAATACCTTTTTATCCTGCTGTTATTCACGCCCGCAAGTATCCTGCAAGTGCTTTTTCAAAATCTAATCGTAACAGCAGGACGCCCCGGAATGGGTATGGTGCTTGGCGTAAGCGCGGGAGTCGCTAATATTTTACTGGACTATATTTTTATGGTGCTGCTTCACATGGGCATTAAAGGGGCGGCGTTTGGTACGGGCATTGGCTATATGATACCGGCGGTGATTGGATTGTGGTTCTTTTCCATAAAGAAAAACAGTCTGCATTTTAGGAAGCCAGTCATAGACTTTTCCGTATTGGTTGAAAGCTGTACCAATGGTTTTTCGGAAATGGTAAGTCAGGCGGCAACAGCGGTTACAACATTCCTTTTTAACTGGATTATGATGAAACTGCTTGGAGAAAACGGGGTTGCGGCAATCACAATCATTATCTATACACAATTTTTATTGAGTGCCCTTTACATAGGTTTTTCTATGGGCGTAGCCCCTGTTATCAGCTATAACTATGGGAAGCAGGACGAAAAACAGCTAAAAAATGTATTTGCAATTTGTATGCAATTTATTGTCTTTGTTTCGGTCACTGTTTTTGCAGTAGCATTTATTTTTGGTTCGCCATTGGTCGGTATTTTTGCAGAAAAGGGAACGCCTGTTTGTGAAATTGCACGAAACGGATTTTTGATTTTCCCATTCAGTTTTCTATTTTGTGGACTGAATATTTTTGCCTCTGCCACATTTACTGCATTATCAAACGGGAAGTTGTCAGCAATTTTGTCATTCTTGCGGACTTTTGGACTGATTACAGTGCTGTTGCTTACATTGCCTAATCTTTTGGGCGTAACGGGGGTATGGCTTGCAGTACCGATAGCAGAACTAATCACTATGATTTTAGCACTGGTTTTTCTTCATCAGAACAGAGAGAAGTATCACTACGCATAAAATGAAAATTTTCATGCCGTCCGGCGGTTAATAAAAAAACCGTTGTGTGGCGGCAAAATCATCATGCGCCAAAACAGAATACAAGCGGCTAAACGGCGGTTTTGAAATATTACTTCCGTAGCTAAAGATAGGAAAGTACCGAGTGGAGGAAAAAGCAGGACACGAGAGGCGGATGATGCTGCAATTTTCGCATGAATGACTGAATTTTATGAGAGATATCAGCCGTAGTATAGGGTAGACAGCCTGAATGGACAGAAATCTTCAGAGCATGATTCAAGTACTCATCGGGATTGTATTCCGGAG
>RAYO01000082.1 GCA_003612335.1 bacterium 1xD42-67
GCGAGCTACCCCGACGTTGACAAGGACAACAACGTCGAGGCGATCGAAGTCCTGCAGGCCGTTGGCGTGATGCAGGGTGACGATAAGGGCAACTTCGACCCTGACCGCACCGTCTCCCGCAATGAGATGGCGATCGTCATGGCCAAGCTGCTCAACCTGGACTACAACTACTACAGTGAGAGCTGCCCCTTCTGGGACGTGCCCGACTACGCCAAGCCCTACGTGGGCGCCTGCTACGCCAACGGCATCGTGTCCGGCTACAACGCCACCACCTTCGGCGGCGCTGACACCGTGACCGCTGTCCAGGCCGCCAGCATGATGATGCGTGCTCTGGGCTACTTCCAGTACGAGAGCGACTACAAGGACGGCTTCGTCATCTCCACCGTCCGCCAGGCCAGCAAGATCGGCCTGTTCAAGGACATCAACGCCAGCCAGGAGTCCGCCCTGACCCGCGACCAGGTGGCCCAGCTGGCCCTGAACACCCTGGAGACCGGCATGGTGGAGGCGCAGAAGAACAACGCTGACATCACCATCGGCTCCGGCGACACCGCCGTGACCATCAACGGCGCGGTCAGCTATGTCTACGTGACTTCCGGCGAGAAGTATGCCAAGGACATCGACGATGTCCAGGCCACCTCCGTCGGCACCATCAATGACGAGACCATCCTGGAGCTGGGCGAGAAGCTCTACGAGGGCAAGCTGAAGAAGTTCGGCGACAAGACCAACGATCCCGACGAGATCGAGATCGACGACATGGGCCGCCCCGCTGTCCGCTGGGTCTATGAGAACAAGGACGTGGGCACCTATGTGGAGAACGCCGATCTGAAGTTCTCCTACACCGCCAAGGCCGCCAAGGGCGACATGTACACCAAGATCAGCCCCTCTGTGGCCGACTCTCTGCGCGCCAACAGCGGCACCGGCGACAGCAAGTACGGCTTCGAGGTCTATGTGGACGGCGCTAAGCTCACCAGCCCCGACGCCAGGAACTACTTCGAGAAGAACAGCTCCTCCGCCGCAGGCGTCAAGACCTTTACCAGCAGCGATGTTGCTGCTGGTGGCAAGGCCGGCCAGTCCGGCAACGGCGTGCTGACCGAGGTCTTCGTGATCGACGGCAACCCCGACACCGTGCGGATCGTCATGACCAACACCTACCTGCTGAAGGCTACCGCTGACTATAACTCCACCAAGGAGACCGTCAACGTGGAGCCCGTGGACTTCAACACCGACGACAACTCCGATCCTGATTATCAGATCGCTTGGCCCAGCGTGAAGACCACCATCAGCAGCGACGACTTCAACGTCGCCGATGTGAAGGAAGACGACTACCTGCTGGCCACCTGGTCCTATCAGTCCAAGGACTATGTGACCGTGGAGCCCGCCGAGCTGGTCTCCGGCAGCGTGACCGAGTACACCGTGACCGACTATGTGATCATGGACGGCACCAAGTACAGCTACAACAAGATGGTGGGCGTGGACGAGAAGTCCGAGGAGTTCAGCATCAATCAGGACGCCAAGGTGGTCCTGGACCAGTATGGCTACATCATGTTCGTGGATGAGGCCATCAGCACCAACAGCTTCGTCTACATCCAGGACGTGGCCGGCGCGACCAACCTGAGCAAGAAGGCCATCGCCGCCGCTTACTTCGGCGACGGCACCACCGCCGAGATCGAGCTGAAGAAGGTCATCTACCAGAACGGCACGAGCGACGGCAAGCCCGTCAAGGCCGAGTACACCGCCGGCACCGACCTGTCCGATGACGCTAAGGTCCACGGCTGGTATACCTACATCAAGGACAGCGACGGCAAGTACACCCTGACTGAGGCCCGTCTGAGCGCCGGCCGCAGCGGCGGCGGCGTGAAGAACGCCGAGGTGGCCCAGAACAACGAGGCCACCCAGATCGTGTTCAACAACAAGGTCCGCTTCCTGAGCGGCTCCAACGACGCCAACATCGGCGCTGAGCGGATCCGGGGCAACGCCAACACCGTCTTCCTGACCCTGGACGACGACGAGGAGCTGAACGTCGCCACCGGCGTGGAGAACGCCCCCGACGTGTTCATCGTCAGCAAGGACAAGAAGGTCGACGCCAACACGGTGGAGATCAACTGGGTGGAGAAGGACGGCTATGCCCAGTACGTGTTCATCGACGTGTCCAAGGTGGAGAGCAGCGTGGACAGCGCCAACAGCGCCGCTGATTGGCTGTTCATCCTGAAGGATACCGGCAACAAGACCGTGGTGGACGGCGACACCTACTACAAATTCAAGGTCGTCATCGACGGCGAGGAGACCGAGCGCTTCATCGAGGAGAGCAACGTCGCCAACAAGGGCGAGCTGCGCTACAACGTGAAGACCAACAGCAAGGACTACATCACCAAGGCCAGCCTGGTGACCAACTCCAGCAAGAACACCCACAACGTGGTCGACCTGGAGGGCAGCACCATCGGCCAGAAGGGCAAGACCATCACCATCGCCGGCCAGACCTTCATCATCGGCTCCAAGTCTGAGCTGAACCTGGTGGTCGGCAAGGACGCCAAGGACCTGCTGAACGACTCCGGCGCTGACTACGAGCTGTACAAGAACACCACCGCCGGCACCATCAAGAGCCTGGCCGATCAGGCCCCCGCCGGCAAGGGCGTGGACGGCAAGGCCTACGTGATCGTGGACGAGGCCGGCTCCGAGGAGATCGAGGTCCTCTGGGTCTACATCGACGGCGTGAGCGACCTGAAGGCTGAGGTCGAGGAGGGCTCCAACTCCACCGATATCGGGAACATGCTGAACGATCCCAAGGGCCCCGCCGACGTGGCTGTCACCAACCCCAACCTGACCGCCGAAAACACGGTCCCCGCCGGCAAGAACCTGATCCTCAAGGGCGACGTGAGCGGCGACGTGACCATCAGAGGCGGTACTGCTAGCGGCGACAAGAAGGCCGGTAAGGTCGAGCTCAAGGACGCCAACGTCAAGGGCGACCTGACCCTGACCGCCCCCGCTACCCTGTCCGGCGCTGTCTCCGTGGCCGCCGGCAAGACCCTGGCCGTGGCCGACGCCAAGCTGAACGGCACCATCAGCCTGACCAGCACCTCTGCTCTGACCATCACCGGCGATCTGACCAAGGAGACCGGTGCGAAGATCGAGGCCGACGCTGGCGCTCAGATGACTGTCCCTGTTGGTCAGACCGCCGCTCTGAAGGCTGTCGCCGGCAAGTTCTACAGCAAGGACGGCACCGAGATCACTGCCGACATCCCCGCCGGCACTTATGTGTACAAGGAGAATTGGACTGCTGCCCGTATGGCTCGCGCGGCTGGCGTGACCGGTTGGTTCGCTAAGGACGGCGCGGATCCCGGCCCCGGTGAAGACAAGACCGACATCAGCGCTCTGACCGTCACCCCCGCCGAGGTCACCCTGACCGTTGGCCAGGAATTCCCCACCGTGACCATGAAGGGCACCGGTATCGCTGAGGCTGGCATCACCGGCGTGTGGGCCAAGGCCGGCACCGCTGTTGCCTCTGGCACGAAGGTGGAGAACGATACTGCTTACACCCTGACCTTCACCCTGGCCGCGAAGGACGAGACCTTCCAGGTCCCCACCACCCTGGCCGATGGGAACATCCCCGCCATCACTGGCGCCGCCAGCAAGGCTTACACCAGCCCCAAGGTCACTTACACCTTCGACGTGGGTTCTGTTACTCCTGCTCCGAAGACCAAGATCAGCACTGTCACTCTCACTAGTGTGACCGCTCCTGTGACTGGTACCGCCCTGGGCGAGCCCGCTTGCGGCACCGACACCGTGACCATGACTTACAGCTGGGGCGACGAGAACACCAAGGACACCGTGGCCGCCGCTGAGACTGCGTACACCCTGACCGTCACTCTGGCTGTGAGGAACGAGACCACCCACGAGTTCGACTCTACTGTGAGCTGCACTCTGGCCGGGAAGGCTGGTGTTTGGAATGCCGCGAACAAGACCCTGACCTTCACATTCGATGCGACCGGGGCCGCTACCACTGAGAAGACCAAGATCTCCGAGGTGACTTTCGAGAGCTTCACCGCTCCTGCGACTGGTTCGAAGCTGGGCGAGCCTACCCTGTCTACCGATAGCGCCAATGTGGTGGGTGCTACTTTCAAGTGGAACGATGAGAACACTAAGGATACCGAGGCTGTCGCTTCGACTCAGTACACTCTGACCGCCACTCTGACTGTGAAGGACTCTACGACCCACGAGTTCGGCGATACGGTGACCGCTACTCTGGCCGAGAAAACCGGAACTTGGGATGCCAAGGATGGGACTCTGACCTTCGAATTCGAAGCAACTGCTGCGGCCAACAGCTGAGCGATCAGTCCTCAAACGTATCAGATGCACTAGACAAAACGCCCCCGGACCTTGCGGTCCGGGGGTGCTTTTGCCCTCTCCGTCACGGCTTCGCCGTGCCACCTCCCCCAAAGGGGGAGGCAAGGGCGGATGCGGAAAGGTCTGCGTCTTGGCTCCCCCTTTGGGGGAGCTGGCTGGCCGCAGGCCAGACTGAGAGGGCGTCCCCGCCCGCAGGCAGATCAGGGCCGCTCGTCACCCGATCGCCACGTAAGTGTACTGGGTCCCGGAGCTGTTGAGCTGGGCCTGGGCGCTGTAGTCCGACCACCAGCTGACGCTGCTGCTGTTCCAGGAGACGCGGACCTGGGCCATGGACTGATAGAGATAGAAGTTCTCCAGCGGCCGGACCAGGATCAGCATGAATTTGATATTGTCGCTGCCCTTGGTGACGTCCATCTGGGCGCCGGCCCGGTTCTGGACCACCACCAATTTAGGCTGGAAGGGGAAAGACAGTACACAGGAGGTGCCCTTCCCGCAGGTCCCATCGCCGGTGTAGGTCCCCGCGGCGATCTGACAGTTGCCCTTCCCGGCCAGGGCGGACGTGTGTCCTGAGACTGTGGACGCCAGGGCGTCCAGGGCCGTTTGGGCCGCTCTGGTGTCCGCTTTGGCGTCCACGGCCTTGATCGCGGCGTCGATCTTGGCGTTGTC
>RAYO01000013.1 GCA_003612335.1 bacterium 1xD42-67
TGGCATGTCTATCAAATATCATCAGCGAACTTTTTCCTTTGAGATATCCCATAAACTGTGATACACTATATTCTGGTGGGATACTTACCAGTAAGTGGATGTGGTCTGGGCACGCCTCTGCTTCTATACCACTCATGGCTCAATGAGCTTACTCAACATTTCACATTGTTGCATGAGTGTTATGTCCAAATTGGTGAGCAGTACCGAAAACTGACTGGAGAAACTGCTCCAGAAAATGTGGCGGTAAAAGAACTTGTGCGCCAGTGTATGACGGAACTCAAGGCACTGGAGCGAGCAGAGGCCGACCGTCAAGATGTTCTGCGTTTTGTTTCCCTTACCTCTCCCGAAGAAAAGTTTGCAACAGCCCTAGGGCTTGTTTGAAAAATAAATATTGCACAAATTGCGGGTTAGTGCAAAAATAGGGATATGAAACGGTATGAATTGACAAAAGGACAATGGGAGCGCATAAAAGAGCTGTTACCGCCGGAAAGGGCGGGGAAACGTGGCCGACCTCGGAAAGATGATCGAAACATGCTCAATGGGATGCTTTGGATCGTCCGCAGCGGAGCACAGTGGCGGGAAATGCCGGAGACGTATGGCCCCTGGCAGTCTGTGTATGCCCGATTTGCTAAATGGCGGGACGATGGTACACTGGAAGCCATATTTCGTGCATTGTCCGCAGATGCGGATATGGAAAACCTGAACTTGGACTCTACCTGCATCAAGGTCCACGAAAGTGCCAACGGAGGGGGGAAAAAGGGCAGATAAGGCAGTTGGACGAACCAGAGGTGGGTTAAATACAAAGCTGCACGCTATCGTGGATGGACTGGAGAACCCGGTCGAATTCATGCTGTCTGCGGGGAATGACCATGATCCAGTCCACGCTGTTGAACTACTGAAAAAGGTGGAAATCAGCGGATGCAATGTATTAGCAGACCGAGCTTATGGAGCAAAGACGATCCGAGCATACATCTCGGAACAGGGCGCCAGCTATGTGATCCCACCACAGAGCAATGTTTCTGATCCGTGGCCTGTAGACTGGAGCTTATATAAAGAACGGCATTTGGTTGGATGCTTCTTTCAAAAGCTCAAATGGTTTCGCAGGATCGCCACCAGATATGACAAATTGGATGCGTCTTTTCTCGCTTTCGTTTATATTGCCGCTATCGCTATCTTGTTGATTTAGCTCATCCTACCTTATTTTTTAAACAAGCCCTAAAGGGCTTGCCGCCTGCTCTTCACAGACAACAAGCCCTTTCGGCTGCTTGAACAATTTTACCGCCTTATTTTTGTCTAACTTTTTGGGGGCACTTCATTCCGGGGCGGCGGCTCTTGTCGGTTCCTGTTTTATTTTTTGGGAAATAGCCCGCATGGTACAATCCTCCTTTTTCAGATAGAAGGATTGTAGCAAACACTTTTCCTATTACTTTCCTAATAGTCTTCCCTTACTTTACTATCGGCCGCAAGTTTCGGCAAAATCTGACACAAAGCGGTAGCCCACACGGTAGACGGTCTGGATATGGCGGGGGTGATTTGGAGTTATTTCAATCTGCTTGCGGAGTTCATGGACAGACTGGCCCACGGACTGCGTATATTCCATCCTCCAGGCGTGTTCGCATATCTGCTCCGGGGTCAGTACCACATCATGATTTCGCATGAAGTACAGCAGCAGGGAAAACTCACGGCGGCGCAGGGTCACAGGCTGTCCATAGACCTCCGCCACCCGGCGGGCCGGGTCGATGTAAATGCCCCCAATCTGAAAGGGTGCGGCCTCCGCATTTACTGGATTGTCATAATGATTGTATTCGGTGTATCGCCGGAGTTGAGCGCGGACATAATTGGCAATCGCTGCAAGCGGGGACTGTCCTGAAATGCACAGGTCAGCGCCAAGCTGTACCATGCTGTTCATATCCCGGTCCGGGGTATCGGACAGGACGATAAGCGGCACAAAGCTGATATGCCGAATATCGGTCAGCCACTCGGCTTGATGGCTCGTTCGCAGATAGTCCAGGCCGATAATCAGAAGATGGAATACTCGACGCTCCAATAAGCGGTTTGCCTCCCGCGTGGTCAAGGATGTAGTGAAGTTCAAATCATACTGGATGATTAAGGCTTGCAGAGCCGCAACCAATTTATCAGACAATCCCACGGTCAATACGCTGTATATCATGTCGGATAGTCCCCCCTTTCTTTCCAAAATGCGTCTCAAATTGAGACATATTTCTACAATTTTTGCGGAAATGCTTATATTGAAAGCGGGACGGAAAAACACCGTCCCGCTTTCGTGGTACTATGCGTCTTTCAAGAAAATACAAGTTTTTTAAGCATCGGGCTCCCGATTCTCAATAAAGTTTTTCAGCATCTGCGCCACCTGCGCCCGTGTCGCCTGCCCCTGGGGGTCGAGCCGCCCATCGCCGTAGCCGTTGATAATGCCTTTTTCCACGGCCCAGCGCAGGGCCTCCAGCGCAAAGCCGCTGGCCTGATCCGCGTCGGTGAAGTGCAGCTCCTTATCGGTGGCGGCGGGACTTCTGGCGTACCGCCAGAGCATGACGGCAAGCTGCTCACGGGTAATGTTGTCGTTGGGGCCGAAGGTCCCGTTGCCGTAGCCGCCCACGATGCCCCGGCTGGTGGCCCAGCGGATGGCCTCGGTGTACCACACGCCCTCCGCCACATCGCTGTATTGCAGCAGGTAATTGACAACCGGCCTGCCCTCTTTGTTAAAGAGGATTTGGGCAAATTGGGCGCGGGAGAGGTTGTCATTGGGGCCGAAGGTCCCGCTGCTGTAACCGTTCATCAGCCCATTCCGCAGCACATAGTCCACCGCCTCGTGATACCATGTTCCCACGGTGCCAAGGTCTGTAAAGCCGTGGGAGGGGCAGTCCACGCCGCCGTCGCAGGGCTTTTGCGTATCGTCCGGCAGAGGAACAAAGGACGCTTTTACCGTTACGGCCCTGCTGGGCATCATGAAGGTGTACTTGTTACCGCCCTGGGCCGTCAGCTTGATCTCGTTCCCCCGGCTGTCGGTGACGGTCAGAGCGTCCAGCACATAGCCGCTGTCCGGGGTGACGGTCAGGGTGACAGTGCTGCCATTGCTGGCATTGGTGTGGTTGGAGGTCACTTTGCCATGCTCCGACTTCTCCACAGTAATGGCGTAGGTGCTGGAACTCCAGCCCCCGCCGCCGGAGCCACCGCCGGAGTTGCCGCCTGGATTCGGCTGGGGATCGGGCTTTGTGGCTGCCTGATAGCCGATGGCTACCGGGGACAAGCTGCTGAACTTACATTGCAGGCCGTCCGCTGTCGGTGTATAGGCCAGAGTCTCCATTGTCCCGGCCTGCGCGCCGCTGGAAATGAGGTGCTGGACGGTGAAGGTGTAGCCGGTGGCCCCGGTCCCCGCCGGGTAGGGCAGGACCGCCGTCACGCCCTCCGCCGGGAAATGGTTGGGATCGACATTGCGCCACACGCCGCTTTCGTCCTTGTACTGGAGGGTCACATCGAACACCGCGATCTGCTCTCCCACATTGGACATCACCTCGGCCACTCTGGTCCGCAGGGCGGTTTCGATCTTCCCCGGCGTATTGAACTGCTCATTTGTTTTCAGCGCCTCCGGGACGGTGGACAGCCCGGTTTCCACCTCCAGCCGCAGTTCGTGGCCGTCGTCGTCCTTCTGATCCAGCGGTTTCTGCTCCACAGGATTGATGATAAATACCGCTGTGGCTGTTCCTGTGTAGTTGCCTTTGCCGGTGAGGGTGACGGTATATGTGCCCGCTTCCGTTCCCTCCGGGATCGCGGCGGTGTAGTCCACGTCCGCCGTCAGCGGGGTCCCATTCAGCGTCACGCTGGTGATGCCGGGGCGGTGGGGCTGGCCGTCGTACTTGAACGCCGTATGGTCCAGCACGATCACAACACCCGTAATGGGGGCAGGGAGGACCTGGATCAAGGCGGTTCCGGTGACAATGGCGTAGGTTTTGTTATCATCCGGCTTGAAGATCCATGCCGCCGCATAGTTTTCCTGCACAGCAGGCCGGTTATCCGGGTTGCTCCACTCAAATTTACCGGGAACAGGTGTTTCGCCGTCCTTCATACTGCCGGACAAGGTGATACTACCGAGGGCCTGCCCATAGGTGAGGGTGGTCCCGCTCAGGGTGGGTCCGCCGGTGGGGATGATCTTGTTGACGCTCCGCACGTCGATGGTGGCGGTCATATCCTCAAAGTTTTGGGTATGGATGGTGACGGTGATGGTTCCGATCCCGGTTTCGCTGTTGCTTTCCACCGCCTCGATGGGCAGGGTCAGCGTCTGGCCCTCGATCTTTGCGCCACTGGTGTAGTAGCTGCCCAAGCTGACAGCGCCCAACTCATAAGTAACTTCTCCCAAGCTCTTACCTGCTTCCGTTTCCGGGAGCAGAGCGTCCAGACGGTAAGTATAAGTGTGTTCCCACCCGTTAGTAACCACCAAATCACCGTTCTTGGGGACAAGGGCAGCGGCCTTCCGGATCGTTCCAACAGACGCAGTCAGCGTATCGGGCATATTATCGGTAATATAATAATTTCCAGCTTTCTCCCCCTCCAGTTCATAGGAGGCACCGCTCAGAACGATCTCTTGGCCCACACCCGAATTGACGCTATTGTAGGAATATGTTCCACCTATAGTCTTTATTGCCACATCATCATTATTGAAGCTGCCCTCAAATTCTATTTCAAGACCGGTTCCATCACAATCTGCACTGCCATTGTATTCCTTTGAGTGGCTTCCGCCAAGGCCGGTGATGGTCAGCGGGGCTGGAACAATGTCATATCGTATCTGTCCGAAGTTCAACGCACCTATGGAGCTGTCCTCCGTGTACAGGTGCATAAGAACCGGCCCCACATTTATGCAGTCGATTTCGTTGCCGTCCAAGTCCGTATATTTTGTAATGAAAAAGTCTTTTCCGCTTTCCAGAACACGAACACCATCTAAGGTCAATTGAAAATTTGTAACCTTCCGGGACTCTCCATTATAGACATACTCTTTGTTGCCATTTATGACCCAGGCCTGTGCCGATATAGGCAAGATGCTCAGGCACAAAGCCAAGGCGATAATCGTACTCAATAATCTTCGTTTCATGGTTTATTCCTCCTAAATCAAATACAGCTTCAGCGCTGCTATTTGCGAAAACGACCTCGCACGCACCCTCGATGGTCACATTTGCGCTCCCACATAAGCAATGCTCTTGTTTGATGATTCCTGTTCCTGTTTCATTCGCTTTCCCTGTCGAAATGTGTCTCAAGTTGAGACGCATTTCTTGAATTACAGCAGGCCCAGGCTTCGCGCCACCAGCAGCGCGTCCGTTTTGTTGTCAACATTCAATTTTCGGTAATTCTCCTTGATGTGATATTTCACATTGTCTGGCTTCAAATCCAGCCTTTGAGCGATCCGATTAACAGATAGGCCGTCGGCCTGCAAACGGAGGATGGTCAGGGCGACGCCTTTGAAATCCGCCGCCACAGCCGCCCGCTTTTTCAGATAGAGGGGATAGCGCCGGGCCACTTCCTCGGCCTCGGCCAGCAGGCGGCGCAGCCAGTCCTTATTCAACGTCCCAGCTTCCTGCAACGCCTTTTTCTCCCGTTGGAACAGGGGCCATACCGCCGCTCCCTCCTCGGTGATCAGGCGCAGAAAGCGGTAACGCTCCGCTTCTTTCAGAACGGCAGCCAGTTCCTCCTGCCATGGCCCGCCGACCCTCTCCTTGGTGATGGCGGACAACAGCCCGGTTTCCATGCGGACATAGGGCCTGCCCGTCTGCTCGGCATAGTAGCGCAGCTTTTCCAAAAGGGCCTGGGCTTTTGTGTACTCTCCGTTCGCCAGATAACAACGTACTTTGGTCAGGTAGCGGTAACGCTCCAACACGCAAAACTCCCGATCCTCGTCCGGGGCGGTTTTCATCCAGCGTTCCACTATATCCATATCACCCTCATACAAGGCCAACCGGCAGCGGAGCGCCTGGATGTTGGGCAATAGCTGGACGGCCCTGTTTTCCCGCACAGACTGTTCAAAGGACGCCAGCAGCTCCCGCGCCGCCGGACTGTCCCCTTGCAGCAGGGCCAGCCGTACCCGGACACCTACGGCGGCAAAGGCGATCTCCATCGTCCCGCCCTGCCCTGCCTCCACCTGGGCGCGGGTCAGCAGGGACATTACCTCGTAATTGTCCTCGCCTTTTTCGTAGTAGCTCTCGCCCAGCGCGGCCTTGACAAGTCCCTTTCCATAGCTGCCCAGCACACGCTCCACCAGCGGCCCCACAGTCTTTGCCAGCTTGGTATCGTCGGGACTCCAATGGCAAAAATCCTTGCCGCCGTTCATGGTGCTGGGGAGGTTGCTGGTGACGGAAAACTCCGGGAGGCGGTTGCCCTTGTCGAACAGCAGGGCGGGGATGTTTTTTATAATTTCCAGTACGTCCCGGCTCCCCCGGTGGGGCAGGCCAATGTCCAGGTAGGTCAGACGGCTCTGGGCCTCCCGCCGGACACCCCCTCTGGCATTGGCGGTGTAGGCTTTCAGCTTTTTGTACCAATACTCGCTTTTTTCGCCGTCCATCAGCAAGGAATACAGCATACTCATACCCGCCATAAGCACCGGGCTGTCCGCGATCTCCCTCTCGTCCAGATTGAAATAGTAGTGCCGCAGTTCGTAGTAATGGCCGATACCCACATTCATCCGGGCGTTGCGGATGAGCAGGTTTTTGATTCGCTCGGTCTTGCCGCACTCCTCGAACAACCTTAGCGCGGGAACGACTTCATCGTGCATTTCATAGTAAAGGGCGGCGTTATATTTGAGGTCTTTGACCCGCTCCGTCCCATATACCTTTAATGTCCGGTTCCGCAGAGCATCGATCAACACCGGGCGTAAACGATATGTGCCGTCCTCCTGGAAAATAAAATTCCCTGCCTCTGCCGCCTGTTCCAGCAGGGCGGTGACATGGAGATTGCCGGAGATCATCTCCGCCAGCTCCGCCGTAAACTCGTCCACCACACTGACCTGCATCAAAAATTCCAACAGGTCGCTGTCCCATCGCACCAGCACCACATTCTCCAGATAAGCGGCAAAGGCGTCCCATATTTCCGCGTGGAGTTCCGAGCCGGGGGATAAGCCCTCCTTCATACGCAGGGCGACATGGTGGAGGATGTAGGCGTTGCCCTCGGCGGTGACTTCCAAAAGCCGCATATCCTCCTCCGTATATGCGATGCCGCGGGACTCCAGATAGGCGGCGATCTCGCTGCGGCCCATCCGCAGGTCTTTCTCGGAGATCACGACAAAAACGCTCTTGATATGCTGGGGCATGAGCCATGTGGGGACAGGACTCCGGCTGATCAGGATAAGCCATATATCCGTCCTCTCCTCCAACGCAATGATCTCCCGGCGCAGTTCCTCGCTTTTCAGCCGGTGCAGGTCGTCGATCACCACTACCTGGCACTTCTGTCTGCCCGGTTCCAACCGGGGCAGCGCCCCATCCTCCCAGGGCAGTTCCTCACAGGAGAGGTAAGTGTATCTGCGGCCCGACAGATATTGGCGTACCAGCTCCGTCTTGCCATAGCCGGTGGCCCCGTAAAGGTAAACTGTCTGTGACAGGTTCCGTGCCTTTTTCAGTTTCTTTAGTGCGCTTGCCGGAGCGATATAGTTTTGGTCCACGGGTCAGCCTCCTTTTCCTCAACTGAGCGCAAAAGCCACTTGGACAGTAGAAACATTCTTTCATTGAAATACAATTTTACAGAAGCAACGGGCACAATTATTATTTGCCTGCGGTACAGTATCCGTTATAAACTTGGGCCGCTTTTTTGTAAATCGCGGTTAATCTTGAACTTTTTGTAGGCATATGATATTTTACCAAAATCGCTTGTTTTTTGTCCACTCCCCAACCGGGTAGTTTTGGCACATATTTTGAAAAAATTTTTTCTGCTGGCAAAAAAGTGATTCAAAGTTTGATATTTTCGGCAATATTGAATATATTTACCCCTTGTTTCTTTGCGTAATTGACGGTGTAAGCAGTCCCCCCGCTGTTCCTGGTCAGATAGCAGACGCACACGCCGCTGTTGTCTACCAAATGGCGGTTGCGCCTGTGCATACAGCCCGGCGTGTACTGCTGGGCCGTGTAGACGACTTTATCTGCCTGGGCCTTAATGCGCTCATACTCTGCTATATCCTCCGGCCTCCATCCCCGTGTCTGTGTCAGGCACGGCAGGACGAGAATCAGTTTCATGCCGGGACAGTTCTCCCGCAGACGGATCACCGTCCGGGCGGCGAGGGCATCAAATCCCAGGGTGCCCCCGGCACCGTAGTATCGGATGCCCTTTTGGTATTGGGCCGATATGACACACTCCAGCCTGCTGACAATCTCCGCCTGTTCCTCTGGCGGCAGCTCCCGGTGGCCCGTAAAGTAGCAGGTCTGCATCCGTTTTTTTGCTATTTCCATTTTTCGCTCCCTTTCCACTGATTTTTCATCCCTAATTGCACATCCTATTATAGCCTATTATCGAAGCAAATTAAAGCCTGCTTTCGTTCTATTTTACAGCCTAAAACGAATGTAGAATAGTTTCAAAAGGGGTGATAGACTATGGATGTACTTGGACGGATCGAACAGCTCATGGAACAGCGGGGTTGGAGCGTATATCGCCTATGCAAAGAGTCCGGCTTGGCACAGTCCACACTGTCACACGTTTTCCGCAAGGATTCGGAGCCAACGATCTCGACACTGGAAACAATCTGCAAGGCGTTTGGTATGACACTGGGCGAGTTTTTTGCAGAGGGGGAGCTTGTGCCACTGACCAAGGAACAGCAGGTACTGCTGGATAAATGGGCGTTGCTGTCTGCCGAACAGAAACAACTTATCTTGAATATGGTCGACAATATGAAATAATGGTGGCCGTAAGAAATGCGTCTCACGGTGAGACGCATTTTGTCAAATCCCTTGTTTGGGGCGCGGCCCTGTGGTATTATGAACGTACCAGCTATCAGGGGGGCTACTATGAGCATCCGCACGTTGGCCAGCGGTGCGTCCGCATGGCGGGGCTATGAATACTTTGAGGGGAAAAAGGTGTTTTCCTTTTCCCAAACGGGTGAGGACGAGTACACGGGTCAGGTGGCCGGGAGCGGCTCCGCCCCCTATCAGGTGAAAATCAATACCGCCCATCCCCGGCAGTCCAAATGCAACTGTCCCCATGCGGACGGGCGGCGGGTGATCTGCAAGCACACGGTCGCCCTGTTCTTCTCGGCGTTCCCGGAGGAAGCGGAGCAGTACATGGAGGAAGTGGAGGAATACGAGCGGGAGGAAGAACAGCGCATGGAAGATCACTATGAGGCGCTGCGTTCCTATGTGAAAAGCCTGTCCAAAAAGGAATTGCAGGATCAGCTCTTTGAGGCTCTGGCCGAGTTGGTTGAAAGGGGCTGCAGGTATTACCGTTAGCCGTTCAGCAAAAAATACGTCTCACGGTGAGACGCATTTCCCGTAGGAAACGCGCCGCGCCGTGAGACGTTCCTTCAGCTTGTTCACCCGGTCGGAGTCCAGCGTGGCCACGTCCAGACCGTCCACATCGGCCCCGGCTGTCTTGACGGCAAATACCGCCAGCACCTCCGCCCGATCCGGGGCCTGTCCGTCCAGGGTGATCGTGTCATAGCCTCCAGCTTGCAGCAGTTCCAACCGGCTGTTGTAGGCCATGTTGACCGTCCCCACTGCCTGAGCCACAGATACCGTGTCCGGCGCGTTTGGCTCCTGGGCGAAGAACAGGCCGAAGGGGGAGTTGGCGATAGCGGCGATCACCACGACTACCACCAGGGCCAGCAGCAGGATACTGCCGCCGATGATACTTGCAAGGGCGCTGACAAGGGCAGACGCCGCTTTTGTCACAGCAACCGCCGCTTTTTTCAGGACCACGGCTGAGGTTTTGGCCGCTTTCCCCGCCTGCTGTACGGCCTGCTGGGTCATGCGCCGCTGGACGTTCTGCTGGAGGCCCCGGACAGGCCGGGAGACAGCGGACTTGATTGGGGCGCGTGCGGCTTTGGGAGCGGAAACGCCTTTTCGGTAGACGGCTCCCCGGATTTTGGGGGTACTGCCCTTGCTTGCGGTTCCCTTGCGCGGGAGTACATTGATGCTCTCGCCTTCCGGCTGGTGTTGGTCAAGCTGCTGGACGTATTTATCCTTCAAGAGCTTGGCCGCCTGCTTCGCGGAAATGGCGGGCTGTGGCCGGGCGGCAGCTTTCCCGGCGCTCTTTTTTGTTTTCGCCCCTTTGGGCTTTTCCTTAGGTGACGGCATGATATTCCCCCTTTTACAAAATAGCTCTCCCGGTATGAAAAATGAACTGGCCGCAGAAGTGGACCGACTGGCCCGTGACTATGCGGAGCAGTTCTATCAAGAGGTCGCCGCATACCGGGAGTTGGCAGGTCAATAAAAATCAGCCCTCCACCGGCATCGGTGAAGGGCTGATAATGCGTCTCAAATTGAGACGCATTTCGACATGGTTCTACCTGTCACCGGGGGTCGTGGTCATCAAGCGGTACAGCTCCGTATCCCTGGGAAACTCGTTGGCGAAGGGGACGATGGAGCCGCCCACGCGGATCAGGCCGTGGCCCGCCTCGGCGCTGGTGATATAGGACATTTGATTGGTGGAGATATTCAGCAGCTTGGCAAGCTCGGCCCGGTTGGTGGCCGCTTGGTTCAGCAGCACCAAAAACTCACTGTTGGCGAACATGAGCCGGGCGGTGTCGGAGCGCAGGCACTCCTCCACGTTCTGCGTGGCGGCGGTCATGGCGGCGGCGTACTTTCTGAACCGTTTCCAGCACTTATACAAGAATTGCGCGGAGTAGTAGTAGCGGAAGAACAAATACACCTCATCCACGAATACCCATGTGTACTTTCCGGCCAGCCGGTTCGCCGCCACGCGGTTCTGAATGGTCTCCAGTGTGACGTTCAGCGCTGTGGGCTTGAGCTGCTCCCCCATTTCGTACAGGTCGAAGGAAATGATCCGGTTGGCAATATCCACGTTGGTCTCATGGGCGAACATATTCAAGCTGCCCTCCACAAACAGCTCGGACGCCAGGGCCAGTTCCTCCGCCTCCCGTTCCGGCTGACGCTTCAACTCGTTTCGCCAGTCGGACAGGATGGGCTGCCGGGACTTGCCGCCGCTGGCGATCAGCTCATGGTAGATATTGGCGGTACAGCGGTCAATGATAGACTTATGGAAGGCCCCTAACTGGCCCGCGCCCATCTGCTGTTCGCAGATGCTCATAAGCAGCTCGGACTTCATGGCTACGGGGTTTTCGCCGGTGCCGTAGCCCCTGGTGATCTCCAGAGGGGTGATGTGGTGGGGGCTGTTGGGGGAAATCTCGATCACGGCCCCGCCCAGGGCACGGGTCAGGTCCCCATATTCTCGCTCGGCGTCGATGATGATAATATCATCGCTGGTGGACAGGGCGATAAAGGTGATGGCCTCCTTCATGCTGAAGGATTTGCCGGAGCCGGACACGCCCAAGATAAAGCCGTGGGGGTTCAGCAGCCGCTTTCGGTTGCAGATCAGGAGGTTTTTGCTGACGGCGTTCACGCCGTAGTAGATACCCCCGGCGTCCTGTATCTCCTGGACGCGGAAGGACATTAAAACGGCGGCGCTCTCGGTGGTGAGGGTGCGGGTGGTCCTGACCCGGCGCAGGCCATAGGGCAGGGCGGTGTTCAGCCCGTCCTCCTGCTGGTAGCGCAAGACGGAGAACTGGCAAAGGCTCTCGTTACCGATGGCCTGCAAGGTCTCGGTGTCCGCATCCAACTGCTCCAACGTGTCGGCCATGTGGACCAGGGTGACATTGGCGAAGATCATGCGCTGGTCGCGGGTGCTGAGGTCGTCCAGAAACTCCTTGTTCTCCGCCCGGAGCTGTTCCAGCTCATAGGGGACGGTGGCGGTAAAGTTGTTGTTGGCGTTCTGCTTCTGCTGCCAGCGGGTGATGTCGCTCTCCACGCCCAAAATCCGGGACTGCATCTCCTTGACGGCCTCATTGGTGGGGATGGGCAGAATGTCGATGGACAGCATAAGGTTCCGGGAGAAGTCGGACAGGTCGGTAATCATGCGGTCTTTGATATAGCTGGCGTACTCCCGGAGGAACAGGACCCGGCCCACCTTGCCGCCCAGCTCGAAGTGATCGGCCTTGAAGTGCATCCCGTCCGGGGCGATGGCGTCCTTGAAGTGGTGGCCCCGGCGCATGGCGGCGGAAAGGTCGAATTGAAAATCCCGTTCCTCGCTGGGCCGGAAAAAGTCATGGAAGATCCGCAGGCGCTCATAGTTGTCCAGGGGTTTGGCCCCGCTGTCCAGCTTGCCGAAACTTTTGGACAGGTCAATGTCCACCCGCTTGAAAAAGGTGCGGGCCTCGTCGATGTTCTTCCGGGCAACGGAGATCGTGATGTATTTGTCCTGGATGAGATCGTTGCTCTCCAGCGCCTTCTCGGTGAGGATGCCGTTGTACTCCTGGCGGTAGCGGTCCAGCTCGTCCCCCTTCAAGCGCATGAGGACACTGTGCTGGAAGTCCGTACCGTTGAGACGGCGGTTGTTGATGGTGATTTTGGCGGTGGCCCCGGTGGGCAGGCTGTTGAGAACGCCGCAGTAGGCCAGAAACATTTCCTGCTGGTCCTCATGGGACGCCACGGAGTAGTTGATGTCCGCAAACCGCCATGTCCGGCTGAACCGATTGCGGCCAGTCTGCCAGATGCCGTCCCGGAACACCCGCTGGATGGGGATGGACTGCTGCACACTGCGGGGAATTTTGAACGGTTCCCGTTCGCTCTTGTTGGCGGCGGCCAGGACTGCACAAGCGAACTGCCGGACAGACAGGCCGAAGAAAATGGTCTCCTTGTGCTGGCGTATGGAGTGCTCCAACTTGTGCGGACAGGACAAAAAAGACCCTGGTAGGAAGAAATAAAGTTTTAAGCGGAGTGGCGTAGCGTAAGCGGCGCCACTCCAGTTTTTAACTGGATGCGCTGATGGTTATAGAAATAGATATAGTGATCGATCAATGATCTGGCCTCATCTAAGGTGGCGGGGAGATGTCTGTAAATACATTCGGTCTTAAGAATAGAAAAGAGATTTTCGGCCATAGCATTGTCGTAACAGTTTCCGCGTCTTGACATGGAGGGCGTAATGCCGTATTCTCTAGTCAGGTCAAAGTATGCTTGTGAGGTGTACTGACTGCCTTGGTCGCTGTGGAGCTGCAACTCCGCAGCGACTTTCTTCTCCTTCTTCATAGCCAGACGGATGGTGTCCAGTACAAGATCGACAGTTTGTGTAGTGGCAGTTTTGTATGCGACAATGCTGTTGTCAAATAAGTCTCGAATCATAGACAAGTAAAGAACGCCTTGTCCAGTGTGGATGTAAGAGATATCCGTAACCCACTTGTGATTGGGGCGGTCAGCTTGAAATTCTCTGTTCAGCAGATTTTCGTATTTATGAAGCTGCTGCCCCATCTGCCGCCATTTCCTGCGCCGGCGAATTTCAGACAAAAGTTCGTATTTCTTCATAATACGCAGAATTGTTTTAGAATTTCAGTGGATCCCCTTTGCTTGCTTCAACCACTTCCACATACGGCGATATCCCTAGGTTCTATCGCATTTCTCCTGTTGTTCACGAATCATGTCGGCTAAATCCGCATCGTGCGCCTGCTTATTCAGTCGTCTCACATACCCGTAATAACCACTGCGCGATATTCCAAAGAAACGGCACATCGTATTGACCGGATAACTGTGACGGTTCATATATATGACCTGATACTTGACGCTTGCCTTCACCTCCTTCCTGTCAATTGCAGAAAACCCGCAGCAGCTTATTCTCCATTTTCAGACGATGGATCTCATATGCCTGCTCTGCCTCTATGCTTCTCGGTGCATCGTTCTTTCTTGGCCCTCCTTTGGGTCGTGGCGCTATACCAGCCTGAAGTTTTTTCTCTTTTCGTCGTTCCCGCTTTAACAGGTTGTGTACCGGACGATCTCCGGTCAATCCTAAAAATCCCTCGATTTCCCTGTGACTTTTTCCATTCGCTATCATCACCTGAATTTCTGGTAAGAGTCCTTGGATATGTGTGTATTTCCTTTTTGACATGACAATCCCCCTGTTGTAGTACTTCTATTTTCCTACTTCAGGGGGCTTTTGTCTATTGTCCGTTTTTACTGGGGCGGTTCAGTTTTGCTGAATAATCCGAAGGACATTGCCCTTAGGTGAGCCAATCTTCTCGGCATACTTTTTTAATTCTCTGGCATATGTTTCATGCCCATGCGTTGCCTCATATGCAGCAATTTGCAGAACAATTGTTTTGAATCTCTCATCTTCGTGTTCAAAATGCGCTTTAACTAAAGCTTTGACTTGATCCGCCGTAGCCAAGAAGCTCACCTCCTATGCATTTGGATTCATGTGAAAATAGTAAAATGGAAAGTTTCTTTCGGGAAACTAAAAGAAACTTTCCTTATTATAAATTAAGGTATCTGATTCACAATTATGGTATTAAAACGACCAGCTACAAGGCTTAGCCTTGTAGCTGGTCGTTCCTTGGTGGAGATAAGCGGGATCGAACCGCTGACCTCTTGAATGCCATTCAAGCGCTCTCCCAGCTGAGCTATACCCCCACATCGATATTCAGTTGTAAAGTGGTGGAGATAAGCGGGATCGAACCGCTGACCTCTTGAATGCCATTCAAGCGCTCTCCCAGCTGAGCTATACCCCCATATACCGCCGGACGCCGGCACATCTGGCATGCCGCACCCGACTTGTAGAATGATAGCAAATTATGATAGATTTGTCAAGCGAAAAATATGTACTTAAGGCACGATCTTCGATGCCCCGGCCCTTCGATCTTTAGGCTATCCGCCAATGCCGGCCATACGGGGCGCGCCTCCCTGCGGGACCGGTCCCGCAGGGAGGCGGCCAGGCCGCAGATCGGACTGCGGACCTCAAGACCTCTGTCCCGCAGCCCTCCGGCGGCAGAGCCATCCCAACACATTGCCCCCCAGGGCGGGCAGGGCGGTCATAGCGCAGTGGAACAGAGCGGTATAGTTGTAGATCCAGAACACCATCGGCAGGTAACACAGGAAGCAGGTGACAGGATACAGCAGGCACAGCCCCTGACGCTTGCCCAGGGACATCCCGGCGCAGAAGCTGACCACCGGCAGGATGAAGTAAGGCAAGACCAGCCCCGACAAGACCGGCACGTCTGCCACCACCGCATGATCGATCCACCCCAGTACCGGAGGCAGCACATCACACCACAGCAGGACCAAGGGAAGGTAGGGCAGGGTCTCCCGCCATTTCAGGGGCGAGGGGCCGGGGGACAGGCCCAGGAGGGCCCGCAGCTGTCTGACCTCAGCATACCAGCCGACCCACCGTCCCAGCCAGATCAAGGCGTATACCAGCACCAGGATCCCCATCCAGAGGGCCCAGGCCCGGCCGTCCCGCAGGCCCACGCTCACCCACAGGAGGAGAGACACCTCCAGAGCAGTGGCCCCCAGGTGGATCAGGGAACAGCGCAGGAGCGCCGGGCCGTTGTCCGCGAAGGGCAGCGCCGCGGCGCCCAGGGTGGCCCCCAAGGCAGTACACAGCAGGCATGTCACGGCCGCAGGTCCCCGGTCATCCATGATGTAGGGCGCCAGCACTGCGCTGGACACCAGCCCCAGGGCTCCGCCAGCCAGGACACAGGCCAGCCAGCTCCATTTGGCTCCTTTCAACGGCGTTCCCTCCCTTTCAGATCCAGGACCTCTTTGATCTTTTTCATATACCGCCGGGACACATAGGCCCGCACCCTCCCCTCCAATGTCATGCAGATGGTGCCCGACAGGGAGAGATCCACGGCGGTCACCCGGTCCAGGTCCACGATCTCCCCGTTGGAGATCCGCACGAACCGGGTCTTATCCAGCCGCTCCTCCAGCTCATAGAGCCGCAGCGGGACGGACCAGACCCCTTCCGCTGTCTGGGCGGATACCCCTTTCCCATCGGTATAGAACCGCAGGAACTCCCGCTGGGGCAGGAACAGCTTCTCCTCCCCGCGGCTCACCGGGATGGGCCCCAGAGCCAGCTCCGACAGCCTCTCCGCCAGACGCCGCAGGTCTTCGCTCTCCTCCCCCGCCAGGATGACCGCCTTTGGCTCCTGACGGCCCGGCTCGATCCTGATCTCCACTTCCATAGGCTCTCCCTCCTCTGTCATGTCCAGTATAGCTTTCCTCCCCCTCCCTGTCTACCCATTCCGGACAGCCGGCCGTTTTTGCGGGATAGTTGGTATGGATCGCAGCCCTTTCCCCCTCCCGACCCGTACCTGCCAAACCAGGAAGGAGGCGTTCCAAGCGCAGAGCATCGGTCCTGCGTCCCCTCCGCCTCCGGCGAAGGACAGGAAAAGATCTTCTGAGCGGACGCTCTCAAAGATGAACTAGGTCTTTTTTTTGCCTCCTTTTTGTGCTATACTTGACAGGATGATATTTTCCTCCTGGAGGCGCTTATGCTCTTCAACTCCATCGATTTCCTGCTCTTCTTCCCCCTGGTGACGGCGGTCTGCTTCCTGCTGCCCCACCGGGCGCGGTGGGTATGGCTGCTGATCGTCAGCTACTATTTCTACATGTGCTGGAACGCCCGATACGCCCTGCTCATCGCCCTATCCACCCTGATCACCTACATCAGCGGGCTGCTCCTCCTCCGGGCGGAGGCGCTGCCGGACCCGGTCCGCCGGACCAGACGGAAAAAGCTGTGGGTGTTCCTCAGCTTCGCCTCCAACCTGTCCATCCTGTTCTGTTTCAAATACTTCGACTTCTTCCTGGACAGCCTCTCCGCACTGCTGGCCCTGGGCGGCATCTCTCTCAGACCGCCGGGATCCGATATCGTCCTCCCTGTGGGCATCTCCTTCTACACCTTCCAGGCCCTGTCCTACACCGTGGACGTCTATCGGGGCGAGGTGGAGCCGGAGCGGAACATCTTCCGCTACGCCCTCTTCGTCTCCTTCTTCCCCCAGCTGGTGGCCGGGCCCATCGAGCGGTCCAAGAATCTGCTGGGCCAGCTCTATGAGCGCCACACCTTCGACCCGGACCGGGTACGGGCCGGACTGCTCCTCATGCTGTGGGGGATGTTCGAGAAGATCGTCGTCGCCGACCGGCTGGCCATGCTGGTAGACCACGTCTACGCCAACTACGACCAGCTCCCCGGCTCCGCCGCAGTATTGGCCACCGTCTTCTTCGCCTTTCAGATCTACAGCGATTTTGCCGGCTACTCCCACATCGCCATCGGCGCCGCCCAGGTGCTGGGCTTCACCCTGATGGAGAATTTCCGTCAGCCCTATCTGGCCCGATCGACAGCAGAGTTCTGGCGGCGGTGGCACATCTCTCTCTCCACCTGGTTCCGAGACTACCTCTACATCCCTCTGGGGGGCAGCCGGAGAGGGAGCGCCCGCAGATCCCTCAACACCATGATCACCTTCCTGGCCAGCGGCCTGTGGCACGGGGCGGACTGGAGCTTCGTCATCTGGGGCGGCCTCAACGGAGCCTATCAGGTGGCGGGGGAGGTCCTCCGGCCTGCCCGGGAGAGGGCCTGCCAGGCCCTCCGGATCCGCCGGGACCGCCTTTTTTGGCGGGCGGTCCAGGTCCTGATCGTCTTCTGTCTGGTGGACTTCGCCTGGCTCTTCTTCCGGGCCCCCTCCTTCTCCGCAGCACTGGGGATCCTGGCCCATACGGTCGAGGACTTCCGCCTCGCCGCCCTGCCGGGGCAGCTCTTCGCCCTAGGGCTGGACCGCGCCAACTTCCTGGCAGCTCTGGCGGCCCTGGCCCTGCTGTTCCTGGCCGACCTGCTCCAGGCGCGGTATGGCTCTCTGCGGCCCTGGATCGCCCGGCAGGTCCTGCCGGTGCGGTGGGCCGTCTACCTGACGGGGGCCCTCACCGTGCTGATCTTCGGCATCTATGGCCCCACCTACGATGTCAGAGCCTTCACCTATTTCCAATTCTAGAGGTGCCCCCATGAAGGAAAAGATCCGCTTTTTATCCTCCGGCCTGGTGTTCCTGGTCCTGCTGGGACTGATCCTGGCCCCCCTCCAGCAGGTGCTGGCCCGCAAGTCCCTGGCCGCCCCCTGGGACATGACCAACAAGGTGGGGGGCTTCTACAACGAGGAGGAGGACCAGTTCCAAGTGATGTTCTTCGGTCCCAGCCACGCCTACGCCGCCTTCAGCCCCCTGGAACTGTGGGAGGAGACAGGGATCAAGAGCTATGTCTTCGCCACCCAGCAGCAGCCCCTCTGGGCCACTTATACCTATATCAAAGAGGCTTTGAAGACCCAGTCCCCCTCCCTGATCGTGGTGGAGTGCCGGATGGCCTTTGGGGACAAGGATCATTACATGGAGGGGGATGACAAGGGGGTCACCTTCTCCTACATGGACGACATCCCCCTGTCCTGGAACAAGGCGGAGCTGGCCTGGCTGTCCGCCCCCGACCTGGAGGGCCGGCTGTCCGCCCTGTTCAACTTCATGATGTACCACGACCGCTGGAGCAGCCTCAGCCGCTCCGACCTCACCTTCCGCCGGGACCAGCTCCGGGACCCCTACAAGGGCTTCGTCATGCTCCCCCCCCAGCAGGCCCCTCAACCCCGCCCCGCCAGTGAGACGGTGGTCCGGAACGCCCCCCTGCTGGAGAAGAACCAGTACTGGCTGGAGGAGATCATCCGGCTGTGCCGGGAGGAGGGGATCGAGCTGTGGCTGGTGAAGAGCCCCTCCAACCTGGAGCTGGAGGAGAAGGCCATGCTCAACACGGTGGAGGCCACCGCCGCCCGATACGGGGTGCCCTTCCACGACTTCAATCAGGACTATGGGGCGATCGGGCTGGATGAGACCATGTTCTTCGACGCCCACCACCTGGACGCCCTGGGGGCCTCCCGCTTCACCCGCTGGTTCGCCGCCGTCCTGACCACCGCCCGCCCCGACCTCGTACCGGACTGGGAAGCCCCGGAGTGGACGGCGGACCTGGCCGTTTACCGGGCCGCGCTGGCGGAGCTGACCGGCGGTTCTTGAGAGGAGGAGCGGGATGAGGCTGACACGATATCCGATCTTCCACCTCTCTCCCTGGCTGAGGCGGCTGTCCATCGGACTGATGGTGGCCCTCACCAGCCAGATCTACCTGTCCCTTTGGGCAGAGGGCTTCCGGGTGTCCGCCTCGGTCATCTTGTACCCCATCCTGCTGATCACCATGATGCGGGACAGCCACCGGCCGGATACCGGACTGACGACCGGGCTGTGCGTCCTCCTCCTCCGGGTGGCCATCGACTTGGCCGGCGGGATGGCCCTGACCCACGCCCTCTCCATCGAGTACCCCGGCGGAGTGTTCTATCTGTGCTACGAGCTGCTGCTCTGCCTGCTGGTCCGGGACCGGCGGACGATCCCTCCCCTGCGCCTGTGGTCCGTTCTGCTGCTGTGCGACTTCCTGTCCAACGTCCTCAATCTGTGGCTGTCCAGCCGCTCCACCGCTCCGGACGGCCTCCTGCCCCTGGCCGGGCTGGCCCTGGGCCGCTCTCTGGCCGCCTGTGCCATCCTGTGGGCGGGACGGGGCTACCGCCAGCTCCTCCTCCGGACAGAGCACGAGCACCGTTACCGCCGGCTCTTCCTCATGACCGCCAACCTGAAGACCGAGCTGTACTTTTTGAAGAAGGATTCCGAGGATATCGAGGGGGTCATGTCCCATGCCTACCAGCTCTACGAGCGGCTGGAAAAAGAGCCCTCCTCCGGAGATCTCACCGCCCTGGCCCTGTCCATCGCCCGCGATGTCCATGAGATCAAGAAGGACAACCTGCGGATCATCCGGGGACTGGAGGAGGACGTGGCCGAGGCATATGACCATGAGGCGATGGCCCTGTCCGACCTGCTGGACATCCTGGAGGTGTCCACCCGGCAGTTTTTGGGGGAACAACGGGCGGAGGTGCGGCTGGAGTGCCGCTGCGCCCAGGACTTCCCGGTGCGGGAGCACTACCGGCTGCTGTCGATCTTGAAAAATCTGGTGACCAATGCAGTGGAGGCCATCCAGTCCGACCGAAACCGGGGCACGGTGCAGGTGGAGGCCCGGACCGAAGGGGACCGGCTGCACCTCACGGTCTCTGACGACGGCCCCGGTATCCCGCCGCGGGCCATGAAGATGCTGTTCCAGGTGGGCTACTCCACGAAGTTCAGCGAGGCCACCGGCGACATCAGCCGGGGAGTGGGCCTGCCCGCTGTCCAGTATATCGTAGAGGAGCTGGAGGGCTCTATCCTGGTGGAGCCGCGACCCGGCCGGGGGGCGGTCTTCCATGTGGAGCTGCCTCTGGGCGCCGTTACAGGAGGGGAACGAATGTGAAGATCTTTATCATCGAAGACGACATCTCTGTCATCGGCATCCTGGAAGACATCGTGGAGCGCAGCGGCCTGGGCACCGTCTGCGGCGACAGCGGCGACGGCCTCCCCGACCCGGAGCGGGTCCTGGCCCTGGAGCCCGACCTGATCCTCATCGATCTGCTCATGCCGGAGAAGGATGGGATCCAGGTGGTCCGGGAGCTGAAGGAGCGGGGCTGCGGCGCCAAATTCATCATGATCTCCCAGGTCTCCTCCAAGGAGCTGATCGCGAAGGCATATACCGCCGGGGTCTCCTTCTTCATCCAGAAGCCCATCAACCTGATCGAGGTGCGCCAGGTCATCACCAATATCAAGGAGCAGATCGACAATGAACAGGCTCTGAAGACCATCCAGAGCGTCTTCGCGGGCCGGGAGGCCCCCGCCTCCCAGCCCGCGCCGGCGGACCGCCGGCGCAGACGGCTGACACACATCCTCAGTCAGGCGGGCATGGCCGGAGAGAAGGGCTCCAAGGACATCATCGATCTGTGCATGCTCCTTTTGGAGGAGGGGAGCAGCGTCTCCCAGACGGGGATCTCGGTCCTGTGCGCCCGCCTCCCCGGTCCGCCCAAGTCCACCGAACAGCGGATCCGCAGGGCGGTGGAGCGGGGGCTGAGCCACATCGCCAGCCTGGGTCTGGAAGATTATGACAACGAGTTCTTCCTGCGCTACGCCACCCGCCTCTTCCCCTTCCACGAGGTCCGGGCGGAGATGTCCTTCCTCCAGGGGAAAGGTCCCCGGGGCAAGGCCAGCCTGAAGAAGTTCCTGGACGGCCTGATCATCCTGGTGGAGGAGGACTGACCCCCTTCGGCAGGAACTCCCATCCGGCGGATCCCCCTCACTCTTGTGCGCATCATACAAAAATCTTAGGACTGCTTTGGTGCTTTGATAGGATCTTCTCCAACCTCCGTTACGATTTGAAACTTTTTGACGGCGAGCCTGTAAGATCTTTTTGTTCAAAGGGGCCGCTTTGGCGGATGTGCGGCCCTGAAAATAAAGGAGAAAGAAGGAGAGCATCACATGTTAGAGTATACCCTGAATATGTACCAGACGGCGGGCGTCGCCATGCTCCTGTTCGTGCTGGGCCGCTTCCTCACCAACCGCGTCCAATTCCTGAAGGCCTGCTGCATCCCCGCGCCGGTCGTGGGCGGACTGATCTTCGCCCTTGTCCACCTGGGCTTGTATGCCGCCGGCGTGCTGGCTCTGTCTTTCGATTCCAACGTCAAGGACTATTTCATGACCCTGTTCTTCACCAGCGTGGGCTACACCGCCTGCTTCCGTCTGCTGAAGAAGGGCGGCAAGAAGGTGTTCACCTTCCTGTTCATCGCGATCCTGATGGTGATCCTCCAGGACATCCTCAGCCCCATCATCGCCGTGGCTTTCAAGATGGATGTCCGCTACGGTCTGGCCGCCGGCTCCATCCCCATGGTGGGCGGACACGGCACCGCCGGCTCCTACGGTCCTGAGCTGGAGAACATGGGCCTGGTCGGCGCCCAGGTCATGGCTATGGCCGCCGCCACCTTTGGCCTGGTATCCGGTTCTCTCATGGGCGGCCCCACCGCCCGGAGCATCATCAACAAATATGGCCTGCAGTCCACCGAGAGCGAGGCAGAGGTCATGGAACTGGACGGCGAGTCTTCTGCTGAGCAGGAGAAGGCCGAGCGCATGGATATCGACTCCTTCACCAACGCCATCATCCTGCTGATGGTGGCCTCCGGGTTGGGCACCTTGATCACCACCGCCTTCAATAACGCCAAGATCGTCTTCATGGGCAATGAGATCAAGTTCGTCTTCCCCACCTACATCGGCGCCATGCTCATCGCTGCCGCCATCCGCAACTTCTGCGACGCCAAGCGCATCGTCATGCCCGCCAAGGCCCTGGATATGTGGGGCAATGTGTCTCTGTCCATCTTCCTGGCCATCGCCCTCATGTCCCTGAAGCTGTGGGAGCTGGCCGCCCTGGCCCTCCCCATGACCGTCATGCTGGCCGCCCAGGTGGTACTGATGTTCTTCTTTGCCCGCTTCGTGGTGTTCAACGTCATGGGCCGGGATTACGAGGCCGCCGTCATGACCTCCGCCTTCTGCGGCTTCGGCATGGGCGCGACCCCCAACGCGATGGCCAACATGCAGGCCATCACCAAGCGCTACGGCCCCGCGCCCCAGGCGTTCTTCATCGTCCCTCTGGTGGGCTCCCTCTTCATCGACTTCTTCAATGGCATCATCATCACCATCTTCCTCAACGTCCTGCCCGCCATCTTCGGGTGACCAGAAAAAAACAGGCGGTCCCTACCAGGGATCGCCTGTTTTTTGTCCTCATCTGTCCGCGCCGGTCTCGACCGGGAGCACTGCTCCAGCGGAGAGATATTCTATCGGAAATACACCAGCGGGTCTTCAGGGGCCTGGGCTTTCTCGACGGTCTGAGCGTAGAGGACCACCCCTTCATCCTCATAGACGTCGGCGTGCTCCCAGCGGATCTGGGCCGTGACCGTGATCCACTCCCCCTTGCGCAGGGAGCGGGCCTTGTCGTACTTACACAGGAACCCAAAGAAGCGGATATCCTCCACACAGCAGGTCATGGCGTTGCGTCCAGGGACGAAGGAGCCCTTTGGCAGCTTCATCCCGGTCATGGCCTGGGCCTTATAGGTGATGGTCTTGCCCACATAGCGCTCCGGGTGCTCCTGGATATCCAGATACCAGATGCCGTAGTCCGCGTCCTCCAGGACGATGTGGTCCTCCTCCAGGGAGTAGGGGAGGATGTCCTCCACCTCCAGCTCCTCGCCCTTCACGTCCTCAAAGACGATCTCACACATCCGGTTCACCGCCCGGACCGACCGCTTCCAGCCGGCCAGAGGCATGTCGGGGGTGCAGCGGTCGAAGAGGACCATATCCGCCCCGGATACCATGTCGATGAACATCGACTGCATGTTGTTCAGATACATCTCAAAGGTGGAACCGTCCACCACATGGATGGCCTGATAGAGCCCCCAGGTCTTGGGCAGGCGGCACCGCCGCAGGACATCCACCGGCCACATGCCGTTGTACTCCAACAGCACCCGTTCCGGCTGGTAACGGCGGTCCACCTCCTTCAAAAATTCGGTGGTCAGCCCCTCCTGATCCTCGACGGGGATCAGACGGCAGTTGCGCTGAGACAGGAACTGGGGGTCGTACTCCTCCTCTCCGTCCTCGCACAGAAGGAGCACCGTCCTCTGGCCGTCGTTGAAATAGTCCATGTTCAGCGTGTCGGTGAGCAGGGTGGTCTTCCCGGCGTCCAAAAAGCCGGTGATCAGATAGAGAGGGATTCGGGAATCGGGCATTTTATTTCACCTCACGGGTCTTGATAGAGAGAACGGCCTCCTTGGCGAAGGAGGCTTTTTCACGCCAGCAGGAACAGCTCCTCCAGCTCTTTCTCCTTCAGATCGGAACCGATGACGCACAGCCGGCCGGTGTAGTCGGTCCCGCCCTCCCGGATCTGGAACTCCTCAGGGACCAGGTCGAAGTGGAGCCAGCTCTGTCCGTCACTGCAGGGGACCATCCCCTTGGCCCGGAGGATGATGCCATAGTCCTCCGTCATCGCCAGGGCAGACAGGGCCTCCTGGAGCTCCTCACGGCTGTACTTCCGGGGGGTCTCCCTGCCCCAGGAGGTGAACACCTCGTCGGCATCATGGTGGTGATGGTGGCTGTGGTCATGGCAGGCGGTGCAGGTGTCCCCATGGTCATGGTCGTGGTGGTGCTCATGCTCGTGGTCATGTCCGCAGTGGTCGTGATCGTGGTGGTGCTCGTGATCATGATGATGGTCGTGACAGCCGCAGCCGCAGTCCTCGTCATGGTGGTGATGCTCGTGCCCGATCTCTTCCATCAGGTCATGGGCCAGGTCGTGGCCCCCCTCCATGGCGGAGAGGATCTGCTGTCCGGTCAGCTGGTCCCAGGGGGTGGTGAGGATGGCGGCCTTGGGGTTCTTCTCCCGCAGGAGGGCCACCGCCCCGTCCAGCTTGTGCTGGTCGATCTTCTGGGTGCGGGAGAGGATGATGGCGCAGGCGTGCCCCACCTGGTCGTTGAAGAACTCCCCAAAATTCTTCATATACACCTTGGCCTTGGCGGCGTCTACCACGGTGACGAAGCTGTTCAGGTGCAGGTCGGGGCTCTCCGCCTGGACCCGCTCCACAGCGGCCACCACATCGGACAGCTTGCCCACCCCGGAGGGCTCGATGACGATCCGGGCGGGGGCGTAGTCGGCCAGCACCTGCTTCAGGGCAGCTCCGAAATCCCCCACCAGGGAACAGCAGATACAGCCCGAGTTCATCTCGGTGATCTCCACCCCGGCGTCTTTCAGGAAGCCGCCGTCGATGCCGATCTCACCGAACTCATTCTCAATGAGGACGATCTTCTCCCCCTTGAAGCTCTCATCCAGCAGCTTCTTGATGAGGGTGGTCTTTCCGGCCCCTAAAAAGCCGGAGATGATATCGATCTTGGTCAATCTCGTCAGGTCCTTTCTTATATTTTTTCCGTTCCTGCCAGGCCGAGGCCCCTTCAGGGAAAGGCTCGGCCTGGCAGGACGCAGATCAGTCCCAGATCAGATGGGTGCTCTCCATCAAACGGCAGAGCATGGCGGCAGCGGTCTCCCGGGTGCCGGGATCCGTGGGGGCCAGGCCCTCGACCAGGGCCTCCAGAGCCTCCAGGTTCCGGGCAGGAATCTGGGCCCAGTCAGCGTAGTCAGAGAACCGGGCCAGCTCCTCCACGCTCAGATCGGCGTCGGCCAGGCTGAAGCCATCCATGCTGCTCCAGGCCGCCACCCGGGACAGGACAGACACGATCTCCTGGTGGCTGATGGTGTCATCAGGGCCGAAGGTGCCGTCGCCATAGCCGGAGAGGAAGCCCATATCCGCCATCGCGGAGACCGCTCCGGCATACCAGCTGCCCTCGGCCACGTCGGAGAACTGGCCCGCTTTCCCGGCGGGCAGGTCCAGGGCAGAGGCCGCCATGACGGCGAACTGGGCCCGGGTGACGGTGTCCTTGGGGTGGAAGAGGCCGTCTGCATAGCCGCTGAGGATCCGGTAGGTGGTCAAGGTGTCGATCTCCCGGCCATAGGGACTGTCCGCCGTGTCAGGGAGGGTCCGGGCCGTAAAACCGACACCGGCCTCCTTCGCGGCCTGGGAAGGAGCGATGAGCTCCCAGGTCTGGGTCCTGTCTCCCTGATACAGCTTGGCGGAGGGGGGCAGGGCCTCCAGCAGCTCGGACAGAGCGGCCTTCTCCTCCGTATCCGGATCCAGATAGAAGGTCTGACCGGCCAGCTCCAGCTTCCAGTGGCCAGCCGCCCGGGCGGGCTTGGCCTGGGCGAGGAGCAGGGCCGCCTGCTCTGTGTTCTCCGGAGAGATCAGCAGGGTGGGCAGGACGCCCACGATGTGGTTGGTAGCTCCGTCAGGGGCAAAGAAGCGGTAGGCGGTGATCTTCATCGCTTCGCCATCCACCATATAGGAGCAGTTGGACTCCTCCAGCACGATCTGGGCAGTGCCCTTGCCGAAGGTGCGCTGGCCCAGGGCGATCCCCGCCCCATAGGCCCGCATGTCCCCGGCGAAGAGCTCGGAACCGCTGGCCGAGTGCTCACTGGTGAGGACGATCACCGGGTCGTCGGTCAGGTCCGGGAACCCGGGCATGGTGTATGTGTACTGATAGCGTCCGCTGCCGTCCCGGAAGTAGAGCATGGTGCCGGAGCCGATGAAATAGCCGGCGGCGGAGGCGGTGGCGTTGCTGTCCCCGCCGGGGTTGGACCGCAGGTCCACGATCCACACAGCGGTCTGATCCCCCATCGCTCCGATCGCCTCAGCAAAGGTGCCGGCAGTGGAGGAGCCGAAGCTGATACATTTGATATAACCGGCGCTGCCCCGCTGCTCATAGGTGACGATGGGGATGCTCACCGCCCGGCGGGTGATGGTGAACTCAAGCCGCTCGCCCTCCCGGAGGACGGCGATGACGACCTGGGTACCCTCCAGGCCCCCGATATAGGCCCGGGGATCCGTCTCGGCGGTGAGCTGGGTGCCGTCCACCTCCACGATGATGTCGCCAGGCTGGAGGCCGGCCTCCAGGGCCGGGGAGTCGGGCAGGATGGACATGATCCGGTAGCCGCCGTTGAAGGCGGTCTCCGCCGTGGCTCCGATCCCCACCACCGTCTGTCCGTTGACGGAGGTGTTGAAGGCTTCATACTGCTCTGGGGTCATGTAAAAGGTGTAGGGGTCGCCGATGGCCTCCAGGATCTCGTCCAGAGAGCCCATCTCCAGAATCTCCGGGGCCAGCCCGTCCACATAGTGGAGGGCCAGCAGCTCCTTGGCCTCCTCCAGCTCCAGGGCGGAGGCGGGCACAGCCGTCAGGGACAGGGCGAGGCACAGGGCCAGCAGTGAGGTGATCGCTTTTTTCATGGTCTTCTCCTTTGGTCTACGGTCGATCAGGAAAGCTCCCCCGCATGGGGGAGGCGGCCGCAAAGCGGCCGGAGGGGCCGGGGCCCCTCCTCAGTCAGCCTTTGGCCGACAGCTCCCACACAAGGCGGGAGCCTCTTTACAGATCCGGCGTCCGGTACGCCATCTCCTCCCGTTTGGGGCCGGTGGACACCATCGTGATGGGCACGCCGATATGTGCCTCCAGGAAGTCCACATAGGCCCTGGCGTTGGCGGGGAGGGCGTCATAGTCCGTGCAGCCCCGGATATCGCACCGCCAGCCGGGCAGCTGGGTGAACACCGGTCTGGCCCGGAGGAGCGCAGGGGTAGTGGGGAAGCGATCGGTGACGATCCCATCGATCTCATAGCTGGTACACACCGGGATCGTGTCCAGATAGCCCAACACGTCCAGACAGGTGAGGGCCGCCTGAGTCGCGCCCTGGACCATGCAGCCATATCTGGTGGCCACGACGTCGAACCAGCCCACCCGGCGGGGCCGGCCGGTGGTGGCGCCGAACTCCCCGTGATCGCCTCCCCGGCGGCGGAGCTCGTCCCCCTCCGGACCGGTGAGCTCGCTGATGAAGGGCTCGGTCTGGGCGCCCACACAGGAGGAGTACGCCTTGGTGACACAGATCACGTCCTGGATGGCGGTGGGGGGCACCGAGGCCCCCACGCAGCCGTAGCCGGCCAGGGTGTGGGAGGAGGTGGTCATGGGGAAGATGCCCAGGTCCGGGTCCTTCATCGACCCCAGCTGGCCCTCCAGCAGGACGGACTTCCCCTCCTTCAGGGCCTGGTGGAGGAACGTGACCGTGTCCCCCACATAGGGGGCGATCCGCTCCCGCAGCTCCAGGAGCTGGGCAAAGATCTGTCCGGCATCTGCGCAGGGCTGGTGGTACAGGTGCTGGAAGAGGACGTTCTTCAGCTCTACGGCGGCGGTGAGGCGCTCCCGGAGCCGGGGCTCGTCGAAGAGGTCGCACACCTGGATCCCCGTCTTGGCGTATTTGTCGGAGTAGAAGGGGGCGATCCCGCTCTTGGTGGAGCCGAACGCCCTGCCCCCCAGCCGGGCCTCCTCATAGGTGTCCTGGAGGATGTGGTAGGGCATGAGGAGCTGGGCACGGTCGGAGACCATCACCTTGGGCGCGGGCACCCCCTGGCCGGTGAGCTGCTCCAGCTCGTCCACCAGCTTGCCGATATCCAGGGCCACGCCGTTGCCGATGACATTGGTGACATGGGGGAAGAACACGCCGGAGGGGAGGGTGTGCAGGGCGAACCGGCCATAGCTGTTGATGATAGTATGCCCCGCGTTGGCGCCCCCCTGGAAGCGGACCACCACATCAGACTGCTCCGCCAGCATGTCGGTGATCTTGCCCTTGCCCTCGTCGCCCCAGTTCGCGCCTACGATCGCTTTGACCATATCTGTTACCTCCGGGGGGAGGGATTCGCAGCCGCAGAGGGTCTGCCTTTTCCAGCCCGCCTCGTAACAGGGGCATTATACCCCTTTTTCTCCAGGGGCGCAAGGGGAAATGGCACAGAAAAACCGGGTCTTGCCCGGGGAAAACTGATATCTTCCCCACAGGCCACAGAGACAGCGGCCGGCCTTTCAGGCCGGCCGCTGGGTCAGTAGAGCTTGCTCTGCTGGATGATCTCATCCATCATGCTGAGCCGTTCCGCACATTTGGAATCCTTCCGGTCGCTGATCGTCAGCAGGATGACCTCCGAGATGCTCAGGGGGGCCACATAGGAGTTGGTGAAGCCCAATCCCGTCACCTTCGCCACCAGGACGATGTCCGACTTGCTGGCCAAGGGAGAGGTATAGCTGTCTGTCATGAGGATCACCTTGGCCCCTTTGCGGTGGGCGATATCCAGCAGACAGTAGTTGATCTCTGAATAGCGCATGAAGCTGTAGAGGAAGAGGCAGTCGTCGGCCTCGATATCCACCAGAGCCTCGATGGCCGAGGAATCCGCGTGGAGGATGGGCACGATATTGGGGAGCAGCAGCACCAGCCGGTTGGACATATATTGGGCGCAGCTGGCCGTCCCCCGAAAGCCGGCCACGAATTTCCGCCGGCTCTTCAGCAGGATGTCCACCACCTGATCCACCGTCTCATTGTCCAGCTTGGAAAAGCTCTTCTCCAGGTTGTCCAGGGTACAGTCGCTGATGTCCCGGATCAGGCTGTCCTTCTTCAGGCGGTCTTTGGTGAGGGCGTATTTCTCACCGGAGAGCAGAGAGGCCGCCTGCCTGGACTGGTCGTACTGCTTGGCCATCCGGCCCGCCATCTCGTTGCGGAAATCCGCATAGCCCTTGAAGCCCAGCTTGCGGATGAACCGGATGATGGACGTATCGCTGACCCCGATGGCCTCCGCCAGAGCCGTGGAGGTCTGAAGGCCGATGGTGTCGATGTGTTCCAGGATATACTCTGCGATGCTGGCGTCTGTACGGGTCAGCGACATGGTCTGTATCTTGGCGATCAGGCCGTCCATAGGATCCCCCCTGTTTCCGATATTTGATAATAACATATCATGGGAGCGGGGAACAGTCAAGGACAGCAGAGAAAAATCCCCAGTCCTCCCTCTCTTCAAAACTGCGGGCCGCATCACAGTGCGGTCCGCAGTCCTCGTCCGGCGGCGGGGAGGATCAGACCATGTCCCTCCGCAGCTCCTCTGCGGCGGCGCGCATCAGCTCCTCAGAGGGGGCCTTGCGGTCGGTCTTCGACACCTCCACGATCAGCCGGTACAGATCCACGCCCGTCTCCTCCGCGACGGCGCGGAACTTCCTGTTGAAGCTGGAGTGGGCGCCGGAGCAGCCTAGGATCAGGTCCAGGGGACGGATGGGGGCCTGGTATCCCTCCTTCTCCATAGCGGGGATCAGCTCCTCATCCAGAAAACGCAGCAGGAGATAGAAGTCGATCCCGCAGGGGATCCCCTCCCGTTCCAGGAGGGCGGCAGCCGCTTCTGTGGGGATGTTCCCCGCGCTGCGGGCCATGCCCAGCAGGCCGCAGTCGATGATGTCCGCCCCCGCCTTCGCCGCGGCACGGGCGTTGGCCGCCGCCATGCCCAGGTTGTTATGGCCATGGAACCCTATTGGGATATCCACCGCTCCCTTCAGGGCCTCCACATAGCGGGCAGTGTCCTCGGGCGTCATGGTGCCCGCCGAATCCATGATCGTCAGCTCATCGGCGCCGGATCCCGCCAGCCGTCTCCCCTCTTCGGCCAGCTCTGCGGGAGGGAGGATGTAGGCCTTCATCAGGGCGAAGTAGGCCTTCATACCGTTCTCTTTGACGCAGGCCACCGGTTCCCTGGCCTTCTCACCGTCCCCAGCGGCGATCCCCACCCGCAGGAAATGGATCCCGCTCCGGCCCGCCATCTCCACATCCTCCCGGCGGAACCGGGCGCAGTTCAGGAACATGCCCAGCTCCGCCCGGTCCAGATAGGGCTGGACCGCCTCCAGATATCCCTGGTCCGTCAAGGGGGCGGCCGCGTTGGACACCTCATAGGCCCCCAGGCCCTTCGCGTTGCCAAATTCGATGATGGGGACCCCGCTGCTGCACAGCCCTCTCAAGATCATCTCGGTCAGCTCCCTGGAGAACCCATTCCCGACTACGTTCGATCCGTCGCGCAGTGTACAATCCATGATGCGCATGACTATAAGACCCTCCTTACGATCTCAGATCCTCTGCGGACACCAGTTCGGTCCGCTCATCCGGACCTAGTATATCGAGGAGACGTTTATTTGTCAACAGACCATTTTTACGACGTTGTTCCGGCAACATCCTTTCATTTCCTGATCGAATCCGACAATTTCGCCTGATCTTTATGGAAAAAGGCTCTCTGGATCAGGTGGATATAGACAACAGATCCGGCATTGTCGATCTCCACAAAATAGTTTTTTATTTTTCATCTAAAAAAATAATTGAAAAATAATATTCACTATGCTATGATAGCTACTGCACAGGCGGCGTATGACATGTCCACGAGAGCCGCCTGTCCCACAGTTCATGAACAGACGAGCGCCCCCGGTCCCCTGTCTGTTTTTGAAAAATACATCAAAAAAGAGGTAGTCGTAATGAAAAAGTTGTTGAGCATCCTCCTTGCAGCCGCTATGACGATGTCCCTCGCCGCCTGTGGGAGCTCCGGCGGCGGCAAGAGCTCCGGCAGCTCTGGAGCCAACGGCTCCGGCAGCCAGGCCCCTGCGGGCAGCTACGCCCCTCCTAAGACGGTCAACCTGATCGTGCCCTATTCCGCCGGCGGCGCCAACGACCTGCTGGCCCGTCTGGTCGCCAAGCACGCCGCCAAGTATACCGATGCCAACCTGGTGATCACCAACATCGGCGGCGGCAGCGGCACGGTGGGCCTGGCTGACACCCTCAAGCACGATGCGGACGGCACCTATATGTGCTCCGGGATCGGTTCCACCGCCTTCGTTAACACCGCGGACAAGCCCCTGACCTTCGATTACCTGAACGACTTCGCTTTTGTCAGCATGTTCGCCCAGGATCAGCGGGTCATCGTCGCGATGAAGGACAACGGGAAGTTCACGAATCTGGAGGAGTTCGTCGCCTACGCCAAGGACAACCCCGGCAAGCTGGAGGTCTCCGCCACCGGAGCGGCCACTGTGGCCTACTTCGTGCCCCAGGTGCTGGCCGAGCAGGCTGAGATCGACCTGACCATCGTCCCCTACGACGGCGGCTCCGAGCAGATGGCCGACCTGCTGGGCGGCCACTCCGACGCAGCCTCCCTCAGCTACTCCGAGATGCTCTCCCTGGACGCCGACAAGCTGATCGTCCTAGGCGTGGCCAACACTGAGCGCCCCGACGTGCTCCCCAACGTCCCCACCTTCAAGGAGCAGGGCTACGATGTGGTCTTCACCATCCCTCGCGGCTTCGCCATGAAGGCCGGCACTGACGCCGCCGCCATCGCCTATTGGGAGAAGGTCTTCGAGCAGGTGGCCGGCGACAGCGAGTATATCGAGGAGGCGGAGGGGATCGGCCTGCCCGTCGTGTACAAGAACAGCGCCGACTTCACCACCATCATCACTGACACTCAGACCGCCTTCGACACCATGCTGAACGGCTGACAAACGCCTTGACCGACCACAGCCCAAGCGGCATCTTATCGCCGCTTGGGCTGTATCGGGGACCTTGATGAGAAAGGAGCGTTCGATTTGTCCCTCTACAAAAAGGAAAAATTTTATCTCGTTTTCCTCTTGGTATTCTTCACCTTCTTCTTCCTGGCCACCAAGACGGTGAACGAGCAGGCCCGGCTCTACCCCTATATCGTCTGTTCCCTGGGCATCCTCCTGACCATCGTCCAGCTGGGGATCACCGTCGCCAAGGAGAAGGCGGGCAAGGAGCTGGATGCGGAAGCCCCCATGACGAAACGGCAGCTGTATCATCTCGCCGTGGCCCTGGGCTCCTCGGTGGTGTACGTCCTCCTGGCCAGCTGGCTGGGCTTCTTCACCACCACCTTCGTCTATGTGGTCCTGTTCTGCTACTGGCACACCCCCACCCAGAAGAAGTGGATGTACCCCGCTGTGGCTCTGGGGATGGACGCCGTCATCTATGTGGGCTTCAAGATCCTCCTGTCCATCCCCCTCCCCTCCGGCCTGCTGATCTGAGCACCGGGACCGAAAAGGAGGTATACATATGGAAAATATCCTGATGGGCCTGACCACGGCCCTCTCGCCCAACAACCTGTTAGCGGCAGTGCTGGGCACCGTGCTGGGGATCGCCTTCGGGGCCATGCCCGGCCTGTCCGCCACCATGGGCATCGCGGTGCTGATCCCCGTGTCCTACGGCATGGACCCGGCCATGGGCCTGATCCTGCTGGCCGGCGTCTATGTGGGGGCCAGCTATGGCGGGTCGATCTCCGCGATCCTGGTGAACACCCCCGGCACCCCCTCGGCCGCCGCCACCGGCTGGGACGGCCACCCCCTGGCCCTGAAAGGCCACGCCACCGAGGCACTGATCGAATCCGCCGTGGCCTCCTTCTGGGGGACCTTCATCGGCTTCATCGGCCTGCTGACCATCGCCCCCTCGCTGGCCTCCTTCTCCCTAAAATTCAGCTCCCAGGAGAACGTGTGTCTGGCCATCTTCGGTCTGACCATCATCGCCACCCTCTCCTCCAAGAACATCGTCAAGGGGCTGATCGGCGGGGTGATCGGTCTGCTCTTCGGCTGCATCGGCATGGACCCCCAGTACGGCTACGCCCGCTTCACCTTCGGGCAGATGAGCCTGCTCACCGGCTTCCCTACCGTCCCCACCATCATCGGGATCTACTCCATCTCCCAGCTGCTGTCCATGATCGTGGACCGGGACGCCACTGTCGAGGTGGAGAGCTCCATCAACATGGTGAACAAGTATAAGGTGAAGCTGAAGGACCTGTGCCGCTACCCCTTCATCTACCTGTGGTGCAGCATCGTGGGCATGGTGGTGGGGATCATCCCCGCCGCCGGGGGCAGCATCTCCGCCTTCATGGGCTACAGCGAGGCCCGGCGGCTGTCCAAGACCCCGGAGAAATTCGGCACCGGTCACCGGGAGGGGATCGCCGGTCCGGAGAGCGCCAACAACGCCCTGATCGGCGGCTCCCTGATCCCCATGATGACCCTGGGCATCCCCGGCAACGCGGTGTCCGCCGTTCTGATGGGGGCGCTGATGCTCCACGGCCTGACCCCGGGCAACGACCTGTTCACCGTGAAGGCCCACATCACCTACCCCTTCATCTTTGGGATCGTGATCTCCGCCCTGATCATGGTGATCCTGGGCCTGATCTGCGCCAAGCAGTTCGCCAAGGTGAACAACATCCCGGAGAACTACCTGACTGCGGGGATCCTGGTGCTCACCGTTTTGGGCTCCTTCGCCTGCGAGAACTCCTACGCCAGCGTCTATATCATGCTCTTCTGCGGTGTGATCGGCTACTTCCTCAAGCGGCTCCATGTGGATCTGTCCGCCGTGGTCCTGGGCTATATCCTGGGTCCCCTGGCGGAGCGGGGACTGACCAGGACCATCATCCGGACCGGCTCTGTGGGCGCCGGCCTGCAGTCGATCGTCACCCGGCCGATCTGCATCGTCCTGCTGCTGGCCTCCCTCATCTCCTGTGCCTATCCCTTCGTCAAAAAGTATCTGGCCCGGAAGCAGGCCCATTGACATACCAAGAAATTACAGGAAGGAACAAAAGTTATGTTAGCGAGCAGAATGAGCAAGGTCTCCATCTCCCCCACCACCCAGCTCAACGCCCGGGTGGCCCGGCTGAAGACGGAGGGCAAGGATATCATCAAGCTGAACATCGGCGAACCGGACAAGAGCACCTTCGACTACATCAAGGTGGCGGGCGTCAAGGCGATCGCCGACGGCTTCACCAAATACACTGTGGGCAGCGGGATCCCTGAGCTGCGCCGGGCCATCTCGGAGAAGCTGGAGCGGGAGAACGGCCTGCACTATCCCATCGATCAGATCACGGTGACGGTGGGGGGCAAGCAGGCGGTCTTCGCCTCCATCATGTCCCTGGTGGAGGAGGGGGATGAGGTCCTCCTGCCGGTGCCCTGCTGGGTGAGCTACACCGACATGATCAAGCTGGCCGGCGGCACCCCCGTCTTCGTAGAGACCAAGGAGGCGGAGGGCTACGCCCTGGACCTGGACGCCATCCGCCGGGCGGTGGGCCCCCGCACCAAGGCCATCGTGATCTGCACCCCCAACAACCCCACCGGCGCGGTCTACTCCTATGAGGACCTGAAGGCCCTGGGCGAGCTGGCCTGCGAGCACGGCTTCTACATCATCGCCGACGAGATCTATGAGAAGCTGGTCTATGATGGAGCAGAGCACATCTCCATCGCCTCCATCTCTCCCGAGATCTTTGCCCGCACCATCACGATCAACGGTTTCTCCAAGGCCTACGCCATGACCGGCTGGCGAGTGGGCTACGCCGCCGCCCCCCTGGAGATCGTCAAGGCGATCCAGGTGATCCAGAGCCAGACCACCTCCAACACCAGCAGCATCGGCCAGAAGGCCGCCCTGGAGGCCCTGGCCGGCCCTCAGTTCGACGTGGACCGGATGGTGGACGTCTTTGCCCAGCGGCGCACCTATGTCTGCAGCCGGCTGGCGAAGATCCCCCAGATCCGCTTCCCCGCCCCCAAGGGCGCCTTCTATGTGTATCTGGACGTATCCGCCCTGATCGGGCGCACGGGCGGCGGGAAGACCTTGACCAGCTCCCTGGATATCGCCGAGTATCTCCTGGACGAGGCCCTGGTGGCGGTGGTCCCCGGCGAGGCCTTCAACTTGGCGGGCAGGATCCGCATCTCGTATTCCAACTCCATGGAGAACCTGGAAAAGGCCATGGACCGGATCGAGGCGGCCGTGGCTAAGCTGCGATAGGACACAGGACAGCGCCGGACGAATCGACGTCCGGCGCTGTCTTTTCCCCATGGGTCACAGCTCTGTCCACTGGATCTCCTCCGGGGGACGGTCCCGGCCCCACACCGCCGCCGCCCAGCCAGGGCCGGTGTAGGTCCTGGACCACAGGCCGTCCATCCGGACCGGTCCCTCAGCAGGGAGGGGGATCCGGATCTCCCGGATCGGACCTCCCATCAATCCCTGCCCGCTCTCCTTGGCTCGAGCCTCCTTCAGGGCCCACAACAGGGCAAAGGCGGACCAGAGGTCAGGCTGCTGTTCCAGCCAGTCCAGCTCCCGCTGGGAGCACACCCGCCGGGGCAGGCCAGGCCGCCAGGCCCGCACCATCTGGATGTCCGCCCCCACAGGGGCCCGGTCCAGCGCGCACAGGGCCAGATCCCCGCTGTGGCTCAGATTGAAGCACAGGTCTTCCCGGCTGGGGAAGAACGGCTTCCCGCCGGGCCGCCGGGCCAGCTCCGGCAGCGGGGACGCCCCCCACTCCCGCTCCGCCGCCAGGGCCAGCAGCTCCCGGGCCTGGGCCCGGGCGGTCAGGCCCCTCGCACCATAGACGACCATGGTCCCCCTCCTTTTACCGCCAGTATACCAAAAGGAAGGGGATCGGACAACTGTTTTCAGCAGGGCATGGCCAGCCAGGCCCCCACAGTGGCCAGGTCCCGGAACAGCAGGCCCTCCGGGGGATAGAGGGTGGTCCAGCCGATGAGGGCGGCCAGGAGCAGGACCGCCAGGATGGGCAGCGCCCACTTCATCCCCTGGAAGGGACCGGAGAAACGGGTGGCCAGCCAGAAGCCCAGGGCCATCACCAGAGCATAGAGGACCAGGTCCACCCACAGGGCCTCTCCCCCCAGGGCGATGTGGTAGAGCCACCCCAGGACCAGAGCCAGGACACAGAGCACAGGCAGGACCAGCAGCCAGGGGCGGGCCCCGCCGGGGCGGTCCCTGGCAAGGATCAGCGCCGCCCCCAGATAGGGCCAGAAGATCAGCTTGGTGTGCTCCCAAAGGCTCTCCGCCACTGGCGAGAAGAAGGCAGTGACAGCGTTGGGACACCAGCGATACAAAGCATGGAGGACGCAGCCGGCCAGCAGGGCGGCGGTCCAGGTCAGGATGAGCTGTCGTTTTGGATAGTACACGGTCTCTCACCCTCCTTCCGGTACAACCTATGCGGAAAAGATGTCTCTCATACGGCCGCGCATAAAATTTCTCTGTTGGGAGAAGCTATCTCAGACCGAGGAAGGAGAGATCGATGATGGATATGACCGATCGGGATTATGGCAAACTGGTCAATGAGCGCTCCAAGCCCTCCCCTCTGGGAAAAAACATCCTGTGGGCCTTCCTGGTGGGCGGCGGGATCTGCACCATCGGCCAGGGGCTGACCCAGCTGTTCCAGCAGTATGGACTGGATCAGGATCAGGCCGGGACAGCCACCTCCGTCACTCTGATTCTGGCCGCCGCGCTCCTCACCGGACTGGGGCTCTTCGACAAGCTGGCCAAGCGGGCGGGGGCGGGCACTCTGGTGCCCATCACCGGCTTCGCCAACGCCATGGTGTCCCCCGCCCTGGAGTTCAAGAGCGAGGGGCTGATCACCGGCACCGCCGCCAAGCTCTTCACGGTAGCCGGACCTGTGCTGGTGTTCGGGATCAGCGCCAGCGTGATCTACGGACTGATCCTCTGCCTGCTCAAGAGCTTCTGAGATCAACGGCCCGCCTGTCGGGCCGTTGACATTTTTTTCGAGGTGTGATAGGATGGCACCGAGATCTGTCCGGCTGCCGGATGGGAAGGAGAGGATGCCCGTGTACTGCAGACACTGCGGCCAGCCTATAAAGGACGGCGCCAATTTTTGCGGCCGGTGCGGCGAGCCTCCGGAGGCCAGCGATCGGCGGCCGGCAAGACCTGCGGGGCCCCCCGGGGCAGGAGCAGTCCCTCTGGGCTGGCCTATCCTGTCGATCCTGCTGATCCATCCCCTCTGGGCGGGAATCTTGGCCCCTCTGCTCCATTGGACCATGCGCAATGCCCCTGAACTGGCAGAACTGCATAGGCTGCAGTATGCCAGCTTTGGCCGGTCGCGGATAGGTGAGATATATTGGGCGAGCCTGAGCAGAATCTATCCAGGCCCCGGCTATCTCATGGTATCGCTGCTCCTTTTCTGGGCGGTGGGTGCAGGGGCGGTGCTCCTGCTGACCCGGAAGGGCCGGATCCGTCCAGAGGCGGTGACCTGGCGGGACGGCCTGCTGGCCGGAGCCCTGCCCCTCCTGCCTGTGGCCGTGCGCTGCCTGGGCTTTCTGCTGTGGATGCCCCATTTGGGGACCCAAGCTCTCTGGGGCGGTGTGTATGGGATGGGCGCGGAGTGGCTGCTGTATCTGCCCCACCTGTGCTACTGGCTGCTGGCTATCCTGCTGATGACTGCCCGCAGCGGACAGGTCCGCCTGAAAGGGACCCTTTGGGCGGTCATCGCCGCAGTCCTGGCCCTCTGGTCCGCCGATGCTCATCTGCTGTCCAAAGTGCTGACGGCCCCTCTCTCTATGGAAATGGAGGTCTATTCTACCATCTACATCCAGATCTCCGCCCTTTTCCTATGGCTGCGGGCCCTGTTCTATCTCCTGTTGGTCTATTGGACGGGGAGGGGCCGGATCGGCCTGGCTGGAGGACTGATCGCTATGGGCACGACTGTCGGGACCGCGCTGGTCCTGTCCCCCGTCTTCATCTTTGTTTTGCACTATGGCGTCGCCGGCGGGGCCATCGCCGTCTCCCTGGCCTATGTGCCGGGACTGCTGGCCCTGTGTGCGGCGGCCGCGATCCATACCAACGGCCGGCGCTCTGACCGGAACTGACCCATCACATGCGAGGCGCCCCGGGATCCCTTTCGATCCCGGGGCGCCTCCTGCATCAAGAAAGGCGGTCAGTGAACTTACAGTTTCCCCTCCTGCATGAAACGGGCATTGGTGCCGTTGATCTGAAAGAACTCCTCTGCGGCCCGCTGACCGATCGCGTCAGGATACTGGGGGATGGCGGACAGATGCTCCTCCTGGTCCACTTTGGTGAAGGCGCCGTCCCGCATGATGACTTCGCCGTCTACCGCGGCCAAGGCCACCTCCGGCCCTCTGGCGCTGTAGACCAGGTTGGGGATCATATTGCGCATGGGATAGGTATACACCGGGAGCATCGAGGGACAGTTCAAGTCGATGGCAATGAAGTCCGCCTGTTTCCCCGGCTCCAGGGAGCCCACAGCATCCCCCAGACCGACGGCCTGGGCGCCCTCGATGGTGGCCATCCGCAGGGCCTTCCAGGCGGGCATGACCTCGGGATCCTGATACTTGATCTTATTGAAGAGGGCCACGTTCTTCATCTCGTTGATGATGTTGTGGCAGTTGTTGCCGGGGGCCTGGTCAGAGCCCAGGGCCACCACGCCGCCCGCCTTCTGGAAGACCACGCTGGGGCAGACAATCCCGTCGATGATGCCGATAGAGCCCGGGTTGACGATCATACTGGCCCCCTTTTTGGCGATATGGGCGGCCTCCTCGTCGCTGCAGTCGGTCAGGTGGACCGCGATCAGGGAGGGGTCCAGATAGCCCAGCTCATCCAGGAAGGCGGTGGGCCGCTTGCCGTAACGCTTCTCGATCTGATAAGTCTCCCGGTCGCCCTGCTGGACGTGCATATGGATCTTGGTGCCCCGCTCCTTGACCACCTTTTGGATCTTCAGCAGCAGCTCCGGACTGACGAAGTCCGCCCCCTGGGGGCCAAAGAGGATCCGGATCCGTCCCCCGGCCTTACCATGCCACTTGTCATAGAGCTGGATGTTCCGCTGGAGGCTCTCCTCCCCCATCTCGTCATCGAACTCATACAGTTCTCCCGGCTGATACACCCGGCGCTTGGCCGCCCGGATGGTCTGGGCGATGTTGCCCCGGGCCCCCACCTTCTCGATGAAGGCGCACACGCCGTCCATCCTGGACTCGTAGTCCCCCAGGGTGGTGGTGCCCGCCCGGATGGCCTCCAGGATGGCGACCCGGCTGCCTGCGTCCTTCTCCTCCGCGGTGACGGCGTTGTCGAAGGGCTGGAGGCCGAACATCATCCAGTTGTTGGTGTCCTGGGCCAGGCCCCGCATGATGTTGCAGGCGGTGTGCATATGTCCGTCGATGAAGCCGGGCAGGACCATGTGGTGGGGCAGGTCGATGACCTCCTGGGCGGAGTACTCCTTCAGGATATGCTCCTGCGTGCCCACCTCCAGGATCTTGCCGCAGTCGATGGCCATGGCGGCGGCGGCGCGGTAGCCGACGCCCTCCCCCTCCATGGTATAGAAATGGGGGGCTTTTACGATCTTGTCTATCTTTTTCATGGATACCTCCTGTCGATCTGTCACGCGGCCGGTCATCAGGCCGCTTTTGCATAACGGGCGCTGTCCGCCTTCGTCAGGATGAACATGGCGGCGTAGAGGATCACGGCGGTCACAGGGATGGAGAGCATATACTGCCCGGTCAGACCGCCGAAGAGGAAGCCCAGGAACGCGGAGATGCCTACCGTCAGTCCATAGGGGAGCTGTGTCATCACATGGACGATGTGGTTGCAGGAGCCGCCGGTGGAGGACATGACGGTGGTGTCAGAGATGGGGGAGCATTGGTCGCCGAACATGCCGCCGCTGATGACGGAAGCTACCACATAGGCCAGAGGCAGGTCGAAGGCCACTGCCATGGGGAAGGCGATGGGCATCATGATGGACCAGACGCCCCAGGAGGAGCCGGTGGCGAAGGAGATGAACGCGCCGAAGAGGAACACCAGGGCGGGGACCAGGCCGGGGGAGAGGTACTGCTGCACGATCCCTACCATGAAGTCGCCGGTGCCCATAGACTTGACGATGGTGCCCAGAGACCAGGCGCAGATCAGGATGAAGGGCACATTGATCAGCTCGATCATGCCATCCACGAAGGTGTCGAACGCCTTCAGTGGGCTGAACAGTCCGGTGATGACGCCCATGATGCCGGCGCCGATCCCGCCGCCCAGGAAGGCCATACAGATGGCCAGGGTGATGTTGGCGGTGCGGAAGCAGTTCACAAAGCCGTTGGCGGCGATGTCGCCGGTCCAGAAGATGGTGGCGAACAGAGAGACGAAGAGGGAGACCATGGGGACGATGAAGTTCCACAGAGATAGCTTGTAGTCCTTGGGCAGGACGTTCTTGATCTCTGGGACCAGGGGCTCCACGCCGTCGGCCAGCAGCTTGCCGGTCTTCTGGGCCCGCTCCTCCTCCTTGCGCATGGGACCAAAGTCCAGCCCGAAGGCCGCCACCACGATGACGGTGACCATGGCGAAGAGGCTGTACAGGTTGAAGGGCAGCATCTGCAGCCAGATCCCCCACTCGCTGCCCTGGATCCCGGCAGCCAGCAGCTCCGCCGCGATCAGGCCGGAGATGAAGGGCCCATAGCTGCTGATGGGGGAGAAACAGGCCAGGTTGCACCCCATGGAGTCCAGGATATAAGACAGCTTGGCCCGGGACACCCGGACCATATCGGTGACCGGGCGCATGATGGTGCCCAGCATCAGACAGGGCTCGGTATAGCAGAAGATGAATGCGCTCAGACAGGTGACGATCTGGCCCTTTTTCGCGGTATCGATCACCTTGGTGACCCGAGTGGCGAAGGCCTCTGCCGCGCCGGTGTTGCGCATCATAGCGATCATGCCGCCGGCCAGGGTGACCAGCACCAGCATGGAGGCATTGCCGCTGATGGAGGGGATCACATAGTCAGAGATGATCTTGACGAAGCCCACCAGGGGGTTCCAGCCGTTGACGATCGTAGAGCCTACCCAGGTGGCGACGAACAGAGAAAGGATGGTCTGCTTCGTGACAAGGGCCAGGACGATGGCCAGGATGGGCGGGATCAGACATAATGCTCCAAACGTAGTATCCATGGGATGATCCTCCTTTACCTTTTTCTTCATGTGTCTCGCCCCTCAGGACACTTCATTATAACAGAACGAGACCTGCGCCGAAATGCGGCGCAGGTCTTATTTTTGACCGACTTTCAACTATCTAAGAGCTTCTTTAGGAGAAGGACATGCCCCTTTAGAAGTATCTAAATACCGCTTTCAAATAGTGTATAAGTACTAAGTCCAAGGCCGGGAACAAGGCTCTTTTATTGCCATTCGTCAAAATCGATCTTATTGGTCGAGATGGGGAGACACCGCATCATCTGCACCCTGTTGCGCACGTGCATCTTGGCGTAGACGCTCTGAAAGTGCTTTTTCACTGTATGTATGCTGATATTCAGCCGCTTCGCGATATCGTCATTGGAACAGCCCTGTACCGCCAGGTCCAGCATCTCCCCCTCCCGGACGGTCAGGCCGTACTGGCGGCACAGCTTGTCCCGGAAGCCCTTGGCGTAGAAATAGTGGGAGTCGCCTTTCTTCGACTCGTAGGCCAGGCGGTAGGAGAGGTGCAGATGGAGCTGGTCCAGCACGAACAGGTCCCGCTCCGAGAACGCGGAGGCCGCCTCCCGGCGGTAAAGGCGCAGGAAGCCCAGCGGTTCCTCCCGAAAGGCGATACGCAGCCCCGCCGAACAGACCAGGCCGTTGGGCGCCCAAAAGGCATGGTAGATCTTGCTGTTCCCCAGGCGGCTGCCGGAGGAGCGGATGTCCTCTGTGAAGGTGCTGCGGCTGGTGCTGTAGATCGTCCAGCGGAACACATCGTCCTGCTGGGTCTGCTCCTCCCAGACCTTCAGAGCCTGGGGAGAAAGTCCATAGCCCTCCACATCTATGAAGTGGAGGGCGCCGTCCTCCGTCACGGACAGACGGGAGAAGACCGCTGCGTCATAGGGGATCAGGAACCGGATCCACCGGTCCAGCAGCGCCCGCAGCAGATCTTCCACCTTGTAGATATAGTGCATGTTATAGGTTATCTCATTGAGCAGGATCCACTCATGCTCTTCCAAAAACGCCATCGTGCTGCCCCCCTGTCCCTCCGATCCCGCCGCGTACCGGGATATGCGGACGGCGTCCCTCTCCCAGGCGGGATGATTTGGAACGGATGATGGCCTAGTATACCATGGGAACAGGAGTTTTTCAAGCTCCCCCCTGCCAGGTCACCTGCGGGAAGGGACGAACAGCTTCCGCTCCAGCCAGGCCAGCAGATCGTCGAGGACCTCCTGACAGTTCGTCTCATGGAGCATCTCGTGGCGGCCGCCGGGATAGAGCACCACTGTCACGTCCCTGCACCCGGCGGAGCGGAACATCCGCTCCACCTTTCTGACTCCGGCCCCCATGGCCCCCACCGGATCCCGGCTGCCGGAAAAGAAGCAGACGGGGGTATCCCGGTCCATCTTTGCCAGCTCCCTCCTGTCCGCGATGGACTGCAGGCCCTCCATCATATCCCGGAACATCCCCACTGTGGGCTTGAAGGTACACAGCGGGTCGGCCAGATAGGCGTCCACCATGGCCTCGTCCCGGCTGAGCCAGTCGGCGGAGGTGCGGTTTGGCCGGAAGGCCCTGTTATACGCCCCCAGGGCCAGGTCATACACCAGATCGCTCACATGGTCCGGCCCCCGGAGGGCACACAGGGCGCTGGTGAGGGCCCGGGCGCTGGCCACCAGCGGGGCGGGCTCCTGGCCCGTCCCGGACAGGACGGCAGCAGACACGGTCCCCGGCCAGCGGATGAGGTAGGTGCGTGTAAGGAAGGAGCCCATAGAGTGGCCCAGGATGGCATAGGGCAGTGCGGAAAACCTCTCCCCCTCCAGCTCCCGCAGGCGGCGGATGTCACCGACCACCAGGTCCCAGCCCCTCCGGGGCCCGAAATAGCCGAAGGTCCCTCCAGCAGTGAGGCCGTGGCCTAGGTGGTCCTCGCCGCAGACCAGATAGCCGTGGGAGGCCAGGAATCGGGCGGTGGAGTCGTAGCGGCCGATATGCTCCGCCACCCCGTGGACGATCTGGACCACCCCCCGGGGAGATCCCTCGGGGATCCACTCCTGGACGTGGACCGTGTGGCGGCCGTCGGAGGATGGGTAGGAAAAGTGGGACGTTTGGATCATGGTCTGCCTCATTCCCGCTCTGAGAGCGCTTTTTCCTGTAGTGTACCCCCAAATACGGGGACCGTCAAGAGACGGCGGACCAGAGGGAGCGTCCGCCGGGAGGATCGTCCCATATCCTCCTGTTCCCGTCAGGGGGGACACAGGGCAGACGCCCTGCACCTGGAACGCTCCCCGAAGCGGAGGAGGGCCGATACATTCGGAGGATATGTATCTTGACAGAAAAAATACCTGCTGGTATACTATGGGATACAGCAGGAAGCTGTTCAAGGGGCCAGAAGGCCCCACCCCATGGAAAAGACCATCAGAGCGAGACCGCGCCCGGCACAGAAGGCCAGGCGCATGCCAGAAGGCATGCCGTATCGGTGTGTCTTTTTTTCTATTCAGGGAGGGATCCGCTGTGACGCTGGAACGATTTTTTCACGAGCATCCCAAGGCCGCCCTGGCCTTCTCCGGGGGGGCGGACTCCGCCTATCTGCTGTGGGCGGGGCTCCAGGCCGGGGCCGAGGTGTGGCCCTATTTCGTCAAGACCCCATTCCAGCCCCGGTCTGAGCTGGAGGACGCATATCAGTTATGTGACCGGCTGGATGCGGATCTGATCGTGCTGGATCGGGACATCCTCGCCGACGAGACCGTGACCGCCAACCCGCCCGACCGCTGCTACCACTGCAAGCGGTGGATGTTCTCCAAGCTGAAACGCTATGCCGCTTCGGAGGGCTTTTCCCTGCTGTTGGACGGCACCAACGCCTCCGACGACGGCGGGGACCGCCCCGGTATGCGGGCGCTGGCCGAGCTGGAGGTCCGCTCCCCCCTGCGGGAGTGCGGCCTGACCAAAGACCGCATCCGGGCGCTGTCGAAGGAGGCGGGACTGCCCACCTGGGACAAGCCCTCTTACGCCTGCCTGGCCACCCGGATCCCCACCGGGCGGGCCATCGTCCGAGAGGACCTGGAAAAGGTGGAGCGGGGGGAGGCGGCCCTGTCCGCCCTGGGCTTCCGCGACTTCCGCCTGCGTCTGACGGCGGGCGGAGCCAAGCTCCAGGTGCTGGAGGAGCAGTTCCCTCTGGCTCTGGAGCGGAAAAGGGACATCCTGTCTGCTCTGGAGGCGGATCTTTCGGAGATCACGCTGGACCTGCGGCCCAGGATCCCTATCGACTAAGGAGGTCTCCCGATGAGCCCTATGAACGGCCGATACGATACATTACAGCTCCTGCGCCAGGTGGCGGAGGGGTCCGTTCCTCCGGAGGAGGCCCTGCTCCAGCTGAAGCAGGAGCCCTTCCAGGACCTGGGCTACGCCAAGGTGGATCACCACCGCGGGGTGCGCCAGGGGGCGGCGGAGGTGATCTATGGGGCGGGCAAGGCCCCGGAACAGATCGCCGGGATCGCTGCCGCCATGGGAGAACGGGGCTGCCGGAACATCCTGATCACCCGAATCTCCCAGGAGGCGGCGGAGGAGGCGGCCCGGACCGTCCCTCTGGACTACCACCCGCTCCCCCGCCTGGCCATCGCTTTTCCCGGGGAACGGAACGCCCTGGGCCACATCGTGGTGGCCACCGGCGGGACCAGCGACATGCCCGTGGCCGAAGAGGCCGCCCTCACTGCCGAGGTATTGGGCAACAAGGTCACCCGGCTGTATGATGTGGGGGTGGCCGGTCTCCACCGGCTGCTGTCCAACCTGGAGGTCCTGATGAGCGCCCGGTGCATCGTTGCCGCCGCCGGGATGGAGGGGGCGTTGGCCTCGGTCATCGGGGGGCTGGTGGACTGCCCGGTCATCGCTGTGCCCACCAGCGTGGGCTATGGGGCCAACTTCGGCGGGCTGTCCGCCCTGCTGGCCATGCTCAACTCCTGCGCCTCCGGGTGCAGCGTGGTGAATATCGACAACGGATTCGGCGCCGGCTATCTGGCAAGTATGATCAATCAAATGGAGGGGATCGGATGAAGACCTTATATCTAGAGTGCAGCATGGGGGCGGCGGGGGACATGCTCATGGCCGCCCTGTACGAGCTGCTGGACGAGGATCAGAAGAAGGACTTTTTGGACACCATGAACGGCCTGGGCCTGCCCGGAGTGGAGGTGGCGCCGGTCCCCGCCAAGACCAGCGGGATCGCCGGCACCCATATGCGGGTGACGGTCCACGGTCAGGAGGAGCATGGACACAGCCACCACCATGACCACCCCCACGAGCACGGGGATCACGTTCATGAACACGGCCATCACCATGCGCACCACGGCCACGATCACGAGCACAGCTGCCATGGCGAGGAAGGGCACCATCACCACCACGCCGCACCGGGGCACATCGGGGAGATCATCGACGGTCTGGCCCTGCCCGACTGGGTGAAGACCAACGCCCGGGCGGTGTATGACGCCATCGCCCAGGCCGAGGCCCAGGCCCACGGCTGCCAGGTGGGAGACGTCCACTTCCACGAGGTAGGGGCCCTGGACGCGGTGGCTGACGTGGTGGGGACGTGCTATGCCATGTACCTGCTAGATCCCGACCTGGTGACCGCCTCCCCCGTCCACGTGGGCAGCGGGACGGTGCGCTGCGCCCACGGAGTCATGCCCGTCCCCGCCCCCGCCACCGCCGCCCTGCTGAAGGGAGTGCCCATCTACGGCGGCGGGATCAAAGGGGAGCTGTGCACCCCCACCGGTGCCGCCCTGCTGAAGACCTTCGTCCAGGTGTTTGGACCCATGGTGGAGATGGGCGTGGAGAAGATCGGCTACGGCATCGGCTCCAAGGAGTTCGAGCGGGCCAACTGCGTCCGGGCCTTCTGGGGGGAGGAGGAGCCCCGGGAGTGCGGGGACGTGGCGGAGCTGGTGTGCAACATCGACGACATGACCCCCGAAGCCCTGGCCTTCGCCTGCGCCCGGCTGCTGGAGGAGGGCGCGCTGGACGTGTTCACCACCCCCGGCACCATGAAGAAGGGCCGGCCCGGCTGGGTGCTGACGGTGCTGTGCGACCCGTACCAGGAGAACGATATCATCCGGCAGATATTCGCCCACACCACCACAAACGGCCTGCGCTCCCGCTTGTCGATGAAGTATTTCCTCGATCCCAGGCAGGAACAGGTCCAGACCCCCTGGGGGCCGGTGCGGATGAAGGCGGCCCAGGGCTTCGGCGTCACCCACGTCAAGCCGGAGTTTGAGGATGTGGCCGCCCTGGCCCGGGAGCACGGGCTCCCCTATCAAACGGTGTTTGAATGTGCGATTCGTAATTTTGAGGAGAAATAGATGAAACGATCTGTATTGCTGCTCCCCGTCCTGGTGGTTTCCCTCCTGGCCGGCTGTCAGCGGGGACCTGTGGGGAGCTTTTCCCCCGAGCCGGGCCATTCCAGGCCGCTGACAGTGGTCCTGCCTGTCAGCGCGGAGCCTGCGGCGGGGTTCGACCCGGCTTTTGGCTGGGGCGCAGGGGAGCATGTCCACGAGCCTCTGATACAGTCCACCCTGACGGTGACTAACCCTGATCTCACCATTGGCTATGACCTGGCCACCGGCATGGAGGTCGGCGAGGACGGCCTGACCTGGACCGTTACCATGCGGGACGACGCAAGGTTCACCGACGGAGAAGCCCTCACCGCCGGTGATGTAGCCTTTACCTACAACACAGTGAAAAACACCAGCTCGGTGAACGATCTCACCATGCTGGACCGGGCCGAGGCCGTCGGCGACACCACCGTGGTCTTCCATATGGCCCGCCCCTTCTCCATCTGGCCCTACACCATGGCCGCGGTGGGCATCCTCCCGGAGCACGCCTATGATCCGGCGACCTATGGCACGGCACCCATCGGCTCCGGGCGGTACATGCTAAAGCAGTGGGACCGGGGCCAGCAGATCATTTTGGAGTACAACCCGGACTACTACGGACCCCAGCCCCGGATGGAACAGGTGACCATCCTGTTCATGGAGGAGGACGCCGCCTTCCTGGCCGTCCAGGCGGGCCAGGCCGATCTGGCCTACACCTCCGCCCCCTATGCAGGTCAGGATGTGGAGGGCTATTCCCTGCTGTCCGTCCGGACGGTGGACGACCAGGGGATCAACCTGCCTGTCCGGAACAACCCGCTGACCGCTGACCCGCTGGTCCGCCAGGCCATCAACATGGGCATCGACCGGCAGCAGATGATCGACCACGTCCTCAGCGGCTACGGCACCCCCGCCTACAGCGTGTGCGACGGCCTGCCCTGGTACAGCCCCGTCAATGAAGTGGAGCACGACCCGGAGGGGGCCAAAGCCCTCCTGGACGAGCGGGATTGGCTCCCCGGCGCAGACGGTGTACGGACCAAGGGCGGCGTCCGGGCCGCGCTCACCATCCACTACGCCGCCGGGGATCCGGTGCGCCAGGGGATCGCTGCGGAACTTGCCAATCAGCTCCGGGAGCTGGGCATCGAGACGGACGTCAAGGGCGTGGGCTGGGACACCGCCTATGAGGACGCCCTCAGCAATCCCCTAGTCTGGGGCTGGGGAGCCCACACCCCTATGGAGCTGTACAACATCTACCACACCGCTCCCGGCTCGGACAGCGCCCTGTACTCCCCCTACGCCAACAAAAAAGCAGACGAGCTGATGGACGCCGCCCTGGCCTGCACCGATCTGGAGGAGTCTTACTCCCTGTGGCAGGCGGCCCAGGAGGAGATCGCCGGGGACGTGCCCTGGGTGTGGCTGGTGAACGTGGACCACCTGTATTGGGTCCGGGACGGCCTCCACGTGGCCGAACAGAAGATCCACCCCCACGGTCACGGGTGGTCCGTCGTCAACAACATCGACCGCTGGAGCTGGGAATGAGACATCGACTGGGATTCGCGGGAAAAAAACTGATCCGTATGGCTCTCCTCCTGCTGGGGACGAGCCTGGCGGCCTTCCTGCTGATGGCAGCCTCCCCTCTGGACCCCCTGCAGACCAACATCGGGCAGGCGGCCCTGGGGAGCATGACCAGGGAACAAGTAGACAGGCTGGAGGAGTATTGGGGCACGGATACGCCGCCTATGGAGCGCTATCTGGGGTGGCTGGGGAGCGCACTGAAGGGGGACTTTGGGACATCCCTGCTCTACCGCCGGCCGGTGATGGAGGTGATCGGCCAGCGGCTGGGCAGTTCCCTGTGGCTGCTGCTCACTGCCTGGACGCTGTCCGGCGCACTTGGCTTCGTCCTGGGCCTGGCCGCTGGGGCGAATCGGGGCCGGTGGCCGGACAAGCTGGTGCGGGGCTGCTGTCTGGTCCTGTCCAGCGCCCCGGTCTTCTGGCTGGCCCTGCTGCTGCTCATGGTCTTCTCCGTGTGGCTGAAGGTCCTGCCCATCGGCCTGGCCGTCCCGATCGGGGCGGAAGCGGCCAGCGTCACCCTGGCCCAGCGGCTGCGCCACGCCCTCCTGCCCGCCCTGGCCCTGTCCATCTCCGGGATCGCCGGGATCGCGCTCCACACCCGGGAGAAGACAGCGGACGAGATGGAGCGGGACTATATCCTCTACGCCCGGGCCATGGGGGAACGGCACATCCTCCTCCGCCACGTGGTGCGCAACGTGGCCCTGCCCGCCATCACCCTCCAGTTCGCCTCCATCGGGGAGATCGTGGGGGGCTCGGTGCTGGTGGAACAGGTCTTCTCCTACCCCGGCCTGGGCCAGGCAGCGGTATCCGCCGGGCTGGGCGGGGACATGCCACTCCTGCTGGGGATCGCGGTGGTCACCGCCGCTCTGGTCTTCGGCGGGAACCTGACCGCCGACCTGCTCTACGGAGCCATCGATCCCAGGATCCGAAGGGAGGCGGCCAAGAGATGAGGACATGGGACCGGCGCAGGAGCACCCTGCTCCTGCTGATCGCCGCCGGGGCGGCCCTGCTGGCTGTATCTGTGGCCGGCGGCCTCCTGACGGAACAGGCCATGGCTACCGACTTCTCTCGGCGGGACCTGGCCCCCTGCTGGGGATACCCCTTCGGCACCGACTGGATGGGCCGGGACATGCTGGCCCGCACCCTGGCGGGGCTGTCCCTCAGCATCCGGATCGGCGTCCTCACCGCCGGGATCAGCGCCGCCGTGGCTCTGATCCTGGGGACCGTCTGCGCTATCTCCGGCGGCTGGGCAGACGCCGCCGTCTCCTGGGTCATCGACCTGGTGATGGGGATCCCCCACATCCTGCTCATCATCCTGATCTCCATCGCCTGCGGCCGGGGCCTTTGGGGGGTGACGGCGGGGGTGGCTCTGAGCCACTGGACCTCCCTGGCCCGGGTGGTCCGGGGAGAGGTGCTCCAGCTGCACCAGGCCCCCTATCTGCGGATGGCACGGAAGCTGGGCGTCTCCCAGGGGAAGCTCCTCCGGCTCCACCTGCTGCCCCACCTGCTGCCCCAGCTCCTGGCAGGACTGATCCTCCAGTTCCCCCACGCCATCCTCCACGAGGCCAGCGTCACCTTTTTGGGGTTCGGCCTGTCTCCGGAGCAGCCCGCCATCGGGATCGTGCTGGAGGAGAGCATGGGCTATCTGGCCCTGGGCCGCTGGTGGCTGGCCCTGTTCCCGGGACTGTCCCTGGTGCTGGTGGTGGCCCTCTTCGCCCTGCTGGGAGAGCGGGCGCGGCTGCTGCTGTCCCCGGCCAGCGCACAAGGATAGAAAGGAGACGCGATGACACCGATCTTGACTGCAGAGAGCCTGTCCGTCTCCTTCACCCGATACGGCCGGGGCCTGTCCCGGGTGGAACTGCCCGGGATCCGGGACCTGTCCCTCACGGCGGACCCGGGCCAGGTGACGGCAGTGGTGGGCTCCAGCGGCTCCGGGAAGAGCCTGCTGGCCCATGCGGTGCTGGGCATCCTCCCCCGGAACAGCCGGATGGAGGGGACCCTCCTCTACGACGGCGCTCCCCTCAGCCCCCGGCGGGCCGCAGCCCTCCGGGGCCGGGAGATCGTCCTGGTCCCTCAGGGGGCCGGCTGTCTGGACCCCATGATGCAGGTGGGCCCCCAGATCCGCCGGGGGCGGCGGGGCCCAGAGGTCAGGACCCAGTGCCGGCAGGCCCTGGAGCGCTACGGTCTGGGGCCCGAGACGGAAACGCTCTACCCCTTCCAGCTCTCCGGCGGGATGGCCCGGCGGGTCCTCATCGCCTCCGCTGTGATGGAGGGGCCCCGGCTGGTGGTGGCCGATGAGCCCACTCCCGGACTGGATGCCCGGGCCGCCGGGCGGCTCCTGAGCCACTTCCGGGAGCTGGCGGACCAGGGGGCGGGAGTGCTCTTCATCACCCACGACCTGGAGCTGGCCCTCACGGTGGCCCACAAGGTGGTGGTCCTCTACGCCGGCCAGACAGTGGAGGAGGTCCCTGCAGAGGGCTTCCGCACCGAAAAGGGCCTGGCCCATCCCTACAGCCAGGCCCTGTGGCGGGCCATGCCCCGGAACGGCTTCCAGGTCCTCCCCGGCCTCCAGCCTGAGGGGCTGGACCTGCCCGAGGGCTGCGCCTTCGCCCCCCGCTGCCCTGGCCGCCGGCCGGAGTGCGGGAGGGGCCAGATCCCTTACATCGAGACAGACGGAGGCCGGGCGCGGTGCCTCTTCCCTGGGGAGGTGTCGGTCTCATGATCCTGGAGGCCAGAGATCTCACCTTCCGTTACCCCCGCCGGGGGAGCCCTCCGATCTTGGAGGGCGCGGGCTTTTCCCTGCGCTCCGGAGAGCGGCTGGGGCTGTCCGCTCCCAGCGGCCTGGGCAAGACGACGTTATGTAAACTTCTGGCGGGGCTCGAGGCGCCGGAACGAGGTCAGATCCTCCTGGACGGCATCCCCCTGTCCCGATACCGGGGCTTCTGCCCGGTGCAGCTGCTGTGGCAACACCCGGATGCGGCGGTGGATCCCCTCCTCCGGCTGAGGGCCACTCTGGAGGAGGCCGGTCCGGTGGACCCGGCGGTCCTGGAGGGGCTGGGGATCCGGGAGAGCTGGCTGGAGCGGTATCCGGCGGAACTGTCCGGCGGGGAACTCCAGCGGATCTGCATCGCCCGGGCCCTGAGGCCTGGCCTGCGCTTCCTGCTGTGCGACGAGATCTCCGCCATGCTGGACCTGATCGGTCAGGCCCAGATCTGGCAGTTCCTCCTGGACCAGGCCCAGGCGCGGGGTCTGGGCCTGCTGGTGGTCAGCCACGACGACGCTCTGTTGGAGCAGGTATGCGGCCGGGCGATCGGCTGGGATGCGCTCATGTCATGAAAAAAGATCCGGTCTGTAAAAGACCGGATCTTCCTTATTTTTTCTTTTTCTTTTTCTCGAAGAATCCCTTGAATCCCCCCTCCGGGACCTTCTCCCCCATGGCAGCGCCGAAGGCGTTGAGAGCCTCCTTCTGCTCCGCGCTGAGGGAGGTGGGGACCTGTATCTTGACAGTGACATACTGATCCCCCCGCCGCTGGCCCCGGCTGTTCAGATCGGGGATGCCCTTGCCCCGCAGGCGGAAGGTAGTGCCCGTCTGGGTCCCGGCGGGGATGTCATACTTCACCTTGCCGTCGATGGTGGGGATCTCCAGCTCCGCCCCCATGGCCGCCTGATAGAAGCTGATGGGGTGCTCATAGAGGACGGTGATCCCGTCACGCTTGAACTGGGGATGGGGCTTCACCTTCACCCGCACCAGCAGGTCGCCGGAGGGGCCGCCGTTGGTCCCGGCGTTGCCCTGGCCCCGGAGGGAGACGGCCTGGCCCTCGTTGATGCCCGCGGGGATGGTGACCGAGATCCGCTTCTTCCTGCGCTCGTTCCCTGTGCCACTGCACTTTTTGCAGGGACTGTGGATCAGCCTGCCCGTCCCCCGGCACTTGGAGCAGGTGGTAGTGGTGGAGAAGGCGAAGCCGCCTGCCCCCCGCTGGATCCTCACCTGTCCGGTCCCCCGGCAGTCGGGGCAGGTCTCCGCAGTGGTGCCAGGCGCGCAGCCGGAGCCCTTACACTCCTCACAGACCTCGGTCCGGTTCAGATCGATCTCCTTGGTACAGCCGAAGGCCGCCTCGTCGAAGGTGAGGGTCAGGTCCACCCGCAGGGTCTCCCCCTTCTGTGGGCCGTTCCTGCGGCCTCCGCCGCCGAATCCGCCCCCGAACCCTCCGCCGAAGAAGGAACCGAAGATATCGCCCAGGTCGATGTCCCCCATATCGAAACCGAACCCGCCGCCTCCGCCGCCGTAGCTGGGGTCCACCCCGGCAAAGCCGAACTGATCGTAGCGGGCCTTCTTCTCCGGGTCGGAGAGGATGCCATAGGCCTCGTTGATCTCCTTGAACTTGGCCTCAGCGTCCTTGTCCCCGGGATTCACATCCGGGTGGTACTTTTTGGCCAGCTTTCGGTAGGCTTTTTTCAGCTCCTCCTCGCCGGCCCCCTTGGACAGGCCCAGGACTTCGTAATAATCACGTTTTTGTTCCGCCATATGTCGTCGTCGCAAAGTCCGCTTAGCTCCGGTTCCCGCTTTGCGGAAACCTACGCACGCTTCCTTGCTCCTCCTCTCCGACCCGAACCCGCTGCGCTGGGCTTCGGGTCGGGTATTTTAAACATGGAAGGCGAGCGGGACGGATAAGATCCCGCTCTACCTCCTGTCACGCTGCGCCTGTTCGCGACGCACGGCTTCCCTCCGACTTGGGACACAAACATCCGAGCCTGCGGCCCTCCTTGGTTTGTATCCCTCGCTCCGGTCCATCCGTGCTGCTCACGACGGCTCCGCGCTTCTTATTTCGTGTCGTCGTCCACGACCTCGTAATCGGCGTCCACCACGCCGTCTCCGGCGGGCTGCTGGGTGAAACCCGCACCCCCCATGTCGGGGCCGGGGCCCGGCTGGCCGGCCTGACCGTAGATCTTGGAGGCCACCGCCTCGAACTCCTTGTTGACCGCCTCGGTGGCGTCCTTGATGGCGTCGATGTCGGTGCCCTTCAGGGCCTCGCGCAGCCGCTCCAAAGCCGCCTCCACCTTCGCTTTGTCCTCGGCAGGGAGCTTATCCCCCACCTCGCCCAGGGTCTTCTCATAATTGTAGAGGGTCTGGTCGCCGGTGTTGCGGATGTCGGCGGCCTCCCGCATCTTCTTGTCCTCTGCGGCGAACTGCTCGGCCTCCCGCATGGCCTTATCGATCTCCTCCTTGCTCATATTGGTGGAGGAGGTGATGGTGATATGCTGCTCCCGGCCGGTGCCCTGGTCCTTGGCGGACACATTGACGATGCCGTTGGCGTCGATGTCGAAGGTGACCTCGATCTTGGGGTCGCCCCGGCGGGCGGGGAGGATGCCGTCCAGCATGAACACGCCCAGCTGCTTGTTGTACTGGGCCATCTCCCGCTCGCCCTGGAGGACCTTGACCTCCACAGAGGTCTGATTGTCGGAGTAGGTGGTGAACACCTGACTGCCGTGGGCGGGGATGGTGGTATTGCGGTCGATGATCTTGGTCATGACACCGCCGGCGGTCTCGATGCCCAGGGACAGGGGGGTGACGTCCAGCAGGAGCAGGTCCTTCACGTCGCCGGTGAACACGCCGCCCTGGAGGGCCGCGCCCATGGCCACGCACTCGTCGGGATTGATGCCCTTGAAGCCCTCACGGCCGGTGATGCCCTTCACCGCCTCCTGGACGGCGGGGATCCGGCTGGAACCGCCCACCAGCAGGACCTTGTGCAGGTCGCCGGAGGAGAGCTTGGCGTCGCTCATGGCCTGACGGACCGGGCCCATGGTGGCCTCCACCAGGTGGTGGGTCAGCTGGTCGAACTTGGCCCGGGACAGGGTCAGGTCCAGGTGCTTGGGGCCGTTGGCGTCGGCGGTGATATAAGGCAGGTTGATGTTGGAGGAGGTGACGCCGGACAGCTCGATCTTGGCTTTCTCGGCGGCCTCCTTCAGGCGCTGCATGGCCACCTTGTCCCCCGACAGGTCCACTCCCTCGGCCTGCTTGAACTCAGACACCATCCAGTCCATGACGCATTTGTCAAAGTCATCGCCGCCCAGACGGTTGTTGCCGGCGGTGGCCAGGACCTCGATCACGCCGTCATCGATATCCAGGATGGACACGTCGAAGGTGCCGCCGCCCAGGTCATAGACCATGATCTTCTGGGCCTCTTCCTTGTCCACGCCATAGGCCAGGGCCGCGGCGGTAGGCTCGTTGATGATCCGCTTGACCTCCAGGCCGGCGATCTTGCCCGCGTCCTTGGTGGCCTGGCGCTGGGCGTCGGTGAAGTAGGCGGGGACGGTGATCACCGCTTCTGTGATGGTCTGGCCCAGATAGCCCTCGGCGTCCGCCTTCAGCTTCTGGAGGATCATCGCGCTGATCTCCTGGGGGGTGTATTTTTTGCCGTCCACCTCCACCCGATAGTCGGAGCCCATCTCCCGCTTGATGGAGCTGATGGTCCGGTCCGGGTTGGTGATGGCCTGGCGCTTGGCCACCTGGCCCACCATGCGCTCGCCGTCCTTGGAGAAGGCCACGACGGAAGGGGTGGTGCGGTTGCCCTCGGCGTTGGCGATGACCACGGCGTCGCCGCCCTCCATCACCGCTACACAGCTATTTGTGGTCCCTAAGTCGATTCCAATGATCTTTCCCATGATGTTTTCCTCCTAAATATATGAAAGATTGGTGTTAACAGATCTTATCGCAGGAGCATCGCTCCCACAGAGAACAGCGCGGACAGCCAGACCAGCAGGCCTGCGCTGAGCATCAGCGTGAATGCCACGTTCTTGCGGGGCTCACACATGTCGGTCTGACCTCCTCTTATCAACAGTTGCTCATATTTCAAGTCCGCTCAATTCGCAACCTGTACCATAGCGAACCGGATGACCTTATCCCCCAGCGTGAAGCCGGATCGGAAGACCTGGGCGATGGTATTCTCTCCCAAGCTCTCATCCTCGATGTGCATGACAGCGTTGTGGAGATTGGGGTCGAAGGTCTGGCCCAGGGCCGGGATCTCGGAGACGCCCAGCTTGGCGAAGATCTCCTTGAGCTGGTCCATCGTCATCTCCACCCCCTTTTTGAAGGCGGCGTCGGCGGTGTCCTGCTTCAGGGCCCGCTCCAGGTTGTCATAGACGGGGAGGAACGCCTGGACGGTATCCGCCTTGGCACTGGTCCAGAGGCCCTCCTTCTCCTTAGCGGTGCGCTTGCGGTAGTTGTCATATTCGGCGGCCAGGCGGAGGAACTGCTCCTTGGGGACCGTCAGCTCCTGGGCAGGGGCTCCGGCCTCCTCGGGGGCGGTCTCCGGCTCGGCGCCGGGGGCATCGGCCTGTACCTCATCCGTCCTGTCCTGTTCCTCCAGGATCTCGGGGCTCTCGGTCTCGGGGACCTCTGGGGCGGCGGCCGTCTTTTCTTTCTTCTTACTCACGACTCATGCTCCTTCACGGCTCATTATTCATTCCTCAGAATCCTCTGGGGAGGGCAGTTCCTTCCCAAACATACGGGTGAGGCTGTCGGCGAAATAGGACAGCCGGGCAGTGACCTTGGCGTAATCCATCCGGGTGGGGCCCACCACCCCGATCACGCCCCGCATATTGTCCCCGATATCGTAGCTGGCCATGACCACACTGGTATCCTTCAAGGCGTCATTCACGTTCTCCGGCCCGATGAGGATATCCATGCTCTTGCCCGGGTCCAGGGCCACGGGGAGAGGGGTGCCCTCCCCCTCGTCGCTGAGGTAGGCCATCAAAGGCTTGGCCTTGTCCAGGCTGCGGTACTCGGGGTGTTCCAGCAGGTGGGTGATCCCAGCGGTGCGGAACTTCTGCTGTCCCTGGCTCTCCAGGACCTCGATCGCGAACTCCACCACCAGGGCGATCAGCTGGAAGGCCCCCGGCGCGGTGCGCGTCTCCAGCTTGTCCAGGGCCTGGGCCATCTCCTCCCGGGACAGTCCGGTGAAGGAGCTGTTCAGCACGGCGGAGAGCATCTGGAGCTGGGGCTCGGAAAGCTGGCCGGACATGCGGATCAGCTTGTTCTTCACGATGCTGTTGTCCGTCATGACCACGGCGATGAAGGCGTCATCCTCCACCATCAGCAGGTCGAACCGCTTGACGGTGAGCCGCTCCTTGGCCGCCGCCATGGTGAAGACGGGGTAGTCACTGAGCTGGGAGAGCACCCTGCCTGCCCGGTCGATCACCCGGTCCAGCTCCTCCATCTTCAGGTCCAGGGCCTCGTTGATGCGCTGGGTCTCCTGGAGGGTGAGCTGCTGGCGGTCCATCAGCTCGTTGACATAGAGCCGGTAGCCAGCGGGAGAGGGGACGCGTCCGGCGGAGGTATGGGGCTGCTCCAGGTAGCCCTGCTCCGTAAGATCGGCCATCTCGTTGCGGATGGTGGCGGTGGACACATCCAGCCCGGTCAGCTCAGACACCGCCTTGGAGCCCACCGGCTCCGCGGTGGTGATATAGCTCTCCACGATGGCGCGCAGGATGCGCTTTTTCCGGTCGGATAGTGCCATAAGGCCCGCCCCCTCCTGTCTCAAGAGATCTAGCACTCACGTTCCTCAAGTGCTAAATATACTGTACCACTCCCTCCTCAGATCGTCAATAGCTACTTTATGAATTTATTATAAACAAAACCGCCCCGCCATTCCTTGCAGAGAGAGGGCGGCGGTGCTAAGACTGGACAGGGAAATATAGACTAGATCCTCTGTCTTTCAGATGATATTTTTTGCAGGAATTTTCGGATGAAAAGTTTACAAACGCCGGGAAAAGTGATACACTACATCCGTATGGAGACCCAAGGCCCCCTGCCGCCTGCCGGGAGGGGCCCGAGCCTGTCCCGATATAACCATCCGCTTATATGATGTATAACCATTTTCACCATGGTCAGATGGGGACAGGCTTGTAAAATAGAGCAGGGAGACCCCCATGCAAAATTAGGAAGAAAGTAGGGAACCTCTATGGCAAGAAAATTCAAAACCATGGACGGCAACAATGCTGCGGCATATGTCAGCTACGCCTTCACAGAAGTGGCCGGCATCTACCCCATCACCCCGTCCAGCCCCATGGCCGACTATGTGGACCAGTGGGCCGCCCAAGGCCAGAAGAACATCTTCGGCGATACTGTGAAGGTCATCGAGATGCAGTCCGAGGCCGGCGCCGCCGGCTCCGTCCACGGCTCTCTCAACGCCGGCGCCCTGACCACCACCTACACCGCCTCCCAGGGCCTTCTGCTGATGATCCCCAATATGTATAAGATCGCCGGCGAGCTGCTGCCCGGCGTGTTCCACGTCTCCGCCCGCACCGTGGCCGCCCAGTCGCTGAACATCTTTGGCGACCACTCCGACGTGATGGCCTGCCGCCAGACCGGCTTCGCCATGCTGGCCGAGGGCAACGTGCAGGAGGTCATGGACCTGGCCCCCGTGGCCCATCTGGCCGCCATCAAGGGCCGCGTTCCCTTCATCAACTTCTTCGACGGCTTCCGCACCTCTCACGAGATCCAGAAGGTGGCCATCTGGGACTACAAGGATCTGGCCGAGATGGTGGACATGGACGCTGTGGCCGCTTTCCGGGCCCGGGCGCTGAACCCCGAGCACCCCACCATGCGCGGCTCCCATGAGAACGGCGACATCTTCTTCCAGCACCGCGAGGCCGCCAACAAGTACTACGACGCCCTGCCCGAGATCGTCGAGGAGTATATGGGCAAGATCAACGCCAAGCTGGGCACCGACTACCAGCTGTTCAACTACTACGGCGCTCCCGACGCCGACCGGGTCATCATCTGCATGGGCTCCTTCTGCGACGTGGCCGAGGAGGTCATCGACTATATGAACGCCCATGGCGAGAAGGTGGGCATGGTCAAGGTCCGCCTGTACCGCCCCTTCCGGGCCGACAAGCTGATCGCCGCCATCCCCGCCACCGCCAAGAAGATCGCCGTCCTGGACCGGACCAAGGAGCCCGGCGCTCTGGGCGATCCTCTGTATATGGACGTGGTGACCGCTCTGGCCGGCGCCGGCATCACCGACAAGGTGGTCGTGGGCGGCCGCTATGGCCTGGGCTCCAAGGACACCCCGCCCCGCTCCGTCTTCGCCGTGTATGAGAACCTGGCCCAGGCTCAGCCCAAGGACCACTTCACCATCGGCATCGTGGACGACCTCACCAACACCTCCCTGTCCGAGAAGGCGGCTCCCAACACCGCCGCCGAGGGCACCATCGAGGTCAAGTTCTGGGGCCTGGGCGGCGACGGCACCGTGGGCGCCAACAAGAACTCCATCAAGATCATCGGCGACCACACCGACAAGTACGTCCAGGCTTACTTCCAGTACGACTCCAAGAAGACCGGCGGCGTGACGGTGAGCCACCTGCGCTTCGGCGACCAGCCCATCCGCGCCCCCTACTATATCAATAAGGCCGACTTCGTGGCCTGCCACGTGCCCGCCTATATCGTCAAGGGCTTCCCCATGGTCCGGGACGTGAAGCCGGGCGGCACCTTCCTGATCAACTGCCAGTGGACCGCCGAGGAGCTGGATAAGCACATGCCCGCCGTGGCCAAGCGGTATATCGCTGAGAACGACATCCAGGTCTACCTGATCAACGCCATCGACCTGGCCCAGGAGATCGGCATGGGCAAGCGCACCAACACCATCCTCCAGTCCGCCTTCTTCAAGCTGGCCAAGGTGATGCCCGAGGCCGAGGCCATCCAGTATATGAAGGACGCCGCCACCCACTCCTACCTGAAGAAGGGCCAGGACATCGTGGACATGAACCACAAGGCCATCGACGCCGGCGCCACCGCCTTCAAGAAGTTCGATGTGCCCGCCTCCTGGAAGGACGCCCAGGACGCCCCTGTGGAGAACAAGCACACCGGCCCTGTCAAGCTGGTGGATCTGGTGAACAACGTCCTCGACCCCGTGGACCGGATGGACGGCGACAGCCTGCCTGTCTCCGCTTTCGAGCCCTACGCCGACGGCACCTTCGAGCTGGGCGCCGCCGCCTATGAGAAGCGGGGCGTGGCCGTTGCCGTCCCCACCTGGGACTCCGGCAAGTGCATCCAGTGCAACCAGTGCTCCTACGTCTGCCCCCACGCCACCATCCGTCCCTTCGCCCTCACTGAGGAGGAGGCGGCGAACGCCCCCGAGTCCGCCAAGATCGTGGACGTGAAGGCCGGCAAGGGCAAGGGCCAGTATAAGTTCTCCATCGCCGTCAGCCCCCTGGACTGCATGGGCTGCTCCGTGTGCGTGAAGACCTGCCCGGTGGACGCCCTGGCCATGGTGCCCCAGGAGCAGGAGGCCGCCCAGCAGGACGTATTCAACTATATGGTGGCCAACGTCTCTGTCAAGGAGGAGATGGCCGACCTGTCCGTCAAGGGCTCCCAGTTCAAGAAGCCTCTGCTGGAGTTCTCCGGCTCCTGCGCCGGCTGCGCCGAGACCGCCTATGCCCGCCTGATCACCCAGCTCTTCGGCGACCGGATGTATATCTCCAACGCCACCGGCTGCTCCTCCATCTGGGGCGGTCCCGCCGCGACCTCTCCCTACGCCACCACCCCCGAGGGCAAGGGTCCCGCCTGGGCCAACTCCCTGTTCGAGGACAACGCTGAGCACGGCCTGGGCATGTATCTGGGCCAGAAGGCCATCCGCGAGCGCCTGAAGGCCAAGACCGAGGCCCTCATCGCTGTGGAGCACACCTATCAGCCCCTGAAGGATGCCGCTCAGAAGTGGCTGGACACCATGGAGGACGGCAAGGCCAACGCCGAGGCCACCAAGGAGTACGTCAAGCTGCTGGAAGAGAGCATCATGCCGGTGGACGCCTGCATCGCCTTCGTCTCCAGCCCCGAGGCCGACAAGGTCTTTGGCGACAAAAAGGGCGAGATGCTGGCCCACGCCCAGGAGCTGAAGGCCTCCGGCGCCAAGTTCTGTGACTGCGACGCCTGCAAGCTGGTGGCCGACATCCTGGCTGAGAAGGACTACCTGGCCAAGAAGTCCGTGTGGATCTTCGGCGGCGACGGCTGGGCCTACGACATCGGCTACGGCGGCGTGGACCACGTGCTGGCCTCCGGCGAGGATGTGAACATCTTCGTCTTCGACACCGAGGTGTACTCCAACACCGGCGGTCAGGCCTCCAAGGCCTCCAACATCGGCCAGGTGGCTCAGTTCGCCGCCGCCGGCAAGGTGATGCCCAAGAAGTCCCTCACCGAGATCGCTATGACCTACGGCTATGTCTATGTGGCTCAGGTGTCCATGGGCGCCAACCCCAACCAGACCCTGAAGGCCATCGCCGAGGCCGAGGCCTATCACGGCCCCTCCCTCATCATCGGCTACGCTCCCTGTGAGATGCACTCCATCAAGGGCGGCATGGCCAACTGCCAGCTTGAGATGAAGAAGGCCGTGGAGTGCGGCTACTGGAACCTGTTCCGGTTCAACCCCGACCTGAAGAAGGAAGGCAAGAACCCCTTCATCCTGGACAGCAAGGCCCCCGCCGGCGGCTACCAGGAGTTCCTGATGAACGAGGCCCGTTACTCCGCCCTGACCCGGTCCTTCCCCGACCGCGCCAAGGAGCTCTTCGCCCTGAACGAGGAGACCGCCAAGAAGCGCTACGAGAAGCTGACCCGCCTGGAGAAGATGTTCGGAGAAGAGTGATCCCTGAACACGCGACCGCCCCGCTGCTGCAGCAGCGGGGCGGTCTTCTGTCTCGGCGATCATGAAAGGACAGGGAGCCCCTCAGGGGCTCCCTGTGCGCTCGGGGTCCTTCGGGATCAGTGCAGGAAGTCCAGCAGATACTGGACGATCACCGCGGCCCCCACCCCGATTCCCTGCTCGTCGAAGAGGTTGCGGCCGTTGTGCAGGCCGATGTGGTAGGCCGGGTCCTCGCTCCCCGTCCCCATGCGGAACAGGGCCCCCGGCGCGTAGTCCAGATAGCAGGCGAAGTCGTCCGACCCCGGAGACGCCGTGGGCAGATCCTGGACATGGCCCTCACCCAGCACCTTGTCCGCCGCCTGACGGATCCCCTCGATGACCTGGGAGACGTTGCAGAGCACCGGCATCCCCTCCTTCACCGTCACCTCCGCCTCGGCCCGCATGGCCTCACAGCAGGACTGGGCGATCCGCCGGATGGAGGCGATCATCTTCTCCCTCCACTGGGCGTCCAGGGCCCGCAGGCTGCCCTGGATCTCCACCTCGCCGGGGATCACGTTGGGAGCAGTCCCCCCCCGGATCATCCCAAAGGTGAGCACGCCGCCCTCGGTCATGGGCAGCTCCCGGGAGACGATAGTCTGGAGCTGGGTCAGCAGATAGGCACTGACCACGATGGGATCGACACAGCGGTATGGGTGGGCGCCGTGGCCCCCCTTGCCCTTGACCCGGATCACGATGGTGTCGGAGGAGGCGTGGGAGGACCCGGGGCGCACCCCGATCATCCCGCCGGGGGTGTCCGGCCAGGTGTGGATCCCCAACACCACGTCCGGCCGGGGCTCCATGGCTCCGTGTTCCAGCATCAGCCGGGCGCCGATGCCCTTCTCCTCTGCCGGCTGGAAGAGGAGACGGACCGTGCCGCTGAACTCCTCCTCGGCTTCCTTCAGGATCCGGGCCGCCAGCAGCACCGCAGCAGTATGGAGGTCATGGCCGCAGGCGTGGCTGACCCCCTCCCGCTCCGAGGCGAACTCCAGGCCCGTATCCTCCTGGACGGGCAGGGCGTCGATGTCCGCCCGGACCGCCGCGATTCGGCCCGCGCCGGGCTTTTTGCCCCGGATCTCGGCGATCAGTCCGGTCTCCAAGCCCGTCTCCCGCACCTCGATCCCATAGGACTCCAGCTCCCGGCGGATCAGGGCGGTGGTACCTACCTCCTCCATGCTCAGCTCCGGATGGCGGTGCAGCTCCCGGCGCAGAGAGACTGCGTGTCCCTCATATCGATCGATCAGTGCTCTGATATCCATAAGATCATCCCTTCCTTATCAAATAGGGCGGTCCGATGGACCGCCCTTGGCTGAGGCTCTGCTTTACTTGCTGGCGAAGCTCTTCACGGTGGCGTAGCCGTCCTCGCCCCAGACCTTCACGCCCAGCTCGTCCCGGACGCTCTGGGTGGCGGCCTCGAACTCGGCCAGGTCGGGCTCACAGACCGTCATGCCGGCATCGACACAGGTCTGGAGATCCTGCTCCATGGCGGTCTCCATATACTCGCTGGCGAACTCACGGGCCTGGGCACAGGAGTCCAGGATCAGCTGCTGATGCTCAGCGGACAGACCGTTGAAGAAGTCGTTGTTGATCAGCACGAAGGCGGGCTTGACCATGTGGTTGGACATGACCAGGTACTTGTTCACGTTCTGGAAGCCGTAGGAGACGATGGTCTCGATGGGGTTCTCCTGGCCCTCTACTACGCCGGTCTGCATGGCGGAGTAGCACTCGCCCAGATCCATGGGGGTGGGGTTGGCGCCAAAGGCCTCGAAGGTCTTGACATAGTAGTCCTTCTCAGGGGCGCGGATCTTCATGTTCTTCATGTCGGCCAGGGAGTTGATGGCGATGTTGCTGGAGATGATGCGGGGGCTGCGGGGCAGGGTGTCGATGATCTTGGTGTTGCGGTCATCGATGCTCTTCTGGATATACTGCTGGCCCAGGTCGGACTCCATGAAGGCGGTGTACTGCTCCAGGCTGTCATACAGATAGGGGAGGCACAGATACTCCAGCTCCACGATCCCGGGGTCGCCGCTGGACATCATCTGCAGCTGATTCATGCTCACCTGCTCCACCTGCTCGTTGGTGGTGCCGGCCTGGTTGGAGGGGTACAGCTCCACCTGGATCACGCCGTCAGATCCGGCCTCCACCAGCTCTTTGAACTTCTTCATGCCTTCATAGGCCGCCTCGCCGTCGCTGGCCCAGGTGGCGTACTTGATCACGATGCTGCCCTTCTTGGGGGCATCACCGCCGTTGGAGCCGCCATTGGAGCCGCCCCCGCCCTTGCTGCCGCAGCCGGCCAGAGCTGTCAGCATCAGAGCGCCGGCAAGAAGAGAAGTCAGGATCCGTCTCATTTTCATCTTTTTATTCTCCTTTTTTCAATATTTACCACGGCATAGCGCCGAAGCAATCGTATCGCGGATCAGCCCAGCATCAGGGTGGGCAGGAACAGGCTGATCTGGGGCACGAAGGTGATCAGCAGGATCGCCAGGATCAGGGGGATATACAGGGGGAGCATGGCCTTGGTCAGACGGGCGAACCCCATCCGGGTGATGCTGTTGACCACGAAGAGCATGCTGCCCACCGGGGGCGTGCAGCCGCCGAAGGTGAGGGTGACGACCATGATCAGGCCGAAGTGGACGTCGTCGATCCCGATCGCCCGGGCCACGGGGAGGAGGATCGGGGTGAGCACCACCAGGGCCTGGGAGGCCTGCATGAAGAAGCCAATCAGCATCAGCAGCCCCAGGACCAGCAGGGTCAGCACGACCTTGTTGTCGCTGATCCCCAGCATCACGCGCACCAGCATGTCGGGGGCCTTGGACATGGTGAGCACCCAGCTGAAGCAGCTGGCGGAGGCCAGGATGAAGGTGTTGTTCATACTGGCCACGCCCACCCGCTTGAGGGACTCGTAGAACTGCTTGGCCTTGATATTGCGGTAAACGAAGAAGCCGATGATGATGCCGTAGAGCACGGCGACAGCGGCGGACTCGGTGGGGGTGAACACACCGGTCATCGTGCCGCCGATGATGATGACAGGCATCATCAGGGCGCTGAAACCGCTGGTCAGGGCCTTGCCCATCTGCTTGGGGGTAGCTTTGGGATAACTGGGGTAGTCCATCTTCACGGCATAGAAGTGGGTGTAGACCATCTGGGCGGCGGCGATCACGATGCCCGGGACCACGCCGGCGATCAGCAGGTGGGCCACATCCGCGCCGGAGAGGATCCCGTAGAGCACCAGGGTGATGCTGGGGGGGATGATGGGCCCCACGCAGGAGGAGGCCACTGTGATGGCGGCAGAGAAGTCCAGGTCGTAGCCCTCCTTCACCATGGCGGGGATCAGCGAGGACCCCAGGGCCGCAGTGTCGGCAGTGGCAGAGCCGGAGACGCCGGCGAAGAACACGCTGGCCACGATGTTGACCTGGGCCAGGCCGCCCTTCATATGTCCCACCATGGCCTTCGCCATGGTGATGATCTTGTCGGTCACGCCGCTGATATTCATCAGCTCACCGGCCATGAAGAAGAAGGGGATGGCCAGCATGGTGAAGGAATTGGCACCGCTCACCATCCGCTGGACCACCATGGCCAGAGAGGTGCCCTCGGCGATCATATAGCCGGCGGAAGCGATCCCCAGAGAGAACGCCACCGGCATCCCCAGCAGCATCAGCACCACCAGGACCAGGAAGAAGATACCAACTGTCATGCTTCAGCCCTCCTTGCTGGAGGCGTCGAAGTTCTCGGCCGCCTCCTCCGCCACTTCGGTGTCCGCATCCTTCAGGCAGAACTCTCCCCTGCGGAAGCGCCCCAGGTCCTCACACCAGCGCAGGATGGTCATCACCGCCATGATGGCCAGGCCCACTGTGCCGGCCAGCCGCCAGGCATAGCCGGGGACCGGAATCGCGCCCAGCCGGGTATTGCCCGCCGCCTTCAGCAGGGGCATGCTGAAATAGGAGGACGCCGCGCAGAACACCACGATCATCAGCTGACGGATGGTGTACATCACGAACTGCACCGGACGGGGGAACTTCTCCATGATGATGTTGATGGTCATATGGTCATCGTCGTAATTCGAGACGGCGGAGCCCACCAGACACATCCAGACCACCATGAATCGGACCAGCTCCTCGCTCCAGACCAGGGAGTTATTGAAGACATAGCGGCAGATGACCTGGATACAGGTGACTGTGATGACCAGGAAGAAGGTGATCCCCACAAAATGGCGGATGGGGGCCGCAAGATCGATCTTTCTCTTCATATGTGCTCCTTTCTCTACTCTCTACGTTGAAGCCGGTCCATTTATTGCCCCGCAATAAATGGAAAAATGGCACCTGCCATTTTTCGCCCGGACAGGGGCGGCGTCAAAACGCCGTATCCAGATAGGCCATGATCCGCTCCACACAGGCGCTGACGATCGCCTCGCCCTTCTCCCGGGTGGCAGCGGTGGCGTCTCCGATGGTGCCGTTGGGGGTCTTCTCGGTGAAGTGCTCGTATTGCAGCACATCGGGGAAGGGGTTGGGCTGGGGCTCCACACAGGTGATCTCCGCGTGGTCCACCAGCTCAGGATAGAGATACATCATCACGCTGGTGCCGCACTCGCTGGCGTGGCCGTGGGCCATGGGGCCCTTGTGGGTGAAGATCTCGCCGCTGTTGGCATTGGTGAAGCGCCACCAGTCGATCTGGCAGGCCTTGATCCCCTGGTCCAGGCGCTTCTTGATGATATAGCTGACAGTGTCCACATTGCCGGCATGGCCGGTGATGAAGATGAAGTTCTTGGCGCCGTCTTGGATCAGGATGTCCACCAGGGCCTCCAGATAGTCCTCCAGCACCTTGCGGGGCAGGGCGAAGGTACAGGGGAAGGCGGCCAGAGCGCTGGACTCTCCCATCTCCACCGTGGGGGCGATCAGCGCGCCGGTGCGCTCAGCGATCAGCTCCGCGATCTTCTGGGCGGCCAGCAGATCGGTGCCCATGGGGAGCTGGGGCCCGTAGACCTCGCAGGCGCCGGTGGGGATGATGACGGTGGGGTTCTTCTCCAGCCGGGCCAGATACTGCTTCCCGCTGAGCTTTCGGATGTAGTGTTCCATAGTAGAAAGACCTCCTAATGATGACGAGATGTGGTCGGGAGGCCCCGGGACATCCTGTCCGTCGCCTCCGCCAGGCCGATGACTTATTCAACATTCTACCACAGTAAAGCAAAAAGGGAATCCACATCTTCTCATCGCATGATGCGTTTTTATCATAGCGATCTTTCGTTCTTGGGTCCGGCAGCCCCAAAAAATCCCTCTGGAGATACGGTTGCAGACCGCTCCAGGTTATGTTATCATGAAATTATCGGGATGGAGGGATCTGCATGACGATCGAAAATCTGCGCTGCTTCCTGATCCTGGCACAGGAGCTGAATTTTACCCGGGCGGCCGCGAAGGCCCACGTGACCCAGACCGCCATGAGCCGGAAGATCCTCAGCATCGAAGAGGAGCTGTCCATCAAGCTCTTCGAGCGCACCCACCACCGGGTGAGCCTCACCAACGCTGGCCAGGAATTCTATTATCAGATCAGCACCATGCTCAAGAGCTATGACACCGCTGTCACCCAGGCCCAAAACATGGACAAGGGGGTCCGGGACTCGGTCCAGATCGGGGTGGGAGTCTATGAGCACGCCCTCCTCCGCCCCGTGATCCAGGACTTTATCCACCAACACCCCATCTCCAAGCTGAACTGTGTCCAGTTCAAATATCACGAGCTGATCGAATCCTTCGACCACGGCAATATGGACCTGATCATCACCAGCGATCAGTTCCTCCAGACCATCGACCAGGAGGACCTGGAGCTGATCCTGGTCCACGACTATCCCTGGTGCCTGGTCCTCGATCAGAACAACCCACTGGCGCGAAAAGAGGTGGTGGATATGGCCGACCTCCACACCCAGAACATCATCACCATGAACCAGGGGAGCATCAGCGTGATCCGCAGCCTCTTCCGGCCCTGGTTCCCCCTGACCTCCATCGACTATGTCAACTCCTGGGAGACCAAGCTGACCCTGGTGAACGCCGGCCGCGGCGTGGGTTTCATCCCCGCCTTCGTAGACGTCTCTCCATACCCCGATGTGGTCACCCGCAGCCTGCACCCCTTCTACCGCCCCCGGAAGTTCTACGCCATCATCCGTAAGAGCAACACCAACCTCTGCGCCTACCAGCTGGCCCAGGCCCTGGAGGCCTACTATCAGCCAAAGCTCTGGCTCCAGGAGTGCTGAGCCGGGACGTCTGCCCCGCCGCGGACAGCAAGACGGCGGCCCGATCGGGCCGCCGTCTTTTGATCGATCCATCCTGCTGAAGACCTTCACGTCCGCTCATACACTTCAGCCAGGCGGGCCTGGACCACCCACCGGACCTCCTGCTTCCCCCGGGTGCAGGTAGACAGGGTGAGGATCTTGTCCTCCGCCTCGGGCACGATCCCAGCGTTGAAGACCGAGTTGTCCAGGCCGGTCTGGATCAGCTCCCCCTCCCGGCCGGACAGGTCCATCTCATAGACGATCCCCCACACGCTGGCCTCATAGGCGGCAAAGATGTCGTAACGCCGCACGCCGTCCTCCAGGGCCAGATAGATACTGGGGTGGGCCTGCCAGAACTCCGCCTTTCGGTAATATTTCAGAGTGCCGAACATGGTGTCATCATTCATGCGGTGTCCATAGAGGATCGTGTGGGATCCGTCGAAGCCCGGTCCGTTACGGCAGTCCTGGAAGATGGCCCCCGCTGGACTGTATGTCTTCTTCCAGGTGTGGGTCAGGTAATACTGATTGTCTCCGCCCTGGAGCAACGGGTAGGAGAGCTGGGTGTCTGGAATCCGGATCCAGCCCACCACCTCACTGTTCACCGCCTGGAGGGCCGGCAGGTCCAGTACCGCCAAGGCCTCCTCCGGGGATAGGGGCTCCTCTTCCTCTGTAAGGGGGGCGCTCCCCTCCTGCCCTTGCACCTCTTCCGGCTTGGAGCTCGGAGCGGAGACTGGCTCCGGCGGGACCAGGCCGGCGATCCGCTCCGCGTCGGCGTGATCCCGGGCCGCTCTCCAGGTCCCCAGCAGATGCCGGGCCGACATCACCAGCCCCACAGCCAGGACCACTGCCAGACACAGCTTCACCAGGCGCAGTGCTCTTTTCATCGTCCTCTCCTCCTTGGACACCGCAGATATGGGCCCAGCGAGGGCCCTTATCCTATTTTAACACAGACAGCGCCGGGATCGCAAGGGCCTGATCTCTGCCCCCAGGACAGCGGAGGATCCCTCTTGATTTTTGGGGCGATGTGTCATACTATGATAGCCAAGGATCGGACAGACGCCCTTTGCCGGGCGCCCATATACATCCAAACTAGCCCCCAGAAGGAAAGGGATAAAAAAGACGCTCTTTTTCAAAAAGAGCGCCCATATGCGGGGAGAGATAGCCCGCACAAAGCATATTGGTCGAGCTGGGACAAGTCTACCATGATCTTCCAGCCGAGTCAATGGGAACCTTTGTCGAGTTTTGGAGGGCGCCGCCCATCGAAAAGACCACGACATACAGAGCGAGGAGGAAACGATATGCTGATCGTCAACGGCATCGTCCACACCATGGACGGACCTGTCATCGAGAACGGCTATGTGGCCATATCGGGGAGCAAGATCGTCCAGGCGGGCCCCATGGAGGAGCGCCCCCAGGAGTGGGAGGGGGAGCGCCTCGACGCCCGGGGCGGGCACGTCTGCCCCGGCTTCATCGACGTCCACTGCCATCTGGGGATGTTCGGCGACTCCCTGGGCTTCGAGAGCGAGGACGGCAACGAGGAGACCGACCCCTGTACCCCCCACCTCCGGGCCATCGACGCCGTCAATCCCCTGGACCGGTGCTTCTCCGAGGCCCGGGCGGCAGGGGTGACCACCGTCCTTACCGGCCCCGGCTCCGCCAACCCCATCTCCGGCCAGTTCGCCGCCCTCAAGACCGACGGCCGCTGGGTGGACGCCATGATCTTGAAAGCCCCCGCCGCCATGAAGCTGGCCCTGGGAGAGAACCCCAAACAGGTCTACCACGACCGGGACGAATCCCCTGTCACCCGCATGGCCACCGCCGCCATCATCCGGGAGAGCCTGCGCAAGGCCGTGGAATATGGCGAGAAGCTGGACAAGGCCGCCCAGGACGAGGACACCGATCCCCCCGACTACGATGCGAAGCTGGAAGCCCTCCTCCCGGTGGTCCGGGGGGACCTGCCCGTCCACATCCACGCCCACCGGGCGGACGACATCGCCACGGGGATACGGATCGCCAGCGAGTTCGGGTTGAGATGCGTCATCGTCCACGGCACAGAGGGGCACCTGATCCCCGAGCTCCTGGTCCGGACAGGGGTCCCGGTGATCGCCGGCCCCGCCCTGGGGGACCGCTCCAAGCCGGAGCTGGCCAACATGTCCCTGGAGGCCCCCGCGCTCCTCCAAAGGGCCGGGGTGCCTGTGGCCATCTGCACCGACCACCCGGAGGTGCCCATCCAGTATCTCCCCCTCTGCGCCGCCCTGGCGGTGAAGGGAGGGATGGATCCGGAGGAGGCCCTGGCGGCCATCACCGTCAACGCCGCAAGGATAGCCGGGCTGGACGAGACGCTGGGCTCCCTCTCCCCGAGCAGAGAGGCGGATATCGTGATCGCCGACCGGCACCCCCTGGAGCTGCTGGGCCGGGTGGAGGCCGTTCTCATCGGCGGGCGAAGAATTTAGAAAATATTAACAAAAACCAGTGGACATTCCCGCTCCCTGTGGTATAATAGGGATAACAGATGGGCCGATCCCGTCCCTTCTGCCTATACCAGCCCTCTGGGCGAAAGGAGCGATTCGATGAGATTCGTATTTACGGACAAAAAGGTGGACCTGCCCGATGCCATCCACAAGTACGCGGAGAAAAAGGTGGGAAAGCTGGACCGTTTCTTTAAGGAGGATTCCACCGCCGCGATCACCTTCAGTGTGGAGAAGGAGCGGAACAACAAGGTGGAGATCACCATCCGCTCCAGCGGCACGATCTTCCGGGTGTCTGAGAGCACCTCTGATATGCACGCCTCCATCGACGCCGCCGTCACCACCCTGGAGCGGCAGATCCGCAAGAACAAGACCCGCTTGGAGAAGCGGCTGCGCCAGGGCGCCTTCGAGCGGGCCCTGGACGTGAGCGAGGTGTCCACCTTCGCCCCCGATGAGCCGGAGGAGGGGGAGTACCGCATCGTCCGCAGCAAGACCTTCCCCATCAAGCCCATGACCAAGGACGAGGCGATCCTCCAGATGAACCTGCTGGGCCACAGCTTCTTCGCCTTCCGGAACGAGGAGGCCGGCGGCGCTTTCGCCGTGGTCTACCGCCGGAACGACGGGGATTATGGCCTGATCGAAGACGAGCAGTGATCGTTCAGAGTGCGCCGCATCGCGGCGCACTCTTCCATGATAGAAGGGACTGGAGGACCATATATGAGCCGTGAAAAAGTGTTGGCCCTGCTGCGGGAGCGGCAGGGGGAGTATCTGTCTGGGGAGACCATGAGCCGGGCCCTGGGGATCAGCCGGGCCGGGGTGTGGAAGGCCGTGGAGGGCCTGCGGCAGGAGGGCTATCAGATCGCCTCCGCCCCCAACCGGGGCTACCTCCTGGAGAGGGCTCCCGACAGGCTGCGGGCCGGAGAGCTGTCCGGCCCCCTGTCCGGGGCGCTGGTGGGCTCTGAGCTGCTGTGCCTGGACGTGATCGACTCCACCAACACCGAGTGCAAGCGCCAGGCCATGGCCGGCGCGCCGGAGGGCTTGGTCGTGACAGCGGAGGAGCAGACCGGCGGCCGGGGCCGCCGGGGCCGGAACTTCCAGTCCCCCAAGGGGACAGGGCTTTACCTGTCCGCCCTGCTCCGCCCCAAGCTCCCACCTCAGCAGGTGTCCGACTTCACCGCCTGGGTGGCAGTGGCGGTGTGCGACGGCATCGAAGCCTGCTGTGGAATCCGCCCTCAGATCAAATGGACCAATGACATCATCCTGGAGGGGAAAAAGCTGGTGGGCATCCTCACCGAGCTTGGCCTGGAGAGCGAGAGCAACGCTCTGGACTACCTGGTCACCGGGATCGGGATCAACGTGAACCAGACGCCCGAGGACTTTTCGGAAGATGTCCGGGAGATGGCCACCTCCCTGTCCCAGGTCCTGGGCCGGACCGTGCGCCGGACCGAGCTGGCCGCCCAGGTCCTCTTGGCTCTGGATCGGATGTATTCCGGCTATCCGGCCAAAAAGGAGGAGTATCTGGCCAGATACCGGGCCGGCTGCATCACCCTCGGCCGCCAGGTCCAGCTCATCACCCCCACCTCCCGCCGGGACGCCTTCGCTCTGGAGATCGATGACAGCTTCGACCTGGTGGTGGAGCTGCCCGACGGGAGCCGGGAGACCGTCACCGCCGGCGAGGTGTCTGTTCGGGGGATGTTCGGATATGTGTGAAGGAGAGCCGCTCTGACGCGCGGCTTCCCATCCGTCCTGAAACATCCCCCAAGGCCCGCTCCTCCCCAAAAACGGAAGGACGCCCCATCCCAGCGCAGCGCCCTTCCCGTTCCGGAGGACTGAGCGGCAGTTTTGCTCACCGAACGGGATCGGTCATCACGTCCTGGGGCTCTGGCCGGCTGGTGGGGCCCGCGATGGGCTTGAACTCCGGCTCTGGGTCCATCGGCTCCTTAGTGCCCACACAGCGGCCGATGGGGGTACCCATCAGGTGGAACTTCTCCTCGTAGTCGGTCATGACCCCCTGGATCCCTCCGCCGTGGAGGTCCCGGGCCACCTCCGACAGGGCAAAGCCCGCCTTGGGGAACTGGAACAGGGACCATTCAAAGAGGTCCTTGTTGTCGCTCTTGAAGTGGATCTGGCCTCCCTCCCGCAGGATCCCCCGATAGAGGATCAGGAACTGTGGATGGGTCAGCCGCCGCCGGGCGTGCTTCACTCCAGGCCACGGATCGCAGAAGTTGATGTAGAGCAGATCCACCTCGCCGGGTGCAAAGTAGTCCCGCAGACGGGCAGCATCTCCGTCGATGAAGAAGATGTTGGCGAGCCCTTTGGCCTGACAGCGCTCCATCGCTACGATCATGGCATCCGGCACCCGCTCCAGGGCGATGTACAGCACTTCCGGATGCTGCTCCGCTGTCTCCGCAGAAAAACGGCCCTTGCCGCAGCCGATCTCTAAGCGTATCTCCCGGGCGGCTGGGAAGAGCTCCCGCCAACGGCCCCGCATGGACGCGGGGTCGGCGATCAGCATCGCTGCACACCGCTCCATCCGGGCGGAGAGATTAGGCTTTTTCCTCATTCGCATAGTCATGTCACCTCATCGTTCTGAATCTAAAATTTATCTTACCATATCCAACAGAACACTTGCAATCACTTTTAAAATATATTATACTGTGAGGGACGGTCCACTTCCCTATCTTGGAAGTGTGTAACAAGATGGCAGAGGAGTTCTCATCCGGTCCGGAGCCTTAGGTCCGGTCCTATGCGTCTCGCAGGATCGGTCCCCTGCCTTTGGAGCACCGGCAAATTTCGGGGTGTTGCGCAGTTGGTAGCGCGCCTGCTTTGGGAGCAGGAGGCCCGGGGTTCGAGTCCCCGCACTCCGACCATGCGGAGTGTCCTTATAGGATTTGAGTATCCTTTGAGGACACTCCGCATTATTTTTACTCAAAATCCTATACGGCGATCCGCGACCGGGAGTAGCTGACGGCTACTCCCTTTCTCGTCCCCATTGTGATCTCCGCAGCCGGGATTTTCCGGCGGTCAGGGACGGAGAAAGTGCCGATACAGTTGTAATAGATGGTGATGTGCTGGGTGGTAACGCCGTCCTGCTTTTCCGCATGGTACACGTCGATATGGTCGATCAGCTCTGCCACCATGCGCTGGGTGATCTCGGTGGCGTTGGTGTACCGCCGGACCGTTTCAAGAAACGTGTCAACGTCCATCCTCTGGCCCTCGCTCTTTTTCAGCTCCAGCCGCAGCGCCTTGATCCGCTTGGCGTTCTCCCCCTGCTCCTGCTCGTACCGCTGGGACATTTTCGCAAACCGGGCGTCGCTGATCTTCTGGCTCACGTTGTCCTCGTAAAGCCTCTCGAAAAGCCCGTCAAGCTCTTTGTCCCTCGCCAGCAGCCCATCCAACTCCCGCTGCTTCCTGGCCCGCTCATTCTCCGTCACTTTTGCGGAACGGCCCATCATGGCCTTGATGAAATCGCCCTCGTACTCGTTGGCAAAACAGGCCAGCCGGTTCACCTCGTACAGCACCACCCGCTCCAGAAATTCCAGCCGGATATAGTGGGTTTTAGAGCACTTGCGGAGGCCGGAATTATGGTTTTGACAGCTAAAGAATCTAATAGCGTGGTTGCCTTGGTCGAAGTGGAAGTTGAGGTTGCCGCCGCACTCCGGGCCTTTGAGAACGCCGACGAACAGAGAGATCACCCCATCACTGCCAGAGCGGCCCTTGGAGGGGTGGTTGTCCCGCCTTTGAACGGCATCCCAGACCTCCTGGGAAACAAGCGGCTCATGGGTATGCTCCACCTTGATCCAGTCCTCTTTCGGCTTGCTGACCTGCTTGTGAACCTTGTAGGAAACGGTGCCGGTCTTGTTCTGCACCATGTGGCCGAGGTAGACCTCATTCCGCAGAATGGTCTTGACCGTCACATCGTTCCAGTAGGGTGTCTCGCCCCGCAGGTTCGGCCTGCCCTCCGCCATGTAGTAGAAACTGCGGGGCGAGGGTACGCCCTCCTCATTCAGCGTACGGGCGATTTTCCGAAAGCTGTCCCCCTGCAAACGCATATCGAAAATGCGGAGAACAACAGGGGCGGTCACCGGGTCGATTTCAAGGATGTGCTTGTCCGCCGAGGATTTTCGGTAGCCGATGGGAGCGTAGCACCCGACATACTTCCCCGTCCTGAAGGCGGACTGCTTGACGGCGCGGATTTTGCTGCTGGTGTCGCGTGCATAGAGGTCGTTCATGACGTTTTTCAAAATGACCAGCATCTCATTGTTCTTGTGGATGGTGTCCACGCCGTCATTGAGGGCGATGAACCGACAGCCCATGCCGGGGAACACGATGTCACTGATTTGGACAAGACCACAAATAAATTTATGAAGCGAACTGCTGACACTTTATGCTTATGCTATATGATAGTTGCAAAAAGAGGCGAGTAAATCATGCTAATGCGTGGTTTACCCGCCTTTTTGTTTGGAGATTAACGCTCAAAAGCGTCTTTTTAATTCTGCAATCCAAGTTTCAATCGCTTCCACCAAAATAAATTGTTGTTGTAAAACAGCCATGCCTGTTTCTGGAACCTCTGGCACATTTTCTTTTTCCCGGAGGTTTTCTTCCAGATAAGCTTTCAATTCCTGCACATTTTTTTCGATATTGGCAACGCAGGATTTTTGCATTTCCAAAGGTACACTGTCCAAATTTACAATCACAGCATTAAAGTCCAGAAACATACGGATAGGCTGGGCGGAAAGTTCTCCCATGAGCCGTTCAAATTCCTGTTCACCGCTGGCTGTCAACGAGTAGACCGCTTTTTCCGGCATATTGTTCTCACGCACAGGGACACTTTGGAGCAGACCCTTTTCCTCCAACTGGATGACCTTTTTGTAGATGGACGGTGTACTAATTCTAACCCATTTTGAAATATTGCGGTATTCCACCAGCTTTTGAATATCGTAGGCACTCAACGATTGCTTTTTGAGCATCCCAAGGACAATCAAATCTATCGTTGCCATAAAGATTTCCCCTTTCGCACTTGACGACTACTATAATTTATAGTATTATGTGCTGGCTGACAGCTACTATAAAATATACTACTTCACATGACTCTGGCTGTCAAGAGAAAGGAGTACCATATGGACGGAAACAAAAAAATGGCGCTTTTAGGGAGTGCGCCCATTCCCAAAGCTCTCCTGGCACTGGGCATCCCTACAATGATTGGTATGCTCATTCACGCGCTCTACAACCTGGTAGACACCTACTTTGTGGGCGGGCTGGGAACCGATCAGATGGGGGCTGTTACAGTGGCCTTTCCCCTAGGGCAGATCGTTGTAGGGCTGGGCCTGCTGTTTGGGAACGGCGCTGCTGCCTATCTTTCCAGGCTGTTAGGCCGTGGCGATAAAGACACGGCGAACAAGGTAGCGAGTACAGCCATATACAGCGGCGTTTCGATTGGGGCAATCGTGATCCTATTCTCGGTCATCTTCCTGGAGCCGATTTTGAAGCAGGCCGGAGCAATCGAAAGTGTTATGCCCTATGGCAATCACCTACACCCGCATCTATATCGTGTTCTCTATTTTCAACGTGTTCAATGTCACTATGAACAACATCGTTTCCAGTGAGGGGGCAGCGAAAACAGCTATGTGTGCGCTGATGGCTGGTGCGATACTGAATGTAATTTTAGACCCTGTTTTCATCTATGCGCTGAACCTCGGCGTAGCTGGTGCGGCGATTGCAACGGCAATTTCTCAAATCATCTCAACATTGGTCTATTTATGCTACATTCTTCGGAAAAAGAGTGTGTTCAATTTCAGGATCAAAGAGTGCTGCTTTGCAAAAGAGATTATGTCCGAAATCTTGAAAATTGGTATTCCTACGCTGATTTTCCAACTCCTAACCAGCCTTTCCATTGGTATGATAAACAGCGCAGCAAAAGAGTATGGAGGCTCAGCTCTGGCCGCGATGGGGCCGGTCACAAAAATCATGTCAATAGGGACGCTGATCGTCTTTGGCTTTCTGAAAGGATTTCAACCTATCGCCGGATTTAGCTATGGAGCGAAAAAGTTTGACCGGCTGCGGGCGGCAATTAAAACAGCCATCCTTTGGTCTACCATCTTTTGTGTCATTTTTGGTCTTGTTGCTGCCATATGCTCCATGGAGATCGTATCCCTGTTCACAAAGGGAGATACCGAGATGGTGCGTGTCGGCTCCATCGCTCTACGGGCGAATGGCCTTTCTTTTGTCCTCTTTGGCGTTTACACGGTGTATTCGTTCCTGTTTCTTGTGATGGGGAAAGCCGCAGAGGGGTGCATTCTCGGTGCTTGCCGCCAAGGAATTTGTTTTGTCCCTATCATTTTGACACTTCCATCGGTCTGGGGATTAAGCGGCGTTCTCTACGCACAGCCGATTGCGGATGTTATTTCAGCCATTGTCACAGCGCTTATGGCGGTTCGGCTGCACAGGGAATTGCGGACAGCGGAAAATCATATTTCCACTCCACCCCAGGAATATTGATGAAGTAAGATAGTGCGAATGAACGCAACGCAAAATTCTTCTCACTGGATATGCTGCCCTGCCTGTAGCGGGAAAACCCGGATAAAGGTATACAAAGATACAGTGCTTGAACGATTTCCGCTATATTGCCCCAAATGCAAGCAGGAAATGTTAATCAGTGTCCGACAACTGAATACGTCAATCATAGAGCCAGACGCACAGACGCAGAGCCGATAACATATGGATCATGCTGTATCATAAGGGCCATAGAGATTTCAAAACACGCGGAGCACGGGAGGAAAGCGATATGGCCGAAAAGCGGAAATTATCGTATGAAGAAAGATTGCAGGCGGTGTTGTACTGCATCGGTCAGCAGTTGAATTACAGGCAGACCAGCGAGCAATACAAAATCACCTATCAGCAAATCTACAGCTGGGTAAAAAAGTATCAGGAGCAGGGAGAAGCCGGCCTGCTTGACCGCCGAGGGAAACGCTGTCCTGTTTCCGAATACAGCGCGGAGGAAAAGGCAACGGCAAAGCTGCGGCAGTTGGAAGCGGAGAACAGAAGGCTTCAAATGGAGAATGATTTCTTAAAAAAATTGCGGGAACTAGAAAGGGGGCGGTGAGCAGACGCATATGGCGCAGAAGGGCCTATGAGACGATCTGCGCACTGCATCAGGAGAAAGGCTATGAAATCGCATCATTATGCGCATTAGCCTGGATTCCCCGCAGTTCTTACTATAAATGGCTCAACCGGGAAATCTGTGCTTCAGAAAAAGAAAACACCCTCTTGCTGGAAGAACTCATCCGTTTATACAGTGAAGTAAATGGCATCTACGGGTATCGCCGCATGACGATGAATGTGAACAGCCGGCTCAAAAGAAATTACAACCGCAAGCAGATTTACCGCCTGATGAAAAGCGTGCATATGCAGGCCGTGATACGCCGAAAGAAGAAGCACTACATCATGTCGGAACCGCGCGTTACCGCTGAGAATGTATTGAACAGGAAGTTTACAGCAGATCGTCCCAATGAGAAATGGCTGACGGATGTTACGGAATTCAAACTCCAAAACGTGGAAAAAGCATACTTAAGCGCCATCCTTGATCTCCACGACAAAAGCACCGTTGCATATGCTTTGGGCCATTCCAACAACAATCAGCTTGTTTTTGACACCTTTGACGCGGCGGTGAACGCTAACCCTGGCGCCCATCCCTTGTTTCACAGTGACCGGGGCTATCAATACACCAGCCGGCAGTTTAAAGCGAAGCTGGATGGAATCCATGCAACACAGAGCATGTCCCGCCCAGGCCGCTGCATTGACAACGGCCCCATGGAGGGCTTCTGGGGCATCCTCAAATCCGATCGGGGTGTTCCCCTTAACTGATTATTATTTTACACTATTTCCTGTGTAAGTGCAATTCGCAATTTACACAAAATTCCGTGTAAATCTTTGTTGATGTTTTACATTGATTTCTGTGTAAATCTGTGCTACAATATGGACAATGGAAAAGGGCCGCAATTTTTCAGCGGCCCCAGATGGGAGGAAATACCATGGGTATCAAATACAAGATTGATATTATTGCCGCGCTGAAAGAAGCGGGATACAATACCAGCACCTTGCGGAAAGATAAATTACTGTCGGAGGGCGTGATACAGGCCCTTAGAGAAAGCAAGTACATTTCTTTGCAGAATGTTTCCAAAATCTGTGAACTGCTGGACTGCCAGCCGGGGGACTTGCTGGAATACGTCAAAGAGGGGTAGTGTTCACGAAAAGGCCGCTTTGTTTTCATGGACAAAATCGCCTCTGATACCGGGGATATTTGCCCTGTTTCCGCCTCTGTGCAAGTGTTCACAAAACCATCTGTTTTATTGAACAGGTTCCGCGCCGTTGCGCGGCCTGTCAGAATGGAGGATTGCCCCATGTTTCCAGATACAGACCTACCCCTTGCCCTGATAATGGAAGAAATTCTTGGATGGGAAAAAAAGCCCGATAGTGACAAGGACGATGAAAAAGAGTAGAGGCGGGAGAGGTTGCAAACCTCTCCTGCCTCGGCCTGTCCTTAGAAATCCAAGTCGATGTTATTACGGCAGTTTCTATTGATGTTGTCCTCTATTTCCTCCAAAGCCCTTTGTGCCGCTTGTTGAGCGGGGGACATGAACATTTTTTCTTGCTGCTCCTCTGTCCCTAATATGCGATAGAGGGCACGGCGCAAAGCGTTTTGCCGCTCCATTTTGTAATTTTGCGTTTGCCTGATATAGTTTTCTGTCGCAGTAGGGGGATTTTTGGAATTAACAGCGGCGAAAATGTCCCACACCTCTATTTTGCTCATTTCGTCCTCAAAGTAGCGGATGATTTTCTCAAATTCACCGCTGAAATCAATGGTCATATAAGCCATTTTTTTGCTCCTTTCTTGTTGTTTATTTTTGTGTGCCATCTGTGACTTTCATCACGTTCCCGGAAGTTGGATTTATTCTCTCTATTACCAACTTCCGGGAGCGTTTGCAAAGTCCCAGCAGTCACACGAAAATTCTTTGATAGCGGCCTTGATACAGTTTTTTTATCAGGCCATCTTTACAGAATGTCTTGATATTCCTATCAGAAAAACCTTGTGCGCGGAGTTCGGCAGTTGTCCACCTGTCCCCGGTCAAATCGGCAAACCGTTTCGCGGTTCGGCGGGAGGCTTTCTCTGTGTTGTGGGCGGCGTTGTACGCACCCATGTCGGCGTGAATATTGACATTCTCCTTTAGGAACGTGTCGCGCTCAAAATCAACCGTGAATTGATAGCTGTCGCTTCCCATGCTCCCGGCAAAGGGGAACGGCGCGGTTCCGTCTTTCAGATATTGATAGGCCCATTTGACGATTGCCCGCCGAATATCGCCGGGGACGGTCAGATAAAGGCTGTTCTGATAGTAGAGCAAGCGCATGACTTCTTGATTGATTTCCAGCGCGGCGGCGGCTCTGGCCTCTCTCTGCGCTGTCAGATATTGCAGGAGCGGGACGGTCCACAATTCCCATGTCATGGTGTACCCTGTGTAAACGGCCCTTGTAGCGTCCAGTTCAGCCTTGTAGCACCACAAGCCCTTTACCCGTCCCCCGCTGGCTTTGTCCTCCACGCTCAGGGCTTGCCCGAATGACACCATTTTTTCGTGGCCTTGGGACCAGCGCATGCGGGCAAGCCATAACTGCGCGGCCTCGGTTTCAGACTGAGCGGCAAACCGCTCTAAATCTTCCTTGTCCTCGGCGGCTACATGAACGAGCGGGAATTGTTGGGCGAGAATGTGATATTGCAGTTTTGCCCGCTGGCTTCCGCCCAGCCTGTAAACATCATCCGTGGCAAAGGTTACTTTGAACGGATATTTGCGGTAGTCCTACGGGAAAGCCATTTGATAGAATTCCTCCCGCTTGTATTGCTTACCGCCGTACAGAATGAAGTGATTTTTCCGTCCCGGCCTCTCGCTGGCCTCGCTGTCACCAAAGGCGTTTTCCGTGACAACGGTTTTCGTTGTTGGAACGGTCAGCCACGCAATCGGCTCCCCGCGAAAAAATGATTGCTCGGCGGCGGGGGCCTGTTCCTCGGCGGCTCCCCGCCCCACTCTTTCGAGCGGGAGCAGGACACCAGCCGCAAAATCCTTTTTCCCGTTCGTACTCACATTGTCAGCACCTCCTTTTTGAATGTGCAGGTTCAAAATGCGCTCGGGACGTTTTCATGCAGTATCGCGTCCCACCCGCGATTATTGAGACGTGTGTTCGGCCCTCTGGCAATGATGTTTTCCCATGTAACCGCACAGCCCTGTGGGACGTAGCTGTGCCCCGGCTCACTCCAGAAGCGGAACACGTCGCTGCCCAGATCGTCACCGAACACATGCCAGATGTTCAAGCCAATGCTGAACCATTCCTCACGTGTGCAGTCAGGAGAAAGGGTTTTGAGGTCGTCGAAAATTTCCCTCTGTGCGCTGTTCATGTGCTCCAGAAGCGCGTTTTCGTCCTTGGGCTGGAACAACACTGGCGTGTGGCTGACGGTCTTGTGCTCCATGCTTGTCCACCCTGTTTCAATCGGACGGGTCAGGGTGAAGTTGTCTTTAATCAGCGTGTAAAGCTGTTGCGTCTTGTCGGTCAGGCCAACAGAATTGTCCCACGGCTCCCACTCATAGATGAAGTGCCGCGCGTCGCAAAAGAAATCAACCTTGTTTGCGCCGTCCAGCGTCGTGTTACCCGTGGAGCAGACAAAACTTGTTGCGGCCTTGCTTGCCAAAAGGTTAATGCTGTCAAAGAGCGGCGCGGCGGCGTTCTTGTCAATGCCATAAAACATATGGTAGCCCCCGCCCTGTGAGCGTGTCACCTTGTCAGCAAGATTTTTCGCACTCTGAAAGAAGCTGCTGTTTTCATCGAAACGGTCAAAATCAATGACGAAGATGTGAAGATTGCCGCACATAGCGTTGTCAAGGTAGAGACTGACGCGCAGACTTTCGTCCCCGCGAACCCGCTTGTTGCCGTTCAGGTAGCGGTCAAGGATTTGCGTTGCCCGTTCATAGGACAGTGCGTAGTAACGGCCCAACGTGCCGCCCTTGCCGCCCCACAGCTTTGCAGGATACCCGTCGCTGTCGATGAACATAGGCACTTTGATAATTGCGCCGTTCTCACGTTTGGATTTGCCGCCCAGCGTAAAGCAGTTATTATAGTGATTATCAGTTGTAGGATTCATACAGGAATCCTCCTTTCGTTTAATAGTGAAAGCGTTTTCAGAGGTTTTTACCTCTCTCTCACTTTCTATATATATTATAACATAAAAATTTTTTCGCCGTAAAATGCCTGGTTCAGTTGCTAAACTTTAGAAAATCGACAGAAAAACAAATCAAACAAAAATATTCATTCCGCTCTCAAATCCTTTTCCATAGCGACCGCTATTTCTTGAAAATGCACATTCAAGGAATATCGGCTGATACGATTTTTCGTATTGCGGAACGGGACACCGACAGCAGAAGCCCCCCGACATCCACAAGGCCACCGGGGGGAGTGTTACGGGAAAATCTCATTTTGATTTTTCAATGCTGGTTTTCTCGGCGGATTTCCCGACCGACACGAAATCACGGCGGAAACGGTCGATAACGGCGGACGCGGCAAAATGAAGGCACAAGGACGCAAATGCTCCTTGTGCCTTTTGTTGGAATACTATGCAGCCAGTTAATTGTATTCCCGTGTCATGTGTGCTAGCATTGATAATAATTGTGTTTTTTGTCCCTTTTCTGGCTACTCAATTTCCAGATTTTGCACTCCATGACTAAGAATGATGTTGATTAACTCGTTGCGCGAGCGGTTTGTTTCCGCTGCGATTTTGTCCAGCGCGTCAAGGGTATCTTCTCTAATCCGAACGGTAATAACCTTGTTCCCGTCCTCCCCGCGCCTTTTGATTTTCAAGGGTTCACTTTTCATGTCACCGCACCTCTCAATCTGTAATGAATTATAGCTTGACAAAGAGGCACAAAGTATAATACAATTAACTGTCGTTAATACTATCACTCTGTATTACAGGAGGCAACTAAGAATGAAAAAAACTTTTGGCACTCATACTTACGGCGGCTCTGGCCCTCTCCTTGACGGCCTGCGGAGGAAAGAGTTCCAACCTGTCAATTGACGACTGCGAGGACAAGCTTCTCCATCTACTCAACTCTGATTGGAATTTCACTACCGCAGAAAGCAATGACGGCTATACATTTCACTTCTCAGATGAATTTTATAGTACCTTTCCCTTAACTATAGAAGGGACTGCCGATAAAAACCAAATGGTAACACAGTCAGTCATCACTTTTGAGGGTGTTCCGGAGCGTTATTTTCAGGACACTACCGCCTTGTCCATTCAGGAGGACATTCAAGACTATATGCATGTCCCTATGAATCGGCTTGTAACGGACTTTGTTATCGCCGCCGCTGCCATCAGTACACTTGACGATTCCGAGGAGGATATGCAAGCCCCGCACGAGGATTGTCTCAATCTCATTCTTTCCGCAAAAGACTCTCCGCAAGCAAAAGATGGCTGGACTTATACAGTGGTTTTAACGGAGAAAACGCTTACCATAACCTCAGAATATAGCGGCTGACAGACTATCAAAAACAGAAAGGAATTGCTTTTATGAATCATCAGGAAAACCCTAATTCCGAACAGGAGCAAATCACTGCTGTGGAGGATGTCCCAGCAGCCGAGGGCAACGCAGGAACTCTGACAGCCATAAGGTCCAAATTGACCGGGAAAAAGCTTGTCATTCTGGGTATCATTGTTGTTGTGGTCATTGCCGTTGCTTTCGCTTTCCTGCATAAGTCCAAATTTGAAAAGGTACGCAGTGAGTGCGTCCAAATTGCGGGCATGGTTACCGGAAGCGGCGATTATTTTACTATTGATACATATCCTGATTCATACGAAAATATGGACGACACTTTGAAGGCCCTCCTGCTTCCCGACATACAGGAGAATGCGTTGAAAGCAATTCAATACGCAAATAAAGAATTGGGATTTAATGATTCCGTATATTCCAAAATGATGAAAACCACCGCTTTAATGGGACGTCAAAGCGAGGAAACGGATAAATACAAAGTGTCTTGGACCTATCATCCGGATAATGGCCTTGAAGTGACTTATGAAAAAAAGTAATGACGACATGCAGGGGCGGCACATCAACGTGCCGCCCCTTTTGCGTTCATATTCCCTTATTCGCCCCGTTCCTCCAAAATTTCCATCTTTTCCGCTTGCCATTCCTTTTCGGCCTCATGCTGGAACGTCCCCAGCTCATACATCAATTCTTCATCGGTCATGTTCTCATACTCGGCCCTGGCCTGTTCACGCTCGGCTTCTTCATCCTCTGTGTAGTGGGACAGTAGCAGGTCAATCGTGTTGCGGCGTTCATCGTTCATGTTCATAGTCATTTCTCCTTTTCAAATTTTTGTTGAGTGTATTTCAAAAAGCGTTTTCGCTTCTTGATACTAATTAGCTGGCCTTGTCAAGCCCCGCGCTCTCGGCGGGGGCTTCTTCCTCGGCGGCGGTGCTACTCTCGGCGGGGGACTTATCCTCGGTGGTAGCTTCGGTAGCCTTATCCTTGTCCGCAAAGAAAACTTCGTACTTTTCTTTATCGAACTTTTTCAAAAACCACTTCAAGACTTCGTGATAAGGATTTTTCTCAATGCGAGTAGTGGCTTTTTTCTCCTCGAACTCCTTCAACAATTCCGCGCCGTTGGGCTGCACTTTCAAATAGCTTTCAATGTTAGCGTAAGTCAGATTCTTGTAAGACCTCTTATTGGGGTTCTTTTTGATGGATTTGGTTTCCATCGTAGCATTGGGGAAGTCTTGACGGTAGGCTTTCCACGTTTCATATTCGGGAGTGCCAAAAATGCGGGCCTGCTTGTAAAAAGCCTTGGTGACTTGGGCAGTGGTGCTGTCGATGGTGATGATAGCGTTCTTTTTCATGGTGATAATCTCCTTTACATTTTTGATTTTGTTTTTTCAAGAGGTCGTGTGTCTCTCGCTCTTTCTGAAATTAGTATAGCATGGGGCAAAGAAAAACCTGTACTTTAATAACGACATGTGCTATAATAGAGAAAAAGAAAAACAGACCTATAAAAAGTCTGCAAATTCCAGAGAGAAACGGCAATTTTAGCGGAGGGGATAGATTATTTTGGGCTCGGTGGCTCGAAAACTTGTAAAAAGATGTTACATCTTCTCTCAAACTTCTTATTTCTTGCCGCAAAGCTATAAAAACTTATCAAAAGTTTTCTGTTTTATCTGATTTCTTTGTAATTAGGCGGAAAACCGCTTAATATGAGTGCAATTTATTCGAGTTGCACATGTGAAAGCTGAAAAAGTGAATACCGGGCGGGAATTGCACACTGACTTGCACATCGACACGAAAAAAGAGGGGAACAGGTCTCCCTGTTCCCCTCAAAAAGCGCTGAAATTGTGATGAAATACTTAGCCGAAGTACCGCTCCAGCAGGCCCTTGAACGCCTTGCCGTGGCGGGCCTCGTCGCGGGCCATCTCGTGGACGGTGTCGTGGATGGCGTCCAGGTTCTGCTCCTTGGCCATTTTAGCCAGGGCGACCTTGCCGGCGGTAGCGCCGTTCTCGGCCTCGACCCGCATCTCCAGGTTCTTCTTGGTGGAGTCGGTCAGCACCTCGCCCAGCAGCTCAGCGAACTTAGCGGCGTGCTCGGCCTCTTCCCAAGCGGCCTTCTCCCAGTACAGGCCGATCTCGGGATAGCCCTCACGGTGGGCCACGCGGGCCATCGCCAGATACATGCCGACCTCAGTGCACTCGCCCTGGAAGTTGGCGCGCAGGCCCTCGATGATCTTGGGATCCACGCCCTGGGCAGCGCCCACGACGTGCTCGGCAGCCCAAGACATCTCGCCCTTCTGCTCTACGAACTTCTCAGGGCCGACGCCGCACTGGGGGCACTTGGCGGGGGCGGACTCGCCCTCGTAGACATAGCCGCAGACGGAACAGACGAACTTTTTCATGATGATGTTTCCTCCTTAAGATATTGTTGTGGATCGGAACAGCTGGGACATAGACCATAAAAGGTGAGCTCATGGCGCTGTACTGTGAGCTCATATTGCCGGCTGACGGTCTGGTCCAGAGCACTGTCCGGAGCGATGTCCGGCAGGTCCAGGACCGCGCCGCAGCAGTTGCAAACGAAGTGGCTGTGTGGGGCGAGGGCAGCATCGAACCGCTCCTGTCCCTGGATCACCCCTACGCTCTGGATCAGGCCCCGCTGCTGGAAAAAGACCAGATTGCGGTATACCGTCCCCAGGCTGAGGTCGGGGTGTTGGGGCTTGAGCTGCTTATAGACCCACTCAGCGGAGGGATGGCAGCGGGTCCCCTGGATGGCGGCCAGGATCGCCTCCCGTTTTTTGCTGTAGCGGACGGCGCGTTCCATCTGCCTCCCCCCTTAACGATATTCATTCTCGTTATGTTGGTATCATAACATGATCCCAGGGATTTGTAAAGAGGCAAGTGAAAAAATTTGGGGCGGCGCCCCAAATTTTTTTCTTATCCAGTCTTCCCCGATCTGCGCTCTTTCAAACGTCCCAGGATGGCCGCTTCCGACCGATCCCCATACTTCAGTCCCAGGAGGAACAAGACCGCTCCCAGCAGTCCGATGGGGATCATCGCCCACACAGGCAGGCCCAGAGAGGATCCCCCTAAAGCGCTGGCGAAGAGCAGCCCCCATGGCCGGGCCAGCAGGACGATGATGACGAACCGGCGGAAGGACAGATCGGTGAGGCCGGCCAGGATACACAAGATGTCATCAGGAAAAAAGGGGAAGAGGAAAGCCAGCGTCAAGAAGACCGGGGCTTTGGTCCGCAGCACGTCTTGATACTTCTCTGACAGCTTCTGGCTGACCAGCTTGTCGGCAAAATCCCGGCCCAGGGCCCGGGCCAGGGAGAAGGTGAGGAGCGAGCCGGCCGTCACCGCTGTGAAGGTGAGCAGGAAGGCGGTCCCGGTGCCGAAGAGGAGCCCCCCTGCCGCCGCCGCGATGTTGCTGGGGATAGGGGCCAGCACCACCGACAGGAACTGGACCAGGAAAAAGCACAGGTGGGAATATGGAGCAGAGCGGTCGATGTAGGCCCGCAGCGACTCCGGAGACCGGACGGCCTGGAAGAACCCGGTATGATACAGGCCCCAGACAGCTCCTGCCAGCAGCAGGACCATGACCGCAAGGAGAAGGAGCTTCTTTCTTTTTTTCATCAGGCAGCACCCCCTGTTTCATGTACAGGAGATATTCTAACACATCTGGAAGGAAAATACGACAAAAGATCCCTTAAAATTTGGTTAAGGATCTGCAGCAGCCTGCGGAAAAGATCTTTCGATCCCCCCTTGACAAAAGCATCCCCCAGTGCTATAGTTAGTTACGTTAGTAATGAACCAGATGACGAACGAACTACTGATGGAGGTGATCGAGTGCGCGGGACCTTGAACGACCGATCCCCGATCTATCTGCAGATCGCCCAGATGCTGGAGGACGATATCCTCAGGGAGAGCTTTCGTGAGGAGGAACAGGTGCCTTCCACCAACGAGCTGGCCCGGGAGTATAACATCAACCCGGCCACAGCAGCCAAAGGGATCGATCTGCTGGTATCAGAGGGGATCTTGTACAAGCGGAGAGGGATCGGCATGTTCGTCGCGAAAGGAGCGGGCAGCATGGTGAGACAGAAGCGGAAGGCCGCCTTCTACGACGGCTATGTGAAGCCCCTGGTGAAAGAGGGGGCCTCCCTGGCCCTCACCGGGGAGGAATTGGTGGCCATGATCCAACAGGCCATGGGAGAGGAGAAAGACAAATGAACGCTGGTATCCTGAAGGCCGAGGGCCTGTGCAAATCTTACAAGGACAAGGAGGTCCTCCACGATCTGGACCTCACCATCGAACCAGGGAAGATCTACGGCCTGATCGGCCGGAACGGGGCAGGCAAGACCACCCTGCTGGGGATCCTCACCGCCCAGAACACAAAGGACAGCGGCTCGGTCACCTACGATGGCCAGCCGGTCTGGGAGAACCAGAAGGCCCTCGATGACATCTGCTTCTCCCGAGAGCTCCAGCCCACCCTCTTCTCCGGTCCCAACAACCTGAAGGTGAAGCACTATCTCAGATCCGCCGCGATCTACTACCCCAACTGGGACCTGGACTACGCCCTGCGTCTGCTGGACGAGTTCCAGCTGTCCACCAAAAAGAAGATCTCTCAGCTGTCTAAGGGCCAGATGTCCATGGTGACCATCCTGATCGCTCTGGCCAGCCGGGCCCCCATCACCATCCTGGACGAACCAGCTGCAGGGCTGGACGTGGTCATGCGGGAGCGCTTCTATCAGCTCCTTTTGGAGGATTTCGCCCAGACGGACCGCACCTTCATCGTCTCCACCCACATCATCGAGGAGGCGGCCTCGGTCTTTGAGCGGGTCATCATCCTGGACCAGGGCCGCATCGTGGAGAACGCCCCCACCGAGGAGCTGATCGGCCAGTTCCGCTACATCTCGGGCCGGGAGGACGTGGTGGACCAGGCGTGCACGGGACTCCAGGTGCTGTCCGCCCACCAGATGGGCCGGCACAAGACGGTGGCCGTCCGGGGGGACGTGGTAAAGCTGGAGGCCGCCCAGGAGGCCGATGTGGATATCTCCCCCATGAACCTGCAGAATGTCTTCGTGTCCCTGTGCGGCCACGGGGACGCCCAGTAAAGGGGGCAAAGATGATGGTACGATCCTTTCGTTTCCTCTTCCAGTTCACCTGGCCCAACCTGAGCGCCATCCTGGGCTTTGCGGTCATCGTCATCGCCGGGTGCTACGCCACCGGTGTCCCTGGTGATACTGGGATCGGCAACCTCTTCGAGACTTACTACGCTATGTTCCCCATCATGATCCTCTTCATGCTGTATATCTACGCCTTCGCACTGTGTACCAGCAATCTGAATCTGGGCCTGTCCTTCGGGGCCCGGCGGCGGGACTTCTTCTGGGCCCTCCAGAGCATCATGGTCTCCTCCGCCCTGCTGTGCTGGGCTCTCCAGCTCTTCCTGGCCGCTTTCCCCGGCTTGGCCGGCTGGGCATCCAGAGAGCGGTGGATGCTGCTGGAGATGTTCGACGGCCGGCCCTGGATCTTCCCCCTGACCAGCGCCGCCTTCATGGTACTGGGCTGTCTCAGCGGGCTCCTGATGATCAAACGCAGGGGGCTGGGGATCTTTTTGATCGCCGTCTCGATCTTCGTGCTCATGGCCGCCACCGCCATCCTGATCCTGTCGTCGGAGACCGACCTGATGGAGTTCCTGCTGGACACTGAGTGGGGCTGGCTGTGGGCGTCCCTCCCCCAGGCCACAGCAGCTGTGCTGGCCGTCAGCGCGGTGGGGGGCGAGCTCCTGATCTGGCGCGTGGTCCAACGTTTCGTGGTGAGGTGAACAGAGATGCTGAAAAAACTGATCAAACTGAATCTGGACGATCTGGCCCTTTATCTGGGTGTGGAGGGCGGACTGTTCCTCCTGATCCAGATCGTCATCGGCTGTGTGATGTATTTTGGCCGCCCGACAGACAGCATCACGGTGTCCTGCATCCTCTTCCCCATCGTGGGCGGCTTCTGCGCCCTCATCGCCGGGATCAGCCATGTGGGGGTCAGCTTCGACCAGGCCCTCCGGTTCGGCCAGACCCGCCGCCGGGCCCTGGGCCTCACCCTGGGCCTAGCCTCCTTCGAGACCGTCTTCGCCCTGGCCCTGGCCGCCGTGCTGACTGTGGTGGAGCGGGTCCTCTGCGTGCCGCTGTGGGCCCGGCTGGCCGGCCTGAGGGGCTGGCGGCTGGCTATGGACATCATCCCCGGCGGCGGGAGACGGCCGGAAAATATCCTGTTAGTGGACACCTTCTCTTTAGACTGGTACTGGTGGCTGCTGATCTTCGTCCTGGCGGTGGGCGGAGGCATGATCGCCGGCGCAGTGATCCAGCGCTTCGGCGCCAAGGGCGGCTGGTTCATCTGGGGCATCTGCTTCGCCCCCATGCTCCTGGAACAGATCCTCCCCTGGGAGGCATATGGGCTCACCCACTGGCTCATCCCCACGCTGGGCCTCCTCTTCGCAGCCGGCTCCCTCTGGTCGGTCTGGTCCCTGCTCCACGCCTCAGTCAGGTCTTAGATCCCTTAGACGCACTGAGCCCCCGCTCCCTGGATCAGGGAGCGGGGGCTGTCTCTTTGAGGATATGCGGCGCAGGCTCACACCAGTCTTGCGCCTCCGTTGGTCAGTGCCTCCAAAACGGTGTACAGGCTCATATCGAAGGTCTTGGTCATGGTCAGGGCCTCCTCCATGTCCAGGTCGGTCAGACGGCCGCCCTGCACCGCGATGATCCGGTTGCCCTTGTGGGCCAGCAGGGTCTGCACCGCCATATAGCCCATCCGGCTGGCCGTCTCCCGGTCCCGGGCGCTGGGGGATCCGCCCCGCTGGATGTGGCCGGGGACAGTGACCCGGGGATCGATCCCGATCTCCTCATGGATCCGGTCAGCGATCTCGAAGGCGCTGCCCGCGCCCTCGGCCACCACCACCATATAGTGGGTGGTGCCCGCCAGCCGAGCCCGGCGGATCTTCTCCACCACGTCCCGCTCGAAGTCCACAGGACGCTCGGGGATCAGCACAGCGGTGGCGCCCACCGCCGTGCCCACATACAGGGCCAGATAGCCGGCGTGACGGCCCATGACCTCCACCACGGAGCAGCGCTCGTGGGACTGCATGGTGTCCCGGAGCTTATCGATGCACTCGATGGCGGTATTGCAGGCAGTGTCGAATCCGATGCTGTAATAGGAGCAGCCGATGTCATTGTCGATGGTGGCGGGGATACCGATCACGTCCAGCTTGTGCCCCTGCTCCGCGATCTGGCGGGACAAGGCCAGCGCCCCCCGGAAAGTGCCGTCGCCGCCGATGGCCACGATCCCGTCCAGGCCCAGCAGCTTACAGGTCCCGATGGCCTTCTCCCGGCCCGCCTCATCCATGAACTCCTTGCTGCGGGCGGTATACAGGATGGTGCCGCCCCGGTTGATGATGTGGCTGACACTGGAACTGTCCAGCCGGACGAAGTCGCTGGAGATCAGCCCGCTCCAGCCCCGGCGGATCCCGATGCACTCGATCCCCTGGCTCACCGCGTCCCGGACCACGGCCCGGACCGCCGCGTTCATGCCCGGGGCGTCGCCGCCGCTGGTCAGCACGCCGATCCGCTTGATCTCTTTGGTCTGATCGCTCATGATACAGCCTCCTTCACTATCGGCCGCCCCTCCCCCCTTCTCAGCTCCGGAGGGACGGCTATCTCAGTCGTTCCCATTATGTCATCATTCAAAAAGAATGTCAAGGAATCGAAGATCCACAGCTATCGTGCATCCCGCCTAAATTTCAGCCTGGAGCCATGGAAAATTTTGCGGCAAAAGATCTCATTTCCCTGTTGACAGATCGGGGGGATCTTGCTATAATGGTCAAGCCGTTGCAAGTGCGGCACACCGGGGAGCATAGCTCAGCTGGTAGAGCACATGCCTTACAAGCATGGGGTCACAGGTTCGAGCCCTGTTGTTCCCACCATTTTGGCCCCCATCTTCCCCGGGACTACCTGGCGCGGTAGTTCAGTTGGTTAGAACGCCGGCCTGTCACGCCGGAGGTCGAGGGTTCAAGTCCCTTCCGCGTCGCCATCCTTTCTTCGTCCTGACGGTGTGGTCGTCCCGCCGTCGGGACCGGAGGAGAGATACATTTGCCTCTGTAGCTCAGTTGGTAGAGCAGAGGACTGAAAATCCTCGTGTCGTTGGTTCGATTCCGACCGGAGGCACCATCCCCCGCAGTCACCTGCGGGGGACCTGAATGCGAGTGTAGCTCATCTGGTAGAGCGCCACCTTGCCAAGGTGGAGGTAGCGAGTTCGAGCCTCGTCACTCGCTCCAAAACGGGGCAAAGAGATCTTGCCCCGTTTTTTCAAAGGAGCATATCTCCTTCGTGACCTGCATACCTTAGTAAGGACGGTGCCATAGCCAAGTGGTAAGGCAGAGCTCTGCAAAAGCTCCACCCCCAGTTCAAATCTGGGTGGCACCTCCAGACGAGAAAAGACTGCCCATGGCAGTCTTTTCTTTTTGATCTGGTAAAAGAGAAGGATCCGCGATCGACAGCGCTCGCGTTTTCGGATATGCTCTTTACAGACCAGATCCCACATTTCCGGACCAAGGAGGCCGCTATGAGCACGACGACTGTCAGAGACGCGACACTAGAGGATGCGGGACGCATCCTGGAGATCTACTCCTACTACGTCCAGGAAACCGCGATCAGCTTCGAGTATGACGTCCCCACCCTGTCCCAGTTCCAGGAGCGCATGAGGAAGACCATGGAGCGCTACCCCTATCTGGTGATCGAAGACGGTGGCAAGATCCAGGGCTATGCCTATGCGGGCCCCTTCGTTGGCCGGGCCGCCTACGACTGGTCCTGCGAGCTGACCATATACCTGGACCGCTCCGCTCACAAGAGGGGATTCGGCCGGAAGCTCTATCAGGTTTTGGAAGAGAGGCTGAAGGAGATGGGCGTCCTGAACCTGTACGCCTGCATCGGCTGGCCCGTGGTCGAAGATGGATACCTGAATCAAAACAGCGCCCAGTTCCACGCCCATCTGGGGTTCCAGCTCGCAGGACGCTTTCAGAAGTGCGGCCGGAAATTCGGCCGCTGGTACGATATGATCTGGATGGAGAAGATCGTGGGGGAGCACCAGCAAGAGTGCAGACCGCTGACCCCCTGCCGCGACCTTTGATCCTCCCTTCAGACACACCGTTTTACAGAGCAGAGCGGGACAGGTATCTACCTGTCCCGCTTCTTCTCGCGCTTTTTTTGCTGGCGCAGGAGGAACTTCCGTTCCGCCGCCTCCTGCCGCATCTGGCGGCGGACGGCCTGACGGGCCTGCCCCTCCTGTTCCCGCTGGCGGCTGAGGGCCTCCTGGGCCCTGGTGCCGATCCCCCGGGCCTGGGTAGCCGCTCTGGCCTCCCGCCGGGCCCGTTTGGGGTTTTTCCGCTCTGCGGCAGGACGGTCCCCCTCCGCCGCTGGACTGGGCCGCAGCCTGTGCCACTCCCTCCCGATCCACTCGTAGATCTGGGCGTCGGTGGGCTGGGCGCCAAAGGTCACCTTGGCCGCCGAATAGCCCTCCTCGTCCCACCGCTCCAGGATCCCCACCCAAAAGGGGGGCTGGAACAGCACAGTGAAGCTGCTCATGTTCCGGTCCATATCCGATTCCTCCCTGATTCATGCGTCAGAGAATGGACGACCCGGGAGGGAAGGCTACTGACGGGAGCGCGGCCCGCGGGCGGACTACCGACCGCCCTGTGTTTTTATCTCTGCACGGCTATCATACCAGATCCCTCGGAGGATCGCAACAGATATCTGCACAGATGTGGCCGGACGGAGGATTTTTCCGGCCCCTCTCATTCGTGGAACACGAATCGGGACCCGGAGAGCTTCGTCCGTTTGGAGCGCCCATAGAAGTATAGCTCATGCGGACCGTGCTCCACCCGCTGGATCCCCTCCACGCGGAAGGCCCTGGGCGCATAGTAGACTACGATCCCCCCGCCGTGGTAATAGGCGGGGCGGTCCTCGATCTGGAACAAGGAGGGGCCGACTATCCCCTCCAGCACCTCTCTTGGCGTAAATTTTTTCATACGCTCCAACCTGTCCCACATTTTTCCGTCCTCCTGTTCCGTCTCCCTCTTCTTGCGCCGCCGGTCCGCACAGAGCATCCTAAGAGTTTTATCTGTGTTCCCCCGCCAGAGGCGGGGGAACATGTCGGCAGATCTTCTCTGCGGACGCTCCCGGTCCGTATAGGGCCTTGCGTCCGGCGGAAAAGCGGGGTATGATAGGGATGAGATCTTTAAAAATGATGCGGCGCGACCCCTGGTTGCGGAGATTCCAGGTACAGTTGATAGTGTTCTCCCCCAGATCGGGGTATGCTCTCGTCAAGGAGGTAAAGCTGATGTTGTCCGAAAACATACATACCCTCAGGCGGAAGAGCGGGCTGTCTCAGGAGCAGCTCGCGGAGAAGCTGGGCGTATCCCGGCAGGCGGTCTCGAAATGGGAGGGGGGCCTGTCCACTCCAGAGCTGGAGAAGCTCCGGGCACTGAGCGGATTTTTCCACGTCTCCATCGACGAGCTCACGAACGACCTGGGAGCGCCCCCTCCTCCCGGCCGTACAGAGCAGGATCTTTCCACGGAAAAGAAGGTCGGGGCCGGTCTGTGCGCGGTCGGGGCGGTCTGTCTGATCCTCTTTGGGGTCCTGATGATTCTCCGCCCCTCCTCCATCGAGCAGCTGGACGGGTCATCTACGGTCACGCTGAAGGGCACTGGGCTGTTCATCGCCCTGTCCCTGCTGTCCATGGCGGCCGGCGTCATCCTGATCTTCAAAAAGAAATAGATCTAGGAGGTCATCCCTATGAAAACGCGCAAATATCTGTCCCATATTTTTCTGGCTCTCGCCATCCTGACGTCCCACGTTATGTGCGCCGCAGTCGCCTATCACTACTGCGCCATGCAGTGGGGCATCCGGTATGAGGGGTACAGCGCCCCGGCCAGTGTCGCCCTCCTGCTCGCCATCCCTTACGGGGCAGGGATCGGGATCTGCCTCATCCTGGCCCGGGCCTTCCACAAGTGACGCTGCGGGGCCCTGCGGCCCTCTCAGAGCCGGGCCAGCGCCCTTCCGGCCCGCCGGTCACAGCAGCCCGGCCACCTGCTCCAGCCCCCGGGACAGCTGCTCCGGGTCCAGGCCGGGGTAGCTGACGATCAGGGTGTGGGGCTCCGCCCGGCCCTCCGCCCGCTGGAAGTCGGTGAGGAAGGACAGCCGCACTCCCCGCTCCGCCGCCAGCCGGGCCAGCTCGCCGTCCCCCCGGCCGGTGTCCAGCTCCAGGAGGAAATGCAGCCCTGCCTCCTCTCTCAGCACCCGGCACCGCCCGCCCAGGGGGCTGGACCGGATCGTCCGGAGGATCGCGTCCCGCTGGCTCCGATAAGACGTCCGCATCCGGCTGATGTGGGCGTCGAACCGGCCCTCCTCCAAAAAGGCGGCCAGGGTATACTGCTCGATAGCGGGGACGGTGCAGGAATAGAATCCCAGCTTTTCTCGATACGCCCCCACCAGGGTCTGGGGCAGCACCATATAGCCGATCCGCAGGGAGGGGGCCAGAGAGCGGGAGAAGGTGTTGACGTAGATCACCCGCTCCCCCCGGTCGATGGACTGGAGGGCGGGGATGGGCCGGCCGGTGAAGCGGAACTCGCTGTCATAGTCGTCCTCGATGATATACCCTCCCCCCGCCGCCCAGCGGAGCATCCCCTGACGGCGGGCGATGGGGGTGACCACTCCGGTGGGGAACTGGTGGTTGGGAGAGATGTGGAGCACGTCCAGCCCCTCCTCCAAAGCCTCCAAAGGCACTCCCTGGCTGTCCACCGGCAGGGACAAGCACCGGGCCCCATTCAGCCGGTAGACCCGCTCCGCCTTGGCGTAGCCCGGGTCCTCCAGGCCGTAGACTTTCTCCCGGCCCAGGAGCTGGACGATCAGATTGTACAGATACTCGGTCCCAGCCCCCACCACGATCTGCTCCGGCCGGGCCTGGATCCCCCGGAAGGTGTAGAGATGCCGGGCAAGGGCCCGGCGCAGCTCCGGCGCGCCGCTGTGGGGCAGGGCCCGGAGCAGGGCCTCCCCCCGCTCGGTGAGCACCCGCCGGGTGAGCTTGGCCCACAGAGAGAAGGGGAATCCCTCTGTCCCGCCGCCGCCGCCTCCCAGGTCCAGCAGCCAACTCCGTTCCTGCTCCTCTTCTGACGGGACCGAGACCTCCCCGGTCTGGGGCCGGACCTCCACCGCACTGACGAAATATCCCCGCCGCTCCTCCGCCTGGAGCCAGCCCTCCGCTGTCAGCTGGGCGTAGGCGGTCTCCACCGTCACCACTGCCGTGTCCAGGTGGGCGGCCAGCGCCCGCTTGGAGGGCAGCTTCTCCCCCGCCCTCAGCCGTCCGGACAGGATATCCTCCTTGATGCACTGGTAGAGATAGTCATAGCGGGCCAGAGGCCCACGCGCTTCCAGATCGTAGGTCAGCATCCTGCTCCTCCTTATCTGGTCCTATAAAATGTTCTAAAACTGGCCCTTTCTATCCTACCACATCTGGGCTAAGATGGGAACAGTTTTGAGACCACTTTTTGCCTATCCCATCCAAAAGGAGCGATCGTCATGTCTGATGCCAAGATCCGCAAGCTGGTCATGGCCGCGCTGTTCGCCGCCCTGTGCACCGTCATGACCATGGTGATCCAGGTCCCCTCCCCTATGCAGGGCTATGTCAACCTGGGGGACTGCGCCGTCCTGCTGTCCGCCTGGATCCTGGGCCCGCTGTACGGCGGGGCCGCTGCCGGGACCGGCTCTATGCTGGCCGATATCCTCTCTGGCTATGCCCACTACGCCCCGGGCACCTTCCTCATCAAGCTGGCCATGGCCGCAGCCGCCGCTCTGATCTTCCGGGCCCTCCAGCGCCCCTCTGTCCCGCTGCCTGCGGCCCAAGCCGTGAGCGGGATCGCCGCCGAGGCCATCATGACAGCCGGCTACTTCGGTTATGCCTCCCTCCTGTTGGGCAGAGGGCTGGCCGCCGCCGCGTCGGTCCCCGGCAACCTCATCCAGGGCGCCTTCGGCCTGACCGCCGCCGCCGCCGTCTACATCCTTTTGGACCGCAGCCGGGTCCTGGCCAAGGTCTGACCCCTCTCACATGCAGCAGGCCCCGCCGTTCCCGGCGGGGCCTGTCCTCATCCTCTCGTCACGGCTCTCCATAGAGCAGCTCGAAGGTCTCATAGTGGTCTTCCGTGTAGTAGATCAGACCGTCATTGGAGAAGACGATCCGCTTGGCGCCTCGGGAGTTCTCCCCCGGGGTGTCGATATCGCACTCGGTGTAGATCCGGCCCTGCTCCTTGGGCAAAAGGCCCTCCCGGTTGCCGAACCGGTCCCCGCCGATGGCGGTGCCTTCGCCGGTGTACCGCTCCACGTTCCCGCCGCTCCAGCCGGCATCCTCGGCCTCGCTCTTGGTGACATAGTTGTCGGGCAGATCGCCGTAGAGGTGGATATACAGGGCCACCTCCTCCTTGGAGGCATACCAGCCGTCTTCATCGACGGATCCGCTACCCTCGTCGCTCTTGCCCTGGAGGTCGTTGCCCAGTTCCTGACTGCTGTTGGACAGGGCCTGGCTGCTGTCTCCGGACTGGGAAGTGTCCGGGCCGTTCCCATCCTCCAGTCCCTGTACGGGGATGCTGGACAGATCGCTGGATGCCCCAAACGCCCCATCGATAACGGCGCTGTCACCGCCCTGGGCCTCGCCGCAGGCAGACAGGCTCAGCATCAGCAGCAATGACAGGACCAGACTGTATGTACGTCTTTTCATCATGCTCGCTCCTGTTCCATCCTTTTAAAATCCAGATAGTTCTCTAAGATCAAAGAGGCCGCTACAGCGTCTACGATCTTCTTCCGCTTCCGGCCGTCCTTGCCCTGGCTGAAGAGGATCTGGTGGGCGTCGATGGTGGTGCGCCGCTCGTCCCAGAGGACCACCTTCGTCCCGGTGAGCGCCTCCAGCCGGGCGGCAAAGTCCCGATACAGATCCGCCCGCTTGCCGTCGGTGCCGTCCATGTTCTTGGGGAAGCCCACCACGATCTCCCCCGGCTGGTGCTCCTCCGCCAGCTTGGCCACCCGGTCCAGCACTGCCTCCATCCGCCGGCTGTCGATGGTGAAGGTGCTCCCGGTCAGAAAGCCTGTGGCATCGGACAGCGCCACCCCGGTGTGGGCGTCTCCATAATCGACCGCCATGATCCGCATGTCGCTCCGCCTCCTCTGCCCCATGAGAGGGGCAGGAGCCATTATACAGGAAATGCGGCGAAAGAGCAAGTCCATCTTAAATATGTAAAAATATCCAGATCCGCCTCTGTGGGCAGGGCCCGCTAAGAATCTGTTCAGGATACAAAATGTTCATAAAAACTTCAATATCTTCTTGCGTAAACAGCCGATCTGTAGTATAATGTCCCTGGTCAAAAGCTCCGGAGCTTTTTCTGTCCTCCGTACGGAGGACAGAAACTATTTCATGAGAGTTCTTTCGGCCAAATCTTCACAATCAAGAAGGAGAAAAAAGATGAAAAGAGTTTTTGCAGCGATGCTGAGCGCGGCGCTCATGCTGTCCATGCTGGCCGGCTGCGGCGGCAATGGCGGCTCCAACGGCGGCGGCTCCAATGGCGGAGGGTCCGGCCAGCAGACCCCTAACCGGGGCAACGTCCTCCTCACCTTCGGCACCGGTGATACCGGCGGCTCTCTGTATCCCGCCGGCGCCGCCCTGTCTCAGGTGTGGAACAACAACATCCAGGGCATGAAGTGCAACACCCAGGTGTCCACCGGTTCCTTCCAGAACGTGCAGGACGTGGCCTCCGGCGAGGTCGACGTGGCCGTGGCCACCGCCGACGTGGTGCTCAACGGCTATAATGGCCAGGGCAAGTTCGAGACCGCGCTGGACAACGTCCGGGTCATCGGCGCCGTGTATACCTCCGTGTCCAGCGGCGTGGCTCTGAAGAGCTCCGGCCTGGAGTTCGTCCACGATCTGAAGGGCAAGCGCGTGGCCGTGGGCCCCGCCGCCTCCGCCACCGAGAACTCCTGCCTGGACGCCTTCAACGTGATGGACATCACCGCCGACAACACCAGCCTGGAGAACCTGGGCCTGGGCGACGGCGCTGACGCTGTGGGCGACGGCATCCTGGACGCCGCCTTCGGCTTCGCCGGCCTGCCCATCGGCGGCCAGCTGAACCTGGCTGCCACCAAGGACATCGTCGTCCTGGACTACACCCAGGAGGAGATCGACGCCATCCTGGCCGGCAACGCCGCCTATATCCAGTCCACCGTCCCCGCCGGCACCTACACCGGCCAGGACAAGGAGACCAAGACCTTCGGCGTGAAGTGCCTGATCATCGTCAGCGCCGACATGGATGAGAGCCTGGTCTATGACATGTGCAAGACCATGAACGAGAACACCAAGGACATGGCCGCCGGCAACGCCCTGCTCAACCAGATGACCGACCCCTCCTTCCTGTGCACCGATATGCCCATCCCCCTGCACGACGGCGCTGTGAAGTATTTCACCGAGCAGGGCCTGATCAAGTAAGAGCCATCTGACAACATCTGCGCGATCCCTGTCTGTGAGAGCGCCAGGGCCGGAGCCGACACAGTCAGCTCCGGCCCAAGCTCTTTCAAAAATGGGATCAAGGATGAGAATGGAATGGGAGAAAGGACGCTTTTATGGCTAAAAAAGACAAAGAGTTCCAAGAGATAGACGTATCTTCCCTGGACAGCGAGCTGGCCGCGGCCAAGACCCTGGAGGAGGGCAAGGGCGACCTGTACATCAAGATCGCCGCCGTGGTGGCTTTCTCCATGACGCTGTTCCACATCTACACCGGTGTGGACGGTCTGAAGGACTTCGTGACCCAGCGCGGCATCCACCTGTGCTTCGCCCTCACCCTGGTCCTGCTGACCCAGCCGCTGTATAAGCATGTGTTCAAGGACAAGTTCGCTGGGAGCAAGGTCTTCCGCACCCTCTGCCGCACCATCGACATCGCGCTGGTGATCCTGTCCTGGGTCGCCTGGTGGATGGCCCAGGATGAGGTCCACCACATGACCGAGCGGCTGAGCAAGACCACCTGGATGGCCACCTTCGCCGGCGCGGTGCTGGCTGTCGTCACCCTGGAGTGCGCCCGGCGGATCCTGGGCTATATCATGCCCGTCCTGGCCCTGATCTTCGTGGCCTACGCTCTGGCCGGGCCCCATCTGCCCCTGGCCATCGCCCACCGGGGCTACTCCATCGAGCGGATCTGCAAGTTCCTGGCCACCGATCTGGACGGCCTGTTCGGGAACACCCTGAGCGTGTCGGCATCGGTGATCTTCATGTTCGTCATGTTCGGCTCCTTCCTGGAGGCGTCAGGCTGCTCCGACTTCATCAACAACATCGCCATCTCACTGACGGGCAAGATCAAGAGCGGTCCCGCTCTGGCCGCCGTGGTGGCCTCCGGCCTGATGGGCTCCATCAACGGCTCCGCCGTGGCCAACGTGGTGGGCACCGGCACCTTCACCATCCCCCTGATGAAGTCCCGGGGCTACAAGGCTCCCTTCGCCGGCGGCGTGGAGTCAGTGGCCTCCACCGGAGGACAGATCCTGCCCCCGGTCATGGGGGCGGGGGCCTTCCTGATGGTGGCCTTCACGGGAGAGAACTACATCAAGATCGTGGTGGCGGCGGTCATCCCCGCCCTGCTCTACTACTGGGGCTGTGCCGCGGCCGTGATCTCCCAGTCTGAGCTGGCCAATGTGAAGCTGATGGACCCCAAGGACATCCCCAAGAGCTGCGACGTGCTGAAGGACGGCTGGATCTATCTGCTGATCCTGGGCGTGCTGCTGTACTGCCTGCTGGTGGTCCAGTACTCCCCCCTGTACTCCGCTCTGTGGGCCACCTTTGCCGTGCCTGTGGTCATGCTCTTCGACCGGAAGAAGCGCTTCACCCTGAAGAGCATCATCCCCGCTATGATAAAGTCCGCCTTCGGCGCCATGTCTATCGTCATCGGCTGCGCCTGCGCCGGTATCGTGGTGGGCATGGTCTCCCTCACCGGGATCGGCGTGGTCTTCGGCGACATGATGATCCAGGCGGCCCACCAGATGCTCTTCCCCTCTCTGGTGTTCACCGCGATCACCTGTATCATCCTGGGCATGGGCCTGCCCACCACAGCGGCCTACGTCATCGCCTCCTCCATCCTGGCCCCCTCCCTGATGAAGCTGGGCTTGCCTGCACTGACCGCCCACCTGTTCGTGTTCTACTTCGCCTGCCTGTCCGCCATCACTCCCCCTGTGGCCCTGGCGGCCTACGCCGGCGCGGGCATCGCCAAGTGCAGCCCCATGACCACGGCTATCGAAGCGTGTAAGCTGGGCTTCGCCGGGTTCATCGTCCCCTTCGCCTTCTGCTACAATAAGGCGATGATGATGCAGGGGGACATCCCAGCTATCATCCAGGTGTTCATCAGCGCCTTCATCGGCGTGACCATCATGTCCACCGGCTTCCAGGGCTGGCTGCTGTGGCGGCTGAACATCCTGGAACGGCTCATCTTCGTGGCCGGCGGTATGCTGATGTTCGTGCCGGGCACTGTCACCGATCTGGCTGGCCTGATCATCATCGTGGCCATGCTGGTGCTCAACATGAAGAAGTGGCGCAAGGGCAAGGCTATGGCCTGACCGCCTTCCAACGAGATGAAAAGAGCCCGGGACCAGAGGTCCCGGGCTTTTCTTCTATCTCATGGTTGCTGCCCGCTTTTTCAGCGTCCTCCCCAGCTCAATCTGGGCTGGGAGCCAGCCGGACTTGGGAAAGGCTGTCTGGTAACGCCGGAGCAGACCGGCGGCGTCCTCCGGATCCAGGCGCTCCGCCAGGGGGAGCGTGTAGGCGTGGACCGCCACCATCATCCAATAGACGGCGTTGTCCCGCCGGGACAGAGGGGCGAAGCAGATATAGTCCAGCGCCTGGGCCGTCTCCTCCGGAGAGGGGCTCTGGACCGCATACCGCTGGAGGAGCTCCTCCATGTCCTGGGCGAACTGGCCGTGGCAGGGGTGGTCCCCCGGCCCGCGGCCCAGGCCGAACATGCCCTCTCCCGGCCGCCGCCTGCGCTCCATCTGCCGGAACTGCTCCTCATAGTCCGCGTACAGCCGGTCCAGCTCCGTCAAGATCTCCATCCTGGACCGTCAGCCCTCAGTCCCGGGGATCGGCGATCGCGGCCTGGGCGGCGGCCAGCCGGGCGATGGGCACGCGGAAGGGGGAACAGGACACATAGTCCAGTCCGATGGAGTGGCAGAACATCACAGAGGAGGGATCGCCGCCGTGCTCGCCGCAGATGCCCAGATGGACGTGGGGATTGGTGGACCGGCCCCAGCGGCAGGCGTTGGCGATCAGGCGGCCCACGCCGTGCTGATCCAGACGGGCGAAGGGATCGCTCTCGTAGATCTTCTTCTCGTAGTAGGCGTCCAGGAACTTGCCCGAATCGTCCCGGCTGAAGCCGAAGACCAGCTGGGTCAGGTCGTTGGAGCCGAAGGAGAAGAAGTCGGAGTGGGGGGCGATATCGTCGGCGCACATGGCGGCCCGGGGGATCTCGATCATGTTGCCCACCTTGTACTTCATGTCGGAGCCAGCCGCTTTGATCAGCTCGTCGGCCACGCCGGTGACGATGCTCTTCACATAAGCGAACTCCTTCAGCTCGCCCACCAGGGGGATCATGATCTCGGGCACCATGGTCCACTCGGGATGGCGGGCCTGGACGGCCAGGGCGGCCTTGATGACGGCGCGGGTCTGCATCCGGGCGATCTCCGGGAAGGTGACGGACAGGCGGCAGCCACGGTGGCCCATCATGGGGTTGAACTCATGGAGGCCGGCGATGATGGCCTTGATATCGGCCACGGACTTGCCCATGTCCTTGGCCATCAGCTCGATGTCGGCCTCCTCGGTGGGCACGAACTCGTGGAGAGGGGGATCCAGGAAGCGGACGGTCATGGGACGGCCCTCCAGGGCCTCGTACATGGCCTCGAAGTCGCCCTGCTGCATGGGCTCCAGCTTGGCCAGGGCCTTCTCACGCTGCTCCACAGTGTCGGAGCAGATCATCTCCCGGATGGCGGGGATGCGGTCGGCCTCGAAGAACATATGCTCGGTGCGGCACAGGCCGATGCCCTCGGCGCCGAACTTCACCGCCTGGGCAGTGTCCCGGGGGTTGTCGGCGTTGGTGCGGACACCCATCTGGCGGTACTTGTCGGCCCAAGCCATGATCCGGCCGAACTCGCCGGAGATGGAGGCGTCCACGGTGGGGATGGCCTCGCCGTAGATATTGCCGGTGGAGCCGTCCAGGGAGATCCAGTCGCCCTCCTGGTAGACCTTGCCGTCCAGCTCGAACTTCTTGTTCTCCTCGTCCATCTTGATGGCGCCGCAGCCGGACACGCAGCAGGTGCCCATGCCCCGGGCCACCACGGCGGCGTGGGAGGTCATGCCGCCCCGGACGGTGAGGATGCCCTGGGAGGCCACCATGCCCTCGATGTCCTCGGGGGAGGTCTCCAGGCGGACCAGACAGACCTTCTCGCCCCGGGCGGCCCACTCCTTGGCGTCGTCAGCGGTGAAGACGATCTTGCCGCAGGCAGCGCCGGGGGAGGCGGGCAGAGCGGTGGCGATGGGTACGGCCTTCTTCAGGGCGGCGGGGTCGAACTGGGGGTGGAGCAGGGTGTCCAGGTTGCGGGGGTCGATCATGGACACCGCCTTCTTCTCATCGATCATGCCCTCGTCCACCAGATCGCAGGCGATCTTCAGGGCGGCGGCGGCGGTGCGCTTGCCGTTGCGGGTCTGGAGCATGTAGAGCTTGCCGTGCTCCACGGTGAACTCCATGTCCTGCATGTCCCGATAGTGGTCCTCCAGCTTCTTGCACACGTCGGTGAACTGGGCGAAGGCCTCGGGGAACTTCTCAGCCATCTCCTGGATGGGCATGGGGGTGCGCACGCCGGCCACCACGTCCTCGCCCTGGGCGTTGGTGAGGAACTCGCCCATCAGCTTCTTCTCTCCGGTGGCGGGGTTGCGGGTGAAAGCCACGCCGGTGCCGCAGTCGTCGCCCATGTTGCCGAAGGCCATGGACTGGACGTTGACGGCGGTGCCCCAGGAGCCGGGGATATCGTTCATGCGGCGGTAGACGATGGCGCGGGGGTTGTTCCAGGAGCGGAAGACGGCCTTGATGGCCCCCATCAGCTGCTCCTTGGGGTCGGAGGGGAAATCAGCGCCGATCTTCTCTTTGTACTCGGCCTTGAACTGGTCAGCCAAGGTCTTCAGGTCATCGGCGTCCAGCTCCACGTCCTGGGTGACGCCCTTCTTCTCCTTCATGGCATCGATGAGCTGCTCAAAGTACTTCTTGCCCACCTCCATGACCACGTCGGAGTACATCTGGATGAAGCGGCGGTAGCAGTCCCAGGCCCAGCGGGGGTTGTTGGACTGCTTGGCGATGACCTCCACCACCTCTTCGTTCAGGCCCAGGTTGAGGATGGTGTCCATCATGCCGGGCATGGAGGCCCGGGCGCCGGAACGGACGGAGACCAGCAGGGGGTTCTCCATGTCGCCGAACTTCTTGCCGGTGATCTTCTCCAGCTTGTCGATATACTCCATGATCTGGGCCTGGATCTCGTCGTTGATCCTCTCGCCGTCCTCATAGTACTGGGTGCAGGCCTCGGTGGTGATGGTGAAGCCCTGGGGGACGGGCATCCCGATGTTGGTCATCTCGGCCAGGTTGGCGCCCTTGCCGCCCAGCAGATCGCGCATGTTGGCGTTGCCCTCAGAGAAGAGGTACAAAAATTTAGTGGCCATTGGAATCATTCCTTTCAGTAGTGTATCCGGCATCCCAGCCGTCCAGATCCCGGCGGGGACGCCGTGCATCAAGCGGTGGTACTAGAAAGAACGTCCGCCTTTCTGGAATACCGTGCATAACATTATACAGACCGCAGGGCGATCTTGCAAGATTGTTTATCAAATTTTCCATAGAAATTCCAATCGAAATTTTGTTGAAAAAGGCGGGCAGAAGCGTTATAGTTATGATAGGGAAGATCTTCGATCCGAAGAGAGGAGGCGGTCTTGGATGGGAGCATGGCTCTGGCGGATGCTGGGACTGTACCTGCTGGCGGCGGACTGCGCCGCTTTCGCCCTGATGGGCATCGATAAGGACCGGGCCCGGCGGGGGGCGTGGCGGATCTCAGAGCGGGCCCTCTTCCTCCCCGCCCTCTTGGGGGGCGCCCTGGGCGGGACCTTGGGGATGCACGTCTTCCGCCACAAGACCAGGCACTGGTATTTCCGCTATGGCTTCCCCCTGCTGCTGGCCCTCCAGCTGGCCGGGCTGGGCTGGCTGTGGCTCCGCTGGGGGCCCATGGGCTGAACCGATACTGCCCCGCCGGATATCCGGCGGGGCGGTCCCTCATTTCTTGCGCTGGATGGCAAAGATGATCTGGTTGATCTTCTCCTGGTCGATCTCGGTCATCCGTGAGAAGCTGCACCCATATTCGTAGTATTCATGCTTCCGGGTGACGATACGGAGGATCTGGCAATACATCATAGAGGGCTCCAGCTCCGGGAGGAGCCTGACCCAGAGGAGGAACCGGTCCCCCACGTCGTGGCGGGTCTTGGAGCTGATACAGGCGCCGCCCACGCTGATATTCACCAGGGTGCAGGGCTCCTCCAGGGGGACATACCGCCCGATGAGGGTGAAGGTCGCGTCCAGGTCCACATCCACCCGGTAGAAGGCCCGGTCGTTGCTGGACCGGATCAGGGCCAGGTGCTCGATGTGCCAGATCCCGCTGATCCCCGACCGGACCACCCCCTCCAGGAAGACCGCCTTGCCTTCCCGGCTGCTGTAGCCCCGCAGGCTGACGGGGACCGGCTCCTCCAGCCGGAGCAGCGGGGGGCTGTCCTCCGACAGGGGCTGGATCTGGGCCCGATCCCCCCGCAGGTTGTGGAGGCGGGCCATCAAAAAGATACGCTGGTCAGCAGAGGTCACCTCCACCTGCATCCCGGAATAGACCTCCAGATCCTGGACCCGGGCCAGCTCTGCTGCCGCCTCCATCTCCCGCTGTTTCGCGCTCTTCCCGAACAGACCAAAAAATCCCATATCGTCCCTCCTGCCGCAGCCGCCGCCCCGGGGCGCCGCGGTCCTCTGTTATCTCTCCCATTATACCAGGATCTCCGGCGGATAGGAAGTCTATTTTCTGGAAAGTATCCCCTAGATCTGGATGGTGCTGGCCTGGCGCAGGTGGGTCTGGGTGTACAGGATGACGCTGTCCCCCTCCAGGAGCACCAGATCGCCGTTGGGGATCAGCACCTCCCCCTTCCGCCGGATCATGACGATGATGGTCTGACGGGAGATGTCCAGATCCCGGATCTTTTGGCCGTTCCAGGGATTCTGATGGCGCAGCACCATCTCCTTCAGGTCGATGTGTTTGTCGTCCCCCAACGACTGGGCCCCCAGGACCAGGGTGTCGCCGGGGAGGAGCTCCACGTTCCCCCGAGGCACCACGATCTTCCCCGCCCGCTGGATGGCCGCCACGATGATCCCGGCGGGAAGTCCCAGCTCCTGGACGGTCTGGCGGGCCCAGCGGTCCTTCGGCGACAGGCCCACCTTGATGAAGTGGATGTCCATCTCATTGGCATACTCGCTCAGCCGCTTGACCCTGGAGTACTGATCCACGAATCCGGCGGAGATGATGCCGGTAGGGATGGCCACCATGCCCACCCCCAGGAAAGCGATGAAGATCCCAAAGAGCTTGCCCATGGTGGTGATGGGATAGATGTCGCCATAGCCCACAGTGAGCAGGGTGGACACCGCCCACCAGATCCCGGAGAAGGCGTTGGTGAACACATGGGGCTGTGCCTCGTGCTCCAAGCTGTACATGCACAGGCTGGAGGCCAGCATCAGGATCAGGATGATGAACACCGAGGACATGAGCTGCTGGCGCTTGCTGGCGATGACCTCGGTGATCACGTTCAGGGAATCGTAGTAGGCATTGATTCGGAACAGCCGGAAGATCCTCACCACCCGGAACATCCGGAAAGCCACCGCCCCCGAGGGGAAAAAGACGGGCAGGTAGTAGGGCAGGAAGGAGAGCAGATCCACCACCCCGCTGAAGGATGTCATATACTGCCACACCGCCCTTGCCTCCGTCACCTTGGGGAAGAGGAATCGGGCCGTCCACAGCCGCAGGCAGTGATCCACGGCGAAGAAGGCCACGGTGACCGCTTCCACGCTCAGCAGCCAGGGGCCGTATGTATCCCGGACCTGGGCGAAGGTATACAGTACGCTGACGGCCAGGTTGACCACGATCGCCAGCGACCCCACCAGGTCGTACAGCCGGCTGATCCGGTCCTCTGACCCGCCCACCTCTATGATCTCATGCAGCCGCCTGCGGCGGTCCAGCCATGTGTCCATAAGCTCCTCCCTGTCCTCGGTCTGTACCGCTATTATATACCCTGCGGAGGCAGATCTCCAGCCCCGATTCGACATCCGCCTCCACAGGAGCTGTTTTTTCCTGAAAAAAAGGTGAGATCCGCTGTTTTAGACAAAGATGGACCAAAAATTTCTGTTGACATACTAGTGGACAAATGGGCCCGATCGTGATAGAGTTGGGCAAGATCAGGACGTGGACCGGCCGCAGCGTATGCTGTTACAGCAGAGGAGAGAATATGAGATCATTGGAACGCCTGCCCCGGGAGTCCAGCCGGGATTACGCCCTGAGGACCATCAAGGAGAACATCATCGACCTCACCCTGGCCCCAGGCAGCCAGATCAGTGAGAACGAGCTGGCCGTAGAACTGGGCCTCTCCCGCACGCCGGTGCGGGAAGCGCTGATCGAGCTGTCTAAGATCCATATCATCGAGATCCACCCTCAGCGGAAGACCACGGTCACCCTGATCGACGACAAGATGGTAGAGGAATCCCGGTTCATGCGGGACCTGCTGGAGTGTGCTGTGGTAGAACTGGACTGTGAGAGGGCCGCGCCTGCCGACCTGGAGCGGCTCAACGCCAATATCCGCCTCCAGTCCCTCTACCTGGAGGACTGCTGTACCAACGAGTTCATGGCTTTGGACGACCAGTTCCACGGGATGCTCTTCGACATCGCGGGGAAGTCCCGGATCTTCCAGCAGCTCCGGAACCTCTCGATCCACGCCGACCGGGTGCGGGGGATGGCCCTGTCCTCCGACCTGAGCCTGACCGTGGTCCAGGACCACCGGGATCTGGTAGAGGCCATCGGCCGCAGGGATGGCAAAGCCGCGCGGGAGCTGATGGAGATCCATCTGGACCGCTATCAGATCGACACGGCGGCCATCCGGGAGATGTACCCACAATATTTCAAATAGATCCAGCGGCAAGAGCCGCTGGATCTTCCTTTTATCCGAGACCGGCCCTCCAGCATAGGATGTTCGGGGCCCCTCGGGGGCCCAACCGCAAAGGAGGCCGTTATGGAACTTGAACTGACCCAGCAGCTCCTTACGGAGAACGACTGCTATAAGGCAGGGCGGCACATCGTGCCCAAGGGGGTGATGGTCCACTCCACCGGGGTGGCCCAGCCCGACCCGGAGGTCTTCATCCGCCGGTGGAACACCCCCGGGGTGGAGAAGTGCGTCCACGCCTTCCTGTCCAGAGACCGGGCCGTCCAGACCCTGCCCTGGACCATGCGGGGCTGGCACGCCGGGGTTGGCACCAGCGGCCGCAGCGCCAACAACACCCACCTGTCCTTCGAGTGCTGTGAGCCCGCCGGCCACACCTATCAGGGGGGCGAGATGGTGGGCTATGATGTGGCAGCCAACCAGTCCTATTTCGACGATATCTACCGCAACGCGGTCCAGCTGACCGCTCTCCTGTGCAAGGAGTTCAGCCTGGATCCCCTGGAGCCCGGGGTGGTGATCTGCCACGCCGAGGGCTACGACCTGGGGGTGGCCGTGAACCACAGCGATGTGCTCCAATGGTGGCCCAAGCACGGAGCGACCATGGACCAGTTCCGACGGGACGTGGACCAGGCTATGAGAGACGAGGAGGATGACGATATGACTCAGGAGCGTTTCGACGCCATGCTGGAGGACTACCTGGCCCGGCAGGCCCAGCTCTCCCCCAGCAGCTGGTCCGCCCCCGCCCGGGCCTGGGCAGAGGGGCAGGGCATCATCGTGGGCGACAGCGCCGGAGACCGGCACTATCGGTCCTTCCCCACCCGGGAGGAGACCGTCCAGATGCTCTACCAGCTCACCCGCGAGGACGGAGAGGCCGTCCAGGCCGGTGAGGGCCCCAAGGACGAGACCGATCCGCAGGGATAACGGAGGAAGAGCCGGAGGGGATCCCCCTCCGGCTCCTTCCTCTATCAGGCCATGGCGGCCTTCAACGCCTGAAGGGCCCGCTCCACCTGAGACCGGGGACAGGCCAGGTTCATCCGGAACCAGTTGTCCCCATGGTAGTCCGAGCCTGGGTTGATCACCAGTCCCTTGGCCCCCATACGGCGGGCATTCTCCTCCTGCGAGCGGCCGGTGCCGTTGAAGTCCAGCCACATGGTGTAGGTGCCTTGGGGGAGATAGCTGGCCACTGACGGGACCTGCTGGGAGATGGATCCGTGGGCCAGTTCCATATTTTGGCGGATATAGGCCACCAGCTCATCCACATACTGGTGTCCGCCGGTGTAGGCCCCGATCAGCGCAGCCACGGACAGGGTGTTGGGGGCGCTGTAGTGGCTGGCCGTTGACGCCTGGTGGTAGCGCTCCCGCAGGGCCTGGTCATAGACGATGCTGTAAGAGGTGTGCAGCCCCGCCAGGTTGAAGGTCTTGGAGGCGCCGTTGAGGGTGATGGTGCTCCGCCGGGCGTAGTCAGAGATCTGGGCGGTGGAGATATGGCGGGCCGGGGCGAATACGAAGTCGGCCCACACCTCGTCGGAGATGATGGACACGCCCAGCCGCTCACACAGAGCGCACATCCCCTCCAGCTCCTCCCTCTCCCACACTCGGCCGGTGGGGTTGTGGGGAGAGCAGAAGAGGAGGCACTCGATCCCCTCCGCCAGGATCCGCTCCTCCATGTCCGCCAGATCCATGCGGAACAGCCCCGCCTCGTCCTGGACCAGCGGGGAGCCCACCAAGCGGCAGCCGGCGTCGGCGATGGCTTTAGTGAAGCCGTTGTAGTTGGGCAGGTGGACCAGCACCGGGCCCCCGGGCTGGACAAGGGTCTGGATCGCGGACACCACGCCCCCCAGGGAGCCGTTCTGATAGCGGACATGCTCCGGGGCGATGTCCTCCACTCCCCGACGGACCTTCGCCCAGTCAGACACCGCCTGGGCGAAGCGGGGATCGGTGTCGCAGTAGCCGAAGACAGGATGTTCCATCCGCGCCCGGACGGCGTCCAGGACGCAGCTGGGCACGGCGAAGTCCATGTCAGCGATCCACATGGGAAGGAGCGGCTCCTCCGGAGCGGCGGGATATCGGGGGGCGTCCCATTTGCGGGAATAGCCTTTATGGTCAAGGACCTGGTCGAAGTCGTACATAGCGGACCTCCTTGTGTCATCTGTCAGGTAGGAAGGAAGAGCGCCTGTCACCGATCGGGACAGGCGCTCTTGGTCAGAAGGGGGATATGCCCTTACTTCGCGGCCTTGGCGGCCTTGATGGCCTCGATCAGCAGCGGGGTGACCTTGAACAGGTCGCCGCAGATGCCGTAGTCGGCGATCTCGAAGATGGGGGCAGTGTCGTTCTTGTTGACGGCGATGATGCACTCGGAGTCCTGCATACCGGCCTTGTGCTGGATGGCGCCGGAGATGCCCAGAGCGACATAGATCTTGGGGTGGACGGTCTTGCCGGTCTGGCCCACCTGGTGATCGGCGGACAGCCAGCCGGAGTCGATGGTGGCACGGGAGCCGCCCACGACGCCGCCCAGGACCTCAGCCAGCTCCTCGGCCAGCTTGATGCCGCCCTCCACGTCCTTGGAGATGCCGCGGCCCACAGAGACCACCACGTCGGCGCCGATCAGGTCCACCAGCTTCTTGGCGGCCTTGACCACCTCGACCACCTCGGTCTTCATGTCGTCGGCGGTGAGGGAGAACTCAGGCTTGATGATCTCGCAGGCGTCGGCCTTGGCCTGATCGAAGGTGGCCTTCTTCATGACGCCGGGACGGACGGTAGCCATAGCGGGACGGAACCGGGGGCAGATGATGGAGGCCATCAGATGGCCGCCGAAGGCGGGACGGGTCATCTTCAGATCGCGGGACACATCGTGCTTCTGGCCCAGGACCACGGCGTGGCTGGTGGCGTCGATGCGCTCGGGAGCCAGGGTGGAGTTGGCCTTGAGGAAGTCCTTGTAGATGCCCATGTCCACGTCCAGGTGGGTGCAGTCGGCGCACAGGCCGGTGTGCAGGCGGGCGGCGCAGCGGGGGCCCAGATCGCGACCGATGTTGGTGGCGCCGATCAGCATGATCTCGGGCTTATACTCCTCGATCACATCGCAGATGACCTTGGTATAGCCGTCGGTGGTGTAGTCCTTCAGCATGGGGTGGTCGCAGACGTACACGCCGTCAGCGCCGTAGCCGCCCAGCTCCTTGGCGATGCCCTCGATCCCGTCGCCCAGGAGGATGCCGTACAGCTTGGTGCCCAGCTCGTCGGCCAGCTTGCGGCCCTCAGAGATCAGCTCGAAGGAGGTGGGCATCATGGTGCCCTGGCGCTGCTCACAGAATACCCAGACTCCGCCCTTGAAGGCGGCGACGTCGGAACTATTAAAAGTAGACATATTCTTCTATCTCCCTTCTCAGATCATATGCTTGGCGGCCAAGATGCCGGCCAGCTTGTCGCAGGTGGCCTTGTCGGCGCCCTCCAGCATCATGCCCGCGCCCTTCTGGGGGGGGGTGAAGGAGGTCAGGATGTTGGTGGGGGAGCCGCTCAGGCCGATGGTGTCCTTGTCGATGAAGGGATGATCCTTCAGGGTGTTGTAATCGAAGATCTCATAGGGCTTGGACCAGCACTCGTAGATGCCGCCCACACTCATGTAGCGGGGAGTGTTCAGCTCCTTGATGCAGGTGATCAGGCAGGGGGTCTTGACCTTGATGGTCATGTAGCCGTCCTCCAGCATCCGCTTGACGGTGATGGTGTCGCCCTCCTTGACGATCTCGGCGGCGTAGGAGACCTGGGGCAGGCCCAGCTTCTCGGCGATCTGGGGGCCCACCTGGGCGGTGTCGCCGTCGATGGCCTGACGGCCGCACATCACGATGTCGTCCTTGTCCACGCCGATCTTGTCGATGGCGGCGGCCAGGATCTGAGAGGTGGCGTAAGTATCGGAGCCGCCGAACTCACGGGCGGACACCAGGATGGCGCGGTCCACGCCCCGGGCCATGACCTCACGCAGCATGCCCTCGGCGGGCGGGGGGCCCATGGAGACGACGATCACCTCGGCGCCGGTCTGCTCCTTCAGGACCAGAGCGGCCTCGACGGCGTTCAGGTCGTCGGGGTTGGTGATGGCGGCCATGGAGGCACGGTTCAGGGTGCCGTCGGGGTTGACGGCTACCTTACCGGAGGTATCGGGGACCTGCTTGACACATACGATGATTTTCATTTTGATCTGCCTCCTATCTTATTTCACGCCCAGATGGCTGGAAATGACCATGCGCTGGACCTCGGAAGTGCCCTCGTAGATCTCGGTGATCTTGGCGTCGCGCATCATGCGCTCCACGGGGTACTCACGGGTGTAGCCGTAGCCGCCGAAGAGCTGGACGGCGCGGCGGGTCACGTCGGAGGCGGACTCAGCGGCGAACAGCTTGGCCATAGCGGCGTCCATGGAGTAGTTCTCGTGGTTCTGCTTCTTCATGGCGGCGGCATAGACCAGATACTGGGCGGCCTGCATGCGGGTGTGCATATCGGCCAGCTGGAACTGGGTGTTCTGGAACTGGCTCAGGCGCTTCTTGAACTGCACGCGCTCCTGGGTGTACTTCACGGCCTCGTTGATGGCGCCCTCGCCCAGGCCCAGGGCCTGCGCGGCGATGCCGATACGGCCGCCGTCCAGGGTCATCATGGCGATCTTGAAGCCCTTGCCCTCCTGGCCCAGCAGGTTCTCCTTGGGGACGATGCAGTCTTCGAAGATCAGGTCGCAGGTGGAGGAACCGCGGATGCCCATCTTCTTCTCGTGCTTGCCCACGGAGAAGCCGGGGAAGCTCTTCTCCACGATGAAGGCGGAGATGCCGTGGTTGCCCAGCTTCTTGTCGGTCATGGCGAAGACCACGAAGGTCTCGGCCACAGTGCCGTTGGTGATGAAGCACTTGGAGCCGTTGAGCACATAGTGGTCGCCCTCGAGGACGGCAGTGGTCTGCTGGCCGGAGGCGTCGGTGCCGGCGTTGGGCTCGGTCAGACCGAAGGCGCCGATCTTCTTGCCGCTGAGCAGGTCGGGCAGATACTTCTTCTTCTGCTCCTCGGTGCCGTGCTCAAAGATGGGGGCGCAGCACAGAGAGGTGTGGGCGGACACGATGACGGCGGTGGTGCCGCACACCTTGGCCAGCTCTTCCACGCACATGGCGTAAGACAGCACGTCGCCGCCGGCGCCGCCGTACTCCTTGGGGAAGTAGATGCCCATCATGCCCAGCTTGGCCATCTTCTCCACAGTCTCCATGGGGAAGCGCTCCTCCTCGTCGATCTCCTCGGCCAAAGGCTTGACCTCGGTCTCGGCGAACTCGCGGTACATCTTGCGGACCATCTCTTGCTCTTTCGTCAGATGAAAATCCATTTTGCAGTCCTCCTAGTTTAAATTACTTGACACTATCGTGAGCGCTCCCTCCGGGACCAGGGGGCCCTCCCCGCCGGGGCGGGGGCGGCGGAGCAAAACGATACATGACAGCATGCCAGACCTGCCGCCCATCTTCGTTAGAATTTTAACGAAGGGAGGGCGAAAAAAGAGCGACACGGCCTGTCCTGGTGCTGCAAAGCCTCTCAGGTCCGGCAAATGTAGCGGTCTGACTGACAAAATTATATCGGGTTTTTGACTGTAAAGCAAGTGGGATGGACCTGGCAAAATAGACAGTTTTTCAAAACTGGATCTGTATAAAAAGTAAAAATATGAGGATGTTGCCTGGAAGTGTGCAGATGTTGTCCAGGCCTCCCGGGGAAGGACCTCCCTCCAGAGGGAGAGGCAGGAAAAACACGCCCCGGGAGATCCCGGGGCGTGCCGTCAGCGCAGATATCACTTCTTGGTGTAGTCGTAGAAGCCCTTGCCGGTCTTGCGGCCCAGCAGGCCGCCCCGGACCATCTTCTTGAGCAGGTAAGTGGGGCGGTACTTGGAGTCGCCCAGCTCGGTGTACAGGGTCTCCATGATGGCCAGGCACACGTCCAGACCGATCAGGTCACCCAGGGCCAGGGGGCCCATGGGGTGGTTGGCGCCGAACTGCATGGACTTGTCGATATCCTCCACAGAGGCGGCGCCGGTCTCTACCAGGGCGATAGCGTCGTTGATCATGGGGATCAGCAGCTTGTTGACCACGAAGCCGGGGGCCTCCTTCACCTCGACAGGCTCCTTGCCCAGCTCCTTGGACAGGTCGTAGATGAACTGGAAGGTCTCATCAGTAGTGTGGATGCCACGGATGATCTCGATCAGCTTCATGCTGGGCACGGGGTTGAAGAAGTGCATCCCGATGAGGTGGTGCTCCAGGCCCTGGTCCATCTCGGTGATGGACAGAGAGGAGGTGTTGGAGGCGAAGATGCACCCGGGCTTGCAAAGGGCGTCCAGCTCGGTGAGCAGGGCCTTCTTGGTGCCCATGTCCTCCTTGACGCACTCGATCACCAGGTCGGCGTCGGCAGCGGCGGACTTCTCCTCCACCAGGATGTTGGCCATCAGGGCGTCCTTGGCGGCCTGGTCCATCCGGCCCTTGTCCACCCGCTTCTGGAGGGACTTGTCCAGATTGTCCTTGTGCCGCTGGGCGGAAGCCACGCTGCTGGCATACATCAGGGCGGTGTGGCCCTTGGCCGCGAAGACCTGGGCGATGCCGCTGCCCATGGTGCCGGCGCCGAAGATCGCTACTTTCATAACTGTTTTCCTCCTAAAAATCCATATCTGCCGGCCCCGCCGGCGGGACTGGCCGGTCTCCCGGCCCCGCTCTCTTGTCCCACAGTATAACCGATTTTCCCCGGGAACGCAAGAGGGAGCGGGGAAATTTTTGGAGGGCTACTCCTCAAACATATTGGCCAGCTCCGCCGCCTCAGCATCGGTGAGGTAGGCGGCCCCTGCGATCGTGCCGTTGGGATCTGGAGCGGCCTCGTCCCGCTCCTCCCCGTGGTCCAGATCGCCGTAGACCCGGGTGATGGCCGTATTCAGCTCATAGGGGAAGAACAGATCAGCGGTGAGCTCCTCCCCATCGATCCAGTCCCGGGCCTGGAGGGTGAAGCAGTCCACCTGGTCCTCCGGGTCGCAGCGCTCCTCGCTGCGGACCAGGGAGAGGATCTGCCAGCCGCCGGGGTCGTTAGTGCGATCGATCAGCCAGCGCAGGGACTGGAAGTAGACGGGCATGGGCAGTGCCTCGGCGCTGCTGGGGTCCTGGTAGAAGGTCTCGCCGTGGTCCAGCTGCCACCGGGACCAGGGCTCGTCCTGGCCCCATTCAAATTCCGGGTCCACGGTGTACACGTCCACCCCGCCGGGGGCCATGACAGCCAAGTGACCATACCAATATCCGGCGTTCCCGTCCGGGGCGTCCTCCGCCGTCGGCCACCTCCGAGCCAAGCGTACCCTGTCCCATAAAAACATCCCCGCTTCTCCGTAGTATTGCCCGTTCATCTGCCCATTGAAGGTGTACAGCACACGGTAGTCGCCGTTGTCGTCCTGGAAGGTGACCACATTGGGGATCCCCCCGTGATAGGAACACTGGAAGACGTCGGTGAGCACCCTCCCGCTGGCCTCATCCACGACCCCCAGGATCAGGGTGTTCTCCAGGTGATCCTCCACGAAGACCACCCCTAGGGCCCAGCCGTCCTTCCGGATGTGGTCCAGCAGCTGGGGGTGGGGGACCTGGAAGGGATGTTCCTCCTCCGCAGCCTGGAACAGGGCATCCAGCAGAGCCTGCTCCTCCTCCGAACTAAGCAGGCCATCCCCCTGCTGGGAGGAGGCGGGCTGGTCTGAGACGTCCGGGGCCTCCGCCTCCTTCACCTGGCAGGACACCAGATCCCCGCAGGACAGGGCGATCAGGCACATCAGGGCCAGGAAGAGGGCAGGGGGCCGCTTCTTGGGCCCGGAGAAGATGTTTTTCAGCCGGATCTCGGTCTCCTTCGCCGACCTGGACAGGCCGGTGGAGAAGGGGGTATGAGGCATTTTGTCGTTCATGTCGTGTTCCTTTCTTCGTCAAAGGATGTCTCCCATCCACACTGCCGGGCCCAATTTGTACGCGCCGTCCTCATAGACCACGGGAAAATAGGCGCTGGCCAGATACTCCAAAGTCAGGCAGGAGAAGTCCAGATCTAGGTCGCAGACGAGCTGGCCGTCCTTTTTTAGGAAACGCACCTGATTGCCCACCTGTACGGTCCCCTTGAAGGGCTCCGCCAGCTGGGTCAGGTCCACCTTCCACTCCCGCTCCCCGCTGACCAGCCGGGCGGTGTTCCCGTTGGGGCTGGCGAAAATCTCCAGGGGGATCTCCGAGCAGTCCGGGATGGTGTATGTCATGTCCTCCAGGTCAAAGATGTAAAGATCCTCCTCATAGGCCCCGGTGCCCCCGCCCAGGCAGAGGATCACCGCCGCCTCGGGCCGGCCGTCAGCGTCGAAGTCGTCCACCAGCAGCGTGGGGCCGCTTACGTATTTGGCGTTGCCGTCCCAGCACAGGTGGAAGTACTCGGCCCGGTCCCTGTGGCGCAGGACGATGCCCCGCCCTTCGGGGTCCCACACCGGGATGTGGACCAGGGGCTCTGCATCAGGCACACTGTCGGGATCGAACACAAAGTAGACCGTGACGTCCTCCTTCTCGTCGTAGGCCACAGGCAGGAGGGTATCCCGCCAGTAGTCCTTTTTGGATGCTCCATTGATGTCCACCGCCTCCCGGGGCAGCTGGTCCGCGAGGAGGTCTTCCAGCAGGGCCATCTCCTGTTCGGTGGGAAAGTCATCATAGTACCAGTCTCTCGTCCGCCCCTTATACTGCATCAGGCTGGCGTCCAACTCTACCGGCGTCCAGGCGGGCTCCTCCGGCGCAGAGTCGTCCGGGAGCACGGCCGCCGAGGCGGAGGCGTCGGGGGCATCCGGGACCTCTGCCCCGGCCACCTGGCAGGACACCAGATCCCCGCAGGACAGGGCGATCAGGCACATCAGAGCCAGGAAGAGGACGGGGGGCCGCTTCTTGGGCCCGGAGAAGATGTTTTCCAGGCGGATCTTGGTCTCCCTGGCCGACCTGGACAGGCCGGTGGAGAAGGGGGTATGGGGCATTTTGTCGTTCATGATAGCTTCCTTTCTGTACTTTGACATCTTTGGCTCATCTCCAGACGCTGTTCAAAAAGCCGGCATCGTTCGAACAAGCCCTAGTTGAACATATCATAGAGAGCGATCTGCTCCACCTGGTCCCCCTGGAAAAAGAACAGCAGTGCGGGGCCCAGACCGGAGCCGTTGTCGCCGGGGATGTAATAGATCAGGTCCTCATCCGGATACATGGACCAGTAGTCGCCAGCGACAGCCTCCGGATAGGCGGCCAGCACCTCCGCCCGGGTGGAGCCTACCCGGATCTGCCGAGGGGTGTACAGGTCGGAGCGGGTGGTATACAGGTTCGAGAGGAACCAGCTGTCCTCCTCCGCGGCGTAGTACCGTGTGGCGGTGAGGCCCTCCGCCGTCCAGCTGTCCCAGTAGCTCTCGGGGGAATAGCCCGCCTCCAGATACTCTGCTCCCGCCTCCAGATCTGGGAAGATCTTCGGCCAGTTCCCGGGTCCAATGGGGGTGGACCAGTGGTCCCGGAACAGGCAGACCTCCAGATCGTTCAGGCGCCACACTGCCTTGCGCAGGGCATCCTCGGCGGTCATCCCCTCTATTTCGAAGGTGGCCCGGCGGATCGGCCGGACGGGTGCCCCCTCCTCATCCAAAAGGAAGAGCAGGACATCCGGGTAGGGCATCTCGTGCCACGCCAGGACCCCGTCCCGGGCATAGTACCGGCTGGACCGGACCTCATAGAGCCCATAGCGCTGGCCCTCCACGGCGGCCTCCCCCCAGAGGGCGGCGGAATCCAGCCGCTGGCTCTCCTCCTCCGGCTGATCCGGCACCTCCTCCGGGAGATAGATGGGGCGGAAGGGCTGTTCCTCCCGATAGAAGGACGCAGCCATCCCGCTGAGCTGCTGGGCGGCGGAGACGGCGGAGCTGTCCTGTTCCTCGGGCGGGGCGGCCTCCCGGATATGGCAGGACACCAGATCCCCGCAGGACAAGGCGATCAGGCACATCAGGGCCAGGAAGAGGACGGGGGGCCGCTTTTTCGGCCCGGAGAAGATGTTTTGCAGACGGATCCTGGTCTCCTTCGCCGACCTGGACAGGCCGGTGGAGAAGGGGGTACGGGGCATTTTGTTATCCATCACGATCTCCTTTCTGTCATCGATCCCAAGTGAAGAATCCATATCCTGTCTCCAGGCTGTGCAGGCCGTACCGGCCCAAGGTCTGACTGGCAACATGGAGAGGATTCCGGCTACCGATGGGCTGCCAGGTCCAGAAGTCCCCAGCGCCGTACAGTTCGGTGCCCGGCGCGTGGCCCTGGGCGCCGGGAGCATAGAACAGGAACGCCGCTCCAGGCGGGAGGGGGCCGTCCACGTCGTCAAAGCCGTAGGGATCGCTGGAGATATAGTGGATCCCGCCCTCGTCCCACTCCTCGCCGACGGGGCGGCCGGTGTCCAGCACCAGCTCCTCCAGGATCATATACCAGGAGGCGTCGGAGACCTGGGCGATATCCTTGAACCGCCCGTGGAACTGGCAGACATAGTGGACGTCCATATCGGCGTCGCAGTAGTCCCCGGTGAAGGAGCCGTCGGGGGCTAGGGTGAGTTCGATCCGCCAGGCCCCCGCCCCGCTGAAGAAGGTCAGCTCTATGGGCCCGTCGATGGGCAGGCCGGTCCCGGGCACGGCGGCGGGAGGCGTCCAGTCGGCGGGCGCAGCGGCGGCCAGGGCCCGCAGGTCCTCCTCCAGGGACTTGCCGCTGTTCCGGGCAAAGCCCTCCAGCCGGCTCAGGTCCTCCCGTCCCTCAGCCGGAAAACCAGGGTCGGTGGTGAAGAGCAGCTCGCTGTGGCCGAGCAGGCCGTTGAGCTCGTCCACAAAGGCGGCGATGGCCGCCGGGTCGAACTCCCCGTGGTGGGGAGAACCGAAGTTCAGGTCGAAGGAGATGCTGTCCCACCGGGCGTCCTCGGTAAACTCCCCCGCCCAGGTGCTCAGGCTGTAGTCTAGGCGGCAGATCCCCTGTTCCTCGTACACGCTGTAGTCCAGCAGGTAGTCCACTCCGTCCAGGGCACACAGGAAGAGGGAACTGGGATAGCTCCGCTCCCCCACCTTCTGGGCCAGGACCTGGCCGTCCTCCCAGATCTCCAGGGTCAGGTCCCCGTCCGCCTCCTCCAGCAGGATGAAGTGCTCCAGGATCCCGTTGCCGTTCCAGTCCGGGGTGCGGAGCAGGCCGGGTCGGGACCCGTCGGCGGGGATCTCCCGGCTGTTCAGGTAGTCGGCGGCGGCGGGCAGGGTCCGGAAGCGCAGGGCCAGGGGCTGGGCGTCCCCTAAGATGGGCTCCAGCCACGCCTGATAGACCGACTGGTCCACCGCCTCCCTGCTGTAGCCGATGAAATCGTCCCCCAGGTCCTCTCCCGGGGTGATGTAGTAGAGGATGTTCGCCACGCTCTCGTCCTTCTCCACGGGGAAGGGGGGCAGATCTTCCGGATCTTCATCGGAGACTTTCTCCTCCCAGGCGTCCACATGGCCCGCCGGGGCGTAGCTGTCCGTCTCAGGCTGATAGCTGTACAGGGTATAGGGCCAAAAGTCGCTGGTCCAGCTCCCCTGGGCGTGGGAGTCGTTCTCCGCCATAGCTCCGTTGGTATAGAAGGTGAGGGAGGGGCCGCCCTCGTACTGGATACGGACGGAATCGGAGGGCTCGTCATAGTCCAGCACCCAACCCCGACGCCCCGCGGTGGGGGCGGTGGTGAAACAGATCACCAGCTCCTCCCGGCCGTCCCCGTCCACATCGGCCACGGCAAAGGTGTTTTCAAACATATACCCGGACAGGGATCCCTCCGGGATCTGAGTACCGTCGGGCAGGATATTTTCCCAGAGCATCCTGTGGATCGTCTCCCCATAGCGTTCCCGGGCCCGGCTGTCCGCCTCCGCCGGCTGAGGGGCGGCGGGCTCCCGGAGGGCGAGGTCCGCCCAGGAGGCGCTGGGGAGGGTCTCCGCCCCTTTCATCTGGCAGGACACCAGATCCCCGCAGGACAAGGCGATCAGGCACATCAGGGCCGGAAAAGGACGGGGGGCGCTTCTTGGGCCCGGAGAAGATGTTTTTCAGCCGGATCTCGGCCTCCCTCGCCTGACTGGACAGGCCGGTGGAGAAGGGGGTACGAGGCATTTTCCTTTCATGGGCGCTCCTTTCTCTGTCCGGGCCCGCTGCTGGGCCCTCATTTCTCGCCCTCCTGCGCCCTGGCCACGGCGGTGAGGATGGTCTGGCCATAGGCGGAGTAGGCCTCCCGAGGAAGGAGGCGCAGGGCGTCCTCGTCGCAGGCCAGCTCGGTGTCCCGCTCCACCAGGCGGACCATATACCACATCAGGGGGTCGAACCAATACAGAGCGTTGACCCACGCGGCCAGCAGCTTGAGCCAGATGTCCCGGCGGCGGTAGTGGGTGAGCTCGTGGAGGAGGGAGAAGCCCAGATCCTCCCCGGACATGGACCCCTGGGGCAGGAGGATGGCGGGGCGGAACGCTCCGGCCAGCATGGGGACCTTCAGCCCCTGGCATACCAGCAGCCGGGGACGCTCATCCAGGTCCAGCTGATCCCCCAGGGCGTTGAAGGCGTGGATCGCGGCGTCCTCTGTGACGGGAGAGGACCACCGGCGGAGGTAGCTCAGGAATCGCAGGTGGGCCCACAGCTCCCACAGGAGCATCGCCGCCGCCCCTGCCAGCCAGACGGCCATCAGGATCTGGGACCGGGAGAGGTCCCGCCGGGCCTGGCCGGCTTCCGGGACACCGGAGGGCGTGACTGCCGGACCATCGTTGGGGAGAGTCTGGCCCCCCTGGACGCCGGGACCAGGCTGGACGGGGAGCTGGGCTCCCCCCGCCGGGGGAGCGGGCAGGGCGGGCGGCTGAGGGGCGGCGGGGGTGGTGGGCAGGTCCACCTGGATAGGCGCCCGGGCATCGGCGCGGGGCATCAGGGGCAGAGGGACGGCCAGCCGCAGGCAGAGGAGCAGCCAGATCCAGCACCGCCACCGGGCGCCGTACCGGCTCCAGGTGGAGCGGCCCGCCAGGGCCAGAGCGATCACGGCGGCGGAACCGCCCAAAGCCAGCCCGCCAAGGGCAAGGAGGATCCGATCCATCACTGCGGCCCTCCGTTCAGCTGGTCCAAAAGGGCCTGGAGGTCCTCCAGTTCGTCCCGGCGGATCCCCTGCCTGGCCAGGGCGGCCACGAAATTCCGGGGGGAGCCGTAGAGCCGGTCCAGCACCGCCCGGCTGTCGAAGGCCTGATACGCCTCCTGATCCACCAGAGGGGTGTACAGATTGCTCTTCCCCTCCCGGCGGACGGCCACGAAGCCCTTGTCCGCCAGACGGGAGAGATAGGTGTTGATGGTGTTGGCCGCCCAACTGAAGGGGGCCAGCCGGGCCTCCAGGAGGGCGCGGGGAGTGTCCGGCCCGGTGGTCCACAGGGCCTTCATCACTTCCAGTTCCGTGTCGGGGAGCCTCTTCATAAACAGGATCACATCCACTTCATTTGTAGTCGTCTATCATACTACACTTGTCGTAGGTCTGAGTCAAGTTACAAGGTGGTTACGATCTTGCCAGAGCGGTCCTTTCACGATCCTGCCGGATCTTCCCCCCGTCCTCCCAAGATCCTTCACAAATCTTTCATGGACTTTTGGTCCGGACCATGGTAGAATAAGGGGGAAGTATAAGGGAAAGTATATCCCGTCCTGTTTGAGCGGCTGTGCGTTGGGGGAACATCCATCTGACGGACAAAACTGGCGGGAGACGGACGCCGAAGGGCGTATGGAGGTCTGATTGAAAAGAGAAGTATTGGGGATCGCCTTCGACGATCTCACCCGGGAGGAGGCCGCCCAGGCGGGGGCGGCCCTGCTGGAGGAGGACAAGTTCCACTATGTGGTCACCCCCAACCCGGAATTCATCCTGGCGGCGGAGAAGGACCGGGAGTTCCGCCAGGTGCTCAATGGGGCGGATCTGGTCCTGCCCGACGGGATCGGGGTGGTCTACTCCGCCAAGATCCAGGGCACCCCTCTGAAGGGACGGGTGCCGGGGATCGAGTTCGCTGAAGACATGCTGGCCTGTCTCGACCGGCGGGGCGGACGGCTCTATCTCCTGGGGGCCAAGCCCGGCGTGGCCGAGGAGGCCGGCCGGAGGATCCTGGAGGCCCATCCGGGCATCACCCTGTGCGGCGCCCAGGACGGCTACTTCAAGGACGAGGAGGCCGTTCTGCTGAAGGTGGCCGCCGCCCGGCCCGACCTGCTCTTCGTCTGTCTGGGGGCCCCCAAGCAGGAGAAGTGGATGGCCCGGTGGGGCAGACACACCGGCGCCCGGCTGGCCATCGGCTTGGGCGGGGCCCTGGACGTCTTTGCCGGGAAGGTGGAGCGGGCCCCGGAAGCCTGGCGCAGGCTGGGCCTGGAGTGGGCCTACCGCCTGAAGAAGGAGCCTCAGCGGGCGGGCCGTATGGCCAAGCTCCCTCTGGTGCTGGTCAAGGCGGCGGGACAGCGGTTCAAGAAAAAGGCATAGGGGCGGATATGCCCCAATATCATTTTGATCTTTAGGAGGACAAAAGCAATGGTATACATCCTGTTAGCCCCCGGCTTCGAGGAGATCGAGGCCCTGGCCCCCGCCGACCTGCTGCGCCGGGCGGGGATCGAGACGGCGCTGGTGTCTGTCACCGGAGAGCCCGTCCCGGGCAGCCACAGCATCACCGTCACCGCCGACGTTGCCTTGGAGGAAGTGGACCTGTCCAAAATGGACATGGTGGTCCTGCCCGGGGGCGGGCCGGGCTACAAGAACCTGGGGAAGGACCCCCGGGTGGAGGCGCTGGTCCGGGAGGCGGTCAAGCGGGACATCTGGGTAGCCGCCATCTGCGCCGCCCCTACCCTCCTGGGCCGCTGGGGCCTGCTGGAGGGCAAAAAGGCTATCTGCTACCCCGGCATGGAGGATCAGCTCACCGGAGCCCTGGTGCAGACGGCGCCAGGCGAGATAAGAGACGGCAAGATCATCACCGGCCGGGCCGCCGGGAATGCCATCGACTTCGCCGTGGAGCTGATCGAGGTCCTCCTGGACCGGGCGGCGGCCGACAAGGTGCTGGAGTCCATCTGTTACTGACGGCCTGTCCTTGGTCAGGGCGGGAAAAGAGCGGGGGACCTCTCCCCCGCCCCTTTCGGTGTGTAGCGCTCAGCAGCCGCAGTCGTTGTCACATCCGCAGTCGTTCCCGCAGCCGCAGCCGCAGTTGTTCCCGCAGCCGCAGCCGCAATTGTTGCCGTTGCCGCCCCAACCGAACAGGATGATGATCAGGATGACGATCCACAGAGCGCTGCCGCCGCCCCAGCCGTTGTTCCCACAGAACATGATACTCTTCACCTCACTTGATCTGCCGGGACATCGTCCCCGCGTTCTGTACTATTCTATGGCCCTCCCTTGTCCCCGGTGACAGGGCGCGGGAAAAAAATCATTAGGAGCTGACCCTATGTCACAAAACGATCGTTATGAGCCCAGAGAACGGCGGTCCAGCCGCCCCTCTCCCCACGGGGAGCGGGAAGCCCGCCCGGCTCCCCGGACGGAGCGGAGCTCCGCCCGCTCCTCCTCCCGGGAGGAACACGCTGCCCCCCGGCGTCCCAGGCGGAAACGCCGGTCCGCCGGCCGCACGGCGGGGCTGGTGCTGCTGTATGTGACGGCGGTGATCGGCGTGTCCATCCTGCTGGCCTGCATCGGCTGGGTGGCCGCCGGCGATGTGCTGGCCCTGAACAAGGATGAGAAGGTGGTCACCTTCACCGTCGCCCCCGGGGACAGCTTCAGCGACGTAGTGGACCGGCTGGAGGAGGAGGGACTGATCGAATATAAGTTCCTCTTCAAGCTCTTCGCCTCCTTCACCCACGGCAAGGACAAGGTGGCGGTAGGGACCTATACCCTCAGCACCGACATGGACTACCGGGCCCTGCTGGCCGGGATGCGGGCCAACTCCGCCAACCGCTCAGAGGTGAAGGTGACCATCCCGGAGGGCTACAACATCGACCAGATCTTCGCCCTGCTGGTGGAGAAGGGGGTGGCCGCATCGAAAGAGGAGCTGCAGGAGGCGGCCGCCAGCCATGATTACGCCTTCTCCTTCCTCCAGGACATCCCCCTGGGGGATTACCACCGGCTGGAGGGCTACCTCATGCCCGACACCTATACCTTCTACACCCCCCACGACCCGGTCTATGCCCTGAACAAGTTCCTGGTCTACTTCGACAGCCAGGTGGACGATTCGATCCGGAACAAGGCGGCGGACAGCGGCTATTCCCTCCGGGAGATCCTCACCATCGCCTCTCTGATCGAGCGGGAGACCACCGGCAAAGACCGCACCGAGATCTCCGCCGTCATCCACAACCGGCTGAACGACGCCGGCGGCGGCACCCAGGGGTATCTCCAGATCGACGCCACCCTGGTCTATATCAATGGCGGCCGGGAGCCTACCGAGGCGGACAAGTCCATCGACTCCCCCTACAACACCTATATGTATAAGGGGCTGCCCCCCGGACCCATCGCCAACCCGGGCATGGAATCCATCATCGCCGCCCTGAATCCGGCCAACAGCAAGGACCTGTACTACGCCCTGGGCGACGATGATGCCCACCACTTCTTCCGCACCTACGACCAGCTCCAGAGCTTCATCGCCAGCCAGGACAGATATCGATAAATGCAATATCCACCGGCACCGCCGGTGGATATTTTTAAGGAGAGACACCATGGATAAGATCGAGCTCCTCGCCCCGGCGGGGGACATGGAGCGCCTCCAGATGGCGGTGGCCTATGGGGCGGACGCCGTCTATCTGGCGGGGAACGCCTTCGGGATGCGCTCCTTCGCCGGGAACTTTTCCCTGCCGGAACTGGAGACCGCCGTGGAGCTGTGCCGCTCCCACGGGGTCCGGGTCCACGTCACCTGCAATACCATGCCCCGGAACGGAGAGATCGCCCGCCTGCCCGAGTGGCTGGAGCATCTGGAGGAGCTCCGGGTGGACGCGGCCATCCTGGCCGACGTGGGGGTGCTGGCCCTGGCCAAGCGATACGCCCCCCACGTCCAGTGCCACATCTCCACCCAGGCCAGCATCGTCAACTACCAGTCCGCCCGGGCCTGGTACGACCTGGGGGCCAGCCGGGCGATCCTGGCCCGGGAGCTCTCCCTGGAGGAGATCCGGGAGATCCGGGCCAAGGCCCCCAGGGAGCTGGAGATCGAGGTCTTCGCCCACGGGGCCATGTGCGTCAGCTACTCCGGCCGGTGCCTGCTGTCCAACTATATGACGGGCCGGGACTCCAATCGGGGGGCCTGCGCCCAGCCCTGCCGGTATCAGTACGCCCTGATGGAGGAGAAACGGCCGGGAGAGTATTTCCCTGTCTTCGAGGAGAACGGCGAGACCTACATCATGAACTCCCGGGACATGTGCATGATCGATCACATCCCCGACCTGATAGACGCCGGAGTGGACTCTATCAAGCTGGAGGGACGGGCCAAGTCGGCCTATTACGCCGCCATCGTCACCGGGGCCTACCGCCACGCCATCGACGCGGCAGCGGCCAAGATCCCCCTGGATCCGGTATGGCGGGACGAGGTGGAGCACATCAGCCACCGGCACTACTCCACCGGCTTCTTCTACGGCCAGCCCGGCCAGTTCACGGAGGACGCCCGCTATGTCCGGGACTGGCAGATCGCAGCCAAGGTGCAGTCCTGTGGCGAGGACGGGGAAGCCGTCTTGACTTTGAACAACAAGTTCGCAGTTGGTGACCAGTTGGAGCTGGTAGGCCCCGACGTCCGGCCCCAGGCCCTCATAGTAGACGCCCTGTGGGACGGGGACGGCCTCCCCCTGGAGGAGGTGCGCCACCCCCAGATGGTCTTCCGCATGAGGCTGCCCCGGTCCGTCCCGCCCCTGTCGCTGCTCCGGCGGAAGGCGGACCTGTCGCCGTGATGCCGGGGCTCTGCCCCGGCCCTCGCCGAGCAGGCGTCCCTTTCTTGAAAGAAAGGGACCGAAAGAACTTTGGCGCAAAACTACATTTTGCTTCCAGGAGGGAAAGGTATGGTACCAAGCTACGACCAGATGGGGGACTGGCTGGAGGAGATCGCCCAGGAGTTCCCCGAGGCCTTCTTCGAGGACCTGGACGGCGGCATCCAGCTGGAGGAGAAGGAGCTCCCTGACCCGGACTTCCCCCCGGGGGAGATGTACATCATGGGGGAATATGTCCACGATCTGCTGGGGCGGTATATCCTGCTCTACTACGGCTCCTTCTCCGCCCTGCTCTCCGAGGAGGACGAGGAGGGCTGGAAGGACGAGATCTTCGCCACCGTGGCTCACGAGTTCACCCACCATCTGGAGGAGACCGCCGGCCTCCACGCCCTGGACGACAAGGATCTGGAGTTCCTTCGGGAGGCTCTGGCAGAATACGGAGAGGAGGGATCGTGATGATGTGTCCCTGGTGCGATCAAGAGATGGAGCAGGGGTTCCTGATGAGCTCAAGGCCGGTCATTTTCGGTCCGGAGGAACGGGAGTCTGTGCTCTGGCCCCGGAAAAAGGGGGAGGTCGAGCTGATGAAGCTGTCCTGGACCATCTCGAACATCCCGGCGTGGCACTGCGCCAGGTGCAGGCGGGTCGTGGCGGAGCATGAGTAAGCAAAACGCAGTTTTGCGCCAAAGTTCTTTTTCGGTCCCTTTTTCTTTCAAGAAAAAGGGACAAAAAGGGGGGGTGTCTATGACCGGTCGTTTCGCTCCCAGCCCCAGCGGGCGGATGCACATGGGGAACCTGTGGTCCTGCCTGCTGGCCTGGCTGGCCGCCCGGAGCGTTGGCGGCGGGATGGTCCTGCGGCTGGAGGACCTGGACCCGGACCGGTGCCGGCAGGAATACTGCGACCAGATCATGCGGGACCTGGAGTGGCTGGGCTTGGACTGGGACGGTGCACCGGTGTATCAGAGCCAGCGGACAGAGCTATACAGGCAGGCATTTCAAAAGCTGGAACAACAGGGGCTCATCTACCCCTGCTTCTGCACCCGGGCGGAGCGGCTGGCCGCCTCCGCCCCCCACCGGTCCGACGGGACCGCGGTCTACGACGGTCGGTGCCGCAGTCTCTCCCCTGAGGCGCGGGAGGCCCTCTCCCAGACTCGCCGCCCCGCCTGGCGGGTACAAGTGCCGGAGAGATCGATAACGTTCCGTGATCTTCTGTGCGGAGAATACATCGAGGACTTGTCCAGGGACTGCGGCGACTTCATCCTCCGCCGGTCCGACGGGATCTTCGCCTATCAGCTGGCGGTGGTGGTGGACGACGCAGACATGGGAGTCACCCAAGTGGTGCGGGGCAGCGATCTGCTGTCCTCCACCCCCCGGCAGATCTGGCTCCAGGATCAGCTGGGCCTGCCCCACCCGGAACACGGCCACCTGCCCCTCCTCCTGGCCCCTGACGGCCGGAGGCTGGCCAAACGGGACCGGGACCTGGAACTGGGACAGCTCCAAACACAGTATCCCGCCCCGGAACTGGTGGGTCAGCTGGCCTATGCCGCCTGCCTCATCGACCGCCCGGAGGCGGTCTCCCCCCAGGAGCTGATCCCCCTCTTCTCCTGGGAGAAGCTGCCGAAAAGGGATCTTATATGGGCGCTGTAAGGGTGCCCGACGCAAAAGGCCGGGCCTTTCCATCACTGGAAAGGCCCGGTCCTGTTCTGTTCCTGTCGGTCACTTGGCGTGCTGCACCAGAGCGGCAAAGAAGTTCTGCGCGATGGCAGGATCGCACACAGCGCTGTCGCCGCCCAGGGCGTCGGCCTCAGGATGGAACTGTACGCCCAGGGAGAAGTCATTAGCCTGATACTCCACAGCCTCGATCACCTCATCGGGGCCGTAGGAGACCACAGTCAGGCCCTCGCCGACCCGCTCGGGGTTGGCGACCTGATGGTGCCAGGAGGCCACATTGGCCAGCTCGGTGCCGCCGATGATGTCCTCCAGCCACTTGGAGCCCTTCTCCACAGCGATGTCGTGGCGGGCCCAGTTGGGACGGTTCCGGTGGACCTTATACTCCGCGTCCTCCTTCTCCAGATAGGTGGGCAGATCCTGGATCAGGCCGCCGCCGCAGGCCACATTGAACATCTGCATGCCGCGGCAGATGGCCAGCATGGGCTCGTTGGTGTCCACAGCGGCTTTGATCAGGTTGTAGTCAGAGGTGTCGCGGAGGTCGCGGTAGTCGTTGTTGTCCTCCAGCAGGGGGCTGTGCTCCTCGCCGTACAGGTCGGGGTTGATGTCCTCGCCGCCGGTGACGATGATGCCGTCCACCCGCTCCAGGGCCTTGACCGCCTGATCGTAGCTGGTGATCTGGGGCAGATGGGTCACCACGCCGCCCACGTTGCGGACGATATCCTGCATATCCACATAGTCATCGGGATCGCCGCCCCAGGAGATGCCGATCACGGGCTTGCCCGCAGCGTAGCCCACCAGGGTCTCGAAGAAGGTCAGGCAGATGTCCACGTCGCACAGGGCGCCGGCGGGATCGTTGTTGTGCAGGGCGTTGGCGCAGTCGTTCTCCGGGTGGAACTGCACGCCCATGCAGAAGGTCTTGCCCTGCTTCTCCACGCCCTCGACGATGTCCAGGCCGTCCAGGGTGGTCTTGGCCACCAGGGTCAGATCGGTGCCCTCCAGCATCTCGGGGGCCAGGCCCTGATGGTGCCAGGAGGAGACGTTGGCCAGGGTGTCACCGGCCACCACGTCATACAGCCAGAGGGACTTATCGGTGAGGATCTCCACGTCGTGGCGGGCATAGGTACGGTTGGGGGCATCGGGGGGCATACGGTGGGTGTCGTCGTAGGTCTTGCCCTTGGCCTCGTAATAGTTGGGGATGTCCTGGATGAACCCGCTGCCCGAGACGATGCTCATCATCTGCATACCGCGGCAGGCGGCGAAGGTGGGCACGTCGTTGGCGAAGCAGTAGGCCATCAGGGTGTAATCAGAGATGTCGCGGGTGGCGTTGATCTCCTCCCCGTTGTTGGCCTCGGCCTGGGGGACGGCGTAGAGGGAGGGGCTGATGTCCTCACCGCCGGTGAAGAACACGCCGTCGATGGCTGCCATCACAGAAGCGGCATTGCTCCGGGACAGATCCTTGGCCTTGATCTGGTCGGCATAGGTCTGCTTGAGCATCCCAGACGCCTCCAGATACTCGGGGAGGACCGCACCATCAGCGCCGTAGCCCACTGCGCTGCTGGTCACCTGGCCCAGCTCCACAGGGATGCCCCCAGCGGCGCGGATCACGGTCTTGAAGGAGTCGTAATTCTGAGCGTTGCTCTTCCAGGTGATGCCGATGTAGGGCCGTCCGGCCAGGGAGGCGGCGTTGTCCAGCATCTGCTGGAACTGCGCCCGGCTCACGCTGGCAGACTCGTTGTAGGCGACGCCGGCGGTCAGGCCGGAATCCACCGCCATGCCGGAGTAGTCTGCGGGCCAGCTCTTCAGCAGGGCAGCAGGCGTCCCGTTGCAGCGCAGCAGCACAGAGGCGGCCTGGAGCTGAGTCGCGCTGTTGTCAGGCAGGAAGCAGTCGTTCCCAACGCCGCTGATCCAGCCCTTCTCATAGGCCAGATTGATGTGTCCCTCATAGGCGCTGCCCTCGGCAACGTCCCGGAAGGCACTGGGACGGGCCGCGTAAGCGGCGGCCTGATCGGCCAGGCCGGCGCCCTCTACCAGGAGGCCGACCATCTCTGCACGAGTCAGAGCGTCGTTCGACGCGTAGGCCGTCGCCGCCAGGCCAAAGACCAGAGCGACTGCCGTGATCAGGGAGAGGACTTTGCGAGCTAACCTTCTTTTCATACCTAGGACTCCTTTCTTTGATCCGCATATCGTTGGATCGGTACAGCGCTCAGCCCCTCTGTCCAGAACGGTGCGGCCCCGCTTGCCTGCGGTCCGCCGGCAAGGCAGAACGTCCGGACAGGAGCGGCTCTCGCTGTCGTTAGTTGATTATACCATATCGCCGGCAGGATCTCCACTAAAATTTTGCGTTCTCTTCAAATTTTTTTCCTCTGTCCGGACCGGTCCCATACATCGGTCTGCCCCACTGTCCCCGTACGGACCGCGCCTGGACTATGACGCCTCCGGGCACAGCGCGATATCCCACGCGAATCAGCGCAGGGAGGCCCGAAGGTCTCCCTGCGCCGCCGCGAGATCGGGGACTTATTTCAGCACGGAGGCGGCGATGGCATCGGCCAAAGCGTCGATCTCGGATTCGTTGTCCGCCTTGAGGGAGGATGTGACGGTCATCTCCTCGTCCAGAACGGTCATGTTCTTCAGGCTCTCGATCTCCTCCTTCATCAGCGCGCCGGACCGGGGGGCCCAGGAGCCGCTGCCCATGATGGCCACAGTGCGCTTCTGCAGGTTCAGGGCCTTCATATCCATAAGGAAGTTGTGCATGGGCGGGAAGATGCCCAGGTTGTAGGTGACGGAGGCCAGCACCAGGTGGCTGTACTTGAACAGGTCGGAGATCAGGTAGCTGACGTGGGTGGAGGACACATCGTACAGCCGGGTGTTGGTGACGCCCCGGGCGGTGAGCTTGGCGGCCAGCACCTCGGCGGCGGCCTCAGTGTTTCCGTACATGGAGGCGTAGACGATCATGACGCCCTTCTCCTCCGGCTCATAGGTGGCCCAGTGGGTGTACTTGTCGATGATGTAGCCCAGGTCCTTGCGCCACACGGGGCCGTGGAGGGGGCACAGGAACTTGATGTTCTCCAGGCCCACAATGGAAGCCGCCTTGTTCAGCAGGGCCGCCACCTGGGGGCCGTACTTGCCCACGATGTTGGTGTAGTACCGGCGGGCGTCGTCGATCCACTCCCGGTCGAAGTCGAACTCATCGGCAAAGAGCTTGCCGTCCAAGGAGCGGAAGGAGCCGAAGGCGTCAGCGGAGAAGAGCACGCCGTTGGTGGTGTCGAAGGTGACCATGGCCTCGGGCCAGTGGACCATGGGGGCGTAGACGAAGGCCACGGTGTGCTTGCCGAAGCATTTGGTGTCCCCCTCCTTGACCTCCTCGATGGCGTTGGGGTCCAGACCGAAGCCGAACTGATTGAGGAGGGTCACCGCCTTGGGGGTGGTGATGATCTTCACGTCGGGCCAGCGCAGGAGGATCTCCTCGATGGAGGCGGCGTGGTCGGGCTCCACGTGGTCAATGACCAGGTAGTCCAGGGGACGGCCATCAAGGACGGCCTTCACGTTGGCGATGAACTGCCGGCCCACCGCCCAGTCGGCGGTGTCGAAGAGGACGGTCTTCTCGTCCAGCAGGACATAGGCGTTGTAGGACACGCCGTGGTACAGGGGGTGGATGTTCTCAAACAGGGCCAGCCGGTGCTCATCCGCGCCTACCCAGTACAGGTCGTCGGTGACCATGCGGTAATTATACATAGAGAGTTTCCTCCTTATCGTTCAATAGCAGTTGTGGTGTACCATCAAAATATCGTCAAACCGGCCGGCCTTCAGGTCCTCCGGCTTGATGAAGAAGCAGAAGGTGTCTGCGTCGCAGCTCTGGGACAGGAGCGTCAGGTCGAACTGGAACAGCAGGACGGAATAGGCGGCATACGCCGCGTCCTCCAGGCGCAGGTCGTTGCTGCGCAGGGATGGGTGCCCCCCCAGCTTGAAGCCCCAGTTGCCAAAATCCTCGGTCAGGTCCATCACTCCGCTGCAGTCGCCGAGGTCGTAGCCTTCGGGATTCTCGTCCGGCTCGCCGGCCTTTTGGCGCTGGTGATCCGCCAGAAAGAGCTCTTCCACCGTTACTGCCTCGGTCTCAAAGCCCAGGTTGAAGAAAAATCCCTCTACGCCAAGCCCTAGTGTAGCGACCTCCTCTGCGGAGGCAGATTTCATGCCGCCGGTGACCTTGTCCATGGCCCAGCGCGTCTCAGGGACCTCGTCCGGGTGGGCGGGGCCGTCCTCAGGGACCTCCGGATACCAGCGGACCTGGAAGAATCCAGCGTCCTGTTCCCACGCGAAACCGTCCTCATAGAAAGACTCGAACTTCTCCTCCTCCGTGCAGAGGAAGAATTGCAGCAGACCGCGTTCCGGAAAGTCCTTCAAACGGGGGACCTGGGCAAAGTTGATCTGTGCCATAAATTCCAACTTGGACGCTTCGGCCCCGGCGGGGAGATAGTAGTCCCCGCCGAATTTGCTGTCTGTTGGGCCGGGGGTCCTGTCCGGTTCAGGGGTGATGTGGACACAAGGGAGCTTTGTGGACTCCAGAACCGACATGATCTGTTCTTTTGTGACCATACTCGTTTACGCCTCGATCTCGATAAACTGGTCCACGGCCTCGCCGCAGTGGGGACAGGTCCAGCCCTCGGGCAGGTCCTTGAAGGCGGTGCCGGGCTTGACTTCGTTCTCCGGGTCGCCCTGCATGGGGTCGTACTCGTGGCCGCAGCCGTTGCAGACGTACAGCTTCCGGGGCTGATAGACCTTCTTGGGGGCCATGCGCTTCATTTTGGTCATGGGCGGGGCGGGGAGCTTCTCGCCGGTGTCCAGCGCCTTGGTGAGCAGGGGCAGGATCTCCAGCACGTCCCCCACGATTCCGTAATCGCAGTTCTTGAAGATCTTTGCGTTGGGGTTGGTGTTGATGGCCACGATGCAGGAGGCGTCCTTGATGCCCTTCAGGTGCTGGATGGCTCCGGAGATGCCGCAGGCGATGTACAGGTTGCCCTTGAACTTCTGGCCGGACATGCCCACATAGCGCTCGATGGGCACATACTTCAGCGTCTCAGCCACGGGACGGCTGGAGCCCACGGCGGCGCCGGCGGCCTTGGCCAGGTCCTCGATGAGCTTCATATTCTTCTTTTCGCCAATGCCCTGCCCGGCGGAGACCACCCGTTCAGCCTGGGTGATGGGGGTATCGATGGGGATGCCCACGGTGAAGTCGTGGCCGTCCTTCTTCAGGGCAGCCACCAGGGCCTCCACCTTCTCCTGGGCAGTGCCGTCCTTGAGGATCAGCCGCTTCCGGGCGCCGGTCTCGGGGCCCCTGGGGCCGGCTGCTGCTGCGGAGGGGGCCTCCTTGGCCGCCTTGCCCAGGATGTGGGAGGCGATCACCACCCGCTGGATCTCGTTGGTGCCCTCGTAGATGGTGGTGATCTTGGCGTCCCGGTAGAACCGCTCCACCTCCATGCCCTTCAGGTAGCCGGAGCCGCCGAAGATCTGGAGAGCGTCGTTGGTGACCTCCAGGGCGATGTCAGAGGCGTACTGCTTTGCCATGGCGGACTCCATGCCGTAGGGGACGTGAGCCTGTTTCAGCTCAGCGGCGGAGTAGACCAGGAACCGGGCGCAGCGCAGCTTGGTGGCCATATCGGCGATCTTGAAGGCGATGTTCTGCTGCTGGCAGATGGGCTTGCCGAACTGTACCCGCTCCTTGGAATACTCTACCGCGGCCTCATAGGCTCCCTGCGCGATGCCCAGGGCCTGAGCGGCGATCCCGATGCGCCCGCCGTCCAAGGTGGCCATGGCGATCTTGAAGCCCTGTCCCTCCTTGCCCAGCAGGTTCTCCTTGGGCACCTTCACGCCGTTGAAGTTCAGCTGGCAGGTGGCGGAGGAGCGGATGCCCATCTTGTCATAGTGCTCCTCGAAGGTGAAGCCCTCCCAGCCCTTCTCCACGATGAAGGCGGAGATGCCCCGGGTGCCGATGCCGGGGGTGGTGACGGCGAACACCACGTAGGTGCTGGCCTCGCCGCCGTTGGTGATGAAGATCTTCTCGCCGTTGAGGAGGTAGTGGTCCCCCATGTCCTCGGCGGTGGTCTCGGTGCCGCCGGCGTCGGAGCCGGCGTTGGGCTCAGTGAGGCCGAAAGCCCCCAGCTTCCTGCCGGAGCACAGGTCGGGCAGATATTTCTTCTTCTGCTCCTCATTTCCGAAGGCGTAGATGGGATAGGTGCCCAGAGAGGTGTGGGCGGAGAGGATGACCCCCGCGCCGCCGTCCACCCGGGCCAGCTCCTCCACGGCGATGGCGTAGCTCAGAGCGTCGGACCCGGCCCCGCCGTACTCCTTCTCATAGGGCAGGCCCATCAGGCCCAGCTCCCCCATCTTTTGCACCGCCTCGGTGGGGAACTGGTTGTTCTTGTCCAGCATGAAGGCGATGGGCTTGATCTCGGCCTCGGCGAACTCCCTTACCTTTGCCCGAAGCTCCTCATGCTCCTGTGTGGTTTGATACAGCATACTGATACTTCCTCCTTACTATCGATGACTTCATTTATCCTGAAAGATCTCGCTCAATGGTGTTTTGCGGAGCTCCCTCTCCAGCACCTTCTGGATACGGGTCAGCTCCCGGCACAGGCCGCAGTCCCCCTCCGGCCGGTTCTCACACCGGTAGCCCGGCTGCTGACAGCGGTTGATGCAGATGGGCTCTCCAAATGCGGAGAAGATATCGTACAGATAGGATCCCCCACAGGGCTGCTGGAGGACATATCCCCCGCGGCTCCCCCGCCGGCTGGAGACCAGTCCCGCGGCACGCAGCTGCTTCAAGACCTTCAGCGTGACCGCCTTGGGCATGTTCTCCCGCTGGGCGATGGCGGCGGCGGACAGCTGTTCCTCCTGTTCCAGTGCCCGCAGGATCCGCAGGGCGTAATCCATCTCTCGGGTGATCAGCACGAAAGGTCCCTCCCAGTTGAAACAGTACCTTTTTGGTATATTATAACACACGGATCGGATTTGTCAATCTTCCTAACGAATCAAATTTTATTTTTTCGCCTTTTATCCAAGATGACGGCTCCTCTCTCCGAACAAGGAAAACGCCGCAGACCCTTCCATGGTCTGCGGCGGCGTCTCGACATCTGGGCGGGCGCTGTCTGCCCCTCTCCGATCCGTCAGGATCGGCAGAAGGCACAGGGCTCATCTACTGTCACGGTATACTTCTCCAGCAGGGCCACCGGGTGATAGGACAGCTTGCTGGTGCGCAGGCCGGGGTCTCCGGTGTCGTCCTCCCGGTTGAGGAAGGCGACCCCCTCTCCGGCGAACTGCTGGGCGAACTGGGCCACCAGCATCTGATAGCACCCCTCATAGTCCCGGTCGGCCTTCTCGATGTGGGTGAACAGAGTGTCGCCGATAATCTCTCCCAGAGAGAACCCCACGATCCGGTCCTCCACCAGCAGCACGCCCCCCAGCAGATCGTAGGACTGGTAGTTGTCCAGGATCTCGTGGGTCTTTGCGATGTCCTCCCGGAAGGTGGCCACCCCCTTGTTCCAGCGGGCGGCATAGCCATCCAAAAAGTCCTTGACCGCAGGGATATCCCCCTGAACGATGGGACGGAAGGTCCAGCTGCCATATGTCTTCAAAAACTTGTTCACATGGTTGCGCTGGCCGCTGAGCTTCTTCCCCCGGAAATACTTCAGGTCTTCCGCCCGGTAGAGATAGTCGAAGTTGTCCCGCTCGCCCACAGCGGTGCTGGCGGGGAAGTGTTCCTGGAGGCTCTCCAGCTCATCCTTCGGGACGGGGTAGAAGGCGATGGGCATCCCCCGCCGGCAGCAGTAGGCGGCGATCTGCTGGAAATGTTCCGGCCGGCCACCCCCCAAGGGGAGGGTGAAGGTGGGGCCCAAGCCGGGGTAGTCCACCTTGAAATAGAGGGAGCCGCCATAGACCGCCCACTCGGTCTTATAGATGTCCCGCCAAATGAAGACGGTGCCGGGGGTGGTGTCACAGATGCGGCTGCGGCTGTAGCCGAAAAACTGGCGCAGACGGGGCAGGTCCTCCAACTGGAGGGGGCGAAAATCCAACATAGATCCAGATCCTCTTTCGTGTCCTCCCCCGCCTCTGGCGGGAGAAGGATGTTTTTATCCCATTATATCCGATAAACGCCCATAATACCAGCCCGTGGTCCCCTCTTTTTTGCACAAAAAACCAGCTTTGGTCCTCTTTACCACCGTCAAAAGGTCCCCAGGGGACACAGGCAGGCGGTAGTCGGTGGAGTCTTCACACTCCAGCCCCTTGGGGCCCTGGCGCAGATAATCGTTGAGGATGCGCAGCTCCCGGCCCGTCTCCCGGTGGCGGCAGAGGGACAGCTCCTCCCCCTCCTCCAGCAGCTCCAGGGCAGAGCGCCCCCAGCGGATGTTCACCGAATCGGAGCTGGCCTCCTGGGCGTCCAGAGCCGTGGCGGTGGGCAGCCCGTCCCAGGCGGTCCAGGTGAAGTCCTCGCTGTCCTCCGAGGGGAGGATCAGGGCGTTGAGCTGGCCGTCTGCTTTGAGGACGCAGGCCCCGTCGATGGAAACGATCTTCCGGTCTCGAAGGACCATCGGGGCGGAGGCAGGGATATGGGGATCGTAGAGGGTCACCGGCCAGTGGCCCACGATCACCCACTTGTCGAAGGAATGGCCCTGGCCCAGGAAGTCGTCGTTCTTCATGCACCCCCACCGGTCCAGCTCCTCCATCCCCTTTAGGGAGGGGACGCCTCCGTGGACGAAGACCAGGTGCTCCGTCTCCAGGATGGTGGGCATAGTCCTGAGCCAGGCCCGCTCCGCCGGGAACGCCTCCCGCAGATCCCGGCGCAGCCGGGGCAGGTCCTCCACCTGGTCGAAGCCCCCCTCCCGGGCCATCTGGCGCAGGGCGGACTCCGGGTGCTGAGGCAGATAAGCAGAGAAGAACCTCCGATCCATGGAATCCGTCTCGAAAAAGTTGGAGACCAGCCCGTCACAGTTGCCGCAGACGGGATAGACGGTATAGGTCTGGGACAGCTCCATCACATAGCGCATCAGGGCCAGGCTGTCCCGGCCCTTCTCCATCAGGTCCCCCAGGAGGACGAGGATATCATCACGGGAGAGACGGACCTTGTCCATCAGGGCCCGGAAGAAGGGCAGATTCCCGTGGATATCACTGACGGCGATGATGCGCCGTCCCGGCGCGAAGGTGGGGTGGGTGACGATGGCCCTGTCCATAGCGACGCCTCCTTGTAATGGTCCGCTCTGATATTACGATTCGTTTTAAAAAGGTGGGGGCGGGCAGCTCCTTCCCCCTCCAGATCCAGCATAACACAGACTAGTGGAGAGATTCAAGAGAAAAACCTGTATCTGCCCCGTTCCTTTTCCAGCGATCGGGGCATACTAGAGATATCTTGAACAAGGAGGTATCTCTGTGAGCAAACAGAAGAAGCAGGAAAAGCGGCAGGGCCGGGACCTGCGGGGCTCCGCCCCCATCGCCGGCCAGAACCGCACCGACACCGCCACCAACGCCCAGGACCCCATGGCCGATCCCCTGGAGATGCGGATGAAACGGGAGGGCCACGACATGTGAGCCGGAGGGAGAGGCGGCATTCACACTTTATTTACGGAAAGTTCCAAGTCTGGTGAAGATTGGGGCATCCGGCTGTGGTATCCTATGGACAGATCGGGCGACCGATCGGGAACTTCCTCTCTGAGGCGGCAGCCGCCGCCCCACTGTCCGGCAGACCGTGCACCAGTCCGGACCTCCCCTGCCGACCCCCCAGTCGTGTAAGGACCTCATGGCGCGAGGTATGCGCCTCACTGCCGCCCCGCGGGCACGCCCCGGCGCGGCAGACCAAAGATCCCCGTCCTTCGGGCCGCCGCCCCGCGGCGGACAGGCCCTGGATGGTCCATCATAGATGCTTCCTCTCTCTCCTTTCAACGCAGACGCCCGCCGGGATCCGGCGGGCGTCTGCGTATTCATCCTGATGTTCCTGACGGATCCCCCAGGACCAGCCGGTAGTAGTCGCAGTCCAGGATCGCGGCGGAGCAGGCCACGCGGTTCTGGACCTCCACCACCATCTGAGCCACCTCCTCCAGGTCGGGCCCCGCCCCGTCCCAGCGGGTGAACCGGTCGGTGACGGAGTTGTAGTATCCCTCCCCATTGATGAAGCTGTAGTTGGCGAAGATCACCAGCCCCTCGTCACTGGACAGGATATCCGACCCCATGATCAGCCGGGAATCATACTCCAGACCGAACAGGTTGGACAGGGTGGGCATCACATCCAGGCTGGAGCAGTATTTGTCCACATGGACGGCGGTGCCCTCCATATCGCCGCTCCAGAGGATGAGGGTGTTCTCATAGATCTCGAAGACCGGATCCACCGGGTGGCCCAGCAGCTCGCTGTACTGCTCGTCGGTGAGGCCGTAGGGGTAGTGGTCGGCGGACAGGACGATCACCGTGTCGTCCAGCTTCCCCGCCGCCTCCAGCTGGCTGACCAGGCTCTCCATCGCCAGCTCCAGCTCCATCTGACAGGCCAGGTAGCACCGGACCTCCTCACTGTAGGGCAGATCCGCCACCGCGTCCCAGTGGCGGACAGACATGGCGTTGCTCTCCAGGTCATAGTTCAGATGCCCGCTGACCGTGAGGCAATAGACCATGAACCGTTCCTCGTCCACGAACATCGGGACGATCTGCTCCATCATCTCCAGGTCGGAGGGGGGCCAGATCTCCTCCAGCTCCAGGCCCTGGCCCACGGCGTAATACTCATAGCCCATGTTGGGGTGGGACTTGTCCCGGTCATAGTAGTTATAGAGGTAATCGTGGAAGGCGAAGGTCCGGTATCCCTCCTGGCGGAGCTGCCAGCCCAGGGAAAAGGGCATATAGTTCTCGGCGGATTTGGAGTAGCTCCACACCCCCGACTTGGGGATCAGGCCGGTGGTGGTGACATACTCCCCGTCGGAGGTGGACACCCCCCACAGCGGGGTGTAGAAGTTGTCGAAGACGAAGCCCTGGTGGGACAGCTTCCACAGGGTGGGGGTGCGCTGAGGGTCCATGGCCAAGGTGGAGAACCCCTCCGCCACGATCCAGATCAGATTCTTCCCCTCGAAATATCCTGTCCACAGATTTTCCGGGGTGGGGCTGCGCTGGGAGAACCACTGGTGGGACCGCTTGATCCCCTCGTCCGTCTCCTCCTGGATCAGGGCTTCGAAGTCGATGGGCAGGGCGTGGAAGCCGGGCATGGGCTCGGGCTGGAGGACGCTGTCATCCGGCAGAGTGGGCTCCAGATCGGGCGGCGCCTTGTCCGGGTCGGGCTCCAGCTCCGGGGTGTCCGGGTCGATCCCGAAGAGGACCCGGCGAATCTCCAGCTGGGTCTGGGTGAGCACGCCGAAGTTCTGCACCTCCAGCTCCGGCGTGGCGGTGCGGTAGTAGATATACCGGAGAGAGAGCACCCCGCCGCCGCACAGCAGCACGATCCCCATCGCGGACAGCTGGAGGACCGCGGCCATAGCCGCCCACTCCAGGCGCAGCCCTTTGGCCCGGGCTGCATCAGGGACCAGCCGCGCCCGAAGGAGGACAGCCGCCAGGACGGGCAGGACCATCATCAGGATGGGGAACCAATTGGCCAGCGCGTTGCCCACCGCGATGTCACCGAAAGACTGGGCCACCATCAGCATCTTGGTCAGGGAGAAGATGGTGAGGAAGGCCTTGAACACGTGGTAATAGACCACCTGAGACCCTATCCACAGAGAGATCAGGCCGGTGATCAGCGGGAGGAGGAGCCGTCCCGTCCGAACGGGCGTCCCGCCGCACACCAGCCCCAGCAGGACGGCCACGGGCAGGGAGAAAAGGAGGGTGAAGAGGAGACCGTTCACCGTCAGGGAATGGAAGCAGTATATCTTCAGGAACAGCTCCTCATAATAGATGACCGCCAGCAGGAAAAGGGAGGGCATGGCCAGCCGTTTCCACTTCTCCCACAGGGCGGCGAGACTTCTGATTTCTTGATCCAAGACGATCGCCTCCTATCGGACTATTTTACTGGACTGGCAGGCGATCGTCAATGGGCAGCACTTCAACACATCTGTGTATTAACGCGAAAAAGAGCTCTTGATGGATCCATATTTTGTAGATATCCACCAGGGAAAGCCCTTGAAAAAAATGGCTCAATCTGGTATGATAGCTCTGCTTCATAATTTATTCACAAACTCCCCCCTGGGGAGCCGGGGAAAGAGAGGAACACCGTGTCCCAACTCAGTGAGACCGCCCTGCAAAAGCTGAAAACAGCTTATTCCGCCTACTTCGACATCCAGGAGATCGACGACGGCACCCCCCTGAAGGCCCGCTGCGACTACCATACGCGGGACAGTCAGTACGTCCTGGTGAAAAAGGCGGAGCTGTGGGCGGCGGAGAGCCACGAGCATCTCTACCTCTGGGATGCGGGACACCTGGACGCCTCCCTGCTGGACCAGATCTTCCAGCGCACCTTGGCCGACGGCGAGCCCCGGGTGAGGCCCCACAGCCAGCACATGTATACCTATCTCACCGCCGTGGCGCTGTACGACAGCGCCGATCCGGAGGCCCTGGCCCAGCTGAAGAAGCTGAAGCGGCGCCGGGAATATAAGCTATCGCTCCATGGATGGATGGAGTTTCGAATAGCCGCCGTGGACCTGTCCAACGGCGAGGTCACCGTCAACCGGGCCGGGAAGGCCCTGAAAAAGGATCTGGAACGGCTGGCGGCGCGCATCATCCCTGCATGATCACTATTTAGGAGAGGAGAAAGATCCATGAATGCAGTATTAGTACTTATCGTCGGCTGCGCCATCCTGATCGCCGGTTACATCTTCTACGGCGGATGGCTGGCCAAGCAGTGGGGCGTGGACGACACCAAGACCACTCCGGCCCATGAACTGGAGGACGGCATGGACTATGTCCCTGCCAAGGCCCCCGTCCTGATGGGCCACCACTTTTCCTCCATCGCCGGCGCCGGCCCCATCAACGGCCCCATCCAGGCGGCCGTCTTCGGCTGGGTCCCCGTGGTGCTGTGGGTCCTGATCGGCGGCATCTTCTTCGGCGCTGTCCATGACTACGGCTCCCTGTTCGCCTCGATCCGCCACAAGGGCCAGACCCTGGGCGAGGTGGTGGCCGCCAACATCGGTGAGCGGGCCAAGAAGCTGTTCATCGTGTTCTCTTACCTGACCCTGGTGCTGGTGGTGGCCGCTTTCGCCTCCATCGTGGCCAGCACCTTCAACGGCTTCACTGCTGACGGCTCCCACAACGAGGACAACGCCGCCGTCGCCATGATCTCCATCCTGTTCATCGTGATGGCCATCATCTTCGGCCTGGCCGTCTACCGCCGGGGCGCTCCCCTGTCCGTGGCCACCATCCTGGGCGTGGTCGGCATCGTGCTGTGCCTGGTCATCGGCCTGAAGTTCCATCCCATCTATCTGACCAACACCGTCTGGATGTGGATCATCGGCGTATACATCCTCATCGCCTCTGTGGCCCCGGTGTGGATCCTGCTCCAGCCCCGTGACTACCTGTCCTCCTTCCTGCTGTACGGCATGATGGTCATCGCTTTCGTGGGCGTGGTGGGCGCCGGCATCATGGGCCAGAACACCGCTCTGGCGATCCCCGCGTTCACCGAGTGGAAGGATCCCTACTCCAGCCTGGGCACCATGTTCCCCGCCCTGTTCGTCACCATCGCCTGCGGCGCCATCTCCGGCTTCCACTCTCTGGTGGGCTCCGGCACCACCTCGAAGCAGCTGGACCACGAGCGGGACGCTAAGCCCATCGCCTATGGCGGTATGCTCATCGAGTGCGCCCTGGCCCTGATCTCCCTGTGTGCTGTGGGCTTCATCTGGGCCGAGTATGTCGACGGCATGCGCACCCCCACCACCGTCTTCGCCACCGGCCTGTCCCGGATGGTGGCCACCATCCCCGGCCTGGAGGCCGCTCAGCCCACCGTGCAGGCCCTGCTGGTCCTCACCGTCTCCGCCTTCTGCCTCACCTCTCTGGACACCGCCACCCGTCTGGCCCGGTATATGTTCCAGGAGTTCTGGCTCAAGCCCGGCGAGACCTATAAGGACGCCACCGGCTTCAAGGCCACTCTGACCAACCCCCTGGTGGCCACCGCCATCACCGTGGTCCTGGGCGTGGGCCTGGGCATGACCGGCTACGGCAAGATCTGGCCTCTGTTCGGCGCCGCCAACCAGCTGCTGGCCGCTCTGGCCCTGCTCACCGTCTGCGCCTGGCTGGGCAACATCGGCCGGAACAACAAGATGTTCTATCTGCCCATGGGCTTCATGCTGATCGTCACCCTGTTCTCCCTGTTCCAGACGGTCACTGCCCGTGTGAGCGCGATCGCGAAGGCCGGCGGCAAGCCCATGGAGGATATCGTGAAGGCCGGCGAGGTCATCGGTCAGCGTTTCGACTGGGGCCCCTATGCTCAGGCCATCCTGGGCGTCCTGCTCTTCGCACTGGCGATCATGCTGGCTGTCGAGGGCTGCGTGACCATCTTCGGCAAGGGCAAGAAGAAGGCCTGAACCCATCCTGTTCCATCCAAACAGAACGCAGAGCGGGCCCGGGATACTGGGCCCGCTTTCTGATTGCCGGGAGCGGGGATCTGTGGTAGAATACAGGAGCCCGTAATTGACGCAGAAATGAACGTCATGTAGGGCAAGGGCTCTGCCCTTGCCCTACATGACGAACCCTGGGAGGCCACGCCATGAAGACCAGCAAGCTCCTGTCCCTTGTCCTGTCCCTTTTGACCGCCTTGGCGGTGGTGACGGGCTCCATCGCCGTGCCTCTGCTGTGCCGGCCCTTCTACTACGCCCACATCGGGCCGATGGGACTGGAAGGCTATGGTCTGCCCCGGGAGGAGATCGAGAGGGCCTACGACGAGATGATGGACTTCTGTCTGGGCAGACGGGAGGCGTTCTCCGCCGGTGCCCTGTCCTTCTCTCCGTCGGGGGCCGACCACTTCGCCGACGTGCGGGGGCTGTTCCTGCTGGACCTGCGGGTGCTGAAGGCCGCGCTGGTCCTGCTGCTGGCGGCGCTGGTCGTCTGCAGGATGACGGGGGTGCGCCCCTATCCGTTCCTGGGCCGGGGCCCGGGCTTCTGGGCGGCGGCAGGTCTCGGGACCTCCTTCCTCCTTGTGGGCGGCCTGGCCGCCCTGGATTTCGACCGGGCCTTCGTCATCTTCCACAGCCTCTTCTTCCCGGGAAAGGACAACTGGATCTTCGACTGGCGCGCCGATCCCATCATCCTATTCCTGCCCCAGGACTTTTTCCGCAACTGCGCGTTGCTGATCTTGGGACTGCTCCTCCTGTGGTGCGGCGCGCTCATTGCCGCCGACCTGTGGGCGCGGAAAAAGAGGGGCTGAGATCTGTGGGGATCGCCAAAAATGAAAAAACCGCCCGGCCCCTCTTGCAGGACCGGGCGGATCCTGGTATAATGCCTCGGATAGAAAAAGGAGGGATTGCCATGGCCGCGCAGATGGATCTTTGCTTGGACCGTGACGGCTCCCCTGTTTCTATTTTTTATCGACGATCACGTTTGTGATCGTTTTTTTATGGCCATCCTCTTGTATGGCCGTGTAAGAGAGAAAGGAGAACCATATGAACGACAATGGACCTATCCGCGACGCCCGCCAGCTGGGCCTGCCCAAGATGCTGATCCTGGGTCTGCAGCACATGTTCGCTATGTTCGGGGCCACCGTCCTGGTGCCCATCCTGGTCCAGGGTTATGGACTGCCCCTGTCCATCCAGACCACCCTGTTCTTCGCCGGGATCGGCACCCTGTTCTTCCATGTGTGCACCAAGCTGCGGGTCCCCGCCTTCCTGGGCTCCTCCTTCGCCTATCTGGGCGGATTCGCCGCCGTGGCAGAGCTGGACTCCGGCATCTACGCCGGTATGACCGGCGAGGAGAAGCTGTCTTACGCCCTGGGCGGGATCGTGGTGGCCGGCCTGCTGTATCTGGCCCTGGCCGGACTGATCAAGCTGGTGGGGGTACACAAGGTGATGCGCTTCCTCCCCCCGGTGGTCACCGGACCGATCATCATCCTGATCGGACTGTCCCTAGCCCCCAGCGCCATCAATAACGCCTCCACCAACTGGTGGCTGGCCATCCTGGCTATGGCCGTCATCATCGCCGCCAACATCTGGGGCAAGGGCATGATCAAGATCATCCCCATCCTCCTGGGCGTGCTGGTGCCCTATGCGGCGGCCCTGGCCACGAATCAGGTGGACTTCTCCGGGGTGGCCGCAGCAGAGATGGTGGGCCTCCAGCCCTTCGTCCTGGCCAAGTTCGACGTGACGGCGGTCCTGGTCATGGCCCCCATCGCCCTGGCCGCCATGATGGAGCACATCGGCGATATGTCCGCCATCTCCGCCACTGTGGAGGAGAACTTCATCGAGGATCCCGGCCTCCACCGCACCCTCCTGGGCGACGGCATCGCCACCTCCCTGGCCGGTATGTTCGGCGGCCCCGCCAACACCACCTATGGAGAGAACACCGGCGTCCTGGAGCTGTCTCGGGTCTTCGACCCCAAGGTGGTCCGTCTGGCCGCGGTCTACGCGGTGGTGCTCTCCTTCTCCCCAAAATTCGCCGCCGTCATCAACTCCATCCCCGCAGCCATCATCGGCGGCGTGTCTTTCATCCTCTACGGCATGATCTCTGCCATCGGGGTGCGCAACGTGGTGGAGAATCGGGTGGACTTCACCAACTCCCGGAACCTGATGATCGCCGCTGTCATCATGGTGAGCGGTCTGGGCTTCAAGATCTGGGGCCTCAACAACGAGTTCTCCGGCCTCACCTTCGACATCGGCGGCACCTCCATCACCCTCACCTCCCTGGCGGTGGCCGCTATCGCCGGGATCGTCCTCAACGCGGTCCTCCCCGGGAAGGACTACCAGTTCGGCTCCGACGTGACTCAGGGCCGCTCCGGCGACTTCGGCCGGTATTGAGGGGCCCGCTCCCTGACAGGATGAGATCTTTCTGAGCTCCGGATGAAAAATCCATTAAATAAATGGAAATCCCCTTGCGCCGGAGGAAGAAATCAGCTAGAATAGGACTATCAAGCGGGAGACCGTGAATCATGAAGGAGGTCATCACAATGGATCTGAAGGATACCTTTGACACCCTGAAGGACCGTGCCGCCGATCTGGCCCAGGCCGGTGTGGCCCAGACCAAGCGTCTGGCGGAGATCGCCAAGCTGAAGATGTCCAATATGGGTGAGGAGGACACCATCAAAAAAGCCTACCTAGAGATCGGCAGGCTCTACTATGCCGAGCAGGGCGCCTCTCCTGACGGAGCGTTCGTCTCCGCCTGCGAGCGGATCACTGCCGCCAAGGCCGCCATCGAGACCAACAACGAGCGGATCGCGGAGCTGAAGCAGCCCGGCGACCCCGAGGTGGAGGTCATCCTGAAGGAGCCCGAGGCGGAGGCCGAGGAGGCGGGAGCCGCAGAGGAGCTCACCGAAGAGCCCGCTGAGGAGCCCGTCGAGGACGAGAGCCGGGACTGACACCTTCCATATCCGATCAGAGCGGACCCACAGCGCCTTGAGAGCCGAGGCCCTCAAGGCGCGGCCGCTTTCCCCCTGGAGGAGAGGAGCAGCAGGGGACCTTTTTAGACCGCCTGCCCGGCGGTCTCTTTCCTTCTCCCCGCGCATGGAGCATGGCCCTCCTGGGCAAACTGGGCTCAGGAGGGGAGAGATATGGAACAGTTCGATCAATATTACCGCCTGCCCCAGGACGTGGTGGGCCACGATGCCGCCCTGCTGTCCTACTGGGACCAGATGCCCGCCAAGGCCCAGCTGCGGCTGCTGGAGAGCACCATCACCGTGTCCACCCTGGGGGAGCTGAAGATGCTGGCCGAGGCGTTTGGCCATGCAAATTCCTAGGGCCGCCTTTGGCGGCCCGCTTAAAACAGCAGCAGGGAGGGTTCAAAATGTATTTTCCCGATGATATGACATTCCAATACTTCTTTTTTAATACATATCCAGGTTATTTTTTACAGGCGCTGCCCATTGCGTTGTGTGCCGGGGTAATTTATGCGGTCCGACGAAGGAGAAAAACGGGGCTGTCCTCTGTCACGGATACGATCCTGCCCTCTCTCTTTGTGTGCTATATCACCGGACTGTTATGCCTGACGCTGTTCGAATACATCATGGGACAAGCATACTATTTCCTTTTTTACCACAGGGCGAGCGGAAGAAGTTGGACCTGGTTCAGGTTCGAGTATGATCTTGTTCCCGACTTTTTCCAACACTTTGGATCAGAAAATCTGGGAAATATCGTGATGTATCTCCCCTTTGGGGTCCTCTATCCGCTGTTCCGAACGGGGAGCGGATGGAGGCGGACGGCAGCAGCGGGCGTGGCTGTTTCAGTGATCATCGAACTTTTACAGCCGATCTTTGGCCGGAGCTTCGATATCAACGATATCATCTTGAACGCTTTGGGTGTTGCCGCTTCCACAGCGGTATCCTATCTGTGCCGGGCGATGGTCGGGAAGAAGGATCGATCTCATCGCGAATAAATATAAAGGAGCGTATGTCATGCTGTTTCTATGGTATCCTAAATGCACCACCTGCCAGAAGGCCAAACGCTTTCTGGACGAGCGCGGCGTATCCTATGATCCGCGGCACATCAAGGAGGAGAATCCCACCGCCGATGAGCTGCGGACCTGGTGGCAGGCCAGCGGTCTGCCTCTGAAGCGATTTTTCAACACTTCCGGCCTCCAATACAAGGCTCTTGGCCTGAAGGACAAGCTGCCCGCCATGAGCGAGGAGGAGCAGCTGGAGCTGTTGGCCTCCGACGGGATGCTGGTCAAGCGGCCCATCCTGGTGGGAGACGGCTTCGTCCTGGCAGCCTTCCGCCAGGGAGAGTGGGAAGAGGCTTTGAAATGATCCCCAGCTCCTCCAAGCTCCTCCAGGACAGATATCCCAGGCCAGCAGGCCCAGCACAGGCGCTGTCGGGGCTGGAAGCAGTGGTATTCCTCCCCACGGTTTGATCCCAGGAACTCCGGCCATAATGAGAGGGCGGACGGATCGAGGTCCGTCCGCCTTTTTTTATCGTTGGCGCGGTCGAAAAGAAGTCACGCTTCTTTTCGACCAGTGCGGCAACAACTCGCCGCACTGGCTGAAAAGCGGCCTGCGCCAGACTTCATAGTCAGCGCACAGGCTTTGCCCGCCGGCGGCTCTGCCGCTGGCCGAAGATCGGTCTTACCGATCTTCAAGTGTGCTGACTATACAATGGCAAGGGGGTGGAATCATGGAACAAGAAAAAAAGAAAGGGCCGGGGGTGTTCCTCCTGGCCGCTGCGGCGGCGGCAGTGTGCCTGTCTCTGTCCCTTGTGGGGGACCGGGCCCGAGCCGCCAGCGTAGCGGCGCCGGCTGAGCTGGACGCGCCCCGCCAGCCTGCGGTCCAGATGGCCCGGCCGGAGGTTGGGCGCAGGGTGATCCCGCTGGGCAAAGCGGTGGGGATCAAGCTCTTCTCCGACGGCGTGCTGGTGGTGGGGCTCTCCCCGGTGGAGACGGGAGAGGGCCGGTCCTGTCCCGGCAAGGACTGCGGTCTGAAGACCGGGGACGTCATCACCCACATCAACGGCGGTGAGGTGGACACCATCGAGGAGGTCCAGGCCCTGGTGGCCCAGTATGAGGACGAGCCCCTGACCATCCAGGCGGTCCGGGGCCAGCGGCAGCTCCAGCTCACGGCGGCGGCGGTGGAGAACAGCCAGGGGGTCTATCAGCTGGGGGTGTGGCTGCGGGACTCCATGGCCGGGATCGGGACGATGACCTTTTACGACCCCGCCAGCGGCGTATTCGGGGCCCTGGGCCACGGCATCAACGACGTGGATACCTCGATGCTCATGCCTCTGGAGTCGGGGAGCATCATGCCGGCCACTGTCTCAGAGGTGAAGCGGGGGACCAGCGGAGAGCCGGGAGAACTCCACGGCCAGTTCGACCTGACCAGGGACCTGGGGACCCTGTATGCCAACACGGCCTTGGGGATCTTCGGTCAGATGCCCCAGGAGACGGTGGGCGACGGGGTGGAGCCGGTGGAGGTGGCCTCCCGGTCCCAGGTGCAGACGGGCCCGGCAGCGATCCTGTCCAACATCCAGGGAGATGAGGTGGAGGAGTTCGACATCGAGATCGTCCACCTGTACCCCGGCGGCGACGGTACCCGGAACATGATGATCCAGGTCACGGATCCGGAGCTGCTGGCCGCCACCGGCGGGATCGTCCAGGGGATGGTAGTGAGTTATAATAGGGACAACACAGGAAACCTTTGATTTGCAAGGCTTTCTGGTGCCTACCCTAAATTCCGTTGACCAGGAAAACAGGGCGGAACGTCAAGCGCAGGCGTTCAACGGCTAATTTCGCCGGTATAGACATTTTGCTTCCGGGGCAGAGTACGTCTAATACATAACAGAAAGAGGTGACAAATATGACAGGGGTGCAGCTTATTGCTGCACCCCTGCAAGTAATGAAAATCAGGCCCCGATAGATTTTATCAAGCAAGTTACTGCAAGGAGAATTGTATATGTCAGACTATCAACTTGAAATCAAACAAGTCGTGGATTATCCACGCTGCCGCATCTACCGAGAATTTGTTCAAACCCTGATCGCTGACCGGAGCATCCGAACCAACGGAGGCTCCGGTCTTTTTTATTATACCGTCCTCTGCTCCTACGCCAACTTCCGAACCTCGTACCGCCGGCTGGACGGCATCACCTACACTGTCTGCCCTGGCGAGTGGGTCTTCCGGGTCAGTGAGCTGGCGGCTTGCTTTCGTGTCCGGTTCCAGCATAAGGCTCTGTCCATCCTGAAGGTCCTCCAGGACCGGCAGCTTATTACCTTTACCCAACTGGGGCATGGCCGCCTGGTCAAGTACAGCATCAAGGGCTGGCGCAAGCATAACACTGTGCTGGACTATAACTGCCCCTGTCAAAAGGAAAGCGGCTTTTTCTTTATGCCCATCGCCGTTGCTACAGAACTGATCAGCTATGGCAAGGCGTCGGAGATGGACGTTGTGCTGGATCTGTGGCTCTCCGCCATCTATAAGGACAGCCAGGTGCTTGGCTCTGAGGTTGGCCCGGTGGTCTATCTCCGCAACGGTACGGGCAATCCGCTGTTGAATTACTCCGATCTGGCCCAGCGGTGGGGCCTTTCCCGTTCCACGGTTGGAAGGCTGTTGAAAAAGCTGGCTGACTTGGAGTACCTTACGCTCATGTCCTTCCCAGGCCGGACTGGCAGCGTGATTTATCTGAACAGCTATCTGTCTACCATGTTCCAGGTGTCTGATGTTATGGTGGACAAGGACGAGGTTGCGATGTCTCTGAATATCAAACTCCAGCTCCCAGATAGCACGGACACAGCAGACAATATCCCTGACGATCCCAAAGTCTGCGTTTCAGACCAGCTCATTAGCGTTTCAAAATCGCAGGTGGAGCGCATTGTCCAAAAAGTGGTGCAAGTCCTTGAGACGCAAGGGATTTCCTGCTTTCACTGCCCCAAATCCACTGTTAAGTTATATCCCTTATCCGGCGACTGCACGGAAGCAGTAAAGGGGGACAGCGGACAAACGAGTGTTCTCAGGATTGGTATGGCGATCCAATGTGGAAACAATCATCCGATTTACAGCTTTGAACTTACTATGACCCCAATATCGACGAATTTTTGAAAGGAGAAATCCATGATGGCAAGGAAAAAGGTTGAGCGCAAGGTGACGGAAGACCCTCGTTACCACAACACCTGGAAGCTGCTGAGGAAGTACCGGGATGTGGTCTGGAGCTTGGAGTTGTCCGTCCAGCAGGTCAGGACGCAGTTTCAGATTGAATATGATACCAGTATTGAGGATTTTCTGGAGTCCATCTACCTGGCCGGCGCGGACCTGGGCGGGACGGACATTGAGCACCAGGCCCAGTGCATTGAGCGCAGCCACAAAATGCTCACGCTGGTACAGAACGCAGTCGATCTGCTCCGTACCCGGCACAAAAACGGAGAATCGTACTATTGGCTCCTGCACTATACCTACCTGTCTCCCCAGCAGCTCAAAAATGTGGAAGAGATCATTGAGCAGCTACGTCCCCACATCCACGACATCAGCTTCCGCACCTACTACCGCCGCCGGAAGGAGGCGATTGAGGCGTTAAGCTCTGTCCTGTGGGGATACACGGCGCAGGACAGCTTGCAGGTTTTGGAGCAGTTTTTCCCCGCAGAGGCGGGTGGCAGGTAATTGGCACGGTTTTGGCGCAGCATTGGCAGGGTTTTGCTATTGAAGCGTAAATCCTTATATGTTAAAATAAGTATGCTCAAAACTGTAAGCAAAACTGAAAACAGCTGCAGAAGGACGCTGAAAGCGTCTTTTTCTTTGCCCTTCTGCGGCAGCTGAGGCAGCATCCAAATTTCCGGGTGCTGCCTTTTTTCAGGACAGAAGCCAACGAAAAAAGGAGGTTTTTCATTGAAACAAGACAAAACGTCATCTCCGCGCACTCCCCGGCGCAGGTTTGACCCCGGACGCGGCGCGTTCATGGTCTATCTGGGGGTCTGCACGTCCACGCTGCTCTGTCAACCGGCTTTTGCGGCTGACACGATTTGGACGAAGGCCAGCGACATCATGAAGGACGTCTACACCCAGATTCTCGCCATCTCCACCATTGCCGCTATCGTAACGGCCGCCGTGGCCCTGCTGATGATGAACTTTTCCCGCTCCGGCCGGACGGTGGATGAATCCCGGGCATGGCTGAAGCGCATCGTCATCACCTGGATCATCCTGAACTCTCTGGGGTTCATCATGAGCTATGTCACGCCCTTCTTCTCCGGCGGACAGTGGACAGCGCCGTAATCGTCTATGGGCATTTTAGACGGCATTGTAGCATGGATCGCGGAACAAGTCATGCACGGCCTGGATTTGATAAACACATCAGTTTTGGGCGCTCTGGGCTGTGATATGGCCGTGTTTCTGCGCTACTTCCCGGCGGCAGAGACGATGTATAATGTCTTTGTGGCTCTGGCAATCGGGCTGATTCTGCTACTTTGGGTATGGAACCTGTTCAAGAACTATGGTCTGGGCGTGGGAGCAGAGGCGGAAGATCCTGTTAAACTGACCATCCGGGCCATCTTGTTCATTGGTCTGGCCTACTATGCGGACTCCATCGTTGATACGGTGCTGACTATCGGTGGTACACCCTATGATTGGATATTGACGTCCACACTTCCAAGTCTGGATTTTGCCAGCTTCAACTCGGTCTTGCTCACCATCATCGGTGTCTGTGCTAACGGGGCGGTGACATTGATCGTCCTGATTCTGGTGCTGGTTCTGGCCTGGAACTATTTGAAGCTGCTGTTCGAGGCGGCGGAGCGGTATGTGCTGCTGGGTGTCCTGGTCTACACAGCGCCAGTGGCCTTTGCCATGGGTGCGTCCCAGGCCACGTCCAGCATCTTCAAAAGCTGGTGCCGGATGTTCGGCGGCCAGGTATTCCTGCTCCTGATGAACGCATGGTGTCTGCGCCTGTTCACCAGCATGGTGGGGGCATTCATCGCCAACCCGCTATCACTCTGAGGAGGCTTTATGAGAAGATCCAAGAAACTCTTGAAATTTATACTGTTGGCGGCGCTGATACTTTCGGTCCTGTGTGTACCGGCCTTTGCCCTTGACGAAAGCGAGGTGGAGGCTGCGGTCGCGGCTTCCAGCAAGGAGGCCGTCACCGGGAACGTCCTGATCTGGTTTCTCTGTGCGGTGGCTTTTTTGAAGGTGTCACAGAAGATTGACAGCTTTATGGCAAGCCTGGGCATCAACGTGGGTCATACTGGCGGCTCCCTGCTGGGCGACGCTATGGTAACCTTCCGGGCGGTCACAATGGCAACCGGGGGCGCGGGCCGAATCCTTGGCGGAGGACGGCACGGCACTGGGGCCTCCGCAGCTGGGGGCGCTTCTGGCAGTGTCTCCAGTTCCGCCGGATTCTTCAAAGGCGGTTTAATCGGTATGGCTGGCCGGCACATTACCAACAGCGCAGTCAAAACCGCTACTACACAGACTTCCGCTGTCCACACCGCCCAGAAACAGGGCGCAGCTGCTGTGCATACTGCCAGTGAAAAGTTGTCCTCTTCGGATGCCCATACCGACAGCTCATTTCATTCTGGCGGTGTGATCCATACAGATACAATTTCCCGTACCGACAGCACAGCGCAAAGGGACAGCGTAACTCAGCGGGAGGGGATCATCCTCACTGGAAACGATACACCTCCTGCCGTGCCCATTCAAACAGGCGGCGGCTCTCCGCCTGCTGGCAGTCCTGCTTCTGTTGGGCCAGCACCTGTTGACAGCAGCGTTTCCTCCGGTGTCTCCCCCCAGGAAAATGGAATTATCCTGACTGGAACTGATATACCGCTTGGGGCCCCTGTCCCTGCGGACGAAGCTATCTCAGCGGACAATATCCCAACTTCAGATATCGGAATCCAGCCCACACCGGCTGCTTCACAGGAAGAAACTATCCTTGCCGGCGGCGGGCATATCGTTCACAGCTCCAGCGAGAAGGCCCATTTGGAGACGGTCTGGCAAGGCGGAGGGGGCGGAGGCACAAGTGAAAGTCATACCGTTAATTACACCCGCAGTGTAGAGAATGTTCAACGGAGCAGCCACAGCATATTCCCCGTCCGTATGCCGACCCTGGGCGGAAAAATCTTCTCCAATTCACTGCAATCCGGCGGTCAGTTTGCCAATGATGTAATTGGCATGGTGGCCCGGGGCGATATGCGCTCCACAGGTTCCATCACCGGCGATTTGGCTGCCCAGTCCCTCCAGTCCTACATGGGTCACACTGCTATCGGCCCTGGTGACACCGAAAAAGTCTCTTACTCCCAGGTGGAGATTGGCGGTGGGCGCATCACTGGCCGGGAAGTGACCCCGGAACACCCCCAGGGCATCGACTTTGCCATGTACCATGTAGACCAGTACGCCAAGCCCGAGGGCAGCTATCAAAAGGTGTTTTCTGCGGATGGGGCGGCGTGGTACAAACAGCACGCCGTTGATACGGTGGTCAAGACCCCCTTCAAGGCCCCGGACGGTGAGATCGGCTATCAGAAGGAGATCGTCAAGCGGCTGCCTACCCCGCCGAAGAGGAAAGACCGAATGTGAGGTGAGATTTTTATGGAACACGAACAGCGGGACAGCTATCTGATTCCACCAAACTTTATCGAGGGCGGCACACTGCTGGGCGGCATGTTCAAGACCCGCAACGTCATTGAGGCTGGCATTCTGGGCGCCGCCGTTGGCCTGCCGGTCATGGGCCTGGGCCTCTCCCTGACTGCCCGGATCATCATTCTGTGCCTGACGGCCCTGCCCCTCGTCCTCCTGGCCCTGATTGGCGTTGGGGGGAGCAGTTTGTCATCGTTCATTCTGCTGTTTTTCAGCTATTTGCGAAACCGCCGAGTATTGTCCCAGGACGCTCCGGCGCGGGGGTGGGACGGCAAGGAGTTGTCCATGCTCCCTACCTGGTTGCAGAGTAAGCGACCCGCAGAGGAACAAGAGGCCGAAGCACAGCCCAAAAGCAAAAGCCGCTTTCAGGTGGATTTGAAGGCGCGAAAGCTGGATCAGTTCAAAACATTCCTGGAGCCGGAGGAGGTGGTGCGTCCCATCAATCCACTGGCCGACTACATTCCTATTGAAAAGGTCGCCAACGGCATCATCTACACCAGAGATCACCGCTATGTCAAGCTGGTCGAGGTGGTCCCGGTCAACTTTCTGCTCCGCAGCGCCAGGGAACAGCGCAGTATCATCTATTCCTTTATCAGCTATCTGAAAATTGCGCCGGTGAAGGTACAGTTCAAGGTGCTGACCAAGCGGGCGGACATCAACCGGCACATGGACACGGTGCGCCGGGAGCTGGCTCAAGAGACGGACGAACGCTGCCGCCAGCTGCAAGAGGACTATCTGCGGCTGATTCAACAGTTGGGGTCCCGTGAGGCCATCACCCGGCGGTTTTTCCTGGTATTTGAACATGAGCTGCTGCCTGGCACCAAACGGGGCCAGGAAGAGGCCGAGGCGATTGCCTCCCTCCAGACCGCCGCCCGCACCGCCGCCAACTACCTTCGTCAGTGCGGCAACGAGGTCATCAGCCATGAGAATGAGGATGAAGCCACCTGTGAGATCCTGTATAATATCCTCTGCCGTCAGGCCAGCAACGAGAAGCCCTTTCCCCAAAAGGTCAAGGAGGTGCTGGCTGAATACATGGTGGCTGGCCGCCCCCTGGATACCATCCCCTCCAATGACTTTTACGCCCCTTCTCATATTGACCTGACCCACGGGCGGTACATCTGCATTGATGGTGTTTATTACGCCTATCTGCTTGTACCGTCGGACGGCTATAAGGCCCAGGTTCCCGCCGGCTGGCTGTCCCTGTTGGTCAACGCCGGGGACGGGATCGACATGGATATGTTTCTCTCCCGCCAGCCCAAGGACCGGATGATAAGGAAGCTGGGCCAGCAGCTGCGTATCAACCGCAGTAAAATCAAAGAGACCAGCGACACCAACACCGATTTCGACGACCTGGACAGCGCCATCCGAAGCGGTTATCTCCTGAAAGACGGTCTGAGCAACAACGAGGACTTTTACTATCTGAATCTGCTCATTACCATCACCGCCGACAATGTGGACGACCTGGAGTGGAAGGTGGCCGAGATGAAAAAGCTGCTGCTCAGTCAGGATATGGATATACAGCCCTGTTCCTTCTGTGAGGAACAGGCTTTTTTGTCCTCCCTGCCCCTGGTTTCCTTGGAGCGGCGGCTGTTTGAGCGGTCCAAGCGAAACGTGCTGACCCTGGGTGCAGCCAGCTGTTACCCATTCACCAGCTACGAGATGTGCGACAACAACGGCATCCTGCTGGGGGTGAACAAGCACAACAACTCCCTTATCATCGTGGATATCTTCGACTCCCGCATTTACAAGAATGCCAACATGGCGATTCTTGGCACCAGCGGGGCCGGCAAGACCTTCACCATGCAGCTCATGGCTCTGCGGATGCGTCGGAAGGGGATACAGGTGTTTATCGTGGCTCCGCTGAAAGGCCACGAGTTCCATCGGGCCTGCACCAACATCGGCGGCGAGTTCATCCAGATTTCCCCGGCCTCCAAGAACTGCATCAACGTCATGGAGATCCGCCGGGCGGACAAGTCGGTGGACGAGTTGCTGGACGGCCCCGGCGGAGTGGACAAATCTCTGCTGGCGGCCAAAATCCAGCGGCTGCACATCTTTTTCAGCCTGCTCATTCCCGATATGAACCATGAGGAACGGCAGCTTCTGGACGACGCCCTTATTCGCACCTATGCCAAGCTGGGCATTACCCATGAGAACAGTACCCTGAACGACCCCGACCACCCCGGCCAATACCGCACCATGCCAGTGCTGGGGGATTTATATGAGGTGCTGAAGGACTCCAAGGATACCCGGCGGCTGGCAAACATTCTGAACCGGCTGGTCAACGGCTCCGCCAAGACCTTCAACCAGCAGACCAATGTATCCTTGGACAATAAATACATCGTGCTGGACATCTCCGAGCTGACCGGCGACCTGCTGACGGTGGGAATGTTCGTCGCCCTGGATTTCGTCTGGGACAAGGCCAAGGAGGACCGGACGGTGGAGAAGGCCATCTTCATTGACGAGTGCTGGCAGCTCATTGGGGCCAGCAGCAACCGACTGGCCGCCGAGTTTGTGCTGGAGATTTTCAAGATCATCCGGGGCTACGGCGGCTCCGCTATCTGCGCCACCCAGGACTTAAACGACTTCTTCGCGCTGGAGGACGGCAAGTACGGCAAGGGCATCATCAACAATGCCAAGACGAAGATCCTGCTCAATCTGGAGGATGAGGAGGCCCAGCGGGTCCAGTCCATCCTCCATCTCTCCGAGGCGGAGGTCATGGAGATTACCCACTTCGAGCGGGGCAGCGGGCTCATCAGTACCAACAACAATAATGTGACGGTGGAGATCAAATGCAGCCAGATGGAGAAGGAACTGATTACCACCGACCGCCGGGAACTGCAAGAGCTGCTGAATCGGGCCGAGGGCCAGGAAGCGGGGTAATGCGTATCCGGGCGGCGATATTACGGCGGTAATACGCCTTTTATACGTCTCCTGGCTTCGATACGCCTGCGATACTTCGATAATACGTCAAACAATTTTTGTACGGCGGTAATACGGCGTTTATACGTACAGAGGTCTATGCCGTGCGTATAAACACCGCTTTTATACCGCTGGAATACGCCAATAATACGGCAATGATACGTATGGGAGGCAGAATATGAAAACGAGAGAACAAATCTACGGGCAAGAGGCCACCAGTATTCTTCGGGACATTACCATGTACCGGGCACTGACAGAGGAGCAGCTTCTCCGGCTCTACCCTGGAAAACGAGGCAAGGTCCAGAACCTTTTGTCCTATCTGACCAAGCAGGGGCGCATCTGGCACATCGACGGCCTGTACTGCGCCGCCCCGGAGTACGCCGGGGATGTGGACAAGGGGCTGCTGGCCGCAATTTGGGTGCTGGCGGACTTCATTGACCGGGTGGAGTTCCACTCCGCAGGTGATTTCCCTGCCAAGCTGATCTTTTTCGCAGACGGCGAGGTGTACGAGGTCATCCATGCCGCCAACGGAAAAGAGACCCTGATCAACCACATCCTGTCCGCCCCGGCAGAGGAAGCGTCCAGCTATCTGATTCTGGTGGACAAGCCGGAACAGATCCCGGAACTGGAAATTCCCAACGTCCGCGGCTACTGTACCGTTTCCCCGGAAGGAGAAGTTCAATACTATCAGAGAGAATAAGGAAGGAGGACGGTCTTGAACCGAGCGATTCTATCCCAGCGTATTACATCCATTCTGGCCGATTTGAACCGGCTGACCAATGCCCTTTACGCTATGAATACCACCGACATCCAGCGATACCCCGATAACTATGAGGTGCTGTCCACCGACGCGGCTCTGCGGGCGGAGAATATCGCCTGCCGGCTGCGACACCTGATCTACTCCACTACCAGCATCAAAAAGGAGGAATATCTGACCTCAGCTGCCGTAATGCAGGGGATCAAGGTGGATGAGAACGATGGTGTTCTGGAAATCACACTGCCCTGTCTGCTTCCAAAACGGAAACAGCGGCAGAGTACGGAATACCTGCTTGATCCTTTTACCGCCGCCATGAGCCAATATGCCAGGAGCCGTCCCCTGCCCCGGCTCCAGCATTGCGTGGTCTGCTTTTCCCACGTCTACTGTCAGGACCTGCCCAAACGCCGGGTACGGGACTACGACAACCTGGAACTGAAGCAGTTTCTGGACGTGGCAGCCTCGTTCATTTTGACCGATGACAGCGGACTGCTGTGTGACGCCTACAACACCACTGAGCTGGGTGAAACGGACTGCACCCGCATCTCCATTATGGACAGCGCACACTTCCCGGAATGGCTGGCGGAGCGTCAGGCGGCATTGCAATCCATCACAGATTTGTAGTAAAAATCTCCCCTAACAGGGGTCCCATTTTGGGCTGTTTTGACACCTCCGTTTTGGGACCCTCAGTAAATTTTAGCAAAGCCTTATGCGGCAGAGGGTTTCCCGCCCTTGGGCCGGTATGGAAAATACCGAAGTTATACGCACCCTCGGTAAAAAACAGATGAAAAGAGGTGGTATCAACATGGCTGCTGGCAGTAAGCAAATTCCGCCCGAGGACACGCTGGCGAGCTTGCTGCTGACACTCACCGCTCTGTCTGGCGAGTTCCCCACGGCCCAGATAAGCCGCCTGCCCAGTACAGGCGCGTATCAGGAAAAAATCCTCAAATCGCTCAAAGGGGAAAAACTCCTGCGGACTTATTATCGTGATGGACTGCGGGCGCTTCGGTTGACCACAGCTGCAAAAAAGCTGCTGGTGGACAAGTGGCCGGATCGGTTTCTGCCCTATCTCTCCGGCAGCACTGAGACAAATGTGTTAAAGTCGGAAGTGCCCCGCCGTCTGCGGCTCCACCGTATGGCTGAGGTTTTGGTGACAATGCTCAATGCAAACGTCACTGTATTCCCCTGGAAAAAGCCAGCTATATTCAGGCCCACGCCACTCGCCGCCGCTCCGTACATCAACCGGCCTGCCTACTACAGTTCCAGAGAAGTAAAAGGCTTGGGGGCACAGGCGGTCAAGATACGCGGCTCTCGCTCAACGGGCCTTCTTCTGACAGATGGTGTTATTTTCACTATTTACAACACCGGCACCTTTGCCATGAAGTGGGAGTACAAAGCGGAAATGCGGCTCAAAGCCATGCTCCAGACAGAGCTATGTCAACGCCGGCTCCCAGGACAGTATCAAAACGCCGCATTGAATGCCATCGTGTTCGGTCGGGACATGGAGCAGATGCTGCCGCTGATGAATGACGGTGGTGGACAGCGGGATCACTTTGTGTTGGACGGAAATTACCAGCATTTCTATTACCTGACCAGCGACCACCATGGAGAACTGATTTTGCAGCTGCTCTGTGACGCCGAACAGCAGGCGGTTCTGGATGCTATTCTCTTCCAGGACTTATCTCCCTGCCGCTCCGATTGGGTGGTGGAAAACGACGCGATGGACGGCGATTCCCCGGTGCTGTTCGCCTACACCTGTGATATGCCCCGCATAAAACGGTTTGACACCGCGCTGGAGCTGCATGGGAAAACGGGGACGTTGTTTTGCTTCGATTTCCAGGAGGACGCACTGCAGCAGGTCTGTGGTCAGAGGGTAAAAATAGAGAGCCTTGACTTTGAAAAGGTCAAGGCTCTGCTGTTTGACGGAGATTCTTGATCCGATGGTAGATTACACATTTTCAAAATCAGTTTCTTCCATCAGTTGCGAGATGTCACGTCCAGCATAGAAAACTCTGGCGATTTGAACCAGCTGTTGCTCAGAGTCTACAAAGTAAAGTACCTTATAGTTTTTTACCAGCAGCTTCCGAATCCCAAGAGCACGAAGCCGTTCGTCATCCTCATACGGATAACGCTCCGGCATCTGCTTTAAGCCGAGGATTTCTTCTTTCAGGAGACGGTATAGATTTCCTGCGGTTCGGGGTTCTAAAAGGACTTGTCCGATATAGCGCACGATGTCAGTAATGTCCGCCTGTGCCTGTATACCAATTTCGACCCGGTATTTTATCATAGGCCGAACTCAGCCTCAATATCCCGGAACACATCTTCTGCTGGGCGTGTACGGCCAGCAGCGCAGTCATCATAACCGCGCTTTATTTCGGCATAAAACTCGTCGCTTGTCAGACTTCCTGCGGCAACCGGCGTCTTGACGGGCAGCGTTACCTCAAAGGGAAGGCCGCGCCGAAGTACGATCTGGTTCAGGAAAATATTGATTGCGCTGGACATTGGCATTCCAAGCTGGGTCAAAATGCTCTCCGCTTGCTCTTTAAGCGAGGCATCTACTCTCGCAAAAACATTGGCGTCTTTCGCCATAGCCATCACACCCTTTCAACGCTATTATACGCTGTTGTCTATACAATAGCAAGCATTTTCGGAGGGATTTCAAATATCAAAGAAAACGATCCTAAAGCTGCTGCTCATTTTGCCGGTCGCTCTGGGCGCTCTGCTCTACGGAAGCGGCTATATCGCCCAGTTCCTCTACAACTACGACGTGTGGCAGGCGGCGGGCGGAGTTTTCGGTACTGCCCCGGAATTTCCAGACGGTAACTTCTTTATCTGTGTCGCCGCTGTGTTCCGCTGGCCCTACGGTCTGTACGGTGTGGGCGGCTGTGTGGCGGCTCTGGCTGTCCTGGTGTTCATGGTCATGCGGATGGGCTACAGCGAGACCGGCGCGTATGACCGGGAGCGCAACCTGATCTATTCCAACAAGGGGACTTACGGCACAGCGGGTTTCATGACTAAGAAAGAGCTGAAAGGTGTGCTGGACCTGGTTCCCAACATCCGCAAGCATCCCGGCATCATCCTGGGCGAGATAGACGGCGAAGTGATCTGTGTCCCGGAGAAGACCCGGTTCAACGGCAATCTGGCGGTGTATGGGGCTAGCGGCTCTAAAAAGACCCGAGCCTTCTGCATGAACATGATCCTGCAAAGCGCCGCCCGAAGGTCCTCACTGGTAATATGTGACCCAAAATCGGAGCTTTACGAAAAAAGCAGCGCCTACCTGCGGGACCAGGGCTACACCGTGAAGGTGTTCAACCTCGTTACGCCCGCCGCCTCCGACTCCTGGAACTGTCTTGCGGAGATCGAGGGCCAGGAGCTGATGGCCCAGCTGTTTTGTGACGTTATCATCAAAAACACCGGCAGCGAGCGGGGCGACCACTTCTGGGACTCCGCCGAGCTGAATCTGCTGAAAGCCCTGGTGCTCTATGTGGAGCGGGGGTATCCACCGGAGAAGCGCAATATTGGTGAGGTGTACCAGCTTCTTGCCATGAGCAGCGAAAAGGAACTGAACGCTATTTTTGATGTGCTGGACATTTCCCATCCGGCCAAGGCGCCCTACAGCATTTTCAAACAGTCCCCAGAGAGCGTCCGGGGCGGCGTCATTATCGGCCTTGGTTCCCGGCTTCAGGTATTTCAGAACCAGGACATCCGCAACATCACTGGTTTTGATGAAATCGACCTGGAGCTGCCGGGCAAACAGCCCTGCGCCTATTACTGCATCACCAGCAATCAGGACAGCACCTTCGATTTCCTGTCCTCACTGTTTTTGTCGTTTATTTTCATTAAGCTGGTGCGGTACGCGGATCAAAAGTGTCCCGGCGGGGCGCTCCCCGTTCCCGTCCATGTGCTGGGCGAGGAGCTGTGCGCCTGCGGGGTCATTCCAGACCTGTCCCGAAAAATATCGGTCATACGCTCCCGGAACATCAGCATGTCCTGTGTGTTCCAAAACCTGGCTGGCCTGCAAAACCGATACCCGCAGAACCAGTGGCAGGAAATTCTGGGCAACTGCGACATCACCCTGTTCCTGGGCTGCACCGATGCCCTGACCGCGCAGTTTATCTCTGACCGCACCGGCGAAGCGTCCATTGCTGTCACCAGCAAGGCCAAGCAGTTGGGCACATGGCGCATCTCCAACTATACCCCGGAGTACCGGGAGACCAGCGGCGTGGGCAAGCGGAAGCTGATGACCATGGACGAAGTATTGCGGATGGATGTTGACCGGGCACTGGTCATCCTCCGCAGAAGAAATGTACTGGAGGTTGATAAATACGACTATTCCAAGCACCCCGAAGCAAAGAAGCTGCACCCGAGCAAGGCCGCCTCCCATGTTCCCGCATGGCAGACGGCTCAAAAGACGGCAGAGAGGAAGGAGGTGAAACCAGCTCCGCCCAGACCCAGGTCTGTGCGTAAACCCAAAGCGTCAGGCCAAAAGGCGGCCCCACCCAAGGCAGCGGCTCCGGCAGAATCTCCGGTGATAACTCCAGAGGACACTCCGTCCGCTGCCATCGAACAGCCCCAGGCAAAGCCACCCGCACCGCCGGCATCTGAACCGGCCCCTAAAAAGCGTGTGGTGACTGCGACTAAAGATTCTATTTTATCCAAACCAAAACCCAAAAAGGAGGAATGACAGCTAATGGCAAGAAAAAAGACCACAATGACCGAACCGGAGTATTCGGACACTAATCCGGGGGAGACCTTGCAGCTTCCGGAAGGTGAAGTCCCGACTGAAGGTGTCCAGGAGGATACCATGAGTATGGGCGGAGATGTCTCCGTCGGTGAGGCTATGCCCGACAGCGGTGAGGTTCCTGACAGCGGGGCCCCATCTGGCGATGGGGACGCGGCTTTTCCCGATGCAGAATCGCCCCTTACGGATGACAGTGTGGGTGAGGGCTTTTCCAGTGAGGAACCGTCTCCTGGTGGTATCCCCCGGGAAGATGCCGCCGATGACTCCCAGTACAAAGATCTGCTGCATGAAATGGAGAGCACCATGCCCCTCCCTCCCGCAGAGGGGGACAGTCCGGCTCCGCAGGGTGATCCGCCTCCGCTGATGGAAGTGTCGGAGGGCGATATGCTTCCAGAGACATCGACCGCTCCTGAGCAGAATCCCATGGAGACCGCCAATGCAGGTGAGACGCCGACGGAACGTGCCGCCCGTCCCCGTGCCCGGCGTGTTCCGCCCACCCAGCGCAGCGATTACGTGCTGACCATTGACGCCCGTGACCATATTCAGACGGAAGAGGAGCGGGAGGAGATCATCTGGCACGAGATCCGTAACGCCTACCGCACCCACCGCGTTCTCACCGGCATTTTGGGTGGCGTGGAGCAGACTCAATCCGGCAGGACGCTGGCAATCGTGGACTACAAGGGTTTCCGGGTAGCGATCCCTATTCTGGAAATGCTGCTCTACACCGGCGAGATGCCCTCCAACCGGGAGTACCTGGAGCTTATGGGCAGGCTGAACCGGATGCTTTCCACTATGCTGGGTGCTGAGATCGACTTTATGGTGAAGGGCATCGATTCTAACACCCGGAGTATCGTGGCGAGCCGGAAGGACGCCATGCTCCGCAAACGGCAGAGCTTTTACATGGACACCGACGCTTTGGGTGAGCATCTGATCTATGAGGGTCGGGTAGTCCAGGCTCGCGTTATCGCTGTGGCGGAGAAGATTATCCGTGTGGAGGCATTCGGTGTGGAGTGCGCTATCGTGGCGCGGGATCTCTCCTGGGAGTGGCTGGGCGATGCCCGCGACCATTTCAGTGTGGGCAGCCGCATCCTGATCCGTATCCTTACCATCGACCGCAGCAGTTTGGAGGGCCTGACCATCACCGCTGATGTGCGCAGCGTGTCCTCTACCACAAACCTGGACAATGTGAAGAAATGCCAGCCCCAGTGCCGGTATGCCGGGCGGGTCACCGATGTGCGGGGCGGCGTTGTCTACATCCGGCTCAATAACGGCGTCAATGCCATTGCCCACGCCTGCTATGATCTGCGTACACCTGGCAAGAAAGATGATGTCAGCTTTGCCGTTACCCGTCTGGACGAAGAAAAGGGAATCGCAATCGGCATCATCACCCGGATCATCAAACAAAATCTGTAAAGGAGTTGCCTATGAAGCATTTCAGGTATCTGGCGCTGTCGGTGCTGCTGGTGCTGTCGCTGATGACCACCGCCATGGCCGCAGAGGTTCCGGTCAGTCTGGTGGTGGAAAATCTCAACGGCCAGCAGCGCATCGTCAAGACCTACGAGCTTCCCCCCGGCACAGACCCGGAGACATTGAAGGAGCCGTCGTTTGAGTACGACGGCTTTTCCTATGCCTGGGCCTATACCACCAAGGATGAACATACCTTTCTGGAAACCAAGGTGGTGACCGAGACGGTGACCATGGAGACCGGGAAAAAGGACCTCAATGCCGTCCTGGAGCAGCTGGCCCCCAGCATCCCCTATGATGATGGGGAATTTTCCGGCGAACTGGCTCTGGACCACACCACCATCACCACCGAGGCAGCGGGCTATGCCAGCAAAAGCGGAAAAGTGACTGCCACCAAGACCATTGGACCGCTGGACCGGAATGATATGTCCTACATCCCGGCCACCACTGTCAAGGATGGGAAGACGCTCACCCTCGCCAATGTGGAGTGGCAGGTCATCGGCACCGATCTGGTAGGCGATGTGCTGGCTCCTTCCAGCTATCAGGCGGTGGCTACCTATTCCGCCTCTACCAGTTATCAGGTTGCCACAGGCTATGTCTCCACGGCGGAGTACAAGGGGACCGTGACCGCCTCCGGCATCGAGAGTATCACCTACACGGTAGTCTATGTGGGAACGGAGATCGTACCTGAGCCCCCACAGCCCACCGCGCCGGTCAAGCAGGGCGGCCCTCTGTCCAGTGGAAACGCGGCCGCCATTGGCGGAACGCTCCTGGTGATTGCTCTGCTGGCGGCGCTGGCCGGGGGTGGAATCTGGCTGTACCTGCACCGTAAGAACGTCTACATCTACGTCCCCGGCGATAAGCCCAGGGACTATAAGCTGATCGCCAAGTTCCGGGCAGAGCCCCAACGGCCGGAGGTGGACATCACCGGCTTGGACCCCTACCCGGAGAGCATCATTGCGGTGGAGATCAAGCGGCCCCTGGCAAAGAAGCTGCTGGGCCAGACCTTCACCGTCCACCACCGGTCGGCTGACTATGCCTACACTGTCCTCCAGGACCGCCCTGGGGACTGGCATGAGTTCGACCCCTCAGAGGAAAAGTCTGCAAAGGAAAAGTCAATAGGAAAATGAAATAAATTTGAGGACATGGCAGGGAGGCGAAAAAAGGGCAACACAAAAAGGCCGCCGTATAAACGCCGGTCAAATAGAAACAAGGCGAGGATGGTCA
>RAYO01000083.1 GCA_003612335.1 bacterium 1xD42-67
TACCGGTAAAGAAAAAGTCCCAGTCATTACAGAAAGCCACCTGAAAGATCACAGACTTCGCGCGGCTGATCGCCTGGAAGAGCTTACCGTCGGGGACCGCCTCCCCCCTATCCTGCCGCTTCTCAGGCACTCGGGGGAGCAGCGGATTTTTGAAGCGGATAAGCTTGTACATCCCATCTCGATAGTACTTCACAGAATACCTGGGGCCCAACACGGCTGACGTCATAGATCTGCACCCTTCCCGACTTATGTTACGAAGTCAAGTGTCCCTAGACCTCCTCGTGGGAGGTCTAAAGACACGCTCTGCGAGGGGGGGAAGGGACGTCATCTCGACGTGCCTATGGGATACTTACTTTGCTATCTTCTCGAACCGGTTCAGCTTGCCGTACCGATCATAGTACACCCAGACCACATCGCCCACATCGGGCACGTAGTCCATACCGTCGCGCTTCTGGTGGCTCAGGAAGAACTTCCCCGCCAGCTGACCAGCCACGCCGTCTGCGTCCATCAGGTAGTAGAACGATGTACCATCCACCTGTCGGCCGCTGTCATCCTTGAACGATACCCCGCGGATCCCTACGATCTTCATCTTGTCCATCACGGTCACCTTCACTTTCTCTAAATTTTCTGGAAAGCCTTGAAACCACCCAGCGGTCTACGGGTTGGCGCCCCGTGGCTTTTTGATGTGACCTAAACCGGATGATACCAATGGTATCATTGTTTTTGTGGCCTGTAAAGTACCACTCAACTACAATGGTACCAAAGGAGACGATTATATGAGTGAGAAACGGACGGAACAAATAGCAGTAAGAATAACACCCGAGACTAAAAGAGTTCTTCAAGAAGAAGCCCAGAAACTAGAGTGGTCCACAGCGAAATTAGCTGAGAAGATTCTATCAGAATGGACCAAACAGACCCACGGAAATGGCGGAGCTATCAACTTTGTCATTCTATTATCCATAATTAGCTCCCTTCCGTTAAACGGGAGCCAACCTACAATTATATTATACCTCGGGCGGCCCCATGTCACAAGGATGTCGATAGGTTACACGCGCTGTCCGGCGTACTTGCTGAACACGTCAAACAGCTTTTGTTCTACTTCACGTTTGCGCTGTTCCCGTTCCTTCGGAAGGAGAATGGGGGTAAGGTTTTTGATAGTGATTGTCCGCTCTCCCATAACAACGGTTTTGACTTCGCTTTGATACTTTGGCTGTGTTTGCATGAACTCCCTCCCATTTCATAAAATTTCGGCAGAAGAAAAGGGCGACACTTTTTACAGTGTCGCCCTTTGGCTTGCCCCAGCTTTGGGACAAAATGTCCCAAACTTCATGGGGACTATGTAGGAAATGCGTCCCGGCTATTTTCGGCTCCGGCGTTGCCCTCTCATATACCACCAGAAAAGCGGACAGAAAAGAGGGGGCTTGATGGAGATTATTCAGAAAACCTGCCCTGGCTATCCCGGCTCCATCGTTGTCCCCTTATATACCACCAGAAAAACGGAGCAAATGGAGACGGTAGCCGCATATTTTTTTGAAAAACCTCCCCTTACTAACCGGGACATTTTGGGATGCTTTTCGGACTGGCCCAGCGGGAATTTTTCAAAATCCTTTTTATGTTCGCCAGCTTGCCCAGCCGGGGCCGTCTGCTGTTCAGTGGCGGGGAAAAACTTTCTCTCATTATCAATTTTTATGTACGGCTTTTTTTATAGCCACAGGAATTGCGCCTACGATTAAGCCGACAACAAGCGAAATCAATCCTTTCAAAAGTGCCATATGTTTTATGCTCTCAAAAAAATATGTCATAGGGTCAGCATCCAGTTTAATTTTCCATCCCGGAATTAAATAGCAACAAAACAGATATGAACCTATAAAAGCTATAATGAACAATGTAGAGAACAAGCCTGTCTTTTTCATGCTATATTCCTCCAATCAAAGTCTTGATTTGTACTCGGCGTTTGAATTATAACATAGCGGCAGGGGGAAAACAAGCCATCGTATATCGCCGAGAAAGAAAAGGGACAGCACCTCAAAAGTCCGTTCAGCCTTTGGGACATTTTGTCCCAAAGGTATAAAATCCGCGCCATGCCTTAAAACGCTCAATTTATATAATTCCACAAACGGCAAGCAGTGCAAGTGTGGCCACACTTGCCATTTTTGACTGGCCGGGGGCCGTCAAAAATGCTTGTTGGGGAGCATCCCCAAACCCGGCTCTTTGGGACAAAATGTCCCAAAGAGGTTGGCTGCGTCTCCGCCGCTGTCGCGCCGGTTCCTTATTGTGATTGACCCAAGTAAAAGAGTAGTAGAGAGTTAGCCGAGAAACGGAAAGTTGATTTTTTCCTGGTGGTGTGCTATACTTTATCCGCTGAAAATATAGAAACTTTTTGTAGGGGGCTTATCAATGTATTTCCCGAGCGACATGAATTTTCAATATTTCTTTTTTAGTACATATCCGGGCTTTTTCTTGCAAGCACTTCCCATCGCATTGATTGCCGGGATAATTTATATAGCATATCGAACAAAGCGAACTCCCCGAATTTCTACTGGTAAAGCAGTCTTATCATCACTTTTTGTTTGTTACCTTGTCGGGCTCTTATGCCTAACCTTGTTCAACAGCATTATCGGGGATGTATATTATTATCTTTTCTACCATGCGCCGAGCGGTAGGGGGCATAATTGGTTTACTTTTGAGTATGATTTTATTCCCGACTTCTTCATCAATTTTGGTTCAGAAAACCTGGGCAATATTTTGATGTATCTTCCTTTTGGCATATTACATCCATTGTTTAGCAAACGCGCCACATGGAGTCGGACTATGCTCGCAGGTATTATAACCTCTGTTGCCATTGAGCTGGTACAGCCAGTATTTGGCCGTAGCTTTGACATCAATGACATTATTTTGAACGGAATTGGACTTATCATATCTGCGACAATGTATTTTGCGCTGAAAACAATGTTCCAGCGCAAACGATAAAACTATATCTGTTAGCTTTTGTGGAACGAATAGGGCGCAGGACATATAAACATACCACCCCCCTGCCGAATGCGCCCGGAACCCTTGATACAAGCGGCTTTCAAACGTCTAAATGCTAACAGTCCAGCCGTGGAAAATAAACGGTTTTACAGCGCGTTCAACCCTATCCCCCCGCCCTTTCCCATTCATGGGAAAGGGGGCGGCTCTGGAGGATATATCCCCCGCCGCGCCGGGAGGGGTGGCACAGCCGGGGCAGGCCATCAAGGGCAAGCCGCCGCAAGCGGCGGTGCTACGCACCCTTGACCGCCAGCTCCCGCCTGTGCTCAATAGTAGGCGGCGACGGGGGATATACCACCAGAGCCCCTATACAAAAATGCGCGGGGACAACGGTTGCTTTGGGACATTTTGTCTCAAAGTTGCTATGGTGATAATTTGACTTTGCGGGTGGAATGGCCGGGGTCTGCTGGGGGCCGCCTTGATAACCAAAACAGGGCGGCCCCCAGTGGACTCCGGCCATATCGCAGAAAAAACCGCCGCTTTGAGTTTCCCCAATAGTGGCGGTTTCGTGTAGGTTGGCTCTATTCTTTAAGTGTCGTGTTATTATGCCCTTGTCAAATACACTAAACGAGCCTATTACAAATTAAGAGAAATAGCCCAACAACAAAAACTGATTCTATTCGCAAAAGTCCGCTTATTTGATTTAGTAACACCCATAAAAGGTCACCCAAAATACAAAACAAACCTATACAAAATACAAGCAAAACACGTTGATTTTGTTTTAGCAAAAGAAAATTTAGTCGCAAAATACATCATAGAGCTAGACGATAATAGCCATAATAGACCAGACAGGAAAGAAAGAGATCGATGCGTAGACACTGTATTGACAAGTTGCGGATACAAAATACTACATATTACTGAAATCGATACTAACACGATATTGAAGTTCTTAGATGAATCTTAGACCTCCCTCGAGGCCTAGATCAGCCACGCTGACCCCTTGACAGGTATGATATACTAGAAATACCAAAATAGAGGAGGTCAGGAGTATGACCGATCAAGAATTATTACAGGCGATTAGAACTATCACTAGAGAGGAGATAAAACCACTCAAGGAAGAAGTAAGTGCAATTAGTCAACGATTAGACGAGCTAGAAGAAAGCCAAGAGGAAATCCGAAACGGCGTGAACATGCTCATCAACTGGTCGGAGAAGGTCAGCATGGCCGCAACTTTTCCACTGCCGGACATAGATGATTGACCAAAGGGAGAGGCACAGACCTCTCCCTTCCTTTTTCGCCAGCGGGCGGGACGAAGGATAAGAGGTGTCCCCTGCGGGGACCAGTACACCGGACATGATCAACCAGCGTCAAGACCAAAAAAATTTCTCTGGTTCCGAAGAGCCAGAGAATTTTTTTTGCAAGTGGCCTGACGGCCAGTCTTGACTCTATTTGATCGCCCGGTGTGCTGTGTTGACACACAGCCCGCAGGGCTGTGCTTCACCACTTTTTTACTTTGGGAACCGGGTGCTGACCCGGAGAGAGGAGCAGATCATGATCGTCGTCTACATCGAGAAGAAGCAATACCTGTATGAAGCAGACCAAATGGAAAAAGTCATGTCAGACATCAG
>RAYO01000084.1 GCA_003612335.1 bacterium 1xD42-67
ATCGCGGCGTCGATCTTGGCGTTGTCGGCGTTGAAGTCGATGCGCTGGACCTTGTCCCCCGCCGCCCACTGGTTCAGTTGGTAGTGTTCCGTTTTTTCCATGGTGATTCCTCCTTTTTATCGAGGGATGAGCCCTCTATCACCGGCGGGCAAGAGGGGAAAGGGGGACGTTCCCATACATTTAATGGGAATCAGGACGCACTATGCCCGGATGGGGTTGACGGGCCCAGGGTGGATGAGGTATGATCAGGGCAGAAAGACAAGGAGGGAACGCCCATGACTTATCAAGAGATCCTGACCACCGCCCGGACCTGCAACGGTCCGTACTGCAAAGCCTGTCCGGTCTGCAACGGCCGAGCCTGCGGGAACACCATGCCCGGCCCGGGGGCCAAGGGGACGGGGACGGTGGCCATCCGGAACTACGACGCCTGGCAGGACATCTGCCTGGATATGGACACGATCTGCGCCAACGGCCCGGTGGACACCCGCTGCACGCTCTTCGGCCAGACCTACGACCTGCCCGTCTTCGCCGGCCCGGTGGGCGCGGTGAAGCTCCATTACGGCGACAAGCTCACCGACCAGGAGTATAACGAGATCCTGGTCCCCGCCTGCGTCCAGGCCGGGATCGCCGCCTTCACCGGCGACGGCACCGACCCCACCGTCTTCGCCGCCGCCGCCAAGGCCATCGGGGCCAACGGGGGCAAGGGGATCCCCACGGTGAAGCCCTGGGACCGGGACACCCTGTTCGCCAAGCTGGACCAGGCCAAGGCCTCCGGGGCCCAGATGTTCGCCATGGACATCGACGCCGCCGGCCTGCCCTTCCTCAAGGGGCTCACCCCTCCCGCCGGTTCCAAGACGGTGGCCGAGCTGCGGGAGATCGTGGAGTACGCCGGGGTCCCCTTCCTCCTCAAGGGGATCATGACCGTCAAGGGGGCCCGGAAGGCCCTGGAGGCGGGGGCGGCGGGGATCGTGGTGTCCAACCATGGCGGCCGGGTCCAGGACGGGGTCCCCGCCACCGCCGAGGTCCTCCCCGCCATCGCCGATGCGGTCAAGGGCCAGATGGTGGTGATGGTGGACGGCGGGATCCGCTCCGGCGTGGATGTGTGCAAGGCCCTGGCCCTGGGGGCGGACGCCTGTATCCTGGCCCGGCCCTATGTCACCGCCGTCTACGGCGGCGGGGCCGAGGGGGTGAAGGTCCTCACCCAAAAGCTGAAGGGGGAGCTGGCCGACACCATGGCCATGTGCGGCGTCCACTCCCTGGAAGAGATCTCCAGGGACCTGATCTTCTGAACCGGCAGGGCGGGGGGAGAGCCCCCGCCCTATTTTTGGGTTTACGATCCCATCCTCCTGTGGTAGAATAGGGGGACTTGAAAAAAGGAGCGTTTTGGACCGTGGCCTACAACTTTTTCCCCATGATCTCCCGGATGCGGTATATCAACCGCTGGGGCCTGATGCGCAACACCCGCCTGGAGAACATCCAGGAGCACTCCCACCAGGTGGCCGTCCTGGCCCACGCTCTGGCCGTCATCGAAGATCGGTATTTTGGCGGGACAGTGGATCCGGGAGCGGTGGCGGTGGCGGCCCTGTATCACGACGCCAGCGAGATCCTCACCGGCGACATGCCCACCCCCATCAAATATGACAACCCGGACATCCAGAGCGCCTACAAGGACGTGGAGGCGGTGGCGGAGAAAAAGCTGCTGTCCATGCTCCCCCCCGACCTGCGCCCCGACTTCCAGGACGCCGTCACCATCCCCGCCCCCCAGATCCGCGCCATCGTCAAGGCGGCGGACAAGCTGTCCGCCTACCTCAAGTGTGTGGAGGAGCTGAAAGCGGGGAACACCGAGTTCAAAAAAGCCAAGGAACAGACCTATGCCGCCCTGTGCAAGAATCCCAGCCCCGCCCTGAAGTACTTCATGGAGCACTTTTTGGACGGGTTCGAGCTGACCCTGGACGAATTGAACTAAAGCCTCCCTTTGGAGAGGTGATATGAAATGGGAAAGGAACCGTCTTATGAAAGCCATCGTCACCGTCATCGGCAAGGACCGGGTGGGCATCACCGCCTCTGTGTGCTCCCTCCTGGCCAAGCACAACATCAATATCCTGGACATCACCCAGACCGTTTTGCAGGAGTTCTTCACCATGGTCATGCTGGTGGACACCGCCGCCTGCGAGCAGTCCATCGGCGACATGGCCGACATCCTGGCCCAGGCCGGCCAGGAGCAGGGCCTGTCCATCCGGATCCAGCGGGAGGACATCTTCAACGCCATGCACCGGATCTGAGACGGCCATTGTGCAGGGGCGGCTGTCAGCTGCCCCTGCACAATGATCTGCCATATGATCGCCGGGCGGATGATATCCGCCCCTACATCGATGTCCCCATATCCACAAGGAGGTCGTTATGCTCAACCAACACGAGATCATGCAGACCATCCAGATGATCGACCAGCAGCATCTGGACGTGCGCACCATCACTATGGGCATCTCCCTGCTGTCCTGCGCCCACAGCGACGTGAAGACCGCCTGTGACAAGGTGTATGATAAGATCGCCAGATATGCCGAAAAGCTGGTGGCCACCGGCGAGGCCATCGAGAAGGAGTTCGGCATCCCTATCGTCAACAAACGGATCTCGGTCACCCCCATCGCCCTGGTGGCGGCGGCGGCGGAGACGGACAGCTATGTCCCCTTCGCCCAGGCCCTGGATCAGGCGGCAAAGACCACCGGCGTCAACTTCATCGGCGGCTTCTCCGCCCTGGTCCAGAAGGGGATGACCGACGCCGACCGGATCCTCATCTCCTCCATCCCCGAGGCCCTGGCCGTCACCGATATCGTCTGCGGCAGCGTCAACGTGGGCTCCACCAAGGCGGGCATCGACATGGACGCAGTGGCCCTCATGGGCCGGACCATCAAGGATCTGGCACAGAAGACCGCCGATAAGGGCGGGTTTGGCTGTGCCAAGCTGGTGGTGTTCTGCAACGCTGTGGAGGATAATCCCTTCATGGCCGGCGCCTTCCACGGGGTGGGTGAGCCGGAGCGGGTCATCAATGTGGGGGTCTCCGGCCCCGGGGTGGTGTACCACGCGCTCCAGGAGGTGAAGGGCCAGCCCTTCGATGTGGTGGCAGAGACGGTGAAGAAGACCGCTTTCCGCATCACCCGTATGGGCCAGCTGGTGGCCCAGGAGGCCAGCCGGAGGCTGGACGCCCCCTTCGGGATCGTGGATCTGTCTCTGGCCCCCACCCCCGCCATTGGCGACAGCGTGGCCCGGATCCTGGAGGAGATGGGCCTGGAGGTCTGCGGCACCCATGGCACCACTGCCGCCCTGGCCCTCCTCAATGATGCGGTGAAGAAGGGGGGCGTCATGGCCTCCTCCCATGTGGGCGGGCTGTCTGGCGCTTTCATTCCGGTCAGCGAGGACGAGGGCATGATCGCCGCAGCCGCCTCCGGAGCCCTCGGTTTGGATAAACTGGAGGCTATGACCTGCGTCTGCTCGGTGGGGCTGGACATGATCGCCGTCCCCGGCGACACCCCTGCGGAGACCATCTCCGCCATCATCGCCGACGAGGCCGCCATCGGTATGGTCAACTCCAAGACCACCGCTGTGCGCATCATCCCCGCCCCCGGCTGTACTGTGGGGGACACGGTGGAATTTGGCGGCCTGCTGGGCTCCGCGCCTGTCCAGCCGGTCCATCCCTTCTCCGCCAAGGACTTCGTCGCCCGGGGAGGCCGTATCCCAGCCCCCATGCAGAGCTTGAAGAATTGAATGTGCCTTTTAAGGGGCCGTCCGAAAGGACGGCCCCTTTTCTGTTTTCAGGCAAACCGTGCCCAGGTCTACCAAATGTCTACCAAAAAAGGGCGTCAAAGCCATGGGGGACAA
>RAYO01000085.1 GCA_003612335.1 bacterium 1xD42-67
CCGCCTGACCTGCTGTGATGGCCCGTTGGGGTTTGTCAAATAGGAGACGAATTTTTCCGCTTTCATCAGGATACACTGTGGACGGCTGCTCAGTTTGCCGATACCGAATTTTTGCATGAACCCGCATTGGCGCAGACAGATGGTCGATTGCGATCCAGTTCACGTCATCTGCCCATAATTCCTGGCTGTACAGTGATTGCTCTGGGCCAACCGTTACGGTATTCGCTGTCATATCCTTGCGGCAGACATAGACCGGTTTGTTCAAGGCAAGGCCCAGTCCTTTCCTCTGTCCTGCCGTATATCGAACAGCACCCCGGTGCTGCCCGATCACTTGACCAGACAGATCAAGGATATCGCCAGTTGGATAGGGTTTGCCTGTATACTGCTCCAAAAAAGCAACATAATCTCCGTCTGGGATAAAGCAAATGTCCTGACTGTCCGGTTTTTCGAAATTACAGAATCCTTGCGCTTCCGCAATACTCCGAACTTCTGATTTGCTCAACGCTCCCAGGGGAAAGCGGATATGGGCCAACTGCTCCTGCGTCAGCATATACAGCACATAACTTTGATCTTTGCTTTTATCCAGGGCTTTTTTCAAGATATACCGGCTATTCTGTTTCTCAATCCGGGCATAGTGCCCGGTGACAATGGCCTCACAGCCCAGCTCCCTAGCCCGCTGAAAGAGGCGTTCAAATTTCAGATAGCGGTTACAGTCGATACAGGGGTTCGGGGTCGCTCCGCTCTCATATGCGGCAGCGAATCGGTCGATCACCTGAACCTTGAAGTCTCTGGAAAAGTTGAACACATAGTAAGGGATGCCCAGGCGTCGGGCCACGCTTCCGGCACCCTCCACATCGTCCAGAGAACAGCAGGTCTTTGCTCTGCTGACTCCAATATCCTCGGTTTGAAATAGTTTCATGGTAACGCCGATACAGTCATAGCCCGCCTGCTTGGTCAAAAAGGCGGCGACGGAAGAATCCACGCCGCCGCTCATGGCAATCAACGCTTTCTTACCCATGACAGCCTTCGCAGGAGCCGCAGTCAGGGAAGTCCTTCGGGTCATAGGCGATCCCCTGCCTGTCATAGTAGTCCTTCACCGCCGCCCGGATGGCCTCCTCTGCCAGGACGGAGCAGTGGAGCTTGTGGGCGGGCAGGCCGTCCAGCGCCTTGGTGACCGCCTGATTGGTGAGCTGAAGAGCTTCGGAGAGGGGCTTGCCCTTGATAAGCTCGGTGGCCATGGAGCTGGAGGCAATGGCGGAGCCGCAGCCGAAGGTCTCAAACTTTACGTCGGACACAATGCCGTCCTCAATTTTGAGATAGATCTTCATAATGTCCCCGCAGACGGCGTTGCCTACTTCGCCCACACCGTCCGCGTCTTCGATCACTCCCACGTTCCGTGGATTCCGAAAGTGGTCCATCACCTTTTCACTGTAAAGTGCCATGTAAGCCCCTCCTTACAAGATAAATTCTTTCTTTCCGCTGACCTTGTCCTTCCACAGCGGCGACATATTGCGGAGATAGGCTACGATCTCCGGGACGGCCTTCAAAATCGCGTCTATATCGGCCTCGGTGTTCTCCTCGCACAGGGACAGCCTCAGGGAGCCGTGAGCCACCTCATGAGGCCGCCCGATGGCCAGCAGGACATGGCTGGGGTCCAGGGAGCCGGAGGTACAGGCCGAGCCGGAGGAGGCACAGATGCCCCGGTCGTCCAGCAGCAGAAGCAGACTCTCTCCCTCGACGCCCTCAAAGCAGAAGTTTACATTGCCGGGGAGCCGGTTGGTCGGGTCGCCGTTGAGGGCGGAGTGGGGAATCTGGGACAGTCCCGCAATGAGCTTGTCCCGCAAGGCGGCGACCTTGGCGGCGTTTTCCGCCATATGTGAATAGGATTCCTCCAGCGCCGCCGCCATGCCCGCAATGGCCGGGACATTCTCCGTCCCCGCCCGCTTGCCCCGCTCCTGCGCCCCGCCCACGATCAGACTGGTCAGCGGTACCCCCTGCCGGGCATAGAGTACGCCAATTCCCTTGGGGCCGTGGAACTTGTGGGCGGATAGCGACAGCAGGTCGATGTTCTGTGCCCTTACGTCGATGGGCAGATGTCCCGCCGCCTGTACCGCGTCGGTGTGGAAGATGACCCTCCGTTCCCGGCACACCGCGCCGATTTCCGAAACAGGCAGGATGGAACCGATCTCGTTGTTGGCGTACATGATGGTGACCAGGGCGGTGTCCTCCCGAATCGCCTCCGCCACCTGATGGGCGGTGACAGTGCCCAACGTTCCCACCGGGAGCAGTTCCACCTCAAAGCCCTCGTCCTCCAGCCTTTTCAGGGTGTGCAGGACGGCGTGGTGCTCAAAGGCGGTGGAGATGATATGCCGTTTCCCCCTCCGGGCCCCCAGTAGGGCGGCGGAACGGATGGCCTGGTTGTCCGCTTCGCTTCCCCCGGAGGTGAAGGTGATCTCCTTTGGGAAGGCACCAATACAGGCGGCGATCCGCTCTCTTGCGTCCTCCAGGGTCTCCTTGGCCCGCTGTCCCAGGCCGTACAGGCTGGAGGGGTTGCCCCAGGTGTCCCGCATACAGGCGGTCATGGCGTTGATCGCAGCCTCGCTCATTTTGGTGGTGGCCGCATTGTCTGCGTAAATCATAAAGATCCTTTCTGAACAGGAACACGCCGGTCAAGACACCGGCGTGTTCGTTCTATGCTCAATCTTCAAACAGCGGTGTGGACAGATAACGGTCGCCGGTGTCCGGGAACAGGGCCACGATGGTCTTTCCCGCGTTTTCGGGCCGCTTGGCCAGCTCAATTGCCGCGTGGAGCGCAGCCCCGGAGGAGATGCCCACCAGGATGCCCTCCTTGCGCTCCACCAGCCGCCCGGCGGCAAAGGCGTCCTCGTTGGACACGGGGATAATTTCATCGTAGACGGCGGTATCCAGCACCTCCGGCACAAAGCCCGCGCCGATCCCCTGAATTTTGTGAGACCCGGAGCGGCCCTCGCTGAGAACGGGGGAGTCCTTGGGCTCCACCGCCGCCACCTTTACCGCCGGGTTTTGCTCCTTCAGATACTGGCCCACGCCGGTGATGGTGCCGCCAGTGCCCACGCCCGCCACGAAGATGTCCACTTTTCCGTCGGTATCCTCCCAGATTTCCGGGCCGGTGGTGGAGCGGTGGGCGGCGGGATTGGCCGGGTTGACAAACTGGCCGGGGATAAAGCTGTCGGGGATCTCCTTTGCCAGCTCCTCCGCCTTGGCGATGGCCCCCTTCATCCCCTTGGCCCCTTCGGTGAGTACCAGCTCCGCGCCGTAGGCCTTCATCAGCTGGCGGCGTTCCACGCTCATGGTCTCCGGCATGGTGATGATGATGCGGTAACCCCGGGCCGCCGCCACGGAGGCCAGGCCGATCCCGGTGTTGCCGGAGGTGGGCTCGATGATGGTGGAGCCGGG
>RAYO01000086.1 GCA_003612335.1 bacterium 1xD42-67
CGCCTCCAACGGCGTCCCTGACATCGGGGAGGACGAGATGATCCGCCGGTGCAGAGGGGTGTCCGCCGACTTCAGCGAGATCCGGCCCGGGGCGGCGGTGTGGATGCCCGGCCACATCGGGATCTATCTCGGCGGGGGGCTGGCGGTGGAGTCCTCCCCCAAGTGGGCGGACGGCGTCCAGGTGACTGCCGTGGGGAACATCGGGAAGAAGGCCGGGTACAACGCCCGGACCTGGAAGAAGTGGGGCCTGCTGCCCTATGTGGACTATGAGGAGGAGGATGAGACCATGACCTATGAACAGTGGAAGGAGCACATGGAGCGCTACCGGAAGGAGCTTTCTGAGGTCCCGGACAACAAGGTCTCGGACTGGGCAAAACGAGAGATGCAGAAGGCGAAGGATCTTGACATTTGCGACGGGTCCCGGCCTATGGCGCTGATCACCAGGGCAGAGGTGGCCTCGATGATCGTGCGGGCGGGGAGATAGGATACGAAGAAGGCTGAGGAACATCCCTCAGCCTTCTTTTTTTGTCAGAAGTGTTCTCTGCTGGTCTACTGTACCTTGAAGGTGACCTCGTGGCCAGGATTTTCTCGGACCAGCACAGCCTTCACGTCGTCCACCATCATGTTGTTGTTGAGGGCCGCCTGGACCACGTCCACCAGCTTCTTGCCGTCCAGGTACGCCCAAACCGTCGTGCGCTTCCTCCGTTTCATTGTGTATCCTCCCCTCAGAATTTCTTGCCGAACAGGGCCTTGCGGATGGCCTCCTCGCGGGTGGCTCCGATGCCGTTCCAAGTCTCGATCCGCCCAGGGCCGGGGATGCAGCACCAAGTGTTCCAAAAATAATTGGTGACCTGCTCCACGATACCCAGGTCCATGAGGTCTTTGAAGGTTCCAACGATGCCCAACACCTCGGTCTTATCATCGTTGACAATTTTGCGTACCGTCCCGGTATAATCACGCTTTTTGAGAAACTTCATGTTAACGCCTCCTTGCCCTCGTGACCTCCGGGGCGGGCTGTGTAAATTAGATGCAGTGGATCTCGTAAGTTGGGGCCTTGTTCCAATCGCCGTTGTTATGCTCAACGAGGGTGGCCCAGTAGGTTTCGCCGTGATACAGCGCCAGGATGCGGCAGTCCTTCAGGACTTGGACGGTGCTGACGTGCCAGTGCCAACCGGGATGCGTGGCCGCCATATCCATCATAGGACGGTGGAGGGCGTAAGCCTTATCGGGGTCAATGGTGATGTAGATGATATAGCTGCACCCGTTCCCCATGGTGACTTGTTCCACTTTTTCCGGTTGCCCCTTCAGCTGGGCCTCCAGCCCGGCCAGCCGACGCTCATAATCCTCGCTGTCCCATTTGCTGTCCCGGTCCATCTCCAGGATCTTGCCGTTCAGCCGGTCGATTTCGGCGGCCCTGGCCTGGTAGACCTTCTTCTCACCGTCGGCCTCGACGAAGGCCCGGCAGAAGGCGTCCTTGTCGCCGTCGAAGTTATAGTAGGCTTCCTCGATCTTGGCGTACTCGAAGGGGAGAGGCTGGAACCCGGTGCGCTCGATAAACTCGGACATCATCATTTTTGTGTACCTCCTTGAATTTTTGGGACTGTTCTGTTATTCTGGAGGTGCCGGGCTTTCCCGGTGCCTCCTTTGGGGCGGGGCGGCGGCTTTCCTTGGTCGGGGGTCCGCCGTCCCTTTGTTCCCTACAAGCAACAGCATGAAGGAAAACCTTTCAAATGTCAAGGCTTTTATTAAGTATTTTTCTGTAAATTTGAAAAGTTCTATTTGACATTTGAAAAGGTTTCCTTTATACTGATGGGCAACGGAGGTGAACAGCGTGGATATACCAACAAAGATCAAGCTGGCGGAAACATACGCAAAGGTCAGCGAGTCCGAACTGGCCCGCAGGGTGGGGACCTCCCCGCAGGCTTTCGGCCAGCGCATGAAAACGGGAAAGTTTTCTTCCGCAGACCTTGAAAAAATAGCCAGCGCCCTGGGGGCCGAGCTGGTATGCGTTTTCAAATTCCCCGACGGAACCGAGATTTGAAAATCCCAAACGTCTGGGATTTTGCCCGGTTGCCGTGTGGTTGCCGTTCTCGGACTTCGGCAACCGAAAATCCCGGTTTTGGTTGCCGAAGTTGCCGCCAGGTTGCCGTATGCGGCAACCGTGGAAAAGTATAGAACTGTAGGGCGTTAGCCTGTGCGGTTGCCGTGGTTGCCGTAAATCCTATATGAAACTGAAATTAAAGGGATTAAACAGACAAACACCCGCCTAACGCGCTTAATGCGCCTATGTGTACGCACGCGAGGGACGGCAACCGTCAACCAGCCCGAAAAACAGAAAAAGGCCCGGACGCTTTCACGTCTGGGCCAAAGGCCAAGCCTGGTCATTGCCCGCCCTTACCGGGCAGGGGTGCGCCTGTGCGGGTCTTTACTCGCGGCTCCGCATGGGGGGTGATCTCCAATAGGTCCATGAGACCGCACCCCAGGGCCTCACAAATCAGATCCAGGTGGTCCAGGCTAACCCTGGTGGCGATCTCGTTGTAAAGCTCGCTTATTGTGTTTTTGCGTATCCCCGTCATTCTGGCGAGGTCCGCTTGGGTCAACCGTCGTTCGCCAAGTCGGGTTGACAGTAAAATCCTAACCATAGCCATGCTCCTTTGCGGTACAGTATAGCGATATGCCAGCTGCAACGCTTGATTTTGATACAGAATATCGAAAACCGATACGCAAATTTGCAGGCCCGCCAGGGCATAAAAAAGCGCCCCTTAGGAGGAACTTCGTAAGGAAGTTCCTCCCAAAACTTTTGTTTAGTCAGCCGAGAGTGATCGAATTGCATGGAATTTTGGCATATCGGAGGATTATATCATGGAAAAAACATTATTTGAGCAGATGGGCGGAACCTATCACCAAGAGGACGATTACTTTCTCCCCGACCTGTCTATACCCGAACTCCCCGCCATCGGTATATGGGACAGCGGCGGAGGCGGTATCTGAAAGAACATCGCCAGGCCCTTTATACGGCCTTGCTGCTGGCTGACAAGTTGAACGACCACCTGTCTGAAATTGACAAACAGGCAGAAAGTATGTTTTTTCAGTTGGTCAAGCAGATGGCAAAACAGGAGGGTGCCACCGAACAGCTAAAAGCGGATAGCCAAATGGAGTGGGTGGGTATGATGAACAATATCCGCTCTGTGGTAATGGCTATTATTGACAGGGAAGTCATATATTCTTGAAAGCGGCAAAGGCGAGGGTATATTCCCTCGCCTTTGCTTGTTCTATGAAATTAGCAGATCATTCCTCCGCCCACAACTGTATCACCGTCATAAAGGACAACCGCCTGACCTGCTGTGATGGCCCGTTGGGGTTTGTCAAATAGGAGACGAATTTTTCCGCTTTCATCAGGATACACT
>RAYO01000087.1 GCA_003612335.1 bacterium 1xD42-67
CAGTAGACGGTGAGCTCTCGCCGCTGGAGGCTCCAGAAGATGTCCCGGTCCTGATGTCCAATGTGGATGTCGAACAAGTAACTATCGCGGGATGGTGTAATGGCAGCACACCAGGGTCTGAGCCTGGAGACGCCGGTCCGACTCCGGCTCCCGCAACCAAGTAGAGATAGGGGAGATGCAGATGAAACGGATCGGTGTCCTGGTGTCGGTGGCGGCCCTGTTCCTGGCCTGCGCCGTCCCCGCCGGTGCTTACCAGTGGAACGGCGAGAGCTTCCTGGATGACTATTATGGGGTCGCACCGCTGGATGCGGAGTTTGACGCTGGTCATTTCGAACTTGGTCCTCTTGTTGGGGCTAAGATCTCTGTTTCTGGTGATCATACAGGGTCTTATACTATTGATGAGTTCACTCAGTTGGTCGATTCTGGTTCTTCATATCTGTTTGTTCGCCGTGCTGTTTCTGTTATTTTTTCAGATGTGGCGTCTGCTCCTTCTGGTACATTTACATGGCGGGCTTCTTACACTTCTTGTTCTGTGGATTTTGTCTTTGATTCTCCTGTTGATTCTTTTCTTTTGGATGGAGATTTATCTCTTTTTTTGCAATTAGGTCCAAATTATTATAATTCGAATAATGTTTCGGTTATGACTTCTGTTCCTTTTTTTACAGGGTCTGTGGAATTTCTTGTAGATGGTTCTGTCATCAAGAGTTTTTCTGATTTAGATCTTTCTTTCTCTCATTTTCTTGATCTGTCTGATCTTTATTATTCTTCTGATACTCCTATAAGTAAATTTACTATCCGTTTTTATCCTTCTGCTGATCAAGTCAGTCAGACCCTTTCTGATCTGCGTTTTCGTGGTTCATTTCTTTCTCTTTTCCTTCGTTCATCTACTTCGGATCCATTCTCTGTCTCTGTAAATGTTCCAGATCCTGGTCCTGTGAATCCAGATCCTGGTCCTGTGGATCCAGATCCACCAGATCCCGTGGTCCCTGGTGAAGGAGACTTTGAGTACACGGAGATATCAGGGGCGGAGCTGGCTCAGGATGTGGTCCTGGGCCCCAGCGTGACCACTGGCGGTGCTAACGTCTATTGGACCTACGACTCCTACACGACGGGCGTCCCGCCTTATGAGGTCACGGTCCCAGGCGGCTCTGCTCACCAGATGGCTCCGTCCCGGTTCCCATCCATCTCGTTGTCTAAGTCTGGCGACACTGTAACGGCTTCTATCCCGTCCACCTCCTACACCTTCAGCTGGGAGGGCGGCTGCCGGGTCGAACGTTTCGAATCGCTCCTTACCGGTCCTCCTGGTTTCTCTGGTCCCGGCAGCTCCGCTCTGGACTATGTAGAGCTCCAGATCCCCATCAGCTCCGAAGAGCCGGTCCATAACTTCGATCTGACCGGCGCAGTCCCTGTCGAGACCGTCTACCGTGCTGGCAGCAGGTCGGTGACACGGGCCGGCGGCGCCTGGTCCTTGTATGTCAACGGCGCTCTGGTCACCTCTGGGACGACCGATACTTATGGAAATATCCAGTTCAATGACTTCGTCTATCATTCCTCTGAGCCGATAACAGCCATCACCCTCCGTCTGGTCCCCACCGCTGCGGGCCTGGCCTTCCCGTCCAACACTGGCCGGATCACCTTCTCCTGGTCGATGTCTCTGGACTTCAAGGACCTGTCTATGGTCTACCTGGAAGGGGAGGACGAAGCGATCGATCTGGACAAGTTCTATCAGCAGGTCAGCGACTCCCAGGGCTCCATCGACTCCTATGACAAGATAGAGAGCCAGTGGACGGACAACATGACCAGCAACTGGGACGCGCTGGAGCTGGATGAGTTCTCTTTCGACGCCGGTCTGATCTCCGGCTTCGCGCTGCTGTCCGGGATCTTCAATGATATCTGGCGGGCCTTCGGACTGTTCGATGTGGTCTGGATCGCGCCGCTGATGCTGGGGATCTCGATGCTGGTCATCGGCCGTATCTCCCGCGACGGCGGGAAAGGGAAGGGGAGTGGCTGATCGTGCTGCGTGCTTTGGGCGCTATCGTGGACGGGGTAGGTGTCATCCTCAACGCGATCGTCTCCTTTTTCAAGGGCCTGATCTCCCTGTTCTCCCTCATCGCTTCCAGCATGTCTTTCGTGACGACGCTCTTTTCCTCCATCCCTTCGGTGCTCCTGGTCTTCGCTTCCGCCGCCATCGGGGTGGTGATCGTGCTGCACATGATAGGGAGGTGAGGGGATGGCGGATTGGGTCGTATGGTCCTTAGCGTTGATCCAGACCACGATACAGTGGCTGGGTACAGTCGAGATCTTGGGGGTGCCGTTGTTATGGGTCATCATCGCTGGTTCCTTGCTGTGCTTGTTTGTGCGTGTCTTCTTGATCCGTCCATAGTCAGCTATGCGGCAGAGCTGGAGGGGGAGGAGGGCGCAGCTGCTCCGGAGCTCTCCCAGGCGGAGACGGTCCCGGAAGCTCCTGGCGAAGCTGCTCCGTCTGAGGATGGGCCCGCAGCGGATGAGACAGAGCCGGGCCCCAGCGGGGGAGAGGTAGTGATAGAGGATGAGGACAACGTCTATCATATCGATGCTGATACGATCATCATCCAGACTATCCCCGCGGATGAGACGCCACCTGATGGCGATCCGGACCTTTCAGAGGACTTGGAGGACCCTGATCCGGAGGATGAGGACCTTCCTCTGGAGACTGATCTGGAGCAGGAGCCTGTTCTGGAGGATCCTCCGGATATCGTCAGCTATGCTCTTGGCGCGGATGGTTTCCCGTTCTATGGTTCCTGCTGGGTCCGTGGCCGGGCCTCCAGCCTGGGCGATGTCCTCCTGCTGTTCCCCATGAACTACCGGGACGGCTATATCGGTCTGGACTCCTCCGGCAGGAT
>RAYO01000088.1 GCA_003612335.1 bacterium 1xD42-67
GATAATGGTTAATTATCTATCATTTATTGCGGTGTTTTTAAAAAATCTTAATGTGTTATTAGATTTGGAGGTGTCTTGCATATGAAATATAAACTTTCCCCAAAGATAGATAAAACCCAAAGGGATCAAGTTCTAAAAATTCTTGAAAGTTGTAGTGATGAATTTGTCCCTCCGTTAAATCAGAGACATAGTCCTACTCAAGAAAACTTTACCAAAGAAGACACTATGGGGTCTTACTATGAAGAGGTATTGAAACACCAGTTCATTTTAGCATTGGAGCAAGAACAGATTATTGGGTTATTAGCATTTTTAGATGGCCCTTCTTTTTTGTCCCAGCCAGCAATTTATATTTCTGTTGTCTGTGTTAGCAAGACATATAGAGGATTGAGTGTTGCTCACAGTTTATACTCCACTCTTCTTTCGGTAGTACCTTGTCACTATTGTAAGGATGTTTTTATTGTTAGAACATGGTCAACAAATACAATACATCAACAGTTGCTATCCCATTTAGGATTCACAATTGAGAAAATTATTCCAAATCACCGTGGTAATGGGATTGACACAATATACTATAAATATCAGCTACATCCTATTGATTTGTGAAATGATAGAAGTATGAGTGTAGTCTCATGGTTTTGAAAAGAAACTATTTTTGGGCAAATATATATAATCTGTTAGTAAAATAGTTAACCTTATGAATTTTGCACAGTTTCAAAAATTCCTCCTCTAATTTCCCGTGATAGTCTTCTGGTATACGTTCATAATAAAAAATCAAGCTAGCTTTTGCAAAGTCCTCAGCTAAAGATGTGAGTTCGGTCCCATTTGACTCTACACTTTCAACTGATACATTATGAAAACCTACGTGTGTTAACAAATTTTCTAACTCGCTTGCAGATGGATAAAATGCTGGAAAACTCCAATTATTGTAAAACTCAGAAAGGCCCAAATTAGTGTATGCCATCTTGGCTATTTCATGTAAGCCCTTGTAGGTGCCTGCGCCTCCTTGATGAATTGCGATTTTTCCTCCGTGTTTTAGTGTGCGATATATTTTCTTATAGACCATATAAGGATCTGATACCCAGTGAAGAACAGAATTGCTGAATACTAAATCGAAGTGGTCTTCTTCGTCTAAAGCTGCCATGTCCATAACATAGAAATCAATGTCATGCTCTGATATCAGATGACTATCTCGATTTTTTTTCGCCATCGCAATTTGTGAAGGTGAAATATCAAATGCTTTGATTTTTGCAGTTTGGTTAAACCTATTAAAAAGTTCGATTGTCGTCAAGCCATTGCCACATCCCACATCCAAAATCTTTGCATTGGCCATAGGCGTGATCATGTTAACTAGTTTTTGTCCTTGGCGAAATTGAGTAAAGGAATTGTTTTGATAATCCACTCCATTGTATTGGATTTTAGGAGCAAGATTTGTAGTTGAAGAAAGAACAATAATTTGTGATATAATGTATTTGTGATTTTCACAAATTAAATCGTCCAAGAATTCAAATAGTTTTTTAATTGCTGGAATTGATTTTTTTAATTCTATATTATTCAAGCAAATTTTGAATAAACACTTAACCCATAAAGGAGCACTTTCATTTGGCAAATCCTCTACGAAAGTGTTGAATTCAAAATTGAAGAGATAACTGGCCAAAGATTCTTCGGTCCAATTTGGATAATCTGGGAACATTAATAAAATCTGATAAATTTCTGGATAGCATTGCTGTATGGATAATAAAACTAAGTTGATAAGTTTTTTCTTCAAGCTATCTAAAAATTTGCTTGTCTTTCTATCCAGCAAATAGCTAACATATACTGCATTTGCTAACCGCTTAATTTTTCTTGGATTGTTCCCCACGCTTAATCTCAGCAAATCCCTGATCATACTGCGATCATCAAAAGATAGTTCTCTGTTTTCCCAATAACCGTACTCGGTCAAAATATTTGTGAATAGAGGTTCAACTTCATATGAGTTAATAGGGAGTGTAAATGTAAGTTGGATTAATTTGTCAAAATAGTCCCTATAATTAAAGGGACTACCATCCAAATAGTCACGATATCGTTTCTTTAATCCTTTGATAACAATCTCAAAATCAACAGATAAAATAAAGATACATTGTGGTATATAAAAAATATTTTTTAGCAATTCGAGAATCTTTACTGAGAATTCCGGCTCAATTCGGTCCAAGTCATCGATTAAAAAAACGTATATAGTATTTTCTTCATGCAACCTATTGTTTTTTTCAACTAGCTCTTCAAGACTCTTTCTAAGATTTTTTATTATAGATAGCAACTCGTTTGTTCCCATGAAAGATTTTATGTCTTCGATGGTAGCAGTATCTAACTGATTTATGCCTCCTAAAAATGAGATGCCTTTTGAGAAAAAGATGCCGCAACATTTTCTTACTTTTTGCAGTTCTTTTGTAAGCTTATTATCAGTATTTCTGCTGATTATCTCGTCAATGAGTGATAATGCAAACCGCTCAAGAGAATTACCTGTATTACCAACAAAATACTCCCATGCTTCGATTCGGATTATCTCATATTTTACCTTTGAACTTTTTTTGAGTTCGTTAACTACTAAATTCATAAGGGATGTTTTTCCGCTGCCCCACTCTCCTTGTATTGATATTGTTAACGGAGTTGATGCTTGGGTTATAAATGCAGCCAAGGTTTCTGCATAATATGACATATTAAACAAATCTTGCTGTGCATCTTGTATGGGGAAATCTCCTACTAATTCTCTTCTCATACATACCTCCACCGAGGCGGTACCCGGTAGAAAACAATAAAAAGCAGCCGCAATATTTGCTTTTTGACAGTTTTATATGATATCTATCGGTTTCGAATGCTCTAATAGATAATTAACCATTATC
>RAYO01000089.1 GCA_003612335.1 bacterium 1xD42-67
GAAGATGAAAAGGCCATGCAGGACATCATCGCGGACTATATGCGAAAGGGCGGACACACCTGCTTTACTGCCGACGATGGTATAGATGCCCTTGTCACGCTAAAAAATCATCCTATGGACTTGATGATCCTGGATGTGATGATGCCCCATCTGGACGGCTTTTCTGTCTGCAAGATGGCGCGGGAAATGAGCGAACTGCCCATTATCATGCTCACCGCCAAGAGCGCGGAGGACGATAAACTGAAAGGCTACGATTACGGTGCGGACGACTACATGACAAAGCCATTCAGCCCCAAGGTGCTGCTGGCAAAGGTGAACGCACTCCTGCGCCGTTCCTCCCCCGCTTCCGTCGGAGCGATCACCGCCGGGAAAATCATGCTCCACCCCAACACGCACAAGGTCTATCTTGACAGGCAGGAGATCACCTTGACCCATAAGGAGTATGAACTGCTCGCCTTTTTGATGGCAAACCCTGGGCAGATATTCAATCGGGAGCAGCTTCTAAACTGTGTTTGGGGTTATGACTTTGAAGGGACGACCCGAACCGTGGACACCCACATCAAGACCCTGCGGCAAAAGCTGGGGAACGAAGGCAGGCATATCGTCACACTGATACGCTCCGGCTATAAATTCGAGGTGACGGCATGAAAGAAGCATTTTCGCTCCGTACTGTTCGGAAAAAGATCTTGATGCTGTCAAAGCTGGCAGGGCTGGCGTTGATTTTTTCCTACATCCTATCCACCCGCCTGCCCGTTAGCGAGGATGCCTCTTTTCTGATCTGGCTGGGTTTTGTCCTGCTGTTGGTTTTGGGTATCGACTTTTTTATGAGCCGCTTTATCACGAAACCGATTGACAAACTGAACGCCTCCGCAAAACGCATGGCGGGGCTGGACTTTTCCACCCCCTGCAATCTCGTTTCAACCGATGAATTTGGAGAACTGTCTGCCAGTCTGAACACGATGGCCGAAAATCTCCAACAGGCCCTTGCCCGGTTGGAGGGCGCAAACACGCAGCTTGAAAAGGACGTGGAAAAGGAGCGGCTTCTCCTGTCTGAGCGCAAAGAGCTGGTGGACAGCCTATCCCATGAGATGAAAACCCCGCTGGGTATCATCCGGGCCTACGCCGAGGGCTTGCAGGACGAAGCGGACGAGGCCAAAAAGCAGAAATACGCCCAAGTCATTGTTTCCGAAGTAGAGCGCATGAACGATCTGATCGTGACTTTGTTGGATCTGTCAGCATTAGAGAGCGGGGCCGCAGACTTGGATGTCACCCGCTTTGACTTTGTGGAGCTGGTGGAAACAGTAGCCGGGCGGCTTCTGATCGATGCCCCGGACACCGACTTTGAACTGCAATATGAGCTGCCGGAGCAAAAGGCTTTTGTGCGGACAGACCGGCGGCGCATGGAGCAGGTTTTGGACAACCTGATCGTCAACGCCAAGAAAAATATGTATCCCGGTGGCGTTCTGCGGCTGGAACTGACAGTGGATGATGGGGCGCTGCATTTCTCCATCTTCAATCAGGGTCGGCCCATTCCAGAAAGTGACCTGCCCAAAATCTGGACTAAATTCTATCGGGACAGCGGAGCGGAATACAGCGGTTCCGGGCTGGGGCTGTCTATTGTGGCGCAAATCCTGTCCATGCAGAATTACCCCTATGGTGCAGAAAACCAAACGGGCGGGGTGCGGTTCCATTTCTCCATCCCCGTCACAGAATAATTTCACACGGATTTCACAGCGGCATCACACCAATTTCACACCGCAACCCTAAACTCTCCTTATCACAAATAAGGAGGGTTTTTTATGTTTTTAGGTTTAGCGTGGTACTGGTGGCTGGTGATCGTGGCGGTGCTGGTTATCTCCATCCCCTTCAAGGTCAAGTTTATGAAATGGTGGAGCAAGCGCCAGCAGGAGAGAAATAAGCATGGGAAATGGGGTGACGACGAATGATCGAGGTCAAGAACCTGACATTCTCCTACAGCAAGGACAAGCAGGCCCTCCATGGTCTGAACTTCACTGTGGAGGACGGAGAAATTTTTGGTTTCCTGGGGCCGAACGGCTCCGGGAAGTCCACGACCCAAAAAATTCTGACCGGGATTTTGAAAGGTCACGGCGGTAAGGTTTCACTGTTCGGGCAGGACATTTCCGCCGCCCACGGCCAGGAATTTTTTCAGAAGATCGGCGTCCTATTTGAGTTTCCCTATCTGTACGCCAATTTGAGTGCCGTAGACAATCTAAACTACTTTGCCTCGTTCTATCCCAGGGAGCAGCGGCGGGATGTAGGGGAGCTGCTGGACGCGCTGGAATTTAAGCCGGACTTTCTGAAAAAGCCGGTGTCCTCCTACTCCAAGGGGATGCGCCAGCGGGTGAGCATGGCCCGGGCGCTGGTGAGCAATCCCCGGCTGCTGTTCCTGGACGAACCCACCAGCGGCCTTGACCCCTCCGGCGCGGTGCTGTTCCGAAAAATCATTGAGCAGGAGCGCAAAAAGGGAACGACGGTTTTTGTCACCACCCATAACATGGTGGACGCCGACCTCCTGTGCGACCGGGTGGCCTTTATCTCCAATGGGAATTTGGTAGCCCTGGATACACCCAAACGTCTAAAAGAGAAAAACAGCAA
>RAYO01000090.1 GCA_003612335.1 bacterium 1xD42-67
AGTAGGGTAAGAACCCGACGCCTTACCATATCACTATGGCAGGTTTCCGAGAACTCCCCTCCGAACCGGACTTACACCTCTCGATGTATCCGGCTCTCCAGATGTCAGTCTAATTTCCCGGCGTGTAACTTATCGTGACAGTCAATGCAGAGTGCCATTGTCTTGCGCCTGCGCCCAATCATGGCGATTTCCCATTGTTTCCTGCCACTCAAATCTTTGAGTTTTCGTACATGGTGTATCTCAAGCGGTACATTCTCTGCGCCGCACCACTCGCATTTATTCGCCTGCAATCTTTTCATCAAGCTGTTGCGCCCATAGTTCTCGACTACTCTTGCTACTATATCGGGATTGCCGCTTTCCACTTTGGTATTCCGGCAAAAACCGTTGTTGTAGAACAGCACTTTACCAACTTTGCCATTTTTCTTCGGGTACTCCACAACAAAGTCTTTCCCTTGGCGGTACTTGCGAATAATTCTGCTAATTCGTGTCCGATACTTTCCGGCGAAAGTTTTGAGCATACTGTATCTCATTACATAGTAGAAGTTGTTGAGTACGGTCACGTTGTTTGCGAGCCGGTAGTAGTTGTACAATCCACGGATTTCTACGTTGTACTGGTTTAGGATTTCCAAGTCGTCCAGGTGCAACAGGCGGGTACGCCGGACGGGTTCCCAAACCTCTTTGTTTCCGTTCTGTTTGTTGTATTTAATTTTGAGGGCATTGTAGGAGAGCAGGCGTTTAACCCATTTGTCATGGGGAACATAAAGCAGGACTTTTCCGTTGTTTACTCGTCTGGTAGCTCCCGTTTTGGTCTTTTTGTTATATGCGCCTTTGGCGATTGTGACCTCGTATCCCAGAAACTTTGCAAAATCATGTCCGTGGGTAATCAGTGTCTTTTCTCCGGACATTTCCAGATGAAGTTTTTCCCAGATAAAACAGCCTACTTCTTGTTTTACCTGTTCTGCGTCCTCTTTACTGCCGATAACCCCTATCAGGAAATCATCCGCATACCGGACATAGCAAATCCTCTTATAGCTGTCGTCCATCTGGTCACTGTACGGCATGGATTTCAGACTGCGCCGCAGTTCCCGGATTTCCGCAATTAAGCCCTCTTTTTCTTTCTCGCTCATTTTAGAGAGATTTCTTTTAAGCCGTTGCTCTTTTCCCCGGCAAACATCCAACTTCTTCTTGAACGCAGGATTGATTTTACGGCGGTTTCCGCAGTTGAACTTCTCTGCGTATTCTGCTATATAGTTGTCCAGTTCGTTCATATAGATATTTGCAAGGATGGGGCTGATGATAGAGCCTTGGGGAGTGCCGGAGTAGGTATTGTGATAATTCCAGTCCTCCATATATCCGGCTTTCAGAAACTTCCATAGCAGACCAATGAAATGTTCGTCTGCAATCCGCTTCCGCAGAATGTCAATCAGCACATGATGGTCTACATTGTCAAAACAGCCCTTTATATCCCCCTCAACGAACCACTTTGTCCCCGTAAAATATTTCTGCACATATTTGAGTGCCGTATGGCAGCTTTTGTTTATGCGGAAACCGTGGGAGTAGTCGCTGAAAGTTGGCTCATAGATGCTCTCTAAGATGAGCCGCACCACCTCCTGTATCAGTTTGTCGTCAAATGACGGTATTCCCAGAGGGCGCATTTTCCCATTGGATTTCGGGATATACGTTCTCCTCGCCGGGTTGGGCTGGTAGCTGAAATCACGCATTTTTTCAATGAGGGCGTTTATCCTTGCCATTCCCATACCGTCAATGGTTTTGCCGTCTGTTCCGGCTGTCATGTTGCCTGGTTTCGCCTGTATCCGCTGGTATGCCAGCAGATAGAATTGTGGATTGTATAGATTGCGGTATAACCGCTCGTACTTGTAACTCTTGTTACACGCCTTGGATTTTAGGCTTTCCAACACATTTTCAGGACTTCTCATAATGCCTCACGCACCTTTCCTTTTTATGAATTGGTTGACATCCTACCTCCCTTCGCCATGTAGACGGCTTTCCCGCCCTCGGACTACTACGGAGGCTCCGTTGCCATGCCGGATATTCAGCGTCATCTTTCTTGGGTTTTTACCCCTTGAAATTTTTCACCTTGCGGCATTACGCATAGCCGGATAATCCCGGCACTCCGGTTTAGGCAATCTCCAGTTAGACACCTTGGGAAAAGCGTATTGTGATGTCGGTAATGGGTTTTCGTCCTTTTCCGCTTACTGCGGCTGGCTGTCATAAGTATCGTGCGGTCTGTGTCTACCTGTCACATTCCGCTATGACATACGGCGAATACAACCATCCTGCGCCGCCGGGTCGAGTATCCCGCCTCGGACTGCCCTTAAAGCAGTTTAGCCTTGTTCCTCATTCACAATGTTGCGTCTTGCCGCTCAGTCGTGGGTAGATGGTTTCCCCAACTTGCGATTTTTTCGGTACGCTATTGTCCCCCTTGTGGTTTCCCTCCGGGGTAAACCGAATGACGCTAAAGTGACATTTTTTCATGTCTTTGATACTTTTCTTTACCGGCTTGCCAAAGCCGGATTCCCAAAATGCCCGCGCACCGCCTTTGGATGAAAAGCGGCACTTCTGGACGCGCG
>RAYO01000091.1 GCA_003612335.1 bacterium 1xD42-67
TTGCTTTCATATAAGCCGGACAGCGGGACAGGTTTATGGAAACGGGAGCGTTTATGCTCCGCCAACCTTAATATGTCATGCTGTCCGGCTCCTACATAGGCGGCGCAGGCCGTCTAATCTTTATGAGGAGGTCAAACACCATGAGCAGGACATATTTGCGCGGCGATTTATATTATGCCGACCTGGGTCACGGGATCGGCTCGGAGCAGAAAGGCACCCGGCCCGTCGTTATCATCCAGAACAACGTGGGCAACAAGCACAGCCCCACCGTCATTATCGCCGCCGTCACCAGCAAGGCCAACGTCAAAGCCAAGCTGCCCACCCACTACTATCTGGAGGCCGGGAATGGGCTGGCACAGCCCTCGCTTGTCCTTTTGGAGCAAATTCGCACCATAGACAAGCAGCGGTTGTCCGGCTACATCGGCAGACTGGACGAGAAACATATCCGGGGCATCAACCACGCCCTGGCGGTCAGCATCGGCCTGATCGAACCCGTCCCTCCGAAACTGACGCTCTGCTTATGCGGCGCTTGTGCTGACGCTTTTCGCGGCACAAGCGCTTTTGTTTTGCGGGAGGCCGCGCCGGGACAGGCTGAAAAAGAGGTCTGCGTCTACTGCGGTCAGCGCCCCGGTATGGAATATGTGGTCACGCCGAAAGGAGGGGCGCGGGTATGAGTTATCCTGACGTGCCCATTTGGGAGAAGTACACGTTGACCATAGAGGAAGCGGCCAAATATTTCCGCATCGGGGAAAAGAAGTTGCGGAAACTGGCGGAGGAAAACCCGGACGCCAACTGGCTGATAATGAACGGCAACCGCATCCAGATCAAGCGCAAGCAGTTTGAAAAGGTCATTGACTCTCTGGATGTGATCTAATCGCAGATTTGTATTGAGCCGAAAATATGATAAAATATACTCAAGTCGTATCAAGGCTCGTTCCAGTTTTGGAAAGGAGTTTTACCAATGGCGGAAAAACGGCGCGACAACAAAGGCCGCATTTTAAGAACTGGAGAGAGCCAGCGAAAAGACGGGAGATACGCATATAAGTACACGGACAGCACCGGCAAGCCCCAATTCGTCTATGCCTGGAAGTTGGTAGCCACGGACAAGACCCCGGCTGGCAAGCGGGACGATATTTCCCTGCGTGAGAAGGAGAAGGAGATCAACCGGGATATTGCGGACGGCATCGACACTGTGGGCAAAAAAATGACCGTCTGCCAGCTCTACGCCAAGCAGAACAGTCAGCGGGCGGATGTGAAGCGGGGCACCAAGAAACAGCGGGAGTATCTGATGGGCCTCCTGCGGGATGACCCTCTCGGCGGGAAAAGCATTGACGCGGTGAAGCCCTCCGATGCCAAAGAGTGGGCCATCCGCATGAGGGAAAAGGGCTTTAGCTTCCAGTCCATCAGCAACTACAAGCGTTCCCTCCGGGCCGCGTTCTTCATCGCCATCGAGGACGATTGTATTCGCAAGAACCCGTTCAGCTTTGCCCTGAACAAAGTCTTGGATGATGACAGGGGTGAAAAAACTGTGCTGACGCCGGAACAGGAGGTAAGCCTGATTGACTTCGCACAGAATGACCCGGTATATCAGAAGTACGCTGATGAGCTTATCATCCTGCTGGGAACCGGGCTTCGCATTTCCGAGTTCTGCGGGCTGACCACGAACCTTGATTTTAAGAACCGGCTGATCCGGGTAGACCACCAGCTCCTACGGGACAGCAAAAACGGCTACTACATCGAAACGCCCAAGACCAAGAACGGCTATCGGGAAATCCCTATGAGTGAGCCGGTCTACCGGGCGTTAAAGCGAGTGCTGAAGAATCGGGGTAAGAAAGCCACCATCACGGTGGACGGCTATACCAATTTCCTGTTTCTCAAAAAGGACGGGACGCCGAAAGTAGGCATGAACTATAACGCCGTGATTAGGGGCCTTGTGAGGAAATACAACAAGCAGCATAAGGAGCAGTTGCCTAACATTACCCCGCACTCCCTGCGGCACACGTTCTGTACCCGTATGGCAAACGCCGGGATGAATCCCAAGGCTTTGCAGTACATCATGGGCCACGCCAACATCACCATGACGCTGGACTACTACACCCATGTTGATGCCTGTTCCATAAAGGCGGAGATGGAGCGGCTGGCTGCGTAGTAAAGTAGTAAAACAGGAGCAACAGGCCGCTTTTACTACTTCCGTACTACGTTTCAGCGCAAAGTCACGCCGGGATACGCCGAGATATGCAAAAAACTCTCCCGAACGGCAAATGGCGGAAACGCCTGAAAATCAAGGCTTTGCCACCATTTGCCGAGTTACATAAGGTTAGGGCTGGAACTTGCAAAATCTTTC
>RAYO01000092.1 GCA_003612335.1 bacterium 1xD42-67
TCCAGACGGTTCTGGATAGCGCCCAGATCGCCGCGGACGCCGGAGACGTAGTTGATGGCGTTCTTGATCACGTCGATGGCGGCCTTGGCGCCGTCCTGGTTGCCGATGTCGATGCCGTCGATGCCCAGAGCAGTGGTGTGCATGTCGCCGATGGACACGTTCATCTGGTTGAAGTCGTCAGCGGTGTCGCCGATCTGGAGCACCAGACCGCCCTTGCCGTCATGGAAGCTGACGGAGGGATCCTGGACCTCGCCTTCCATGGAAACAGTGCCCTTCACGGTGACCAGGCCCTCGTCGTCCACGCTGACGTTGGCAGTGTTCTTAGCGTTGGCCTTGACAGCGCTCACCAGAGCGTCGGCCAGGGACTTGGCGTCAGCGCCCTTCAGGTTGGTCTTCACAGCGATGCTGCCCTCAGAGACCTTGGACTTGCCATCGGTGAACTCATAGGTCTGACCATTGATCTTGACCTTAGAACCAGCCTGGACCTTCTCGGGATCCAGCTTGAACTCGATCTTCTTCACAGTATCGCCGTTGGTAGCGATGGCAGGGGAGACCTGCTCGCTGCCGATGGCATTGGTGGTGATCTCCACCTTGCTGCCCTTGGCGGTGGCAGTGATACCGGAGCCAGTGGTGGGATCGCCGTTGCCGGGAGCCTTGTTGACAGCGTCAGCAAAGGCACTGGCGACTTTGCTGCCATCGGTGACATCGTCCACCACGACAGCGATGTTGTTGAAGTTAGTGCGCTCGTTGGCGTTCTTCACGATCTCGTAGGAAACGCCGTCCACCTCGATGATGGAGCCATAGTCCACAGAATCGTCTGCGAAGGTCACAGTAGAGGTAGCACCGGTCTTCTGAGCGCCAAGGACCTCATTGTGGTTGATGGCGGTAGCAGTAGCATTCAGGGTGACATCGGTCACAGCACTGACGCCCTTGCTGCCAGCAGTACCAGTCTCCTTAGAAGTGAAGGTCATGGAAGCAGCGGCAGCAGTCAGAGCGATCTCCTTGTTGTCACCGAAGATGTCCGAGCCCTTGACGGTGCTACCATCACTCAGCTTGACCTCGAAGCTGTCGCTCTCCAGCAGCTTCTTCAGGTTGGTCATGGTATTGGCAGGAGCAGCAGCGTCGATAGCGAAGTCCTTGCCGGCCTCTACGGTGAACTCGAAGGTCTTGCCGTCGCCCAGAGAACCCTTGATCGTCAGCTTATCACCAGTGGTATAGTCCGCAGCCCCATTGGTGGCATCCAGTTTGGCAACATACTTGGAGGCAGTCGCAGCATTCGCGGCGATAGTCACGCTCTTCTCACCAGAAGACAGGCCGCTCAAAGTGACCTTTGTTGCGCCGCCGATGCCGCCCGCCTTAGCATTGAAGCTGATTCCGCCGGTATTAGGAATACCCTGAATATCGAACACATCGCCGACCTTGAGGCTCTCCTCTGCGATCGCGGTGCTGCCGTTCTTGTCGAAACTAGAAGCATTCAGCTTATTGATGACAGCCTCGGCCACCTTCTCGTTAGTAGTGGCATTGGCGATGCTCTCATCTACAGTGATGGTAGCGGTCAAAGTCTTGCCGCCAGCGGTCTCGAACTTGAAGGTCAGCTCCTGGCCCAGCTTCAGGTTCTCACCAGCGCCAGCAGCATCCGCACCGAACAGCTTCTCCATCTGCACTGCGGTACCCGGAGTGATACCGATACCATCTGTGTGGGCCCAGTCGGCATCCTTGGTGGTCGCCTTATCCTGGAGGTTGCCGAACGCAGCAGTAGCCTGATCGTTGCCCTCCTGCAGGCTGGTCAGGGTCACGGTCCCGCCCTCAACGTTTACGCTGAAGTCGCTGGCAACACTGCTCTGGCCCTTCAGATAGTTGGCCAAGCTCTGGGCCTGCTCCTCGATGGTGCTACCACTAAAGTTGGTGCCATAGGTGGCTGTAATGGTCGTCGCAGCACCGCCGCCATTGGGGGTGACTACCAGGTCCACGGTGTCACCGTTACCAAAGGCCTTCTGGATATCCAGAGAGTACTCGCCCTTGGAGCCGCCGCCGCCCTGACCGATCTCGAACTCGATGCCCTTGGCCATCTCGGCAGTGCCAGTGGTGTAGCTGCCGTCGATGGGGAGCATATCCCGGTCCAGAGAGCCGTCCAGGAGCTTGATGCCGTTGAAGTTGGCGGAGTCAGCGATACGGTTGATCTCGGTCTTGAG
>RAYO01000014.1 GCA_003612335.1 bacterium 1xD42-67
TCGGCCACGTCCTGCTCATCGATCAGCTGGCCCCGGGCGTTGTTGATGAGGATGACCCCGTCCTTCATCTTGGCGATAGAAGCCTTGTCGATCATGCCGGTGTTCTCTGGGGTCAGGTTGCAGTGGAGGGTGATCACGTCAGACCGGGCGTAGAGGGTGTCCAGATCCACATATTCGGCGATCTCACGGCCGGAGTCGTTGGGATAGACGTCGTAGGCCAGCACCTTCATGCCCAGAGCTTTGGCGATGCGGCCCTCGGTCTGTCCGATCCGGCCGAAGCCGATGATCCCGATGGTCTTGCCCTCCAGCTCGATGAGGGGGTAGTCCCAGTAGCACCAGTCGATGCAGTTGGCCCAGTTCCCGGCGTGGACAGAGGCATCATGGTGGCCGATGTGGTGGCACACCTCCAGCAGCAGGGCGATGGAGAACTGGCTCACCGAGGCAGTGCCATAGGTGGGGACGTTGGTGACGGGGATGCCCTTCTCCGCGGCGTAGGCATAGTCCACCACGTTGTAGCCGGTGGCCAGCAGGCTGATGAACTTCATGCCGGGGCAGGCGTCGATGACCTTTTTGGTGATGGGGGTCTTGTTGGTGAACACCACCTCCGCGTCCCCGATCCGGGCGATGGCCTCATCCTCATCGGTGAGGCTGGTGCGGTCATAGACCGTCAGCTCCCCCAGCTTGCCCAGCTCATCCCAGCTCAGGTCGCCGGGATTCTCGGTATATCCGTCCAATACAACGATCTTCACAGTAAAAACCTCCTGATCCAAGTTTGGTGCTTTTGAGTATAGCACGCCAAAAAACCCGAGGCAAATAGATATTTTTTGGGTATCTTATTCAAAAAGCCGATATTTGACAGAATGACGAAGAATCGTCGATAAATATAGAGATCATAAATATATATCCGTTAAATTATTCATTTTACCCAAGTCGCTCCTTTATGATATACTTCCCTCAGCAAGACAGAGGCGCAAACAGATATCAAAATCAAGGAGTGACCAACATGGGAGAAAACGCACGTAAAAACTTTGTCAAGCGCATGATCGCCGGTCTGGTCCTGGGCGTGATCTGCGGCATCATCGCCAGCCTGGCCAAGACCTCCATATCCCCTGATACCTGGAACGTCATCAATATGATCTTCTTCCAGGATATCACCGTCAGCGCCGGGCGCAGCGCCCTGGGCCTGTTCTACATCGTCCAGACCCTGTTCACCAACGCGCTGAAGCTGGCCATCGTCCCGATGGTGTTCTTCTCCATCATCATGTCGGTGTGCAGCATGAACGACATGAGGAAGCTGGGCCGCATCGCCGGCAAGACCATCATCACCTTCGTCCTGTTCTACTTAGTGGCCTGTGTCTTCGCCGCCATCTGCTCTGAGATTGTCATCGGCATGGGCGTCTACCGCCCCTTCCAGGTGGACCAGGCCGCCGCCAACATCACTGAGATCGAGACCAGCAACATCCTGGTCACCATCGTCAATGCGGTGCCTGACAACCTGATCTCCCCCATGACCTCCAACAACCGGATGCTGGCCGTCATCACCTGCGCGGTGATCGTGGGCGTGTGCATCGCCTCCATGGGCGGCAAGATCACCGTCTTCAAGACCTTCTGCGATGAGGCCGGCCAGATCACCCAAAAATTCCTGGACTTCCTCATCATCACCTGCTCCCCCATCTCCGTGTTCTGCATGGTCACCCGCACCTTCGCCATCTATGGCATCGACCAGGTGAGCAACATCTTCTCCTACATCCTGGTCACCCTCATCGTCCTGATCGTCTACCTGCTGGTGGCTTACCCCGCCGCCATCGCCGCCGTCACCCACTGCAACCCCTATATCTTCATGAAAAAGATGATCAAGGTAGCTATCATCGCCTTCGGCGCTGCCGCCTCCGCCCCCGCGCTCCCTCTGAATAAGGAGACCTGTGTGAAAGAGCTGGGCTGCAGCGAGGAGATCACCAACTTCGTCCTCCCCGTGGGCATGACCATCAACATGAACGGCACCGCCATCATGCACATCATCGGCGCCGCCTTCATCGCCACCTGTGCCGGTCTGGAGGTCACCCCCATGCACTACGCCACCATGACCCTGCTGGCCATCTGCGCCTCCATGGGCACCCCGGCCATTCCCGCCGCCGGCACCGTCATGCTGTATGCGGTGCTCACCGGCGCCGGCTTCGGCACCGAGCTGTGCACCCTCATCTACTCCCTGATCCTGGCCATGAACAAGCCCTGCGAGATGGTGCTGACCACCCTGAACGTGGTGGGCGACGCCGCCACCACTGTGATCGTGGCCAAGAGCGAGAACGAGTTCGACGCCAAAGTTTATAACAGCTGATCCGAACGTTCCCACCTCTTCGAGGGCGGGAACATGGCCGCCGGTCCTGTCCCCCCGCCCCGCAGGCGGGGGGACAGCGCAGAGATCCGCTGGTCTCGGCGGCCGAGTCAAGATCTGTTGGGATGGAGGAAAACGCTGTGTCTGACTACACCCTGCGCTATGTGGGCGACCAGGCCCTCCTGGTGGAGTTCGAAAACGAGATCAGCATGGAAGTCAACCAGAAGGTCCGCGCCCTGAGATTCGATCTGGAGCGGAAACGGATCCCCGGCCTGGGGGAACTGGTCCCTACCTACCGGGCCCTGCTGGTCCACTATGACCCCCTGACGGCGGACCTGGACCAGATCAAGGAAGATATCCGGCAGTCGGCCGACCAGATGGACCTGTCTCAGCTGCCGAACGCGATCGTCACCGAGATCCCCGTCCTCTACGAAGGGGAGTACGCTCTGGACCTGGAGGATATCGCCAAGCTCGAGAACACCACCCCTGAGGAGATCGTCCGGATCCACAGCGGCAGCGACTACTATGTGTATATGCTGGGCTTCGCCCCGGGACACTCCTATACCGCCCGGTTCGAGGCTCCCTTCTCCTTCAAGCGGCGGGAGACCCCGCGAGTGCGCATCCCCGGGGGCAGTATCGTGGTCCAGTTGGGTCTGAGCAATGTCATCCCCTTCGACCAGCCCTGCGGCTGGAACATCATCGGCACCACCCCCATCCTGGCCTGTGACTACAGGAAGGAGGATCCCTTCCTGCTCAGGGCGGGCCAGTGGATCCGCCACATCCCCATCGACAAGGCGGAGTTTTTGGAGATCAAGCGCCAGGTGGAATTGGGCGAGTACCAGTGCAGGACCTATGAGAGGGGGATGTGACGATGGGCTTTGTAACAGAAGATCCCGGCGTCCTCACCACTGTCCAGGATGAGGGCCGGTACGGCTATGAACAGTTCGGCATGTCCCCGGCGGGCCCTATGGACTTGAGGGCCTTCCGCACCGCCAACCTGCTGGTGGGCAACCCCATGGGAGAGAGCGCTCTGGAGGCCACCATCCTGGGGCCGGCGCTGCGCTTCGACCAGGACAACACGATCGCCCTCACCGGTGCGGATATGGGCCCCTCTCTCAACGGCCAGCCCTGCCCCATGTATCAGGCAGTGGCTGTCAAGGCGGGGGACCTTCTGAGGCTGGGGGCCGCCAAGACCGGCTGCCGCGCCTATATCGCCTTTGCCGGGGGACTGGACGTCCCTCCGGTGATGGGCAGCCGGGCCACCGCCCTGCAAAACAAGGTGGGCGGCTTCCAAGGCCGCAGGCTGGCCAAGGGGGACGCAGTTGGCTTCCGGGCCCCCGATCCCGCTCTGCCTCTGCCCCGGACCGCTCCTATCCCCGACCACGGAGGGAACGAGGTGACGATCCGGGTCGTCCTGGGGCCCCAGGACGATGCCTTCACCCGTGAAGGCATCGACACCTTCCTCGGTCGGCCCTATACAGTCAGCAAAGACTTCGACCGTATGGGCTGCCGCCTGGAAGGGCCGGTGATCCAGCACAAGACCGACGGCAACATCATCTCCGACGGGATGGTCACCGGGGCCATCCAAGTGTCCACCTCGGGCCAGCCCATCATCATGCTGGCCGAGCGCCAGACCGTGGGAGGCTACACCAAGATCGCTGCGGTGATCTCCGCCGACCTGCCGCTGGTGGGCCAGCGGAAGACGGGGGACAGGATCCGCTTCCAGGCGGTGAGCGTGGAGGAGGCCCACCGGCTTTGGCGGGCCTTCGACCGGGAGCTGAAGGAGCTGGGAGCCCGTTTGGCCCAGCCCCAGCCGGCGCAGCCCATTGGGACCACCTACAAGGTCACCGTGAACGGAAGGAGCTATCAGGTCCAAGTCGTAAAGCATACATCGTAAAGCATGCAGAAAGGCGGACTGCCGGGTCCCGACCATTTTGAAAAAGGAGTGGAATCATGTATCAGATCGATTTGAACAGCGATATGGGCGAGAGCTTCGGCGCCTATCAGATCGGCAATGACGAGGGCATCCTGCCCTACATCACCTCCGCCAACATCGCCTGCGGCTATCACGCCGGCGACCCCATGGTGATGGACAGGGTAGTCAGGACCGCCAAAGCCAACGGCGTGGCGGTGGGAGCTCACCCCGGCTACCCCGACCTGATGGGATTCGGCCGCCGGAAGATGGTCCTCAGCCCCGACGAGATCAAAAATTATATGAAGTACCAGATCGGCGCCCTGTGGGCTTTCGTCCACAGCAGCGGCCTAAAACTCCAGCATGTGGCTCCCCACGGCGCCCTGGGCAACCTGTGCCAGTACGACCGGGAGGTATCCCGGGCCATCTGCGAGGCGGTGTATGAGATCGACCCCTCTATCATGATCTTCTACTGCGCTGGGGCCGTCCTGGGCGACGAGGCCGAAAAGATGGGCTTGAAGACGGCGGCGGAGATCTTTGCCGACCGCGCCGTCCAGGACGACCTGAACCTGGTGCCCCGAAAGCAGCCCGGTTCCATGATCACCGACGAGGACTTTGCGGTGGAGCGGTGCATCCGCATGGTGAAAGAGGGCATGGTCACCACGATCACTGGGAAGGACGTGCCCATCCGGGGCGACACCCTATGCGTCCACGGGGACGGGCCCAAGGCGCTGGCCTTTGTGGAACGGATCCGCAAGGCGTTCCAGGACGAGGGGATCGCGATCAAAAATTTCCAGTAAGGATCGGCTCATCGCCCTGCAGGCGCAAGACCTCCGGAAAACCGGAGGTCTTGCGCTTTTCCCACAGCCCCTTTGCGTTTTGAATCGCGCCATCCTCGTTGGTCACAAGGCGGGCCGCCCAGGCACAGGAACACACAAGGATCTCCTCGAGGGGCGAGAGAGGACCGACGGACCGATCCGCCGCTCCCCGCGGATAGTAAAATAAGGCAGGGGCCGCTTGGGGTATATCTGGGCCCGCTGAGGCAAAGCTATGTGTGGATGTTCCATCCGACCCAAACAGAAACACAAAACAGAGTGAAAAGGAGAGACGAATCATGGCTAACAGCAACAGTAATAAGATCATGGTCCCCAACGCCCGCGAGGCGATGAACAAGTTCAAGATGGAGGCCGCCAACGAGGTGGGCGTCAACCTGAAGCAGGGCTACAACGGCGACCTGACCAGCAAGCAGGCCGGTTCTGTGGGCGGCCAGATGGTCAAGAAGATGATCGAGTCCTACGAGAACGGCATGAAGTAACAGCCTCCATCCAGGGCGGCTGAAGCAGCCTGACGGATCAGGCACGGGCCGGACGCAGGTCCCACGGGGGACGCTGTCAAAGAGAGACCGGGCATCCCGGTCCCAAGGACAGTTTTCCCCGGGGGCGGCGTCCGGCCTCCTCTGTCCCATCGTCTCAACTGACAAGATCTCTCCTCGAAAATGGGCAGATCTTAGGCAAAAGAGGGAATCTCAGCGGGAAGGCTTTACAACATCGCATTAGCGTACTAAAATATGAAAGCGGTGCCGGGGCCGCCCCGGCAGACCCTTTGAAAAATGGAGGATACATATCATGAAAAAGAAACTGTCCCTCATCCTGGCCGCAGCCATATGCCTGTCTCTGGCCGCCTGCGGCGGTAAGGGGGAGGATACCAGCAAGTCCCAGAACGGTGGGGCCAGCTCCAGCCAGCAGACCGCCGGCAGCGACCTGGCCTATGTAAAGGACAAGGGCACCCTGATCGTGGGGATCACCGAGTTCGAGCCCATGGACTATAAGGATGCCGACGGCCAGTGGATCGGCTTCGACGCCGATATGGCAAGGGCCTTTGCCGAGAGCCTGGGGGTCGAGCCCGAGTTCCAGCTCATCGACTGGGACAGCAAGGTGATGGAGCTGGAGGGCAAGACCTTAGACGTAGTGTGGAACGGCATGACCCTTACCGACGACGTACAGGCCGCCATGGAGTGCTCCGTCCCCTATTTCAACAACGCCCAGGTGGTCATCGTGAAGAAGGATGTGGCCGACCAGTACCAGACCGCAGAGAGCATCGCCGATCTGCAGTTCGCCGTGGAGAACGGCTCCGCCGGGCAGGAGGTGCTGGACGGGATGGGCATCGCCTACACCGCCGCCCAGGACCAGGCCACCGCTCTGCTGGAGGTCCAGTCCGGCACTGCCGACGCCGCCGTGATCGACTATCTGATGGCCGCGGCCATGACCGGCGAGGGCACCAGCTACGCCGACCTGACCTACACCGTCAGCCTCAACGACGAGCAGTACGGCGTAGGCTTCCGCAAAGGCTCCGATCTGGCCGCCGCTCTGAACGAGTTCTTCAAGACCAGCTACGCCGACGGCACCATGCAGCGGATCGCCGACACCTATAAGATCGGCGACAAGCTCATCGAGCAAAAGTAAACAGGCATCCCAATCTGCGGGGGCCGATGGATATCGGCCCCTGCTTTCTCACTGCGATCCGATCTTCAAGGAGATGTAGCTATGTTCATGACCGTCGTGGGCGCCCTGAACGAGGGGTTCGTCCAGACCCTGTCCCTCTTCGCCGTCACGCTGCTGGGGGCCCTCCCCCTGGGGCTGGTGGTCTCCTTCGGTTCCATGAGCCGCTTCGCCCCCCTGCGGTGGCTCACCCGCACGGTGATCTGGATCATCCGAGGCACCCCTCTGATGCTCCAGCTGTACATCATCTTCTTCATCCCCGGCATGGTGCTGCCCTCCGGCAATCCCTGGCCAGCGGGGACGACAGGGCGGTTCATGGCGGCCTCTGTGGCCTTCATCATCAACTATTCCTGCTACTTCGCCGAGATCTACCGTGGCGGCATCCAGGGCGTCCCGGCGGGCCAGCAGGAGGCGGGCCTGGTGCTGGGCATGACCAAGAGCCAGATCTTCTTCCGGGTCACCCTGCTGCAGATGGTCAAACGTGTGGTGCCGCCCATGTCCAACGAGATCATCACCCTGGTGAAGGACACCTCGCTGGCCCAGGTCATCTCTATCCAGGAGGTCATCTGGGCGGGCAAGGCCTTTTTGAAGAGCTCCCACGGCTACAAGGGTCTGCTGTGGCCCCTGTTCTTCACCGGCGTGTATTACCTGGTGTTCAACGGCGGGCTGACTTTGCTGTTCGGCTGGATCGAGAAAAAACTGGACTATTTCAAATGAGGGGGCGCCAAAATGTCTGTTTTAGAGGTACATAACATCGAGAAGCACTTCGGCGCCACCCGGGTGCTGGAGGACATCAGCTTCGGCCTGGACCAGGGCCAGGCCCTGGCCATCATCGGCTCCTCAGGCAGCGGCAAGACCACCCTCCTGCGGTGCCTCAACTTTTTGGAGATCCCCGACAAGGGGCGGATCGTGGTGAAGGGCGAGACCCTGTTCGACGCCGACGCCCCCGCCACCCAACGGGAGGGGGAGGTGCGCAAAAAGCGGCTCCATTTCGGTCTGGTCTTCCAGTCTTTCAACCTCTTCCCCCAGTACACCGCTCTGGAGAACGTCACTCTGGCCGGGAAGCTGCTGGCCAGGGAGCGGGCCGACTTCAAGGCCGATAAGGGCGCGGTCCTGAAAACGATCGACCAGAACGGCCGGGCCCTGCTGGAGCAGATCGGTCTGGCCGACCGGGCGGACCACTACCCCCACCAGCTCTCCGGCGGACAGCAGCAGCGAGTGGCCATCGCCCGGGCCCTGGCCCTGAAGCCGGACATCCTCTGCTTTGACGAGCCCACCTCCGCCCTGGATCCCGAGCTCACCGGCGAGGTGCTGAAGGTGATCCGGGCCCTGGCGGAGCAGAAGACCACCATGGTGATCGTCACCCACGAGATGGCCTTCGCCCGGGACGTGGCCGACCAGATCGTGTTCATGGACCAAGGGGTCATCGTGGAGCAGGGCCCCGCCCGGCAGGTCATCGAGGCCCCCCGGGAGGAGCGGACGAAACAGTTTTTGTCCAATTACGGCTGAAGGGGGCGCCGCTCCTTGGCCGCGCGGTCTCGTGCGGCCCGACCCCGGCACGGCCCCTCCTCGATCTCCCCATATGTTTTCTTGCTCCCCGGCCAAAAAGCTGGTATACTATATCGATAAGATCTTTCAAGAACAGGGGGAGACATCCGCCATGAGGAAACTGATGGTCATCGACGGCAATTCCATCGTCAACCGGGCCTACTACGGGGTGAGCCAGACCCTCACCACCCGGGAGGGCCAGCCCACCAACGCTATCTTCGGCTTTTTGAACATCATGAACAAGCTGCTGGAGGAGGAGGGGCCCGACGCTCTGTGCGTCACCTTCGACCGCTCCGCCCCCACCTTCCGCCACCTGGCCTACGAGGGCTACAAGGCCAACCGCACCGGGATGCCCGACGAGCTGGCCAGCCAGATGCCTCTTTTGAAGGACGTGCTGTCCGCCATGAACGTGCCCATGTACGAGCTGGACGGCTGGGAGGCCGACGACCTGCTGGGCACCATCGCCCGGCGGGACGAAGAGGCCGGCTGGGCCACGGTGATCGTCACTGGGGACAAAGACTCCCTCCAACTGGTGACGGAGCATACCACGGTGAAGCTGGTATCCACCCGCATGGGCCGGACCACCACCCGGGACGTGACTCCTGAGTCCTTCCGGGAGGAATACGGCTTCGACCCGGTGAACATCATCGACCTGAAAGCCCTCATGGGGGACTCCTCGGACAACTACCCCGGTGTGAAGGGGGTGGGCGAGAAGACCGCCACCGCCCTCATCCAGCTGTATCATACCGTGGGCCACCTCTACGACCACATGCCGGACATCTGCTCCGCCCCCGACACTCCCGCCAAGCCCGGCCTGATCAAAAAGCTGGAGGAGGGCAGGGAGAGCGCGCTCCTGTCCTACGACCTGGCCACCATCCGCACCGATGCCCCCATCGACTTCGATCCCGAGTCGGATCTGCGGCAGGCACCGGACAACGACCGCCTCTACCAGCTGTTCATGTCCCTGGAGTTCTCCAAGCTCATCGACAGATACCACCTCACCGCCCCCCAAGGGGAGGGGAGGGCGCAGACCGCCGCCATCTTCGACAGCGGCTGTTACCTGGAGAAGGATGTCACCTCCCAGCAGGCCGCAGGGCTGCTGGCTCTGTGGCGGACCAAAGAGGTGGTCCACATCGTGGCCCTGCCCTCTCTGGATGTGGTGTGTGTGGGATGCCGTCTGAGCGGCGATTCCTGGATGGCCAGCATCCTCATGGCCGACCGCCTCACCGACTACAACGATATCCTGAAGGCCCTTTTCGCCCCCGATATCAAAAAAGCGGTCCATGGGGCCAAGGACCTGTGCCGCGCTCTGCTGGAGGAGGGGATCTCCCCCGGCGGCATCGTCTTCGACACCGAGGTGGCCGCCTACCTCCTGGCCCCTGGCGACGGCAGCTATGAGCTGGAGAAACTGGGCCTGACCTACTTCGACCGGCAGTCCCCTAAGGCATCGGTCTACCTGGAAGAGGGGGCCTTCGGCCCCCTGTCTGACCCGAACGCCCCAGCCGAGGCGATGATGGACCACTGCCTCCTCATCGACGCCCTGCGGGAGGTCCTCACCGCCCGGCTCCAGGAGCTGGGCATGTGGGAGCTGTATGAGACCGTGGACCTGCCCCTATGCCAGGTGCTGGCCGAGATGGAGACCGAAGGCTTCCTCATCGACCGGGGCGCGCTGACAGCGTTCGGGCAGATGCTGTCTCAGCGGATCGACCAGGTCCAGAAGACCATCTATGCCCTGGCCGGAGAGGACGGCTTCAACATCAACTCCACCCAGCAGCTGGGCCGGATCCTCTTCGACAAGCTGGGCCTGCCCCCGGTGAAGAAGACCAAGAGCGGCTGGTCCACCAACGCCGAGGTCTTGGAGAAGCTCCAGGACCAGCACCCCATCATCGCCAGCATCCTGGAGCACCGCCAACTCACCAAGCTGAGGTCCACCTACGCGGACGGCCTGGGCAAGGTGATCTCCCCTGACGGGAAGATCCACACCTCCTTCCAGAACACCGTCACCGCTACAGGGCGGCTGAGCTCCACCGAGCCCAATCTTCAAAATATCCCTATCCGCACCGAGCTGGGAGCAGAGCTGAGGAAGATGTTCGCCGCCCCCGCCGGAAGGGTACTGGTGGATGCGGACTACTCCCAGATCGAGCTGCGGCTGCTGGCCCATATGGCCGGGGACCAGGCCATGATCGCGGGCTTCCAGAGCGGCGAGGATATCCACACCATCACCGCCTCCCAGGTCTTCAACGTGCCCGTCGGAGAGGTGTCTCCGCAGATGCGGAGGAGCGCGAAAGCGGTCAATTTCGGCATCGTATATGGTATCTCCCCCTTCTCCCTCTCCCAGGATATCGGTGTCTCTGTTCAGGAGGCGAAGGAATATATGGACAAATATTTCGCCCATTACGCCGGGGTGCGCTCCTATATGGACGGGGTGGTGGAGCAGGCCAGACAGGCCGGATATGTGTCTACTCTGTGGGGCCGGAGACGGTGGATCCCCGAGATCCGCTCCTCCAATTTCAACACCCGGTCCTTCGGGGAGCGGGTGGCCCTCAACGCCCCCATCCAGGGCACCGCTGCGGATATCATCAAGCTGGCCATGATCCGGGTGAGAGACCGCCTGAAAGAGGAGGGTTTGACGGGGAAGCTGGTCCTCCAGGTCCACGATGAGCTGATCGTGGAGTGTCCCGAGGAGGAGGCGGAGTCCGTCTGCAAGCTGGTGGAAGAGGAGATGGAAGGGGTGGCCCAGCTGGCCGTCCCCCTCCTGGCTGAGACCAAGGCAGGGACGACCTGGGCGGAGGCCCACTGACCGTCCCGCGCGGACGTCAAATACCCGGCGTATCTTATCGCCCAAATAATACGCACAGATCCCACCCCAAAAGGGCCTTGAATGGTCCCAAAACGGGGGCCTGGGCCCGGAAAAGCGATACTGTCCGCCTGACACGGACAGTATCGCCCCAAAGACCGCCGTCCGCACAGAGGATCGGTCATCTTGACGGAAGCGCTCTCCTGTCCCACCCGCGGACGGGAGAGCGCCCTTTTCCCTGACGCGGCTTGACGATCGGCCCCGGCTCTTGTAAAATGGAGACGATAGGCGCAGGGTCCCGGGCCCGGGGCCGAACATGTGGGAGGGATGGCAGATATGAGGACAGCATCAGAGATGACGGCTCATATCCTCAGCAAAGAGGAAGGCCTAAAAACGATATTCAAAGACAGCATAACTGTGAAGCGCGTACAGCACCTGAACGGCTTGTTCCGCCCGATCGAGCAGCTGCTGAGGTCCAATACCGGCCCGGAGGCAAAGGTCGATGACGATATCCTCATCGGCCTGACGGGGGGGAGAGATGACGTCTTCTACGCGCTCACGTCGTTGGAGCTGAGCGGCGACCGCGAGGCAGACCGCCTTTCAGCCGATCCCCCAGATACTTTCATCCAATTGTCAGCTTTGCTCCCGCCGCTCTATGGAGGTATCGCGGCCGCCTTTATGGCCAACAGGTGTATCATCACATATGCGACCAAAGAAGGCAAAGAGATGATCTGGACGATCCCGTATGATGAGATCGTTGGGATAACACCGACCGAAACGAGATTTAAGGGAGATCTTACAGGAGAGCTAGCCCTCGCCACGACCAGCGGCCAAGTGATCTTCTCCAGCTGGGGCAGCATCGAGGGACGTAAGAAAAGATACTGCCAGTTCGTTCCAGATCAGGCCGGCGCGGCTGTGCTGGAGCTGGTCACGAAATATAAGCGGGCGAGGTACGCAGCCCAGCAGGCCGCCGCCCGGGCCCAGACGGCCCCTCAGCCTGCCGGAGCAGCGGCCCCCGCCGCGCCTCCGGCCGGGGCTGGCCCCCAGGACGAGGTCATCGAGACCCTGAAGAAGTTCAAGGACCTGCTGGACGCAGGGATCCTCACCCAGGAGGAGTTCGACGCGAAGAAGAAACAGCTGCTGGGGCTGTGACCTGGACATACTGTCCCCCTCCCGGCTGAGACCAAGGCGAGGAGATGCGGGGGGAGGCCCACTGGCCGCCGGGGACGAACACCAGAACAGGACGTATCCATCAGCAGCATCATACATCTAAACGGAGGAGGGCCCTCCTCCAAAGGATCCAGGGGATATCCTGCTCCAGACCGGGGGCGTCTGCACGATGCGGACGCCCCCGGCGGCGTCTCCGCTCCGCTGCCGCCTGGCCCCGGGGAGGGCGGAAGGACCTCCCCCAACATTTTTTGGGATCTCGTCTTGACTTAAAGCCGGGTCTAAGTATTATAGTTGGCGTGGTCGAAAAGCGGCCTGCGCCAGACTTCATAGTCAGCGCACAGGCTTTGCCTGCCAGCGGCTCTGCCGCTGGCCGAAGATCGGTCTTCCCGATCTTCAAGTGTGCTGACTATATCATGGCAGGCACAGCGCCCAGATCATCTATCATCGGGAGGTAACGACTGTGGAATATCGTCATAACAAAAGGACCGGCGACCGGATCAGCGCGATCGGTCTAGGCACCAGCTACATCGCGGAGGCATCCGAGCGGGAGGCAGTGGAGGCCCTCCTCCTCGCCCGCCGGAACGGGATCAACTTCGCCGACCTGGCCACCGCCGGGGCCAGGACCTTCTCCTATTACGGGACGGCCTTCGCCGGACTGCGGGAGGAGATGCTCTATCAGGTCCACTTCGGCGCCGACTACGAGTCGGGAGAGTATGGCTGGACCACGGATCTGGAGCGGATCAAGCGCCAGGTGGACTGGATGCTCTCCGCCCTGAAAACGGACTATATCGACTACGGCTTCATCCACTGCCTGGACGAGGCCCAGGACTGGAGGGCATATCAGGACAACGGCGTGCTGGACCACCTGCTGGCTATGCAGGCCCAAGGGGTGGTCAGGCATATCGGCCTGTCCACCCACACCCCGGAGCTGGCCGGTCTGGTCCTGGACACCGGGGTGGTGGACCAGCTGATGTTCTCCATCAACCCGGGCTATGACTACCACCACGGGGAGTTCGCCAACGGCTCCGCCGACGAGCGGATGGCCCTCTGCCGCTGGTGTGAGGCAGAGGGGATTGGCATCTCGGTCATGAAGCCCTTCTCCGGCGGGCAGCTCCTGGACGCCGGGACCTCCCCCTTCCGGCAGGCCCTCACCAAATACCAATGCATCCAGTACGCCCTGGACCGGCCCGGGGTGGTCACCGTCCTCCCTGGGATCCGAAATGCGGCGGACGTCCGGGAGCTGCTGAGGTTCTTCGACGCCCCGCCGGAGGAGCGGGACTACAGCATCCTGGGCTCCTTCGCCCCCGGGGACGCGGTGGGCCGGTGCGTCTACTGCAACCACTGCCAGCCCTGCCCCGCCAGGCTGAACGTGGGACTGATCAACAAGTACTACGATCTAGCTCGGGCCGGAGACACCATGGCGGCCGATCACTACGCCAAGCTGGACAAACACGCCTCCCAGTGTGTCCAGTGCGGCCACTGCGACAGCCGCTGCCCCTTCCAGGTCCTCCAATCCCACCGGATGGAGGAGATCGCCGGATATTTCGGCCGGTGAGCCGCCAGCCCCCGCCGGAACGAGACCGGCGGGGGCTCTCCCGTTATCTTTTCCCCCTCCCCTGCCGATATCTGAAGAGAAAGATATGGAAGGAGGGACTGGAAGTGGGAGAACTGACCATCCGCAGGGACAGGATCCTTGCCGCCGCCCGGTATCAGGGGACGGACAGGGCCAAGGAGGCGGCGGCCGCCGTCAAGAGCCAGGGCCCAAGCAGGACCACAGGGCTCAACGTCTCTGAGACCCTGCAGCGGCTCATGTCCAAGGCCGGTCAGGCGGAGGAGCGGGTCCGGGAGGGCCGCAGGACCCTCCAGACCGGGGAGACGGTGCTGGCCGAGGTCCAGGACAGCCTCAGCCGCATGGCCGAGCTGGCCAAGAGGGCCGCGGAGGGCCCGCCGGAGGACCGGGCCGCCCTCCAGGAGGAGCTGGACCGCCTGGCAGAGGGGATCGGCCGCATGATCGGCGGAGCCTCAGTCAACGGCGCCCCCCTCTTCCTGGACGAGGACCTGGGCACAGTGGAGGACCTGGAGGCCCTGCTCCAGGCCGTGTCAGAGGAGGGGGAGGAGGTCCAGCCCCTCCCCGACTGGCTGGTCCGGGCGCTGGACCAGGATCTGGACCCCAAAAAGCTGCTGGACGCCCTGGGCCTGGACCGGAACGCCACCAGCGCGGATCTGCTGGCCGCGGTCATGAACAGCTCCCTGGAGGGCAGTCCCGCCGTCGGGGCCCTGGCCGCGCTGTATCTGGGGGCGGTCATCGCCGGCAGCGCCGATCAGGCCCTGGAGGGGCTCCAGATGCTGCTCCAGCAGGTGGCCGACGGGGTCCCCCTGGACCGGGCGGTGGAGCTGCTCACCGGCGGGCTCTTCTCTGGGATCGATGACTTCCAGGCCCGCTTCACCAGCGGCATCGCCCCGGGCCTCCAGACCTTCCTCACCCAGCTGCTGCTGTCCCAGGCCCCCGCCCAGGATCTGACCGGCTCCACGCTCCTGGGCCTCCTGGCCGGCGGAGGGGGGACGGACATGGATCTGATGCTGATGGGACTGCTCACCGTCCTCCAGGCCCCCCAGGCCCCTCCTGAAGGGGCCGCCGCCGGAGAGGGGGGCGAGGGAGCGCCTGTGTCCCATGAGGCCGCGGGCCGGGCCCTGCCCGCCGCCGCCGTCCCCCTGGGCCAGGTGCAGGGGATCGGACGGGACCTCTCCGGTCTGTCCTTCGACCCCGCCGCCGGCCTGCTCACCGTCAGCGGGACCGCCGATGTGATCCTCCAGGGGATGGGGCAGGAGCCCCAGGCGGTGCTGATCGCGGGCTCCGGCCGGGTGACGCTGCTGGACGTCCAGCTCTCTCAGCTCACCGTCACCGCCCCCCAGGCCCGGGTCTCCTCCGCAGGGGAGAGCGCCCTGGGCCAGGTCCTGCTGTCCAAGGGCGCGTCCCTCGTCCTGGAGGGGAGCGGCCTGCTGAAGATCGCCGCCCTCCGGGGGGAGGGGGGCAACGTCCTGCGCCTCGCCGGAGGGGCGGCGGTGCTCTCTCAGGATGGACGGACGCTGGAGGCCCTGTCCGTCCCTGCCGTCCTGGACGGCCCCGCCTCCTTGGCCGCAGGGGCAGGGGCGGCCGGCGTGACCAGCTCCGCCGGACGGCCCCTGGAGCCCTTCGACCTGGTCTGGAAGGCCCTTCTCCCCGGCTGGGGCGCCCTCACCTCCCTCACGGTGGACGGCCGGCAGATTCAGACCGCCCTCGGCCAGTCGTTCCCCATCCGGCTGTGGCTGGACAAGGGAGACCCCTCCCACGGCTGGCCGGTCCACGCCCTGGCCCTCCGCGGGAAGGACGCCCTGGGCCGGCTCAAGACCCGGTATGCCTATCTGCGCTGGGACCAGCGGGCCCGGGCCTTCCAGGAGGTCCCCATGTACCCCAACCCCTTCACCGTCACTGGCGGCGAGGACGGCCTGGACTGGGTCTATGAGGAGGAGCCCCACGCCCTCCACATCCTGTCCAGCCGGGTGACCGCCCTCTCCGGCGGCGTCGGGACCGACGCGGACCAGGTCCCCTTCAGCGGCAGGATCGTCCTGGCTGACGGGATTGGGCGGATCGGCCTGGATCTGGAGGGGGTGGACTGCCGGGTCCCCTTTGGCCGGGCCTTCGACCTGGGCCGGGAGAACCAGGTATCTCTGGCCCTCCGCCCTGAGACGGAGGAGCGCTTCGAGAGCGGTCCCGGCTTCGCAGGGATCTCTCTGGGCGAGGACACCTCCCTGACCATCCGCCGGCAGTCCGGCGACGGGGCCCCCGGGGCCCTCATCGCCGTGGGACATGACGGCGGCGCAGGGATCGGACGGGACTGCGCCGCCGGCCGGGAGCGCAGCGGCAAGATCCACATCCAGGGGGGCGTCATCCAGGCCCTTGGCGAGGGCGGCGGAGCCGGGATCGGCGCGGGGAAGCACAGTCCGGCCGGGCCCTTCCTCATGACCGGCGGCACCGTCACCGCTGTGGGCGGCAAGGGCGGCGGGGCCGGGATCGGCGCGGGCCTGGGGGCCGCGGCGGGGGATATCACCATCCGCGGCGGCTGCGTCTGGGCAGAGGCCGCCAGCCACGCCGCCGCCATCGGCGCGGCCGTCCAGGGCACTTGCGGCGATATCCAGATCGCCGGCACCGCCAAGATCGCCAAGGCGGAGGGGGGCGACCCCGGCGCGGACATCGGGGCCTGCCTCTTCGGCGGCTGCGGACAGGTGGATATCTCCGGCGGCGCAGACATCGGCCGGGCCAAGCTCCGCACCCGCTCCGGGATCCCCCTGGGGACTGGCGGGGAGGCCGTCACCCTGCCCCAGTTCCGCCTGTCCGCCGGGGCCCTGCGGCTGGACCGGCTGCTCCTGTCCACCCCGGAGCAGGCCAGGACCGCGGGCGCGGTCCTGGAGACCGGCCGCCGGTGGGTGGGCCAGATCCAGTCGGTCTACAGCGCCCTGTATGTCCAGATGGAACAGAGCGCCGCCGGCCTGCGCAGCGTCCAGCGGTATATCAGCGTCGCCCGGGTGAGGGACACCAGCGCGGCCGGGGCCCTGCTGGAGGATATGCGCCGGTCCATCCTCCTCCAGCCGGGCCAGGCCATCGACACCCACAGCGGCCGGGGCGCCGGCGATGTGGGCCAGCTCCTGGACCGGAGATAGGACAGAGCCGGCCTGCGGCATCCCTTGCCGCAGGCCGGCTCTTTGCAGTCCGATATGGGGGGTCAGTCCCTGGCCAGGGTGAAGCGGTCCACCAGCTGCTTCAGGCTGGACGCCTCGGCGGACAGCTCCTGGCTGGCGGCGGCGCTCTCCTCGGCAGTGGCGGAGTTGGTCTGGACCACGGCGGAGATCTGGTCCACGCCCTCGGTGACCTGGGTGATGGCATTGGTCTGCTCCTCCACCGCCTTCACCACGATGTCCATCTGGGCGGTCACGTGACCGGCGGAGACGCTGGTCTGCTCCAGGGCCTCGTTCACCCGCTCCACCGCCTGGATCCCCTCTCCCACAGAGGCGATGGACCCCTCGATCAGCTCCTTGGTGGCCTTGGCGGCCTCATCCGACTTGGAGGCCAGATCGCGCACCTCGTCGGCCACCACGGCGAAGCCCTTGCCGGCGGAGCCGGCCCGGGCCGCCTCCACAGCGGCGTTCAGCGCCAGGATATTGGTCTGGAACGCGATGTTCTCGATGGAGGCGATGATCTTGGAGATCTCCTGGGAGGAGCTGGAGATCTTCTCCATGGCCGCGTTCAGTTCCTTCATGTGCTCTACGCTGGTGCCCAAATGGCCGCCCGCCTGGCCCACGAAGCGCCCGGCCTCCTCGGCGGCGGCGGCCGTCATCTTGGCGCTGGAGGAGATGTCGTTGATGGTGGCCGCCAGCTCCTCCACAGAGCTGGCCTGCTCCACAGAGCCCTGGCTCAGCCGCTGCGCGCCGTTGGAGACCTGGTCGCTGGCAGAGGACACCTGGCCGGCGGAGGCCTCGATCTGGCGCATGGTGCCGCTCAGCTCTACCTTCAGGGTCCGCATGGAGCGGAGGATCCCCTGGAACTCGCCCACATAGGCGTCGCGGTGGGAGGAGCGGATGTCGAAGTTCTGATTCGCCATCTCGGTGAGCAGATAGGCGATATCGTTGATGATCGTGTTCAGGCCGTTCACCAGCTCCGCTGTGGAGCGGGTGAGGACCGCTGTCTCGTCCTGGCCGTGGGTCTCGGGGACGGGAGACTGGAGATCGCCGGCCACCAGCAGCTTCATCCGCTCTGCGCAGGCCCGCATGGGCACGCTGATGTTGCTGGACAGCTTCAAAGCCACCACGATGGAGATCAGGATGGAGGCCACGATCACCGCTACGTTGATGATCATGCCAAAGTATGTATCAGCCAGATAGTCGGTCTTCAGGGCGGTGACCGCCACGCTCCAGCCGTCGGTCCCGCCCACAGGCGCATAGGCGATGAACCGGTGTCCGTCAGTATCCTTGAAGCTGCCGAAGCCGTTCCTGCCCTGGCGCATCTCTATGTGGACCGAGGCCAGCCCCCTCAGCCCCTTGTCGCTCTGGGCCTCCCGCTCCACGTTCTGGGTGGTGATGGTATCCAGGGTGACGTCGGCGATGGTGTCGCCCGACTTGTTGATCATATAGGCCCGGCTGTGCTCGCTCACCGAGATGGAGGAGACGATGTCGTTCAGGAAGGTCTCCGGGGGCACGAAGTAGACCACGCCCACGATGCGGCCGTCCCGGCTCCCGCCGTTATAGACCGGCGCCGCCACCATGATGGACAGCTCCCCCGTGATCTTGCTGATCAGCGGCTCGGAGACATAGACGTTGCCCTGCATGGCCTGCTGCACGTATTCCCGGTCGGAGTAGTCCTTCCCGTCGAACATGCTGAAGCCGTTGGAGCCGATGAGGTTGCCCCGCTGGAAGCCGTGCATGGAGATCCGTTCGTCGATGATGGCCCGCTTCTCTTCCACCGATACGGTCACATCGGACAGCTGGGGGATGCAGCCGGTGTCCATAGCCACGTTCTTATAAGCGGTCAGCTCCTGCTCGATCCGTTCCGCCGCCAGCACCGCAGTCTCGCTCATCATCTGGCCCACTGTGGCGATGGTGCTCCGGTAGTTCAGGATGATGCTGGCCGACCCCACCACGCCCAGCGCGATCAGGACCGTTGCTATCAGACATACTGTGATCTTTTTGCGGATACTCTTCATCTCTAAATGCACCTCGATCGTACAATGTCCAGGCCCGGGAGGGGCCTGCCTCCATTATATGGGTCAGAGCGCCCCCTTGTCAATGGCCTGAGGTCATTTTGCCCGTCCCCGCGCCAGATTCCCGGTTGAAGATCTCCACCGCCTGGGGTATACTATCCCTATCAGATCCAGACCGTCCTCTGGAACAGCGCCTAGAAAGGAGGGGACCGCCCATGTCCAAACGCAATGGAGGGAAATATTGGTCGGCCTCTGTGCTGAAACGGCGGGGCTGGAGCAACGAGCTCATGAAGCAGCTGCTCCCCAAGCCCCGCTTCCTGGTGTCCAACGGCCACCCCGTCCGCATGTGGCCCCAGGAGGAGGTGCAGGCCGCGGAGGACAGCGCCGCCTTCTCCCAGGGCCGGGCAGATCCCGGACTGCGGGGGGCCGCCCTCCGGGCCGCCTCCCCCGGGATCAGACACGCCAGCCGCCTTCTAGAGCAGGCCTGGGAGGATGCGGAGAAGGGCTCCTCCCTCCCCTGGCTGCTGGCCCGGCATCACCACAGCGCCATCCTGTCCCGGCTGGCCTCCGTCCCCAGGAGCCGGGCCTTCAGCCCGCCCCAGGCCGCGGCCCAGATGAAGGAGTTTTTGGCCCTGGAGCACAGCTGTACCGGCAAACAGCTGACCGCAGTATTGAAGAACTTCATCCGGGCCGCCGCCTGGCTTGGGGAGCAGTCCGACTCCCCCCAGGCCCGGGAGGTGCTGGCCCGCTACCCTCAGGTCCTCTGCGGGGCCTGCAGGCAGACGGCGGCAGAGTTCACCGCCGCACAGCCCGAAGCGGACCTGGAGGCCATGGCGGAGGCCCCGGGCTTCCCCGACGGACAGCTCCTGGCCGAGGGGCTGGCCACAGTGTGGTCGGTGTGGTATGTCCCCCAGGCCATCCGCACCAGCCTGTCCCTCCTCATCGCCCTGAATCCCAAAGATGAGTACCCAGAGGCCCGCAGCCTGCACCGGCGGTTCGTCCTCCACCTGGGGGGCACCAACACCGGCAAGACCTACGCCGGCTTCCAGCGGCTGCGCCGGGCCAGGACCGGGGTCTATCTGGCCCCCCTGCGCCTGCTGGCCCTGGAGGCCCAGGAGACCCTGCTGGACGCCGGGGTGGCCTGCTCTCTGTCCACCGGCGAGGAGGAGGACCTTCGGGAGGGGGACACCCATGTGGCCGCCACGGCGGAGAAGCTGGACCTGAGACATCGGTATGACGTGGCGGTGATCGACGAGTGCCAGATGATCGCCGACCCCCAGCGGGGCTACGCCTGGACTCGGGCGATCCTGGGGGTCCTGGCCCCCGAGATCCACCTGTGCGCCGCCCCCGAAGCCAAAGATCTGCTGATCCGCCTGATCGACAGCTGCGGCGACAGCTATGAGGTGGAGGTCCACCAGCGGACCACCCCCCTGATCTGCATGTCCCACACCGTGGACTACCGGCACCTCCAGCCGGGAGACGCCCTGATCACCTTCTCCAAAGTCGGGGTGCTCAGCGTGGCCGAGGACCTGCGCCAGAGCGGCAAGGAGCCGGCCATCATCTATGGGGCCCTGCCCTACTCCACCCGCCGCAAGCAGATGGAGGGCTTTTTGGAGGGGCGGATGGAGTATATCGTCTCCACCGACGCCATCGGCATGGGACTGAACCTGCCCATCCGGCGGATCATCTTCATGGAGACCGAGAAGTTCGACGGGGTGGAGCGCCGGCCCCTGAGACCGGAGGAGATCCGCCAGATCGCCGGCCGGGCAGGCCGGTACGGGATGTACAACAAGGGCTTCGTAGGGGCCACCCAGGACCTGCCCGCCATCCGGGCGGGGCTGGAGGCGGTGGTCCCGCCCCTGGACCACGCGGTGGCGGGCTTCTCCGACCTGGTGCTCCAGGTGGACTTCGACCTGCTGGAGGTGCTCACCCAGTGGGACCAGATGCCCACAGCCGAGCCCTACCGCAAGCTGGACATCTCCCGGTATCTCACCATCATCTCCAAGCTGCGGGAATCGGGCTTCGTCCTCACCCGGGAACAGGAGCTGCGGGCCGCCAACATCCCCTTCGACGAGCGGGAGGAGGCCCTGCGGGAGCTGTTCCTCCAGTTCCTCCGCCGCTGGCAGCAGGGGGAGAGCATCGAGCAGCCCGGACTGCCTGAGGAGGAGCCCACCCTGCCCGAGCTGGAGCTGTACTACAAAAAGCTGGACCTCTACTTCTCCTTCTCCAAGGCCTTCGGCTGTCCCGTGGACGAGGACAAGCTCTATGACACCCGGGAGCAGGTGGCCGAGGCGATCAACGAGATCCTCCTCCACCGGCTGCGGAACAACATCCGCTTCTGTGCCCGGTGCGGCCGGGCCCTCCCCCTCCACCACCGGGGCCGGCTGTGCGACCCCTGCTTCCGCGCCGCCCGAAGATCTCCCAAACAGCGGAGCTGAGGGGGGCTCTGTCACTGCGGCCCAGAGGCCTCCTCCTCCAGAGGGAGGAGGAAGGCGGGACACCCCTCCGCCGCCGGGGCGGCGGCGCACTGGGGGAGGGATACCTCGATCCCCTCCCCCGTCAGGCACCAGCCCCGGAAAGGACGGGCCCCCTTGGCCTTCCGCGCCCAGTCTCCATCCAAAAAGCAGCTGCCGCTCCGGCGCAGCTCCTCCCCCTGGCGGACCAGGGACCTCCACAGCCGGCCCCTCCAGCCCTTTTCCCCAGGGAACAGGGCCCCCAGAGGTCTGGGCGCCCCCTCCTGAAGGGCCCACACGTCCCCCCAGCGCACCCGGGCGGGGCGGCCGTCCCCCCGGACTTCTCTGCCCTGGAAGCGCAGGCTGAGGACGCCTCCCTCCAGCAGGACGGTCTCCCCCGTCAGCTCCCCATACCAGGGGGAGAAGGGCCGGGCCGCCTCCCGGCGGGCCGCCAGCTCCAGACAGGCCCGCCAGTAGACCTCCCGCTCCCACCGCTCCCGCCAGCGCTCCGCCAGACGGGCGTAGTACCGGCTGATCCAACGGCCCCCCAGGCCGCCCCCCTCCACCCGGGGCCAGGACAGCACATATCCCAGCACCGGCTCCCCCTCCAGGACCAGAGCGCGCTCCTCCCGCTCCCAGACGACACCGACCTTCTGCTCATCCTTCATCAGACGTCCCTCCTCTCTCCATCGCCCCATCCTATGTTTTGGGGCGGGGATCCGTGTGAGGACGGTCTCGTATCGCGGTCTTCCAAAAACGGGCATCATCCGCCCCCGGAAGGTGTCACGTATTTTGACGATCGCTATAGGTCCAAATTTCTGCTTTCAGCGTTTACTTTTTCAAGTCAGTGTGTTAAAATAGGGGAAAATACAGACAGGCAGGTGGGCTATCATGTCAAAATTTCTGGAAAAACAGAGCAGCGACGCCCTCTACCGGGCCATCCTCAGCATCCGGGACGAGGCGGAGTGCCGCGCCTTTTTGGAGGACCTGTGCACCGTCTCTGAGCTGAAGGCCCTGTCCCAGCGCATGGACGTGGCCATGCTCCTGGACGAGGGGCTGATCTACAGCGAGATCCTGGAGAAGACCGGGGCCTCCAGCGCCACCATCAGCCGGGTGAACCGATGCCTCCACTACGGCTCCGGGGGGTACAAGCTGGTCGTCCCCCGGCTGAGGGACGGGAAAGCATGAGCAGCTACGACTTTTTGGCCGGCTGCTATGACCGCCTGACCTATGACGTGGATCACGCCGCCTGGGCGGACTACATCGAGAAGCACTTCGCCAAAGAGCCCCTGCCGGGGCGCACCATACTGGACCTGGCCTGCGGCACCGGCTCCCTCACCCGGGAGCTGGCCCTCCGGGGCTATGAGACCATCGGCGTGGACCAGTCCCCCGAGATGCTGGCCCAGGCGGCGGAGAAGGACTGGGACGCCGTCCCCATCCGGCCCCTGTTCCTCTGCCAGCCTATGGAGCGGCTGGACCTCTACGGCACCATCGACGCCTGCGTCTGCTGTCTGGACAGCGTCAACTATGTCACCGACCCCAAAAAGCTGGCCAGGGCCTTCCAGCGGGTCCACCTGTTCCTCACGCCGGGAGGGCTGTTCCTCTTCGACATCAACTCCCCCCGGAAGCTGGAGGGGCTGGACGGCCAGATCTTCTTGGATGAGACCGAGGACACCTACTGCGTGTGGCGGGCGGAGTTCTCCAGGCGCGGCCGGATCTGCACCTATTTCATGGACCTCTTCCGGCTGGACCGGGAGACCGGCCGGTGGGACCGGGGCGTGGAGCTCCACCGGGAGCGGGCCTACACCGTCCCGGAGCTCACCGCGATGCTGGAGCAGGCGGGCTTCCGGAACATCAGGACCTTTGGGGAGCTGAAGATGCGGCCCCCCAGAGCAGAGGAACAGCGGATCTTCTTCACCGCGAGAAAGGACGTCAGCACATGACCAATGAGATCGTAAGGGCCATCACAGGGGACGGCCTGGTCAAAGCCGCCGCCATCACCGGCCGGGACATCGTGGAGCGCGCCCGGAACATCCACAAGCTCCTCCCAATGGGCACCGCCGCCCTGGGGCGTGCCCTCCTGGGCGCCTCCCTCATGGGGGACATGCTCAAGGAGGAGAAGGGATCGCTCACCCTCCAGATCAAGGGGGGCGGCCCCCTGGGCACCATCCTGGCTGTCTCTGACCACCAGGGCAACGTCCGGGGCTATGTCCAGGACCCCCAGGTGGAGCTGATGGAGCAGCGCCCGGGCAAGCTGGATGTCGGCCGGGCGGTTGGGACGGACGGCACCCTCACCGTCATCAAGGATATCGGGCTGAAGGAGCCCTATGTGGGGTCTATCGGCCTGTTCTCCGGGGAGATCGCCGACGACCTGGCCATGTATTTCGTGGAGAGCGAGCAGATCCCCACCGCCTGCGCCCTGGGGGTGCTGGTGGGACTGGACCAGTCCGTCACCGCCGCAGGGGGCTACCTCATCCAGCTCCTCCCCGGGGCCGGGGAGGACATGATCGGCAGGATCGAGGCCGGGGTCCGGGGGATGGGCCCGGTCAGCTCCGCCCTGGCCGGAGGACTGGATGGGGAGGGCCTGCTCCGGACCGTGCTGGAGGGCTTCGACCTGGAGATCTTGGAGAAGCACCCAGTGGAGTACCGGTGCTACTGCTCCCGGGAGCGGGTGAGCCGGGCCCTGATCAGTATGGGCCGGAAGGACCTGACCGAGCTGATCGAGGAACAGGGCCAGGCGGAGATGACCTGTCAGTTCTGCGACGCGGTCTACCGCTTCTCCAAGGAGGAGCTGGAACAGCTTTTGGACGAGATGTAGCAGGACGCCCCCGGCGGGACCAAAGGGTCCGCCGGGGGCGTCTCTCATCCAGTCTCTGGCAGATCCTTCCGGTCTGCCAGGTATTTACTGACAAAAATGTTAGACTTTTCTGCGAACGTTTCTTTTGACGGATAAATTTTCCGAAAGAGTATTGAACTGCCGGCGATCTTATGTTAATATGATGATCGTCGGAAACAAGAGCATTTTGCAGAAAAGTCTACCATTTTGATCCTGCACTTCTTGTTCTCTCTGCCGTCCAACCCCTTGAAAGGATATGGCCGCAGCACGTGCAGGAGCGTCCTTGATCCCGGCAGCGGATCTTGTCCCGCCCGCGAGGCGGCATACGAGAGAAAAGGAGAGGTATCATGAACTGTAAAAAGTGCGGGAGCGCCATTGCCCCCGGCAGCAAGTTCTGCCCCGCCTGCGGGACGGCATACCAGGAGGAAAAGAAGGAAACGGCACCTCAGGCCCCCCGCTGTCCAAAGTGCGGGAACGCCATCGCCCCAGGCGGCAAGTTCTGCCCCGCCTGCGGGACGGCATATGAGGAGGAAAAGGCACCTCAGGCCCCCCGCTGTCCAAAGTGCGGGAGCGCCATTGCCCCAGGCGGCAAGTTCTGCCCCGCCTGCGGGACGGTACAGGACGATGGAACGGTCCCGGCCACAGGCAAGGTACGCGGCAAGCGCAATGGCTTCGATATAGCTGGGTATGCGTGCATGCTATTGGCGATCCTGCTCCAATGGAGCACTCCCTCTGCCAGCGACTGGAGTCCGGGCAGCGGGACGTCGATAGAGGAATTCTCCAACCAGATCACTACTTATAATGTGATGTCGATCGCCCTGTTGGTGGCTGGGGCTGTCTTGTTCTACCTCGGTTACAAGAAAAAGAAACAGGATGGCGGGCAGTGATCTGCGCGCCCAGACGGAAAGAGACCGGGACGCTCCCTATGGCGGGGCATCCCGGTCTCTATCATTTCAGCTTCTCCGCCCGCTCCAGGGCCGCGTCGATGTTGGGGAGGAAGTTGTCCGCCCCCGCCAGGCCGTACATGCCCGACTTTTTGAATACCGACATGGGCTGCTCGTTCACATGGGAGAACAGCACCTGGATGTCCTTGTCCCGGCACTCCTCATAGAGCCGCCGCAGACCGTTGAGGGCGGTGATGTCCATGGCCGGGACCGACCGCATCCGCAGGATCAGCACATGACGGCCGGTGTCCCGCTCGATATGGGGGATCTTGTCCGCCGCGCCGAAGAACATGGGGCCCGAGATCTCATAGACCATCACATGGGCGGGGACGGGCTTCAGCCGGCCCTGGTCGTCCCCCGTGTCCTCCACATAGTCCCACTCCTTGATCACCGCCACGTCGGCCATCCGCTTCATGAACAGCAGGCAGGCCAGAGACAGGCCCACGGCGATGGCCACCACCAGGTCGAAGATCACGGTGAGCAGGAAGGTGGTCACCAGGACGGCCACGTCGCTCTTGGGGGAATGCTCCGCCACACGGACCACCGTGCGCCAGCCGCTCATGTTGTATGCCACCTGGAAGAGGATCGCGGCGATACAGGGCATGGGGATCAGGGCAGCGTAAGGCATCAGGAGGACCAGCACCAGCAGCAGGACCACTGCGTGGACCATGCCGGCGATGGGGGACCGGCCGCCGTTCTTGATGTTGGCCGCCGTCCGGGCGATGGCCCCGGTGGCGGGGATGCCCCCGAAGAGGGCGGAGGCCGCGTTGCCCACCCCCTGGGCCACCAGCTCCATGTTGGAGTTGTGCCGGGAGCCGATCATCTCGTCGGCCACCACCGCGGACAGCAGGGATTCGATCGCCGCCAGCACCGCGATGGTGCAGGCGTCAGGGAGGACCGCCGAGATCGTCTCATAGGAGACGGCGGGCAGGGCCAGCCGGGGCAGATCGCTGGAGATGGTGTACAGATCGCCGATGGTGCTGACCGGCAGGGCGAACAGCTCCACGGCCCCCGCCGTGACGATGACGGCGATCAGAGAGGCGGGGATCTTTTGGAAGATCTTGGGCCACACGAGCAGGATCGCAAGAGCCAGACAGCCCACCCCCGCCGCGGTCCAGTTGACGGTGTGGAAGGTGCGGACCACCTCCTCTACCTTCTCTATGGTCTCCACCGGGGCGCGCTCGAAGGTGAGGCCGAAGAAGTCCTTCAGCTGGCCGATCAGGATGGTGACGGCGATCCCGGCGGTGAAGCCGGTGGTGATCGTGTAAGGGATGAAGCGGATCATGCTGCCCATCCGCAGCACCCCCATGAGGACCAACAGGATCCCCGCCAGGATGGTGGCCACTGCCAGGCCCTCCATCCCGCTCCTGGCCACGATCCCCGCCACGATGGTGGCGAAGGCGGCGGTGGGCCCCGCGATCTGCACCTTGCTCCCGCCCAGGGCGGAGATCAGGAAGCCGGCCACGATGGCGGTATACAGGCCCTGCTCCGGGGACACCCCCGAGGCCAGGGCCAGAGCGATGGACAGGGGCAGGGCGATGATCGCCACGATCACACCGGAGACCAGGTCTTTGGTGAGGTCCTCCTTGGTATAGTGCTTGAGGGAATGGATCAGCTGGGGCGTCAGTTCTCTCATCGGGCTCTCTCCTTCCGTTTTTGAGACAGCTCCATCATACCCGAAAACTGGAAAGATCGCAAGTTTTTTCCGGAGGGACATGGGGGCCCTCCCCCGCCCCTGTCCGGGACCCTGTCATATGGCGCTGCGCCGGTGCCGTCCGCTCTTTGAGCGCCTTCCGCTCGCCGCGGAGGGGGATCAGAGGCGCCGCCTGAGAAATATCGCCGAAAAACAGTTGACAAGCGGGAGGAATGTGTATAGAATAACCTCCGGTAAATGCGATGACGGGACCAAGCACAGCCGCGGATCAGAAGCGAGAGGGGACGGTGGGAGCCCTCGGTCAGACCGGCTGTGCCAGCCATCCCCGAGCGGCCCGGGACGACCGGGACGGCCTGTCCCCGTTACGGACCGACGAGATGCCCCGCCTGCGCGGGGATGACCAAGGTGGTACCGCGGAGCTCTTCCGCCCTTGACATGAGTCAGGGGCGGTTTTTTGTCGAAAGGAGGAAGATCGTTTGAAACAGTATATCGTGGATGCCTTTGCCGACCGGGTCTTCGAGGGCAATCCGGCGGCGGTGGTCCCCCTGGACCGGTGGCCGGCGGAGGAGCTGATGATGGCCATCACCCGGGAGAACAACTTGTCTGAGACCGCCTTCGCCGTGCCCGAGGCCGTGCCCGAGGGGGAGGACTGGCGGCTGCGGTGGTTCACCCCCGGCGGGGAGATCGACCTGTGCGGCCACGCCACTCTGGCCGCCGCCTATGCGGTCGGCCGATTCGTCCGGCCGGGCATGGACAGGATCTCCTTCCAGACCCTCAGCGGCCGGCTGACGGTGGAGCGCAGAGGGGATCTGTATGCGATGGACTTCCCGGCCTACGCCCTGAAGCCGCTGGAGGTGACGGACCAGATCGTCCAGGCCCTGGGCGCCAGGCCCCGGGAGGTGTGGCGGGCCCGGGATCTGCTGTGCGTCTTCGACGACCCCCGGGACGTGCTGGACATGTCCCCGGACATGGAGAAGCTGAAGGGGCTCAAGGGGGCCCTGATGCAGGTGACCGCCCCCGGCCAGGGGGAGTTCGACTGTGTCTCCCGCTCCTTCGCCCCCAAGATGGGGGTCCCGGAGGACCCGGTGTGCGGCTCCGGCCACTGCCACATCATCCCCTATTGGGCGGCGAGGACGGGCAGGACCCGGTTCGTGGCCCGGCAGGCCTCCCCTAGGGGCGGCACCCTCTACTGCCGCCTGGACGGGGACCGGGTGGAGCTGGCCGGACGGGCGGTCCTGTACGCCGAGTCGGAGCTGATGCTGGAGGGACTGCTATGAAGAAGCTGATCTGGCTGGCCCTCCCCCTCCTCCTCCTGGCCCTGCTCCCCGGGTGCAAGATCTCCGGCCACCCCCTGCCCCAGGGGATGGAGGAGGACGCCGTGCTGGACGCCGGCCGGGAGATCGTCGCCCTGCTCAACGGCGGGGACTGGCAGGAGGTCTATGACCGCCTGCGGGCCGACGCCCAGGAGACCTCCAGCCCCGAGGGGATCCGGTCCTATATGGAGGAGCGGCTGGCCAAGGCCAAGGGCTATGTCAAGGAGACCGACGCTATGGCCACCGGCCAGAAGCTGAAGGACACTGGGGAGGAGTATGGCACGGCGGTGCTCTACTGCAAGCACGAGAAGAAGACGGTCATGTACCGGGTGGCCTTCAGCACCGAGATGGAGCTGATGGGCATCGAGGCCAAGGTGCAGTAGGAGGGGGAGCCATGTTTTTTACAAAAAAGCCGGCCCCCTATCCCCTGGACATCGACCTGTACCGCGCTGGAGACGGGACCCTGCGCCTGTTCCCCTGCGTGCGGATGCGGCACGGTCCCGGCTATATCCTCCCCGAGATGGCCGTCCTGCCCCCGCCCTATACGCCCAAGGAGATCGGACGGGCCATTTTGGACTTTTGGGACCAGTGGGCGGATGTGGAGCCCCTGGAGAGCATGCCGGAAAAACGATTTTGGACGGCGGTGCCCAAATGCCGCTCCTATAAGTCCTTCCGCCGGGGCCACCAGCTGATCCAGGTCGAGCTCCACAACGCGCCGGAGTTCACCATCCGCTACATGGCGCGGTGCGGCGACGGGAGCTACGGCCAGGACAAGGGGGAGGTGGAGATACAGGCCCAGTTCCACCGGGAGATGCCCAAGCTGCCCCAGCTGCTGGGGCAGGCGGTGGAGAAGATCTTCGCCCTGGCCGACACCTTCGACCCTCTGCCGTCCAAGGATGGACCATGAAAGGAGGAGGACATGGGGATCTTTCGCCATGACAGGCCGCGAAAGCGGTATGTCTCCAACACCACGCCGGAACAGCTGGACCTCTTCGAGCAGCTGGACCGGACGGTGGTCCTGTGCGTGGAGGGGGGCTCCCCCCTGATCGATGGCGCCCTCCACATGTGTATCACCCAGGCGGGGTATGAGAAAGCCGCCGCCGCCCTGGAGCTGTCCGGGGAGGGCTCCGGCCCGTATCAGGCCGTTTTGGGGATGGGACTGGACACGGTGCTCCAGCAGAAGGGCTATGAGGCCCTGGTAGTCTACGGCCTGGCCGGGGATCGGATCGACTTCATCCTCACCAGAGAGGACCTGGAGCCCATGAAGGACGTGGTGGACAGCTTCTGTATCCTCTACGCCGCCGCCCGGGGAGCTATGCCCCAGGAGAGGGCCCAGGCGCTGATGCGGAAAAAGACCATCTGGTTTCTGGGGGAGCTGCCCAAAGCCGGAAAAAAGGGAGAGCAGTTCGGCTTTGCCACCATCGAGCGGGAGGGCGGCTATGAGGCGGTGCGCTGCTTTCTCACCCCTGAGAGCGCCGGGAGATACAACGACAGACGGCTCCCCGTCACCCCCGCCCGGGTGGGGGACCTGGAGACCTTCGTGAGCGGCCTCTTCGCCCTCATCATCGAGCCCCACCGCAACTACTGGATGGAGCTGGGGGCGGAGAACGCCAAACGCAGGGGGTGACACGATGGAGCGTATCTTGGGGAGCCCCTTCCACGGCCTGCGCCGGGCGGCGGACATGCTGTGCCTCGACCTGGGGGAGGAGATCGAACGGCATTTTGCCCTCCCTGGGCCGGAGGGACAGGTCCGAACGGTCCCCTCGTATTCCATCCACCTCCAGACCCAGTGGCGCTTCGTCCGAAAGGGGCGGATCGTCCTGGCTTCCCGGGACATCTATGAGCCCTTCGCCCCGGAGGCGGTGGACGAGGACTGGAGGTACGATCTGGTGGGCCGTCCGGCAGTGGAGAGCAGCCGGTTCGATGTGCTGTCCCCCGGCCTGTCTCGGAGGCTGAGGGGGAGCACCGTCACCACCTGCCGCGTCTCCCCCCTGGGGGACCTGGAGCTGGAGTTCTCCAACGGGACCTGGTTCGAGTCCTTCACCCCCTCCTCTCTGCGGGAGGAGCTCTGGCGGCTGGTGGACTACCAGAGGGAGGAGCATCTGGTGACATTTGAAGAATGACCAAATCAGACAAATTTTGGAGGTAATCGATATGAAAGAGCCAAAACCTTACGGCCTGAACGTGCTGCGGGAGATGTTCCTGAGATTTTTTGAGAGCAAGGGCCATCTCCGGCTGCCCAGCTTTTCCCTGATCCCCCAGAACGACGCGTCCCTGCTGCTGATCAACAGCGGCATGGCCCCCATGAAGCCCTGGTTCACCGGGGAGGAGGAGCCCCCCCGCCACCGGGTGTGCACCTGTCAGAAGTGCATCCGCACCGGCGACATCGAGAACATCGGCAAGACCGCCCGCCATGGCACCTACTTCGAGATGCTGGGCAACTTCTCCTTCGGCGACTACTTCAAGAAGGAGGCCATCCCCTACGCCTGGGAGTTCCTGACCAGCCCCGAGTGGGTGGGTCTGGACCCGGAGCGGCTCTACCCCTCTGTCTTCGCCGGCAGCGAGACCACCCCCGCCGACGACGAGGCCTTTCGCATCTGGCACGAGGAGATCGGCATCCCCACCGAGCGCATCTTCAAGTTCGGCAAGGCGGACAACTTCTGGGAGCACGGCTCCGGCCCCTGCGGCCCCTGCTCTGAGATCTACTACGACCGTGGGGAGCAGTGGGGCTGCGGCAAGCCGGGCTGCACGGTGGGCTGCGACTGCGACCGGTATATCGAGGTCTGGAACGTGGTGTTCTCCCAGTTTGACAACGATGGCGAGGGCCACTACGAGGAGCTGAAGCAGAAGAACATCGACACCGGCATGGGCCTAGAGCGGCTGGCCTGCGTCTGCCAGGGGGTGGCCTCCCTCTTCGACGTGGACACCGTCATGAACATCACCAACAAGGTGAGCGAGATCACCCACGCCCACTACGGAGAGACCCACGAGAAGGACGTCTCCCTCCGGGTCATCACCGACCACATCCGCTCCGCCACCTTCATGATCTGCGACGGCGTGCTCCCCTCCAACGAGGGCCGGGGCTACGTCCTGCGCCGTCTGCTGCGCCGGGCGGCCCGCCACGGCAAGCTGCTGGGGGTCAACGAGCCCTTCCTGTATACCGTCTGTGACACGGTGATCCACGAGAACGAGGGCCACTACCCCGAGCTGCGGGAGCGCCAGGACTATATCACCAAGGTCATCCGGGTGGAGGAGGAGAACTTTGCCAAGACCATCGACGGCGGCCTGAAGATCTTTGCCGACATGCTCAAGGGCCACCAGGAGAAGGGGGAGAAGACTTTCTCCGGGGCGGACGCCTTTAAGCTGTATGACACCTACGGCTTCCCCGTGGACCTGACCCTGGAGATGGTGGAGGAGCAGGGCATGGCCCTGGACGAAGGGGAGTTCCACAAGCAGATGGAGGAGCAGCGCCAGCGGGCCCGGAAGGCCCGGGAGGCCCTGGGCGACCTGGGCTGGGCCGGGGTGGAGTTCGGCAAGGAAGTCCCCGCCACCGAGTTTGTGGGCTACACCGAGAACGCGGTCATGGACGCCAAGGTGGTGGCCATCGTGGCTGAGGGACAGCAGGTGGACGAGATCGTGCCCGGCGTGGAGGCCATCGTAGTCCTGGACAGGACCCCCTTCTACGCCGAGATGGGCGGCCAGGTGGCCGACCACGGCCAGATCGTCCGCAGCGGTGACCACGGCCTTCTCTTCCAGGTCACCGACGTGCAGAAGAACAAGGGCGGTAAGTATATGCACTACGGCAAAATGACCGAGGGCGTGCTCAAGGTGGGTGACGTGGTGCGAGCCCACATCGACACCCAGCGCCGTCAGGCCATCATGCGGGCCCACTCCGCCACCCACCTGCTGGACGCCGCCCTGCGCTCCGTGCTGGGCGACCACGTCCACCAGTCCGGCTCCCTGGTGGAGCCCGACCGGGTGCGCTTCGACTTCACCCACTTCAACGCCATGACCCCCGAGGAGCTGGGCCAGGTGAGCGCCATGGTCAACGACATGGTGCTCATGGGCAGCGATGTCACCACCGAGGTGCTCCCCATTGAGGAGGCCAAGCAGAAGGGTGCCATCGCCCTCTTCGGCGAGAAGTACGGCGACACCGTCCGGGTGGTGTCCATGGGGGACGGCTTCTCCGTGGAGTTCTGCGGCGGCACCCATCTGGACAACACCGCCAAGGTGGGGGTGTTCCACATCACCAGCGAGTTCTCGGTGGCCGCCGGCGTGCGGCGCGTCGAGGCCACCACCGGCCGGGTGTCCCTGGAGACCATGGACCGCAACCAGGAACTGATCTTCCGGGCCGCCGCGGCCCTGAAGGCCAAGCCCGGCGAGCTGCGGGAGAAGGCGGAGGCGGCCATGGCGGAGATGAAGGCCCTGCGCCAGCGGGTCGACAAGCTGCTGGCCAAGGAGGCCGCCGGTGAGACCGACCGCATCCTCTTCGGCGCCCACGAGGTGGGCGGCCTGAAGGTGCTCACCTCTGTGGTCCCCGAGGCGGACGCCGCCCGCCTGCGCCAGATGGGGGATATCCTCAAGGACCGGGAGCCCAACGTGGTGGCCGTGCTGGCCTCTGTCAGCGGGGAGAAGATCACCTTCCTGTGCGTCTGCGGCAAGGAGGCGGTGAAGAAGGGCATCAAGGCCGGAGACATCATCAAGCAGGTGTCTGCCATCGCCGGCGGCTCCGGCGGCGGCAAGCCCGACTCCGCCATGGGCGGCGGCAAGGACCCCCTCATGGTGGACAACGCCCTGGCCATGGTGGACAACGTGGTGTCTATGAAGCTGGGGCTGTAAACATAGAACCGCAAAATGGCACCCCCGTAGTCGGGGGTGCCATTTTACAATGCACTATGCACGGACTGTCACTGCGCCTTATAGAGCTTGATCGCTTCAGAGATCTTTTCCGTCCATTGGCCCTTCTGCTTTCCAGATACGACAAATTGGTGTTTCTTGCCGTCCCGCGTCACGACCTTGATCATGTTGGGAGTTGGGCAGAAGATATTGAACGTATTTCCGGAAAGAGCTACTGTGGAAAAGAGGATCTCATCAAACTTAGAACCGAGATTCAGCGCATGCGCGAGAAAAACGATCCGCCGGTCTGTGAGGATCAGATGGCCGCCTTTATTCACCCCTAAGATCTGCTGTTTGTTCGCCGGACCCTCCATCACGATCTTTTCACCGGGGTACAAAAAATCATAGTTCACTTTCATAAGATCTCCTCCATTTTTGTGTGTTTATCCTCCCCTTTGAGGATATCATATCTCCCCCTAAATTGCAAGATAAAAATAAGTGTAATTATCATTGTAAATATTCGGTGTATATCGTGCAGCTAAAGTAAGGTATCCTAAGAAAAAAAAGGGCGTGATGCTATGTTTCGAGTCGAGAGGCCGGAGCATGTCAATAAGACCTTCCGTCTGCCGCTGGACCTGGTACAGCAGCTTGAGCAGTTTGCCCAAAATGAGCGGATCTCCATGAACCAGCTCGTGATCCAATGTTGCCGCTACGCACTGGATCACTCGAAAGGCGAAGGATGATCTTCCTATCCCCCCTCCTTCAGCGGCAAAAGAAGCGCGGTCTTTGGATATCCTCCCCCTTCCGGGGGAGGATATCGCTTTTATCGAGACAGGCGTGTGTCTTTCCATTTGACATTGACGGGAAAACTTTGGGATGGTATAATACAGCGATCGACCTCAGATCCTGTACGGAAATGGCCGCTCAGGCCCTATATCCGCCACCATTTGGCAAAGCTGGAGAGCGAGGAGCCCGTCACATGGGAAACACCATCATCAAAACAGAAGATCTGCACTTCTCCTACCCCGCCGCTGAAGGGACCTCCCCCACCGTGCTGGACGGGACGTCTCTGGAGATCCAGGAGGGCTCCTTCGTGGCCATCCTGGGCCACAACGGTTCCGGGAAGTCCACCCTGGCCAAGCATATGAACGCCATCCTCCTCCCCTCCGGGGGAAAGGTCTATGTGGACGGGATCGACACCGCAGAGGACGAACGGCTGCTGGACATCCGCCGCACAGTGGGCATGGTCTTCCAGAACCCGGACAACCAGATCGTAGCCACCGTGGTGGAGGAGGATGTGGCCTTCGCCCCGGAGAACCTGGGGGTCCCCCCCGAGGAGATCCGCCAGCGGGTGGACGACGCCCTGAAGGCGGTGGATATGTATGACTACCGGGAGCACGCCCCCCACCTCCTCTCCGGCGGCCAGAAGCAGCGGGTGGCCATCGCCGGCGTCATCGCTATGCAGCCCCGGTGCATCGTCCTGGACGAGCCCACCGCTATGCTGGATCCCATCGGCCGGAAGGACGTGCTGCGCACCATCAAGGCCCTGAACCGGGAGCGGGGGGTCACCGTCGTCCTGATCACCCACCATATGGACGAGGCCGCCCAGGCCGACCGGCTCATCGTCATGGCGAAAGGCAAGGTGGTGGCCGACGGCGTGCCCAAAGCGGTATTTTCTCAGGTGGAGGCGCTGCAGAAGGTCGGGCTCACCGTCCCCCAGACGGTGGCCCTCCTCTGGGAGCTGCGTCAGGAGGGCTTCGACGTCCCTCTGGACGCCCTCTCCGACGAGGAGTGCGCACAGGCGCTGTATCAGCTTTTGAAATGACTTTTCGTCCTGTTCACAGGCGAAAAAAGCCCCTTTGGCAAAAGAGGCTCAGGACGCGACCCTCTGGGCGTGTACCAATCTGATAAGGATGTATCTCTATGCAGCCCATCATCGAAACGAAAGCTCTGACCCACGTATACTCCGCCGGGACCCCCTTCGAGCACATGGCCCTGGACGGCGTGGACTTCTGCGCCTATCCCGGGGAGTATCTGGGCATCATCGGCCACACCGGATCGGGCAAGTCCACCCTGATCCAGCATCTCAACGCCCTGCTCAAGCCCACGGCGGGCCAGGTGCTCTTCCAGGACACGGACATCTGGTCCGACCCCAAGATCACCAGACGGACCCGGTCCCAGGTGGGACTGGTGTTCCAATATCCGGAATACCAGCTCTTCGAGGAGACGGTATACAAGGACATCTCCTTCGGCCCCAGGAACATGGGCCTGGACGAGAAGGAGATCGACCGGCGGGTGCGCTCCTCCGCCTACTTCGTGGGCCTGCGGGACGATCAGCTGGAAAAGTCCCCCTTCGAGCTGTCCGGGGGGCAGAAGCGCCGGGTGGCCATTGCCGGCGTCATCGCCATGGAGCCCAAGGTGCTCATTCTAGATGAGCCCACCGCCGGGCTGGACCCGGAGGGGGTGGAGTCCATCTTGGGCAATATCCGGGAGTATCATCAGGCCCACAACGCCACCATCATCCTGGTATCCCACTCCATGGAGGAGGTGGCCCGGTCGGTGGACCGGCTGGTGGCGGTGAACGACGGCAAGATCCCCTTCCAGGGGCCCCCCCGGGCGGTCTTCCAGCACGGGGAGGAGCTGGAGAGGATGGGCCTGGGAGTGCCCCAGCTCACCCGGGTGTTCCACCGGCTCAAGGCCATGGGGGTGGACATCGACCCCTCGGTCTACACCCTGGACCAGGCCAAGGCCGCCGTCCTGGAAAAGCTGAAGAAGGGGGTGGGCTGAATGGCGCTGAAGGATATCACCCTGGGCCAGTATTTCCCGGGAGATTCCCCGATCCACCGGCTGGACCCCAGGACCAAGCTGATCTGCGTGGTCCTCTATATCGCGGCCCTCTTCCTGGCCAGCTGGTTCGTCACCTACGCCGTTATGCTCCTGGTGCTGGCCGGCTCCATCGCCCTGTCCAAGGTCCCCGTGAGGTCCATCCTCCGAGGGCTGAAGCCGGTGCTGTTCATCGTGGTGTTCACCGCCCTGCTGAATATCTTCTACACCCCGGGGGACACGGTGCTGGCCCAGTTCTGGATCTTCACCATCACCCTGGAAGGGGTGTGGCGGGCCTTCTTCATGGTCATCCGGATCATGATGCTGATCGCCGGGACCTTCCTGCTCACCTATACCACCTCCCCCATCCTCCTCACCGACGGGCTGGAGTCCCTCCTGGGGCCCCTGAAGAAGATCCGGGTGCCCGTCCATGAGCTGGCGATGATGATGTCCATCGCCCTGCGCTTCATCCCTACCCTCATCGAGGAGACCGACAAGATCATGTCCGCCCAGCGGGCCCGGGGGGCAGACTTTGAGAGCGGCAGCCTGATCCAGCGGGCCAAGGCCCTCCTCCCCCTGCTGGTGCCCCTGTTCATCTCCGCCTTCCGCCGGGCCGACGAGCTGGCTACCGCCATGGAGTGCCGCTGCTATCACGGCGGCAAGGGCCGCACCCGCCTGCGGCAGCTGAGATACAAGACCGCCGACTACGCGGCCCTGATCCTCTTCCTGGCCATCACCGTGGGCGTGGGCGTGCTAGGTCACTTCGGGCTGTAAGGCCGCGATCACCTCTTGACGCAGGCCCAGTCCGAAGAGATAATAGGCGTTGACCAGCCTTGCCATGTACCAGGACTGGCTCCTTTCAAACTCAAAGTATAGTTCCTTGCCAAGCTTTTCTGCGATCTGTGCGCTGACAGCGTTAAATTCCCGTTCCGCTTCCCGGAACTCCGGGATGCTTTTACAGAACGTGCAGACCTGTTCAGCGAGATAGGGATTATCCACAAAAAGCGTTTTCAGTTGGTCATCCACTTTTAACTCCCCTTTCTTTGCGTGGTTTAACCATTTCTATTATAGCATGGTTTGACCGCGTGTCAAGTACTTGGAGGCATTATGGCAATATTTTCTGAACGGGTCCGGGAATTGCGGAAAGAACGCGATCTGAAACAGCGTGAAATGGCCGAGATCTGTGGCCTTAAACTGCGTAGTTACCAGGATTATGAATATGGCAAGACCTTCCCAGAGGTCCCAGGCTTGATCCGGATCGCCCAGTTCTTCGACGTCAGCACCGACTACCTCCTGGGGCTGACAGACAAGCGGGAAGTGAACAGATAGCCCCCTTGGCTCCCCCTTTGGGGGAGCTGTCGAGCGCAGCGAGACTGAGAGGGCCCTCTCCGTCACCGCCTTCGGCGGCGCCACCTCCCCCAAAGGGGGAGGCAAGGCGGAAAACAAGGATGGTGGTCGCATGGAACGCAACATCGCTTTAAAGTTAATGTACAACGGCACGGCCTACCACGGGTGGCAGGTGCAGAAGAACGCGGTGACCGTGGCGGAGACTTTGGAGAAGGCCCTGGCGCTGACGGTGGGCCACCCGGTGAAGTGCACCGGCGCGGGCCGGACCGACGCAGGGGTCCACGCGGAGGTGTATGTGGCCAACTTCCGCACCACCTCCCGCATCCCTCTGGACAAGCTGCCCCTGGCGGTGAACACCCGCCTGCCCAACGACATCGTGGTGGTGAAGGCCACCCAGGTGTCCGACGCCTTCAACGCCATCGGCTCCTGTCAGAAGAAGGAATACACCTACCGCATCTTCAACTCCCGGCTGGGCGACCCCTTCTATGTGGACCGGGCCTGGTCCTATCCCCGGCACCTGGACGAGACGGTGATGGCCCGGGCCGCGGAGCAGTTCGTGGGCACCCACGACTTCCGGGCGGTGCGCTCAGTGGGGACCGAGACGAGGACCACGGTGCGGACGGTGTACTGGTTCGACGTGGAGCGGCAGGGGGATCTGATCTCCTGCCGGACATGTGCCAACGGCTTCTTGTACAACATGGTCCGGGCCATGGTGGGCACGGTGGTCTATGCCGCTGAGGGCAAGCTGGACCCGGAGGACATCCCGGCGATCCTGGAGTCGGGAGACCGGACCCTGGCCGGCCCCACCGTCCCCCCCGGCGGGCTGTATATGACGAAGCTGTGGTATGAAGAGGACGTTTTGTAAGTAGAGTATGAGAGAGGTAAAGAAGGCCCCGCCCGCCAAACGGGTGAAAAAACCGAATATCCTCCTCCGGATCCTGGCCCTGGGGACCACTGCCGCCCTGGTGCTGGGAGCCCTGGCACTGGTGGTCTATCGGGACGCCTTCGATCTGGCCGCCCTCAAGCGCTGGATGACCTACCGCAGCATGCCCACCAGCGAGTCCGGCGAGTCCGCCCCCTTCACCCACGCCGGGGGCGACAAGCTGTCCATCGCCTATCTGGACAGCGGGGCCGTCACCGCCTCTGTCGCCGGGGCCCACTACTATGGGCTGGACGGGGGAGCGCTGGCCGAGGAGGTGCTGTCTATGGAGTCCCCGGTGCTCTCCGCCTCCCGCACCACCGCCGTGGCCTACGACGCGGGCGGCCAGGCCCTGTTCGCCTTCCGGAACGGCGAGGAGCGCTTCTCCCTGTCTCTGGAGGGAGGGGCGGACCTGCTGTCCGCCCGGCCCAACGACAGCGGCTGGCTGGCCGTCACCGCCCAGCAGAGCGGCTATAAGGGGGCGGTCACCGTTTACAACGACAGAGGGAAGGAGGTCATCCAGATCAGTCTGTCCTCCACCTTCGCGGTGGACGCCGTCCTCTCCCCTGACTGCAAAACGGCGGCGGTGGTCACCATGGGCCAGACCGGAGGCGACTTCTTCAGCCGCCTGCTGCTCTATCCTGTGGACCAGGAGGAGCCCTCCGTCCAGATCGACCTGGGGAGCATCGTGGTGCTGGACCTGGACTATGAGGAGGACCTGCTGTGGATCCTGGGAGAGGACCGGCTGATCGCCGCCTCCCCCGACGGCCAGGACGTCCGGATCTATCCCTTCGGCACCAGCTATCTGAAGGGCTGTTCCCTGGGCGGCGACGGATTCGCTATGCTGCTCACCGGGCGCTACCGCTCCGGAGACGCCGACCAGGTCCTCATCATCGACGGATCGGGCCAGGCGGTCCAGTCCATCCAGCTCACCAGCCAGGTGCTGGACTACGCCGCCGCCGGGGAACACTGCGCCCTGCTCACCGGCAGCCGGCTCACCCTCCTGGACCGGGACCTCTCCCCCGCCGCCACCCTGGAGAACCTCCAGGCGGCCCGGAAGGTGGCTCTGTCCGACAACGGCTCCGCCCTGCTGGCCAACGACCAGCAGGCCTGGCTGTTCATCCCCTGATCACGATCTTTGGAGGTCTCTATGGACTACATCATCTATGACATCATCATCGCCGCCGTCCTGCTCTTCTTCCTCTGGCGGGGCTACCGCAGGGGCCTGGTCCTCACCCTGTGCTCCCTGCTGGCCGTGTTCGTGGCCCTCATCGGGGCCTCTATCCTGTCCAACACCTTGGCAGATCCGGTGGCCAAGGCCATCGAGCCCGTGGTGGCCAGCAGTATCCACGACACGGTGACCAGCTATTACCAGCAGGGATCGGAGGCCGGCGCCTCCTCTCCGGGCGAGGAGGACTGGCTGGCACAGCTCCCCCTGGAGGAGCTGCTAAGACCCCTGAAGGAGTCCAGAGCCTTCCAGGGCTTCGCCGACGCTTTCCAGAAGGCGGTGGACAGCGGCGTGGCCGACGCCGCGGCCCACGCCGCCCAGGCCCTGGCCCACTTCGCAGCGGTGCAGATCGCCCGGACAGCGATCTTCTCCGTCGCTTTCATCGCGGTCCTGATCGCCTGGAACATCCTCAGTCACGCCCTGGACCTGGTGACGCGGCTGCCTGTCCTCAACGGGCTGAACCGCTGGACAGGGGCGGCCGTGGGCCTGGTCAAGGGGGCGGCGATCGTCTTCATCGCCGTCTGGCTCCTCCGCAGCAGCTATATCCCCCCCGAGGCGGCGGAGAGCACCCTCCTGCTCAGAGCCTTCTACACCGCCGGTCTCCCGGCCCTGTCCCGATAAGAACCTTTATTTCTCAGGGGAACGTTCATGACCAGTTCATAATTTGGGTGTAGTATCTCCCCAAATATGAGCTTTCCCCGAAAGGAGCGTATCCACTATGCAGCCTACTCTGTGCAGCCGCTGCGGCAAGAACGTGGCGGTCATCTTCATCACCAAGTTGGAGGGCGGCACCTCGAAGAACGAGGGACTGTGCCTCAAGTGCGCCCGGGAGCTGGGGATCAAGCCCATCGACGACATGATGAAGAAGATGGGCATCAGCGACGAGGACCTGGACAGCCTGACCTCTGAGATGATGTCCGCCTTCGGCGGCGCCGAGGGCCTGGACGGCATGATGTCCCCCGCCAAGGAGGAGGACGAGGAGGATGACGGCCGCACCGCCACCTTCCCCTTCCTCAACCAGCTCTTTGGCGGCGGCTCCTCCCCGGAGAGACCCAGCTCCGGTGAAGGCTCCGCTCCCCCGCCCTCCCGGAGCGAGAAGAACAGCGGGAAGCCCGCCAAGCGGAAATTCCTGGACAGCTACTGCATCTCCCTGACCCAGCGGGCCCAGGAGGGCAAGCTGGATAAGCTGATCGGCCGGGAACGGGAGCTGGAGCGGGTGGTCCAGATCCTCAACCGCCGGCAAAAGAACAACCCCTGTCTCATCGGCGAGCCCGGCGTGGGCAAGACCGCCATCGCCGAGGGCCTGGCCCAGCGGATCGCCGACCGCGCCGTGCCCTATAAGCTGATGGACAAGGAGGTCTATCTCCTGGACCTGACCGCCCTGGTGGCCGGGACCCAGTTCCGGGGCCAGTTCGAGAGCCGGATGAAGGGGCTGATCGAAGAGATCCGCAAGCTGGGCAACATCATCCTGGTGATCGACGAGGTCCACACCATCGTGGGGGCCGGCGACGCTGAGGGCTCTATGAACGCCGCCAACATCCTCAAGCCCGCCCTGTCCCGGGGAGAGCTCCAGGTGATCGGCGCCACCACCCTCAACGAGTACCGCAAGCACATCGAGAAGGACACCGCCCTGGAACGCCGCTTCCAGCCCGTCATCGTGGAGGAGCCCTCCATCGAAGACAGCGTGAAGGTGATCGAGGGCATCGTCCCCTATTACGAATCCTTCCACCAGGTGTCTGTCTCTCCCGCTATGTGCCGGCTGGCCGTCACCATGAGCGAGCGGTATATCACCGACCGCTATCTCCCTGACAAGGCCATCGACCTGATCGACGAGGCCTGCTCCAATGTGAACCTCCACAACAAGGCCCTGGCCCGGCTGAACGAGGTGGATAAGGAGCTGGCCGACCTGAACAAGGAGAAGGAGGTCATGATGGCCGCCGCTACCGAGGAGGCCTATCAGCGCCTGGCCGCGATCAAGAGCATGGAGCTGCGGCTGGACGAAGAGAAGAAGACCCTGGAGGACCAGGCCCACCCCGCCCTCACCCAGGAGCACCTGGCCAACGTGATCGAGCTGTGGACCAATATCCCCGCCAGCCGGATCCAGGAGCAGGAGTTCCACCGGCTGGCCAAGCTGGAGGAACGGCTGGAGGAGCATGTGATCGGCCAGGACGAGGCGGTGAAGGCAGTCTCCGCCGCCATCCGCCGGGGCCGGGTGGGCATCTCTCCCAAACGCAAGCCGGTGTCCTTCATCTTCGTGGGCTCCACCGGCGTGGGCAAGACCGAGCTGGTCAAGCAGCTGGCCGCCGACCTCTTCGACACGCCCGAGTCCCTCATCCGGCTGGACATGTCCGAGTTCATGGAGAAGCACGCCGTCTCCCGGATCATCGGCTCTCCCCCGGGCTATGTGGGCTATGACGAGGCTGGCCAGCTCACCGAGAAGATCAGGAGGAAGCCCTATTCTGTGGTCCTCTTCGACGAGATCGAGAAGGCCCACCCCGATGTGCTGAACATCCTCCTCCAGGTGCTGGACGACGGCCGCATCACCGACGCCCACGGCCGGGTGGTCAACTTCGAGAACACGGTGATCGTCATGACCACCAACGCCGGGAGCAGCACCAAGGTGGGCTCGGTAGGCTTCGGCCGCACCGCCAATGAGCAGGGCAAGGACCGGGCCTTGAAGGCCCTCAACGATTTCCTCCGCCCCGAGTTCATCAACCGGGTGGACGAGATCGTCTACTTCAACCAACTGTCCGAGGACAACTTCAAGGGGATCGCCGTCCTCATGCTCAAGGAGCTGGTGGGCACGCTGAAGGAGAAGGAGATCCACTTCACCTGGGACGAGACCCTCCTGGATTATCTGGTGAAGAAGTCCTATTCCGCGACCTACGGCGCCCGGAACCTGCGCCGCCTCATCCAAAAGGAGCTGGAGGACGCCATCGCCGTCCGGCTCATCGAGGGATACCAGGATCCGGTGTCTCAGCTCAAGGCCGTCTCCGACGGGGAGAAGCTGGAGCTGCTGGCGATGTGACCACGATCGACGACAGCGGCGCACAGATCGTCTGTGCGCCGCTGTCTCTTTCATATCCCCACCGGCTGGAAGCCCCGGCGGGTGAGGACCATCCGCTCCCGGTATCCGCAGGAGCGGGCCAGCTCCTCCGCTTGGCCGAAGGCATAGAGGAGCGTGTCCGCCCTGTGGCAGTCGCTGGTGATGCAGATGGGGAGGCCCCGCGCCTCCATGGCCCGGAGGAGCCAGGGGGCGGGATATGGAGCGGAGCGGTACCCTCGGGACATGGCCCCGGTGTTGATCTCGAAGATCACATCCTGGGCAGCCAGACGGTCCAGCGCCCCCAGGGCCGCGGCCACATACCGGGGGTGACTGGTATCGAAGAGCCGGTCCCCCTCGTTGAACTTGCAGACCAGGTCGAAGTGGCCCAGGATCTGACAGCCGGTCTTCTCCGGGACCTCCCCCACCCGGCGGTAGTAGTCCTCGGCAAAGGCCAGCAGGTCCCCGCCGCAGTATCTCGCCGCGTTCTGGAGGAGGACCGGCTCTGACTCGTCCACCGGCAGAGGGACGCCGTCCCGGATCACCTGGTGGACCGACCCGATCGTATAGTCCCAGGGACCGGTCTGGGGCGGGGAATCCGCGTCCAGCTCCAGGCCCAGGAAGATCTCCAGCCGGCCGGCATACGCCTCCCGCAGGCGCAGGATCTCCGCCCGGTAGCGGGGGACGTCCTCCTCGGACATGGTCCAGCTGCCCGGCGGCTCCATAGGAGCGTGGCCGGAGAAGCCCAGAGAATCCATCCCCAGGGCGACGGCGGCCCGGACCATCTCCTCGGGGGCGTCTTTCCCGTCGCAGAAAACGGTGTGGGTGTGGAGATTCTGGATCATGTCATCTTCTCCTGCTTCACCTTGTGGTCGATCACATGGCGGGAGGCCAGCTCGGCCAATACCTCCTCCACCGCGATCCCCAGCTCCACCATCAGCACCATCACGTGGTACATCAGGTCGCCGATCTCATAGACTGTCTCCCGCCTGTCTCCCCCCTTGCCGGCGACGATCACCTCGGTACACTCCTCCCCCACCTTCTTGAGGATCTTGTCGATCCCCTTTTGGAAGAGATAGGTGGTGTAGGACCCCTCGGGCAGGTCCGCTTTCCGCCCCTCCAGCAGAGCGTACAGCCCCTGGACCGAGAAGGGCTCGGGCGCTCCGCCTGTGAAGACCCTGTCGTTGAAGCAGGAATCCGTCCCCAGATGGCAGGCGGGGCCCTCCTTGTCCACCCGGACCACCAGGGCGTCCCGGTCGCAGTCGGCGGTGATGTCCACGATGTGCTGCACGTTCCCGCTGGTCTCCCCCTTGCGCCACAGCTCTTGGCGGGACCGGGACCAGAAGCAGGTCCGGCCCTCCCTCATCGAGATCTCCAGGCTCTCCCGGCTCATGTAGGCCAGGGTGAGCACTTTTTTGCTCTGGGCGTCCACCACGACGGCGGGGATCAGACCTCTCTCATCAAATCTCAGTTCGTCGATATCCAACATGGTATCACCTCTCTATAGCCTTGTGGGGATCCCCTCGGCGGCCAGGGCCCTCTTCAGGTCCGGGATCTTGACCTCGCCGAAGTGGAAGATGGAAGCGGCCAGGCCGGCGTCCACCTTGGGGAGGGCCTGGAAGAGCTCTGTGAAGTCCTGGATCCGCCCCGCCCCGCCGGAGGCGATCACCGGCACGTCCACCACCTCACAGACCGCCTGGAGCATCTCCAGATCGAAGCCCCTCTTGACGCCGTCGGTGTCGATACTGTTGAGGACGATCTCCCCCGCCCCGCTGGCCACACCGGAGCGGATCCACTGGATGGCGTCCAGGCCGGTGTCCTCCCGGCCCCCCTTGGCAAAGACCCGGAACCGCCCCTCCACCCGCTTGGCGTCTACGCTGAGGACCACGCACTGGTCCCCGTAGCGCTGGGCGGCCCGACGGATCAGAGATGGGTCCCGGAGGGCCCCGGAGTTGACGCTCACCTTGTCCGCCCCGCACTTGAGCACCCGGTCGAAATCCTCCAAGGTACTGATCCCGCCCCCCACTGTGAGGGGGATGAAGACGGTGGAGGCTGTCGCGGTGAGGATGTCGGTGAACAGGGCCCGGCCCTCGGCGGAGGCGGTGATGTCGTAGAAGACCAGCTCGTCCGCTCCGCAGGCGCTGTAATATCTGGCCAGCTCCACCGGAGAGCTGACATCGGCCAGCCCCTGGAAGTTGACCCCCTTCACCACCCGGCCATCCTTCACGTCCAGGCAGGGGACGATCCGTTTCGCGATCATTGGGGACCTCCTTCCTCCACGGCCTGGGCCAGGTCCACCGCCCCGGCATACCAGCCCTTGCCCACGATGGCGGCATACAGCCCCATCTCCCCCAGCCGGCGCAGGTCGGCGTTGGAGGACACCCCTCCCGACGCGGTGATCTCACAGTCCACCGCCCTCTGGAGGGCCTCCAGCCGGGTCCAGGCAGGGCCGGAGAGAGCGCCGTCGGTGTCGATATCGGTAAAGATGATGTGGCGGGCCCCCAGGGCCTCCATGGACCTGGCAAAGGCCAGATAGTCCAGCCCGGCGTCCTCCACCCAGCCGGCGGTGCGGACGGTGCCGCCCTTGGCGTCGATGCCCACGGCGATCCGCTCCGGGCCGTGCTCCTCCACCGCCGCTTTGACGAAGTCCGGGTCACTGACTGCGGCGGAGCCGATCACCGCCCGCCACACGCCCAGGGCAAAGACCTCCTCCAGGTCGGCCATGGAGCGGATCCCGCCCCCCAGCTCGATCCTCAGGCCGACGGATGCCACCAGCTTTACGATCTCCCCGTTCTTTCGGGCTCCGTCCCGGGCCCCGTCCAGGTCCACCATGTGGAGATACCGGGCCCCGGCGGCGTAAAAGGTCCGCGCCGTCTCCACCGGGTCCTCCGCCACCTGGTGGGTGGTGGAGAAGTCCCCCCTCAGCAGGCGGACCACCTGGCCATCCTTCAGATCGATCGCAGGAAATATCAGCATGGATCTCCCTCCTTACAGCTCACAGAAGGCCCGCAGGATATCCAGCCCCACCTGCCCGCTCTTCTCCGGGTGGAACTGGACGCCGTACACGTTGTCCCGGGCCACCGCCGCCGTCAGCTCCGGGCCGTACTCGGCGGTGGCGATGGTGTGGGCCCCGCAGTCCACCCCGGCGTAGGAGTGGACGAAGTAGACGCAGTCCCCCTCTTCGATTCGGCGGAACAGGGGGCTGACCGGCCTGTCCTTGGGGAAATGCAGGCCGTTCCAGCCCATGTGGGGCACCTTATGCCCCTCGGGGATCATCGGCCGGATGGGCTGGACGGAGCCAGGGATCAGCCCCAGCCCATCGTGCCGGCCGTATTCGGTGCTGTAGTCGAAGAGCAGCTGCATCCCCAGGCAGATCCCCAGCAGAGGCTTTCCCGCCTCCGCCTCGCGGAGGACCACCCGGTCCAGCCCGGAGGTGCGCAGGGCCTGGGCCGCGTCGCCGAAGGCCCCCACCCCGGGCAGGAGGATCCGGTCCGCCTGGTCCAGCGTCTCCTCCTCTCCGGTGACCACCGCCTCCACACCGATCGCCCGGAGGGAGCAGGTGAGGGAGAAGAGGTTGCCCACCCCGTAATCCACGATAGCCAGCATCACAGCACCCCCTTGGTGGAGGGGATCTCCTGGGCAAGATCCCGGTCGATGGACACTGCCGTCCGCAGGGAGCGGGCCAGGCTCTTGAAGGCCCCCTCGATGATGTGGTGGCTGTTCTCCCCGGCCAGCTGCCGGACGTGGACCGTCATGTCCGCCCGCCGGGCGAAGGCGATGAGGAATTCCTTGGTCAGCTCTGTGTCGAAGGTCCCCACCTTTTGGGCGGGGATCTCCAGCCCATAGCACAGCATCCCCCGGCCGCTGATGTCCACGGCGGTGAGGATCAGGGCCTCGTCCATGGGCAGGGCGCAGGAGCCGTAGCGGAGGATCCCCCGCTTGTCCCCCAGGGCCTGGGCGAAGGCGTCCCCTAGGCAGATCCCCACGTCCTCCACCGTGTGGTGGCCGTCCACCCAGGTGTCCCCCTGGCAGGCGACGGTCAGGTCGAACCGGCCGTGGTGGGCGAAAAGGGCGAGCATGTGGTCCAAAAAGCCGCAGCCGGTCTCGATCTTGCCCTTCCCCGTGCCGTCCAGGACCAGGGAAAGGCGGATATCCGTCTCCGCCGTCCGGCGGGCGATCTCAGCCGTGCGCATCTCAGTCCGCCCCCTTCAGGATCTCCCGGACCTTGTCCAGGAAGACGTCCATCTGCTCCCGGGTACCGATGGTCACCCGGCACCAGTCCCCGATCTCCGGCCTGTCCCAGTGGCGCACCAGTACCCCCCGGGCCTTCAGCTCCCGGTAAAGGCTCCCCCCGTCCACATTGGGACAGCGGGTGAAGATGAAGTTGGCCAGGCTGGGGATCGTCTCGAAGCCCAGCTTGGAGAGCTCTTCCGTAGTGTAGGCCCGGGCCTCCTGGATCCTTTTGCTGTTCTCCAGGTAGTATTCGTTGCTCTCCAGGGTGGCGATCCCCACCGCCATGGTCAGCCGGTCGATGTTGTAGGAGTTGGTGGAATACCGGATCTTCTCCAGGTCGTCGATCAGTCCCTTGGAGGCCAGACCATACCCCAGCCGTCCCCCAGCCAGGGAGCGGAACTTGGAGAAGGTCTGGCAGACCAGCAGATTGTCATATTTTTTGATCAGGGGCACACAGCTCTCCCCGCCGAAGTCGATATACGCCTCGTCGATGAGGACCACGTGATCCGGCTCAGAACGGAGGATCTCCTCGATATCACGGACGGAGATGGCCCGGCCGGTGGGGGCGTTGGGATTGGCGATCACGATGTTCTTCCCCAGGCCGCAGAAGTCCCGGGGGTCCAGCACAAACCCCTCCCGCAGGGGGATCTGGGTGCAGGGCACCTGGTACAGCTGGGCGTACACCGGATAGAAGCCGTAGCTGACGGCGGGGAAAGCCACGGGGCGCTCTCCGTCGCAAAAGGCCATGAAGGCGAAGCTGAGCAGCTCGTCAGAGCCGTTGGCCAAAAAGACGTTCTCCGCCTCCACCCCATACATCTCCGCCAGCTTCTGCCGCAGGGCCCTGCCCTCTGGGTCGGGGTAGAGGTTGAGGCGGGCCGTCTCGGCGGCGCCCGCCGCCTCCAGCACCGCCGGGGCGGGGGGATAGGGGGATTCGTTGGTATTCAGCTTCACATACTGCATGTCCTGGGGCTGCTCCCCTGGGACGTACGCCTCCAGGTCGGCAAAACGGGCGCTCATATACCGGCTCATGTCTTTTCCTCCTTTTGGGACCGGGACAGCACGCTGCGGGCGTGTCCCTCCAGCCCCTCCTCCCGGGCGAACCGGGCGATCTTGTCCGACACCCGCTCCAGAGCGGCGGGGGCATAGTAGGTGAATTGGGACTTTTTCACGAAATCGTCCACCGACAGCGGACTGGAGAATCGGGCGGTGCCGCTGGTGGGCAGGGTGTGGTTGGGCCCGGCGAAGTAGTCCCCCAGGGCCTCGGGGCAGTTCCGGCCCAGGAAGATGGATCCGGCGTGGCGCACCTTGTCCAGATGATCGAAGGGGCTGTCCACGCACAGCTCCAAGTGCTCCGGGGCCAGGGCGTTGGCGATCTCGATCCCCTGGAGGATATCTTCCGCCACGACGATCTTCCCGTTCCCGTCGATGGAGGCCCGGGCGGTCTCCCGCCGGGGCAGCCCCTCCAGCTGGACCTCGATCTCCTGCTGCACCGCCTGGGCCAGCTCCATGGAGTCGGTGATCAGGACGGCGCTGGCGTTCCTGTCGTGCTCCGCCTGGCTGAGCAGGTCGGCGGCCATGTGGCGGGGGTCGCTGGCCCCATCGGCCACGATCAGGATCTCGCTGGGGCCGGCGATCATGTCGATGGCCACCTGGCCGAAGACCTGGCGCTTGGCCTCTGCCACATAGGCGTTGCCCGGGCCCACGATCTTGTCCACCCGGGGGACCGTCTCGGTGCCCCAGGCCAGGGCGGCCACCGCCTGGGCCCCGCCCGCCCGGAAGACCCGATCCACCCCGGCGATCCGGGCGGCGGCCAGGATGACTGGGGCGATCTCTCCGTCCCGAGAGGGGGGAGAGACCATGATCAGCTCGGGACATCCCGCCAGCTTGGCCGGGATGGCGTCCATCAGCACGGTGGAGGGGTAGGCGGCAGTCCCGCCGGGGATGTACAGCCCCACCCGATCCAGAGGGATCACCTTCTGCCCCAGGATCACCCCATCCTCCTCGCTGATCACGAAGCTGGAGCGCACCTGACGGCGGTGGTAGTCCCGGATGTTCTCTGCGGCCTCCTCTAAGATGTCCCGCAGCGAGGGGTCCAGCGCCTCCGCCGCCCGGTCCAGGACCTCCGCAGGCACCTCCAGCTCCTCCAGATCCGTCCCGTCGAACGCTTTGGCATAGCGGCGCAGGGCCTCGTCCCCCTCCCGCCGCACTGCGGCCACGATCTCCGCCACCGCCGCGGACAGGTCCGCTGCCTCCTCCCGGCGGGCCAGGATCTCCTCCAGGGGGACCTCCCCATACCGGCATATCCTGATCATCGGATCTCCTCCTCTCCCAGATATCCCGCCCTCCGGCAGTGCTCCTCCACCCGCCGGCACAGACGGACGATCTCCTCATACTTGAACTTATAGCTCGCCCTGTTGGCGATCAGCCGGGCGCTGATGGGGACGACGGTCTCCTTGACCTCCAGGCCGTTCTCCAGCAGGGTCTTCCCTGTCTCCACGATGTCTACGATCACATCGCTCAGCCCCAGCAGGGGGGCCAGCTCGATGGAGCCGTGGAGCTCGATGATGTCGATGTCCCGGCTGCAGGCGCTGTAGTAGCTCTTGGCGATCTTGGGGAATTTGGTCGCCACCCGGAGGGTCCGGCCCCGGCTGTCCCGGAAGTCCTTCTTCCCGGCCACGCACATCCGGCACCTCCCCACCCCCAGGTCGGCCAGCTCATAGACCTGCGGCTGGTGCTCCAGCAGGATATCCTTCCCCGCGATCCCCACATCGGCAGCAGCCCGCTCCACATAGATCCCCACGTCGCTGGGCTTGACCCAGAAATAGCGCACCCCGGACCGGACGTCCTCGAAGACCAGCTTCCGGTTCTCCTCCCGGATGGCAGGGCAGGGGTAGCCCGCCTCCTCCAGGATCTGGTAGACCTTCTCCCCCAGCCGCCCCTTGGGCAGTGCGATATCGATCATCCCCGCTCACCCGCTTTCCTCACGGTCCGGAAGGTCAGTCCCTCCGGGACCTGGCGTTCCACCCGGACGCTCTGTCCCGCCTGGCGGAGGGATCCCGCCTCCTCCAGGACGGCCCGGGCGGGGGTCCCGTCCTTATACAGGAGCAGGACGTCGGCGTCGGGGCCGTCCGGGCCCCCTTCCAGCCGGTCCAGCAGATCCATATATACGGCGAAGCCGATGGCCGCGTCCTTCCGCCCCATCTGGCGCAGCAGGTTGTCATACCGTCCGCCGGACAGCACGCTGTCAGGCAGGCCGGGCAGATAGCCCCGGAAGACCAGGCCGTTGTAGTAGTCCATGTCGCTGACGATGGAGAAGTCCAGCCGCAGGCGCCCCTCCGGTACCAGAGCGCAGACCGCCCCCAGCTCCTCCAGGGCGGCGGCCATCCGCTCCCCCCGGACCATCCCCTCCAGCTCCGGGAGCAGCTCCTCCGGAGGGCCGTAGAGGCTGGTCAGGCGGCACAGGGAGCCGGCCGTGTCTCCGTCCAGGCCCAGCTCCCGGCAGCAGGCCAGCAGGGCGGGCACGTTCTTCTCTCCCATATGGGCCCATAGCTCCCTCCGGCCCTCCTCGGGCAGGCCGGCGCTGTCCAGCAGCCCCGCCGCCAGCCCCAGGTGGCTCACGTCCAGGAGGTAGTCCCCGCTGACGGTCTCCAGGCTCTTCGCCGCCAGCAGCAGCACCTCACCCATAGCCACCAGGTCGATCTCCCCCACGCACTCCAGCCCGGTCTGCATGATCTCCCGAAAGCTCCGGGACATGGGCGAGGTGCGGTAGACGTTCTCGCTGTAACAGACCTTCTGGAGCCCGCTCCCCTTCTTGGCGTCCTTGACGATGGAGAGGGTCACGTCGGGCTTCAGGGCCATCAGCCGCCCGTCCGCGTCGGTGAAGGTGAGGATATCCTCACTGACCAGGAAGCTCTTGTTCCGGACATAGAGGTCGTAGGGCTCGAATTTGCTCATCCTGTACTGGGTATATCCATAGCGGCGGTACAGCTCCCTCAGCTGCCGCACCACCCGCTCGGTCTGCGGTCCTTCCATATCGCTCCTCCTCCCGCGCCGCCCGGGGCCCAGCGCTCTTTGCTTTATCATAGTAGTGCAATAGTTTGCAAAAGTCAAGTATTATTTTCATGCTCTTCGGACAGGCCCGTCCCAGCAGAGGGCCGCCCCTCCGGGCGGCCCCCGACCGGCAGCTCAGACATGCTCCGCCTTCACAGCTCTATCATGGTGTCTGTGGCGAAGAACCAGAGCACCTGTCTGTCCACCGGCCGGCCCAGGATGGCGGACAGGGCCTGGCTGTAGGCGGCCAGCTGGGGACGGTGCTCCTCCGCCCTCGCCCGCTCCCCGCCGGGGCGGATCTGGTCGCTCTTGAAGTCCACCACTGTGATCCGGTCCCCCTCCCGGAACCAGGCGTCGATGACCCCCTGGAGGAGGACCTCCTCCCCTCTCCCCTCGGGGAACCAGTCCAGGGCAGAGACCAGCACCGAGAATTTGAACTCCCGGCGGCACTCCTCCCCCGCCGCAGCCATGGCCCGGCCCAGGGGGCTGTCTAAAAAGGCGGACAGCCGCTCCGTCTCCACCGCCTCCCGCTGGAGACGGGTGAGGAACCCCTGCTGGGCGAGCCGGTCCAGCTCCGCGGCCACCGCCTCCGTACCGCTGTCCATGTCCAAGGGCAGATACTGCATGGCCAGGTGGAGGGCGGTCCCCCGCTGGGCGGGGGTGAGGCCCCGCTCCTCAGCGATGAAGCTGGGCCGGGCGATGGGACGCCCCTTGGAAGGGACCGCAGGGGCCCCCTCCGCCGCCTCCCGGTCCAGGACCCGGCCCTTCAGCTGGGTGGTGGTGAGCTTCGAGGGCAGGTCTGCCGCCGCCATATGGGGGTAGATCCAGGCCAGCCGGTCCGCCAGCGCCCTGTCGGCGGTCTCCTCCTCCGGCGAATCGGCGGAGGGACCGGACACCTCCCGTGCCTGGCTCAGACCGGTCCCGTCCACCCAGCGCAGATCCCAGGCAGGGCCCAGCCCATCCAGATGCTCCTCCGGGATCCCCGCCAGGGCCCGGAGAGATCCCCCCTCAGGCCGTGTGAGGACATGGAGGAGGATCCAGGCCCCCACGCTCTGCTGCTGTTCCAGGGCCAGCGGGGAGATGGGCAGGCACTCTCCCAAACGGGAGAGGGCGCCCGCCCCCTCGGGCAGGACCATCGTGAGGATCAGCTTCTCCCGGGCCCGGGTCATGGCCACATAGAGCAGGCGCAGCTCCTCCGCCATCATCTTCCGCTCCAGCTGGCGGGCCACCGCCCGCCGGGCCAGGGTGGGGTACTCCACCATCCGCTCCCGGTCCAGCCCTCGGGGGCCCACCCCGAGCTCCGGACAGAAGAGCACCGGGCGCATCACGTCCTCCCGGTTGAGCCGCCGGGCCAGACCGCACACCAGGACCACCGGCTTCTCCAGGCCCTTGGACCGGTGGATGGACAGGATGGATACGCCCTCCCCCTCCCGGCCGCTCCCGGCCGAGGTCTTCAGGTGTGCACCCGCCTTTTTCATCCGCTCCAGCCGCAGGAGGAACTGGAAGAGGGTGCGGCATCCGCTGTCCTCCAGCTGGCCGGCCAGAGCATAGAGGGCCAGCAGGTCTCTCTGCCGCTCTTCCCCCCCCTCCATGGCCCCGAAGGCCCCGAGCAGGTCGGCGGTCTCATAGATGTGCCAGATGAGCTGGCGGCAGGTGCGGTCCCCGGCCCCTGACCGCAGTTCCTCCAGCTGGTCCAGGAAGTCCCGGCACTGCCGGTCCCCCGTTTCGGCGGCGTGGACCAGAGCAGTATACAGGTCCCCGCCGCTGCCCGCCCGGAGGAGGGCCAGCTCGTCCCCGGTGAAGCCGAACACCGGGGAGCGGAGGGCGGCGATCAGTGGCACGTCCTGCCGGGGGTTGTCCACGATCTGGAGGATCGCCAGAGCCACGTTCACCTGGGTGGTCTGGAAGAAATCCTTGCCCTCCCCGGCGGCCCAGGGGACGCCCTCCTCCTCCAGGGCCTGGATGTAGTGGTGCAGCACCGGACCGGGGCTGCGCAGGAGGATCATCACATCGGAGGGCCGCACCGGCCGCAGCCCATCCCCCTCCTCCACCATCAGAGGGGCATCCAGCAGCGCCCGGATCCGCCGGGCGGCGAAGCGCGCCTCCAGCAGGTCTTTGCTGTCCTTCTCCCCCTCCTGGTCCCCCAGAAAGGACAGATCCACAGCGTCCAGCTCCAGGGCGTAGGGATCCTCCTCGGAGAGCTCAGGGAACCCCTTCCCCGGCACCAGGGCCTGGTCGCCGGTATAGTCCAGCTCGCCAAAGTCCTTGGACATGATGCTCCGGAACAGGTCGTTGCACCCCTCCAGCACCTGAGGACGGGAACGGAAGTTCCGGGACAGCGCCCGCCGCCGGGGCTCTCCCTCCTCCGCCTGGTCCCCATCGGGATAGGAGCTGTATTTCCTCAAAAAGATCGAGGGGTCGGCCAGGCGGAAACGGTAGATCGACTGCTTCACATCCCCCACCTGGAAGAGCTTCCGCCCCCCGTCGGAGACTGCATCGAAGATCGCGTTCTGGACCTGGTTGGTGTCCTGATACTCGTCCACCAGCACCTCGTCATACCGGCCGCTCCAGTACTGGGCCAGATCCGTGGGGGCCCCGTCCCGGTCTGTGAGGAGCTTTACCGCAAAGTGCTCCAGATCGGAGAAGTCCAGCAGCCCCCGCCGGGCCTTTTCCCGGGCAAAGGCGGTCTGGAAGTCCAGCACCAGGTCCATCAGGGCCTGCATCGCCGGCTTGGACAAAACCAGCTCCTCCAGCTGGGCGGCGGTGTCTCCGGCAAAGGGCTCCGCAGCCGCGTCCAAGATCTTTTTGCACCGCTTGCGGATCGCCTTCATCCGCTCCCCCGCCTGGCGGACCTCCTCCTCTTGGAACGGGCTGAGCGCCAAAGACCGCTTCTGCTTCCGCCCTGCCTCGGGGAAGGGGATGGGCAGATGGGCGCAGACGCCGTCCCAGGCCGTCTCCCTCAAGAGCTCCTCCAGCCCCTGGAGCGAAGCGGAGATGGAAGGGGCGTAGTTGACCTGGAGCAGCTCGTCTGCTCCGCACAGCGCCAGCGCCTGGAGGAGCCAGTCCCGGCAGGCCAGGGCCTGCCGCCGGACGTCCTCCAGCAGGAGGGCGCCCCAGGGGGTCTGGACCAGGTCCGACACCCCCTCCAGGGCCCAGACGGCCTTCTGCCCCTCCAGCCACCGGGCAGGATCCGGGTGGCTCTGCACCTGGGCGAAGATGCTCTCCGCGATCTTGGCCAGACGGCTGTCGTCCCGGCCGGCGGAGAGGGTGTCTACCAGGACGGCGAAGGGACTGCCCTCGGTCAGCCCCTCATACCGCGCATCCAACACCTCCTCCAGCACCTGGGCCATGAGGATACGGCTCTCCCCCTCGTCGCACAGGCGGAAGTCCGGGTCCAGGTCCAGCAGGTGGCCGCTCTCCCGGAGGAGAGCGGTGCAGAAGGCGTGGATCGTGGAGATCTGCGCCTTGTACACCAGGGAGGTCTGGCGGCGGAGATGGCGGTCGTTGGGGGCCAGGGCCAGCCGGTCGGACAGCTCCTGGGCGATCCGCCCCCGGAGCTCCGCCGCCGCCGCCTTGGTGAAGGTGATCACCAGGAAGCGGTCGATGTCCAGCCCCTCCTTGGTCACCCGGTCCAGCAGCCGCTCCACCAGCACCCGGGTCTTCCCCGACCCCGCCGCCGCTGACACCAGCAGTTCGCCGCCCCGGTCGTCTACGATCTTTCGCTGTTCGTCTGTCAGTGGGAATGGCATCGCTGTCGCCTCCTTTACCCAGCATCGATCACCAAGGTCTTGCCATCCGGGCTATGCGCCAACAGCTTCACCGTGCTGAATCGACTGCGTATCTCCTCATATCGTTCCTCGGGTTTACGGCTGCCGCTGTCTCTGTATAGGTCTGTATTTATACTGTACTTAGTTCCGTAATTCATATTTTCACTACGTTTGATCCAGTATATCATAGTCCAGTCCTTACCATTGGCGCCCCAACTCGGCTCGACCCCGTCTTTCTCGGCGATGGAGCCGCAATAAGTGTAGCTATCGCTGTTATCATCTTGGCGGTGAGTCTCCAGATACATCCGGCCATCGGATCCCACTAAAGAAAATGTTCCGTTCTCTCCAAGCTGCGGTGTGCCAAAATATAATTTTGAAGTTCCTTCCGGGCCTGCCCGGAAAATGGAGACGCCAAACAGTTCCTGTCCTTTTTCGTATCTCTTTTTGCCACTGGAGCTTTTATCTCTTGTGTGAAGCACCAGCAGCTCCGGATTTCCGTCCGCCTCAAAATCGACGATCTCGGTGTACAGGATCTCCCCCTCCTGTTCAAGCCCAGCCAGAGCATCCTTATAAGGGGCTGTCGAGTATGCGGCCAGATCGATTCCGGTCGTATCCAGAACCGTTTTTGCCAGTTCTTTGTCCTCCGCGACCTCCTCCCGGACGAAGGCGGGGACGGAAGCAGCGGTGAAGGGCTCCACCTCCAGCGTGCCCTCCGCTGTGAGGACGGCCATCTCCCCGGCGTTGACAGTGACCTCCTGGTCCCCGGCAGTGACGGATACGGTGCCCTCCAGCAGGGCGGCGGTATCCTCCGTCACCCACCCGCAGGTGCCCCGGATGCCCACTATCATGGTGGAGGTCACGATATCCATGGTCTCGCCGTCGTCCAGGGGCTCGGTGACGTTGAAGAACAGACTGCCCGATATCACGTCGATCTCCAGCTTTTTGCCTTCCTTGCCGATCTCGATCTGACTGTCGGCATCCAGCTTGGTCAGCTTCACCTTGTCCAGATCGATCCAGGCGTAGCTCTCCGCCTGGGTCCCCACTCCGTAGCCGGAGTACAGGCCCAGGTCTTTTTTGGGCGCGACGGCCTTCCCTTCACCGTCGGACACAGCTACGCTCCCCTCGGTCTTCTTCAGGTGCATGGAGGTGGCGGTCGCTCCGCCTCCGCAGGATGTCAGCAGTAGGGCCAGGGACAGCACCAGGGCGGTCAGCCGGACAGATCGTTTTTTCATATTTTTTCTTCCTCTCTGTCTGTTTTCAGGGGATCACTCTGTCAAAACGCTTAGATATTTCTCGATTCGGATGCCCTTGTTCTTCTCGATCTCATCCTGCTCCAGGAAGATCAGCCGCTCCACCACGTCCATGGCCCGCTTGACGGCCTGGGGGAAGGGCTTGCCCCCCAGCAGCTCGCCGGCCAGGACGGCGGAGAACATATCTCCAGTGCCGGGGAAATGGACCTTGATGAAGCGGTAGGGGATGGTAAAGTGCTCCCCTGTCCGGTGGTCGAAGCCCCAGACCACATGCTGGCCCGTCTCCTCCTCCCGTCCGCTGGTCACCACCACCGACCGGGGCCCATAGGCCCGCAGGCCGTCCACCAGCCGGCGGGCCTCCTCCCCCGCCAGGGCCTCCCGGCCCAGATACAGCCCGGTGAGGAACTCCGCCTCGGTGAGGTTGGGGACGATCACGTCCGCCACCCCGATCAGGCGGCGCATATCCTCCACCGTCTCTTCGGTGACGCCGTTGTACAGCTTGCCCTCATCCCCCATGATGGGGTCGGTCATCACCAGCAGATCCTCCTTCTTCTGGCTGGCGATGAAATCGCGGATGATCCCCACCTGGGCCGCCGAGGCCAGGAACCCGGTGGTGATGCAGTCGAACTGGAAGCCCAGTTCCCTCCACACCCGGATGGCCTCCACCATGTAATCGGTGGTGTCCAAAATGGTGAACTTGCCGTAGTCCAGGGTGTTGGACACCAGGGCGGTGGGCAGGTCGTAGACGCTGTGGCCCATGTTGGACAGGATCGGCAGCATGGCCGCCAGGGCCACCTTGCCGTAGCCGGGCATGTCGTTGATGATCAGGATATTTTTGCTGTTTTCCATGCTTTTTACCTCTTTTTCTCGTTTATCGAAGGATATCGAGCTTTCGGCAGCCCTTCGGCCGCTCCAGCTGCTCCTATCTGTTACCACTCGTCGTCCGCCTCAAAGTAGTTTTGATAGTACGCGATAAAATTCTGGATGATGTTCTCCCTGGAATCGACGGATCCAGCCTCGGCTCCGCCGTTTTTCAGGCTCTCGATCCACTCCCAGTCCACCATACAGCCCACGTCCATGTTGATCCCGTACTTGGCCCGCTCCAAAAGGGGGACGTCGGTCACATCTCCGACGCAGTACAGATATCCGCACAGCAGCCGGATATATTCTGAGCTGCCCTCCTGAAAGTCCTCGATCTCCAACTCGATCAGTCCACGTATCTCATCCTTGGGGATGGAAGCGAACGCAAAACCGTACTTCCCGATCAGGGCCTGCGCTCTCTGTTCATTCGTCATGTCTCCTCCTCGATCTGTTTCCAAAACTCCTCCGCGCTCACATGGGGCAGCCAGCGCCTGCAGTCTCCGCCCCGCCCCGGCTCGAAGTGGCAGGCGGCGGCGTAATCACAGAAGCGGCAGGCGTTCTTGTCCGGGCCCCGCCAGAAGGGGTCGGCGGCGATGCTCCCCGACGCCAGCTCCTGGCAGATGTCCTCCAGCACCCGCTGGACGTGTCTTCCCAGCCTGCCCAGCCGCGCGGCGGACGCCAGAGCCTCGCCGGTGACCTCCCCCGAGGCCCTCACCTTCAAGGGCAGGAAGCGGTAGCCCTTCCCTTCCCGGGCCTCCATGGCCTCCAGTACCCGGGGATCGTCCACCACCAGACCGCTGCGGGTCAGTTCCCGGTCCACTCTCTTCCTCAGCTCCTCCTCGCTCATGGTCCGGCTCCCCCGAATCACAGCCTCCCGGGCGGGGAGATAGAGCACCCCATCCCCCTCTACAGGCAGGCCGTAGAGGGCCTGGCCCTTCTCCTCCAGGGTGAAGAGATAGAGGAGCATCTGGAGCCCCAGACCGTTCCACACCTCGGTGAGGTCGAAGGTCTTGCGCCCCGTCTTATAGTCCACCACCCGCAGGTGGAGCTTCCCTCCGTCCACCCAGCCGTCCACCCGATCCACGAATCCGGTGATGCTGATGGTGACCCCTCCCCATGTCAGCTCCACCGGGGGCAGGTCGCCGTCCTTCCCGAATCCCAGCTCGAAGGAGATCGGCTTGAACTTGGAGGCCAGCATCTCTTCAGCCACATTGTCCACCACCGCCTGGACCGACCGGAGCAGACGGCGGAACAGATATTGGAAGCGGGGGCTCTGGCCCTCCAGCCCCCCCAGCTCCTCCGTCACATAGCGGTCCACCGCCTCCCGTGTCAGCTTCCGCAGCCGCTTTTTCCGGGCGCCGTCCTCCCCCATCCCGGGGAGGACGGTCTGGGTGAACATCTCATCCTGGAGGACATGCTCCAGCACATAGTGGACGAAGGTGCCGTACTCCGGGGCAGTGAAGCCCGCCGGCTTCCGGGGCTCCGCCTCCAGACCATAGCGCATGAAATAGGAGAAGTGGCAGGACTTATATTTGTCCATCCGGGAGGCGGACATGGCCACCCGCCGGCCATAGAGCCGGTCCACCGCCTGGCGGGACAGCCGCCCCCGCTCCCAGGAGGCGGCCCGGTCCAGCCGGAGGATCCTGTCCTCAAAGCCGGGCAGGGCCGCCAGGGCCCGCCGGACGTTCCTGTCCCGTCCCGCCTGCTCCAGAGCGGGCAGGGGAGCCTCCAGGCGGAAGGAGCCCCGCAGGTCCTCCTCCCGCACCGGCCGCAGGTCGGAGAAGAGCAGCTGAAGACGCCCCGCCAGGAAGCTGGGCCGGCGCTCCTCTCCCCCCGGCCCCTGGACGGGCCAGGTCACTGCCAGCCGTTCGCTGGGCCGGGAACAGATCTGATAGATGGTGGTCATCTCCCGGTAGAGCAGATTCCGCTGGGACTGAGCCAGCTCCAGTCCATAGCCCGCCAGCAGGGCCCGGTCGTCGTCGGAGAGCAGACCGGGGGCGGCGCTCACCTGGGGCAGAGAGGCGTCGTCCGCCCCCAGGAGGAACAGCGCCTTCACCCGGTGGCCGGTCTGACGGGTGGTCTCCCCTGCCGTCACCCGGTCCAGAGAGACAGGGATGGTGCCCACGTCGTATTGGGACAACACCAGCCGGAAGAGCAGAGCAAACTCCTCCAGCTCCATCGGGGCCTCCTCCAGCAGCCGGGCACACTGCTCCAGCCCATTGCACAGGATGTCCCACAGCTGGCGGTACTCCTCCGCCAGAGCGGACCGGCCCCGGCTGTTCAAGGTCTCCACCCGCTCCTCCAGCCGCCGGGGCAGACCGATCTCTTCCAAAAAGCTGTACAGGGCCACGGCCTGCCCCCGGCCGGTCCTGTCCTGATTCTTCCGCAGGACCTCCAGAGGGCCCGATACCCGCCGCCGGGCCTCGTCCGCCCGGGCCAGGAGGGCCCGGTCCTCCTCGGTCCACTTTTGTCCATAGCCCTTGGGGTGCCAGGTCCAGTCCTTGGCCTGGGTCCACCGGCTCCCCTTCACGTCCCACTTCAGGACATAGTTCTCCAGCAGGTCGATCTCCTCCTGGGGCAGGTCGGTGAGGCCGGTCTTCAGATAGCGGAACACATCGTCGTAGCGGTAGCCCCAGGCGGTGGTCTCCAGGGCGGCGGTGACCAGGGCCAGCACCGGCTTCTCCAAGATGTCTGTCATGGCGGAGGAGAACACCGGCACCCCATACCGGTCAAAGACGGATTCCACCAGATCCCGGTAGGCCCCGTAATCCCGGGCCGTCACGCCGATGTCCCGGAACCGATACCCCTCCTCCCGCACCAGTCGGAGGATCCTGGCGGCGGTCCACTCCACCTCGCTGCGCAGGGCAGACCCCTGGAACAGCTCCACCGCCCCCCCGCAGGGCACAGGGGCTGCCGGCTCTTCGGCGAAGAGGGCCCGCTCCAGGTGGACCAGAGGCGGAGCCTTCCCCTCTGCCCGGACCGGGAGGCGCTCCGCCTCACAGGGGACCCCCTCCGCCCGGGCCAGACGCAGGAGGGCATGGGCGGTGCGCCGGGCGGGGGAGAAGATCCCCGGCCCCCCCTCGTCCTCCTCCAGGCGGTCACAGGTCAGGGCCGCCGTCACGCTGTGGGCCTGGACCATCAGCAGCCGCAGGACCTCCCTCTGCTGGGGAGTGAAGTCGGTGAAGCCGTCCAGCCAGATGTCCTTCCCCTCCGCCCAGCGGCAGATCCGCAGCTTCTCCGCCGCCCGGGTGAGCCGGTCCCTGGGGTCCAGAGCGGTCCGGGCGGTCAGAGCATCATACTCCCCCAGGATCAGTCCCAGGTCCCGGAGCTTGTCCCCCTCAGGCCCCGGGGCCCCCTCCCCCGCCTGGACCAGCAGCTCCGGCGGGACACAGCAGCTCTTCAGTTCGTCCGCCGTGGCCAGCAGGGAGGTGAGGAAGGCCGGCCGCTTGGAGGGCCGGCCGTAGACCCGCAGCCCGGCGGAGACGCCCTGTACCGCCCGATACATCAGGAGCAGCCTTCCGCCGCCGTCCAGTTCCTCCTCTCCCAGGCCGCCGGCGGTCTGGAAGATCCGGTCAGCCAGACGGCTGAAGGACAGCACCTCCGCCCGCAGGGCGGCCTGAGGTCCGCCTGTCCGGCACAGGGCCCGCTCCGTCTCATGGGACATCTGCTCCGGCACCAGCAGCACCTGGGGACGCTCCTGTCCCGCCGCACACAGCCGATCCAGCACCGCGGTGGTCTTGCCGGTCCCCGCCCGGCCCAACAGCAGCTTGAACATGCTCCACAGCTCCTCTCTGCCCTCGACGGGCGGTCGCCCCCTCCTGCCTGACTGGGGCCCAAAGTTCCGATCCGCTCCAGTATAGCACGTCCCCGGCCAAAAGGAAAGACCGCCCCGGCTTTCGAGGGACTTCATCCCGATCGGTTGCGTTCCGGCCTGGATCATGATACACTGGCCCATATCGCTGCAGGAAAGGAGCATATCATGGACCTGTGTGACATCCAACAGATCAAAGCCCTGCTGGCCCGGCACGGCTTCCGCTTCTCCAAGTCTATGGGGCAGAATTTCCTCATCCAGGACTGGGTCCCCCGGGACATCGCCGCCGCCTCAGGGGCGGGGCCGGGGATCGGCGTGCTGGAGGTGGGCCCGGGGATCGGGCCCCTCACCCGGGAGCTGGCCCGGCGGGCGGACCGTGTGATCTCAGTGGAGCTGGACCGCTCCCTGCTGCCCATCCTGGCGGAGACCCTGTCCGACTGCCCCAACGCGGCGGTGGCGCCCGGAGACATCCTCAAGACAGACATCCCTGCCCTGATCCAGGAGCGGGCCCCGGGACTGGTCCCCATCGCCTGCGCCAACCTGCCCTATAACATCACCACCCCCGCCATCACCGCCCTGATCGAGTCGGGCTGTTTCGCCTCTATCACAGTGATGATCCAGCGGGAGGTGGCCCGGCGCATCTGCGCCCCACCCAGCACGGCGGACTACGGGGCCTTCTCTGTCTACTGCCAGTACCACACCGCTCCGGAGATCCTCTTCGAGGTCCCGCCGGACTGCTTCCTCCCCGCGCCGAAGGTGACCTCGGCGGTGGTGCGCATGGTCCCCCGCCCCGCGCCGGAGGAGGTGGACGACCCCAAACACTTCTTCCAGGTGGTGAAGGGGGCCTTTGCCCAGCGGCGCAAGACCCTCCTCAACAGCCTGGCTTCGGTCTTCGGGGGGCAGATGTCCAGGGAGGCCCTCCTCCAGGCCATAGAGCGGTGCGGGCTGCCCGCCGATATCCGGGGAGAGCGGCTGTCCATCCCCCAATTTGCCCAACTATCCAAGGCTCTGAGAGGCTTGGTTTGACCCTTTTGCCCATTCCGTCATTTTCCCTCACTTGTCTCTTGCCAAGCCCCTGAAAATAGGGTAAAATAGGGGGCGATCAGAATGGATGGCCACTTAAACTATCTTTTTGAGGAGGAATTCATTATGGAAACCTATGGACTGGAGAAATACGGCATCACAGACATCAAGGATGTCGTGTATAACCCCACCTATGAGCAGCTCTTCGAGGCTGAGATGGATCCCGCCCTGGAGGGCTTCGAGAAGGGCCAGATGACCGAGCTGGGCGCCGTCAACGTGATGACCGGCATCTACACCGGCCGTTCCCCCAAGGATAAGTTCATCGTCATGGACGAGAACTCCAAGGACACCGTGTGGTGGACCTCCGACGAGTTCAAGAACGACAACAAGCCCGCCTCCATCGAGGCCTGGAACGCCTGCAAGGAGCTGGCCATCCAGGAGCTGTCCGGCAAGAAGCTCTATGTCATGGACGTGTTCTGCGGCACCAACAAGGACACCCGCATGGCCATCCGCTTCATCATGGAGGTGGCCTGGCAGGCCCACTTCGTCAAGAACATGTTCATCGCCCCCACCGAGGAGGAGCTGAAGGACTTCAAGCCCGACTTCATCTCCTACAACGCCTCCAAGGCCAAGCTGACCAACTACAAGGAGCTGGGCCTGAACTCCGAGACCGCCGCCATCTTCAACATCACCAGCCGTGAGCAGGTCATCATCAACACCTGGTACGGCGGCGAGATGAAGAAGGGCATGTTCTCCATGATGAACTACTACCTGCCCCTGAAGGGCATCGCCTCCATGCACTGCTCCGCCAACACCGACATGAACGGCGAGAACACCGCCATCTTCTTCGGCCTGTCCGGCACCGGCAAGACCACCCTGTCCACCGATCCCAAGCGCCTGCTCATCGGCGACGACGAGCACGGCTGGGACGACGAGGGCGTGTTCAACTTCGAGGGCGGCTGCTACGCCAAGGTCATCAACCTGGACAAGGACGCCGAGCCCGACATCTACAACGCCATTAAGCGCAACGCCCTGCTGGAGAACGTCACCGTGGACGGCGAGGGCAAGCTCGACTTCGCCGACAAGTCCGTCACCGAGAACACCCGCGTCTCCTACCCCATCGACCACATCGAGAAGATCGTCAAGCCCATCTCCCGCGGTCCCGCCGCCAAGAACGTGATCTTCCTGTCCGCTGACGCCTTCGGCGTGCTGCCCCCCGTGTCCATCCTGACCCCGGAGCAGACCCAGTACTACTTCCTGTCCGGCTTCACCTCCAAGCTGGCCGGCACCGAGCGGGGCATCACTGAGCCCACCCCCACCTTCTCCGCCTGCTTCGGCCAGGCCTTCCTGGAGCTGCACCCCACCAAGTACGGCGAGGAGCTGGTGAAGCGCATGGAGAAGAGCGGCGCCAAGGCCTACCTGGTGAACACCGGCTGGAACGGCACCGGCAAGCGCATCTCCATCAAGGACACCCGCGGCATCATCGACGCCATCCTGGACGGCTCCATCCTCAAGGCCGAGACCAAGACCATCCCCTACTTCGGCTTCGAGGTGCCCACCTCCCTGCCCGGCGTTGACCCCGCCATCCTGGACCCCCGGGACACCTACGGCGACGCTGCCGAGTGGGACACCAAGGCCAAGGACCTGGCCAGCCGCTTCGTGAAGAACTTTGTCAAGTACACCGGCAACGACGCCGGCAAAGCCCTGGTGGCCGCCGGCCCCAAGGTGGACTGATCTTCAGACCCAAAACAGGGCGCTCCTGCGCCCTGTTTTTTTATCACATCGGCAGGAGGAAGCCTTATGGGACTGTTCAAGAAAAAGAAACAGCCGGAGAGAGCTCCGGAGCCGGAGAAAAGATCCCCCCTGGACGAGATGGACCCCTCTATCCGCCCCGGCGGGGTGTTCATGGTCCAGCTCCTGATGAAGGAAAAATGCGAGATGCCGTCTATCCAGCGGATTGCCGAGGTGCTGGAGCGCTACATCGGCAGGGTGGAGGCGGCGGAGCCGCAGGAAAAGAGCGCCAAGGCTATGGACGGCCTCGCCCTCTTCGCCGCCATGGACCACATCGCCAAGTTCAGCAACGGCCAGGGGCCGGTGCAGGTGTCCATCATGCCCTGCGACACCTTCCACCCGGAGACCATCGACGAGATGAAGCGCAGCCAGATGTGGGACTGCTTGGAGGACCGGGACCGCATCCTGTCGGAGTGCAGATACTGCGTCTTCGCCAACGACATGCTCGCCGGCGCTCTGGACCCTCTGGAGCGGGCCGACTTCGACATGGACTACCTGGAGGCCCTGGTGGAGCTCTTCCCCACCTGCGAGGCGGTGTACTCCCTCAACACCGGCAAGCTGATCCTGGCCGACACGGTGCGGAACAGGGAGTTTACCGGCCTGGACCGCTTCATCCACTACATCGTCAACGCCCGGTTCTTCAATATCAGCGGCACCAGCGACTCCGTGGTAGATACCCTGGGGATGAGCCTGCTGTATATCGAGGACATGCAGTACCACTTCCACGGCATGGACCCAAACTGGGTGGTACGCCACGCCTACTCAATCGCCTCTTACTGTCTGGAAAACTGCCGGCCTATCAAGGACGGCGACACGGTGGACGGCGTGGCGGACAACGGGGATCTGGACCAGAGCATCCAGTGGAGATGCCGCTATGAGGACGCCCTGGTCCAGCCCGAACGGCCGGTGCTGGACGTGCATATGGGCCAGTACGCCGCTGGAGGCCGGTGATATCACACCGCATGCCTGTGGGAGCGCCACGGGCGGCTGGGCCGCCTGCTCAGAAGATCTGCCGGTCTTCAGAGCAGGCGGCTCTCTGTTCAGGGGGATCTTCCAATTTGACCGCCTTGGAATAAAAGGTGCCCACCGGCATGGCACAGGCCCGGGCCGCCTGCCGGAGGGTCATCTTTTTTCCCCGCCAGTCCTTATGTATCTGACCAAAATTCTCGGGCAGAGGGAGAGGCGGCCGCCCGAACCGCACCCCCCTCGCCTTCGCTGCCGCGATCCCCTCCGCCTGCCGCTGACGGATGTTGCTCCGCTCGTTCTCCGCGACGAAGGAGAGGACCTGCAGAACGATATCGCTCAAAAAGGTGCCCACCAGATCCTTGCCCCGCCTGGTATCCAGCAGGGGCATGTCCAGCACCACGATATCGATCCGCTTCTCCTTCGTCAGGACGCGCCACTGCTCTAAGATCTCGGTGTAGCTGCGGCCCAGCCGGTCGATGCTTTTGATATAGAGCAGGTCGTCCGGCCTGAACCGCCGGACCATCCGCTGATACTGGGGCCGGTCAAAGTCCTTCCCGGACTGCTTGTCCACAAAGATGTTCCTCTCCGGGACACACAGCTCCTGCATCGCGATCAGCTGCCGGTCCTCGTTCTGCTCCCGCGTACTCACACGGACATAGCCATACATCTCATTTCCGATCGGTCTCGCCTCCCTGTGCATGATATCAAATCATATCAGGATCCGGCAGACTGTGGTATAGCCTCCATCTCTATTTTTTCAACTCTATCCACCTTTCAGCGCGGCCCTCCCCATGCCGGGAGCCGACCTAGGGCGCCTGTCAGACCGGCCGCAGGAGCGCAAATCGCTTTATCTTCCTGTCCTCAGCGCAAATGACCACTATCTGATGATTTTTTGACGATCGGGCCAATATCCTTGCCTTACTCGGGTATTTCTGTTAGAATCTCAAAGACAGAGGCGCATCTCTCCCCGCCTCACCAACTTTGAAGGGGGCATCCCGATGCTCTATGCGATATCCTTTTTCACCGCCATGGCCGCAGGCGCCATCCAGACGATCACAGGCTTCGGCGCGGCGATCATCCTGATGACCGTCCTGCCCTATTTTTTCGATATCCTCCAAGCCTCCGCCCTGGCCTCCTCCATCACCTTGGGGGTGACCATCGCCCTGTCCTGGCGCTTCCGGCGGCACATCGACCTGCACGCTGTCCTCTTCCCTACGATCGTATTCCAGCTCACCAGCCTCTTCGTCATCCAGATCGCCGGCGGACTGGATATGGACCTGCTGGGGATCGCCTTCGGGGCCTTCCTGATCCTCGTCTCCCTCTATTTCCTGGCCTTCGATGACCGGATCACCATAAAGGGGACCCCCACCGCCGCCTTCTGCATCTCCTTCCTCTCAGGGGCGTGCAGCGGCCTCTTTGGGATCGGCGGACCTCTGATGGCGGTCTATTTTTTGGCTGTGACCAGGGATAAGGAGTCCTATACCGCCGACCTCCAGTTCCTCTTCGCCCTGACCAATACCGTCAATCTGGGCCTGCGGATCTATAAGGGGTTCTACCTCCTCTCCTTCCTCCCTATGACCATCACCGGCATCCTGGGCATCAACCTGGGGAAGGCCATGAGCCTGCGGATCCTCCACCGAATCGACAAGGAGATGATGCATAAGCTGGTCTATCTCCTGGTGGGGATCTCCGGGGCGATGGCCCTCTTCCCTTATCTCGCCCGCCTCTCCCTCTAGATCCTCCGCGCCTTGAACGGGGCAAATATCATATTTTTCCGAATCTTCGGAACGAATCATCATTTATACCTTGACAGTGGCCGCTATTTTTGGATATAGTATAAAAAGACTGTCTTTCCATATCTGTAGCGGGATCGGAGCGGCACGAGGCAGAACTGCCTGCTCCGCGTCCATGGCTGCCAGCGCCATCATTTTTAGGGAAGGGGATCACTTTGAAGGATCATAGTTTAGAGTATCTCATTTTAAATCAGATGTCTGAGCTCAATACGCCCATAGGAGCCAGTATGCTCTGTTCCAAGATCGACACTTCCCAAGCGAATATCGGCCGGATCCTCCACCTCTTGGAGGAGCGGGGCCTGGTGGAAAAGGTGAGCAACAAGGGCCGCGTCCTGACAGAGGAGGGGAAGAACCACTTCCAGCGCCTCCAGCAGGACATCCAGTCGAAGGAATATGTGAAGGTCCTCTTAGATCTGTACTCCAAAAACGACAAGCAGGTGTATCTGGATATCCTGGAGGCGAGGATCCTGCTGGAGACAAAGACCGCAGAGCTGGCGGCGATCCGGGCCACGGAGGAGGACCTGCGCGAGCTGGAGCAGATCCTGGAGCGGCACCGCAGCGCCCGGGCCCTGGGCCGGCCGGCAGAGCACGAGAATCTGGAGTTCCACTATAAGATCGCCGAGATCGCGGGGAACCCGGTCATCTATCACCTGCTGAAGCTGGTGCTGACCCAGCACTCCGCCTACATCCAGTTCTCCTTCATGGACTACACCCTGGTGGGCTCCACCCTGTTCCACTCCCAGATCCTCGGCGCGATCAAGAGCCGCGACGGAAAAGAGGCCGCCTCTTTGATGTATAAGCACCTCAACGCCTTGGTCAAGACCCTGACGGACATCGAACACAGCTACCTGTTCTCCAGCCCGGAGACAGAACGGTCCTGACATAATGCGCCGCCCGCAGATCCTCCTGCGGGCGGCGCTCTCTGTCTGTCTCAGTCCGTCTCCCCACTGAGGAAGGAGGCGATCTTGATCGGCTTGATCGGCTGACGGTATTTGGGGGCCGTCAGGTCGCCGACCGGCTTTTTCGTCTTAGCGGACAGCTCCCGCATCACCAGCGCGATGCAGGTCTTGCCCTGGCAGGGCCCCATAGAGACCCGGGCGTTCAGCTTCACCTGCTTGAGGGAATCCGCTCCGCCGTCCACCAGGGCTCGGATCTCCTCCTCGGTCACGTCCTCACAGCGGCAGACGATGCTGGCCCCCTGCTCCGGCTCCTCCCTTATCGGGGAGATCAGCTCCGCCCGGGGGGCCATCCGGATCCCCCGGACCACGTGGGTCATCTCCTTGGGCACCGCCAGGGCGACGATCGAGGTCTTGTTCTTCAAGGTGACCACCTTCTCCACCCGGACCTCACACGCCCTCCCGCCGATTCGGTCCACCCCCTCCACCACCTGTCCGGCGGCAGGGAGGGGACTGTACTCATAGGGGATCTTCACCAGGGACTCCGTCTCGGACCAGGTCTCATCGATCACGAAGGCGGCCAGGCCAGGACACACGGCGATACAGGCGCCGCAGCCCACACACTTGTCATAGTAGGTCTCAGGGGTCTCATTGATGTCGGTGAGGGGCTTGACCGCGTCGAACTTGCAGGAGGTGTAGCAGGGGTTGCATGGGATGGACTGGAAGCACTCGAACAGGGCATAGGGCCCCTTCTGCCGCCGCTCCGGGCTGGGCAGGATCTCCATGGCTCTGCGCTCCAGCTCTTCCAACAGATCATTTTTCATACTGCACCGGCTCCCCTTCCTTGGTCTTGCGCAGACCGTTCCTGATCTTCCCGCCCTCGGGGCGCAGGGACTCCAGCTGCTGGGCATAGTCCCGGAACTTGGCCTCATAGTCCTGGTCATAGCCCAGGTCCCGGGCGGCAGAGATCCCCGCCAGCTTGCCTGTCAGCATGGCGCTGGACGCCTCCTCTACGCCGCCGGAGTCCCCCGCGGCATAGACGTTCCTCACACTGGTGTGGCGCTCGCTGTCGATCACCGGCACATAGCCGCCCAGCTCGGGGACGAACTTCATATCACAGCCGGCCTGGAAAAAGAGCTCCGGCAGAGGGGCCAGGCCCACCGCCATACAGATCGCATCGCACTTCACGTCCTGCTCCGTGCCTGGGATGGGCTGGAAGTGCTCGTCCAGCTCGTGGATGATGGCGCCCTCTACCTTCCCCTGGCCGTAGGCGCATTTGATCGTATGCCGGGTCATGATAGGCACTCCCGCCCGGCGGAGCTTGTTGGCGTGGACCAGATAGCCGCCGATATTGGGGGCGGCCTCGATCACAGCGGCCACATCCACCCCAGCCTGCATCAGCTGATAGCTGACGATCAGGCCGATGTTCCCCGCTCCTACCATCAGGACGCTCTTGGCAGGGACCACCCCTTCCATGTTCATCAGGGTCTGTACGGCTCCCGCTCCATAGATCCCGGGCAGATCGTTGTTGGGGAAGACCAGATTCTTCTCGAAGGCGCCGGTGGCGATGATCACCGCCTTGGCCCGGATCCCCTCGATGGTCCCATTCCGGTCCACCATAACGATCCCATCCCGGTAGAGACCGGCGGCGATGGACTGGGTCCAGACCTGGATGCCCTCCAGGGCCTCGATCTCAGCCTGGATCTTGTCAGCGATGTAGATCCCTCGGGTGCCGGCATCCTGCTTTTCAGAGCCAAAGAACTTGTGGGTCTGCTTGACCAGCTGTCCGCCCAGCTTGGCGCTGCGCTCCAGCAGGATCACCCGGGCCCCTGCCCGGGCCGCCTCGATCGACGCGCACATCCCGGCGGGACCGCCGCCCACCACCAGGACCTCCGCCTCGATCACCTCCCGGGGATCGCTCAGCTTCCGCTCGACGGCGGCGTCCACCCTGGCCTTCTCGTTGCCGATCTGCCGCTCCACCACGATCCCCTCCCGCAGGGGCTCTACACACACCCGGATATTGGGGATCCCGTTCACCTTCATCAGGCAGGAGGAGCAGTTGCCGATGGCGCAGAACAGCCCCCGGGGGCGGTGCTTCTTCGCGCTCTCGTGGAGGAAACGCACCCCCGCCGCATGGAGAGCCGCCGCGATCGTCTCCCCCTCATATCCGGTGAGCTCCCGGCCCTCGAAGGTGAAGGCGACCTGCCTCCCCTTCTCGAATGTCAAGATCGGATGGTCGTTCGTTCTATCCATATATGCCTCCTAAGTTTCCTTTCCTGCGCTGCCCGTCAGCCCTTTTGTTGGGAAAACCGACTGAACAGGAAGGGACGGATATCCTCTGTCACCGTTTGGGAGATGATATAGTCCGACATGATCTCTCCGGTGATCGGGGCCATCGCGATCCCGTCCCCCTCGTGTCCGGCTGCCATCACGAACCCGTGGATCCCATCCACCGGGCCCAGGATCGGACCGCCCTCGCAGTAGGGCCGCAGTCCGGCAAAGGTTCGGATGATGTTCAGCTCGCTGAGGAAGGGGACCAGACTGGCCGCATAGCTGCAGATCGCGCAGAGGATCTCATACGAAGTGCTCTTGTCATAGCCGCTCCACTCCCGGTTGCTCCCAAAGATGATATTGCCGTCGTGGGTCTGCTCCAGGAACAGATTCACGCCCAGGCGCATACTGGGGTCGCTGGAGGTCTTGGCCAGATCTGGATCGTGTTTGAGGGCGATATACCGTGCGCAGATCAAATTGTGCTCCACACAGGGGGCCACCTGCTCTGTGACCACGATATTCCCCTTCCTGGGAAGGATCGGGATGTCCAGCCCCACCATCCTGCCGATCTCCGGAGCATAGACGCCGCAGGCGTTGACCACCACCTCAGCCCGGATCGGTCCCCGGGTGGTCTCCACACCGGTGACCTGCCCGCCCTCCACGGTCACGCCCGTGACCGCCGTGTTCAGCAGGAACTCCACGCCGGCCCGGCCAGCGGCCTTGGCATAACCGATCGTGGTGTGGATCGGGCTCACCCGCCCATCGTCAGGGCAGTAGGTCACGGCGGTGATCCGCTTGGACAGGCAGGGCTCCATCCGTCTGGCCTCGTCGCCGCTGAGGATGGTGACGTCCACCCCCGCCGCCGTCTGTTCAGCCACCGAGTGCTCCACGACCCCCATCAGCTCCGGGGAATCCACCATCACCATGCCGCCGTATTTTTCAAAATGGACATCATAGTCCAACTCCTGGCTGAGGGTCTGATAGAGCTCCACGCTCCGTTTTGCCAGCTTCAGGGCCGGACCGGGGGCCTTGGTCTGGAGATTGACTCCGCCGTCACAGGCACTGGAGGTCTCCTCACCGATCCCTCTCCGCTCCACGACGGTCACCCGTCCGACTCCCTTCTTCTTCAGGCCGTAAGCGATCGCACAGCCCATGATACCGCCGCCGATCACGACCACATCTGCTTTTTGGACCATAGCAGCCTCCGTAACGAAATATTTTTCAAAGGAGCGCCCCGCAGGCCCATGCCTGCGGGGCACAGCCTGCCTCAGATCTTAGCCAGGGTCTCGTCCTTGATCTCCACGTCGATCGTGATCTCACAGGCGGCACCCCCGCCCAGAGTGGCCATGCCCACCGCGCAGCGGGCATGGCGGCCCGCCTCTCCGAACAGCTCCACCAGCAGATCGGAGGCCCCATTGAGGACCTTGGGCTGGTCGATGAAGTCGGGCTCGGAGTTGATGTAGCCGGTGACCTTCATGATATGGGCGATGTTGTCCAGACCGCCGCACAGGTCGTCCAGCACGGCCAGAGCGTTGATGGCGCACCGGCGGGCGGCCTGATAGCCCTCGTCCACCCGATCGGCGGACAGGTGGCCGGTGTATTGCAGGACCCCGTCCACCCGGGGGGTGTTGCCCGCGGACATGACCAGTCTGCCGCAGCGGGAGGCACATACATAGTTGGCGATCGGAGGGGTGAAGGGGGGGAGCTCGATCCCCATCTGAGCCAATCTCTCTTTTATCGTCATGGTGATCTCCTTTCTCGGCGGACCGTTGTCTTCAATTTTTGACGTTCTTGGGCGTACCGTCCAGGAGAGCCCTCAGATTCTCCGCACTCCTGTTGACCAGGTTCTGCCGGGTCTCCAGGGGGGACCAGGCCACATGGGGGGAGGCGACACACCGGGGATGGGTGGCCAGGGGGTGGTCCTTGCCGCAGGGCTCCGGATCGAAGACGTCCACACCGGCCATATACACTTTGCCGGAGTCCAGCGCGGCCACCACGTCCGCCGTATCGAACAGGGCGCCCCGGCCCACGTTGATCAGGATCACACCGTCCTTCATCTTGGCGATGGAGTCTTTGTTGATGATATGGCGGGTCTCATCGGTAAGGGGGCAATTGGTGCTGATGATATCGGCATTCCGGAACAGGGTGTCCAGGTCCACGAACTGGAGCTGATCGCACTCCCACTCCTTCACCGGGTGGCGGCGGTGAGCCAGCACCTTCATGTCCAGGGCCATGGCCACTTTGGCGATGGCGTAGCCGATGTCCCCCATGCCCACGATCCCCAAGGTCTTGCCCGTGAGCTCCATCTGGCGCACGTTGCTCACCTCAGGCTCGATGGAGTTGACCCAGCCGGTCTCCTTGATGAAGCTGTTGAAGTAGGATGTACGGCGGCAGACCTCGAACATCAGGGCGATGGCCATCTGGGCCACGGCCCCCCGGCCGTAGCCGGGGATATTGCAGACGGACACACCGTGTTCCCGGGCGGTCTTACAGTCGATGAAGTCCACGCCGGTGCCGAAGGTGCCGATCATTTTCAGCTTCTTGGCATGCTGGAAGACCTCCGCGGGGAAGCGCACCCGATTGGTAAAGGCCGCGTCCACATCTGCGATCCGCTCCAGCAGTTCCTCCGGCGTGGTGTCGTCGTAGTAGATCACCTCGCCGATCTCCTCCAGCGGCTTCCATGACACACCGCCGGCATTCACCAAAAATCCATCTGTGATCAGAATCTTCATTTTGTTCCTCCTTAGATCATAAGTGATATCTGCCCTCCTCAAAGGGCGGGGATGGGGTCGAGAGAGGGGGCTGACTGCCGGCCGCCAGTCCATCTCGCGGCAGTCAGCCCATGAGGATAGGGGAAGTACTGGGGCGTCTGGCGGCATGAGTCGATCATACTACACAAATCTCAAAAATGCAAGCACTGATCCAAAATGGTCATTGTCTCTTTCCAGATGTGGATCTCTCCTGCCCGTCACCGGATGACGCAGACGAAGATCAGACCGGCCAGGATCATGCAGCCGCACATGAAGCAGGCATAGAGCATGGCTTTGATGGGATCCACCTTCTTCCCTGTGATCCCATTGACCAACCCGGCCACAGCGAAGGTGACCACGTCGGCAGGGGGCATCCCCTGTCCAGCCATGGCCCAGTGTCCGCCAGCGATGGCGGCACTGACCGGGGAGATCCCCGTGGCGATCAGAGCGGGACCTATCATCGTGAACACGATCGTTTGGGTCGTGGTCTGGGAACCAGTGAGCATGCCCAGCAGACACATAGCAGCCAGGCCGCCGATGATCAGGGTGGCTGGAGTCAGGGTGGCCAGGAAGGCAGAGGTAGCTTCGATCTGTCCACCGATGTAGAAGGAGCCGATCAGGAAGGCGGCGCAGGCCTGGACAGAGATGGTGGGCACCACGTTCTTGAAGCCTTGGACACAGATGTCCCCGAACTGCTGGCGGACGGGCCTATAGAACAGGGAGAGGATGATCGTCATATACAGCAGACAGGTGATATTGTAGACCAGGCCGCTGAGGACTCGGATCCCCTTCACCGGGGCGATGATCGGGTCGATGAAGACCAGGATGTCCATCTTGAAGCCGGACCGGAAGATGACGGCCAGGGCCAGGAAAGCCAGGGGGACCATGGCGGGCCAGTTCTCCTTCAGGATCTGGCTGGCCGTTTTGGTGGGGATCAGGTCCTCGGGGATGGTCTTGACCTTGATGAACAGCGTACAGACATAGATACAGCACAGTACGAAGATGATCCCGATGGTCAGATAGGTCCAGTTCAGCACCGCATCGGAATCTGCGCCCACCAGACCAGCCGCCATGGTAGAGGCCTGGGAGATGGGGGGCATGATGGAGCCCAGGGCACAGCCCATCACGATGGTGGCGGTGGTCTGCTCCGGAGTCATGCCCAGCTCATCCAGGTTGCCGATGATCAGCGCACCGATGACCACGGCGGAGGCCACGGATTCCCCCAGCAGAGAGCCGGACAGACACAGGGTGAACATGATGACGCAGACCAACCCCTTGGGGCTTCGGCCGAACCGGGCGCGGCAGGCGTTGAGCACCGTCTCCATCGTCCCGATCCGCTTTTGGGACTCAGCATAGATGGAGCCCACCAGCGTCAGGCAGATGACCCAGGCGATCTTGTCCGCGCCGGTGATCAGGGCCTCCAACCACATCGCTGGGTCGTATTCGCCACCCATCAGCAGACACAGGGCGGCGCCGATGAGGAGAGCGGGCTGGACCTTGCCCCCAATGAACGGGATCTGTTTCAGCATGATGATGAGGATCAATACTGCGATAGGGATGATAACGATAGTCATATGGTCAGGTCTCCTCCTTTATTTGGCTTAGCGCTGGATCACGGGACACGTTCAGGAGACAGGCTTTTTCCTGGACAGGGCGCTGCCGGCCACCAGGCCCACCAGGGAGAAGATCAGGCCGAACATGGCGAAGGGGATCTGTCCCACAGGCGCGAACTGGAAGATCGCACATCCCACAGCGCCGCCGATGATGGAGCAGTAGCAGCCGAACCGGGTAGTGAACTCTTTTTTGCGGAGGTAGTAGCCCACATACATGGGGACCAGCAGCATCGCGACCCCATAGGAGTAGCCGGTGGTGATCAGGTCCAGCACACTGGGGAACTTCAGGCCCAGCACCACAGAGATGAACAGAGCGATGGCCGAGACGACGCGGGAGAGCGCCTTCAGCTTCTTCTCGTCCGCATTGGGGTCGATGACCTGGTGATAGATGTCATACACCACGCAGACCGCCGTGGTCTGGACAGCGCTGTCGCAGGTGCTCATGACAGCGGCGCCGATCATCCCCACGATCAGGCAGGTGAACCAGACGGGCAGGGTGGTGAGGAACCAGCCGAAGACCTCCTCTGAGGCCAGGCCGGGCTGGACGGTGCGGATGGACATGCCCACCATAGCGGCGAAGATATCAGCGGCGAAGACTAGGACACAGGAGATGCCCAGGGCTTTATAGATATCCTTCACATGGCGGACGGAGGACACCCGCTGGATATACATCTGATTGGTGGGCTGTCCCGGCAGGACCGACATGGCCCATAGGGCCAGCTGCGCGCCTCCTACCGCCGCCATGCCCGTGGGGAACGAGACGATCTCAGCAGGGACGGAGGCCACTACATTGGACCAGCCGCCGGCCTCCCCCAGGGCATAGAAGACAGTACCGATACAGATCCCGCAGAGGATGAAGCCGAAGATCGCGTCGGTCCAGGCCACGGTGCCGAACCCATTGGGGAGGACGAAGAGCAGGCAGACGACCGCGAAGATCACGGTCAGCAGGGGGACGGACAGGCCGGTGATCGCGGAGAACAGCTTGCCGAAGGCGGTACACTGGCCGGCGATCCAGCCGAAGGGGGTGACGACAGAGGCGATGGCCACCAGAACGGTGAGCAGCTTGCTCTCACCATACAGGGCCTTGAAGACGGTGGGGATGGTATCGAACTCGTTCTCTCTCAGCCATCTCGCCATGAGGATGACCAGGAAGATGCCGCCGCCCTGGCAGACGCCGTAGGAGAGGGCGGACCAGCCGTATTGATAGCCCAGACCGATGTGATAGGTCAGCACACCACCGCCGATCGCAGTGGCGAAGGTAGTGCCGATGGTGACGAGCAAAGGGGTCTTCTGGACCGCCCAGGTCCCCTCGCTCTTCTTGTTGAGATAGAAAGACAGGAGCGCAGTACCGACCAGCACCACTGTGATGCTGATCACCATCAGAACGACAGCACCAGTATTCATGGTCTCTCTCCTTTCTCGAACAGATCGACCTCCATCAAACTCATTTTGGGACAACAGGATTGCAGCGCCTCAGCTACATATATCCAAAGGTATCCTTTTTCAGGAAAGCAGACGCCACATAGTTGGTCAGGGTACAGATATCGAAGACAGGCCGCCCCGTCACCTCCTGGACGTCCTTGGACCAGGGGGGCATGTTGGTGCATTCCAGTACGATGGCCCCCACCTCTGGGTGCTCCTGGATCATCCGGGCAGCCACACGGATGTGGTCCTGGCGGCACTTCTCGGTGTCCACCTCCTGGCGGTCTTCCCGCATGAAGTGGGTGAACTCCTCCTCGTCCTGCATCCCATAGACCACCTTGGGGATGTCAGCGGCACCGGCACAGGCGAAGTGCTGGGGGGTCAGCTTGCTGCTGTCCACCGTCATCACGCCCACGATCTGTCCCTTGGGCAGCAGCTTATACACCAGAGGGATCTGGAGCAGCGAGGAGGCGAAGATGGGGATGCTGATGTGCTCCTTGATCTTCTCCTGGTAGAGCGCGACGAAGCCGCAATTCGTGGTGATGGCCCGGACGCCCTCCGCCTCCAACTCCTTGGCCGCTTCGATATAGGGCTGGAGGAGCTCCTCTTCCGGGAGCCCGCCATCCACCACCTTCTCAAAGCGTGCGCCCTTCACCACGCGGTAACGGACAGGAAAGTCCCAGGTCCAGGCATTGCCCATCTCCCCCGGGACACGGGGAAAGCTGGACTCGTTCATGAGGATCCCGATCGGGATCCCGTAGAAATTCTTGCCGCCTTTTGCTAACATGTTGATCCCCTTCTTTCCTATTTGATCTTTTTATAGTTGGCGTGGTCGAAAAGAAGTAAAACTTCTTTTCAACCAGTGCGGCGAGTTGTCGCCGCAGGAGACCGCTCCCGCAGTCCCGCTTTGGACTTCCTGGGCTGGGCCCCTGTGCTCTGCGGGGCCGGCTGCTCTGACCATCCTTCTCTTGATCCTATATATCCGATATGTTATCACTGCTCAATAAGTATTATTTATTCCTTATTTATGATCAATGATAGGCAGGACAACACATCTAAACCTGCAAAAAAATGATATCGTTCTTTCTCAGCGCCCAAGGCGGCTGTCCCCTTTGGCCGTTCCATCATCGTTTCTTCTGAAGCATCCAAATATCAGTTTTGATCAATGTCTACTACTGCATAGTATCATATGCCCCATGAGATGTCAACAATATTTTGACTTGATCGATCATTTTTGGTCAAAGTGTCAGATCCGATGAGCTATGGATCAGGGCCAAGGAGAACGGCACGGCCGTTGGAAGCAAAATGCTCCCTTGGGAGACATCGGGCGGCTGCCGCCAGTCCCCCTGAGGAGCCCCAAGATATGGAAGAGCCGGCGCAGCCTGATGCTGCGCCGGCTCTCATCTCGCTGTTCCTGTCACGCGTTCCCGAACTCGCTGAAAAAGCGGTCGTGGATGGCCTGGACGGCCCGGTCGGCGTCCCTCTCGTCCACCAAGACGGACACCTTGATCTCACTGGTAGAAATCATATTGATATTGATCCCGGCGGAATACAGTGCCTCGAACATCTTGCAGGCCACGCCGGCATTGTGGGCCATCCCTGCGCCCACGATAGACACCTTCGCCACCTCGGTGCTGACCTCGATGGACTTGCAGCCGATGGACTCCTTATGCTCCTCCATGAGCTCTTTGGCGGACTGGGCATCGCCCTGGGCCACGGTGAAGCTGATATCCTTGCTCCCATCGCGGCCGATGGACTGGAGGATGATATCCACATTGATGGCCTTCTTGGCCAGCAGAGAGAAGATCTTGAATGCGATTCCGGGCTGGTCCATCAGCCCCACCAGGGCGATGCGGGCCACGTCCTTGTCCTTGGCGATCCCGCTGACATACGTTTTTTCCATAGTCTTGACGACCTCCTTCACTTTTGTGCCTGGGTTCCCGCTGAAGCTGGACAGCACCTCCAGATTGACGTTGTACCGCTTGGCCATCTCCACGGATCGGTTGTGGAGCACCTGGGCTCCAAGACTGGCCAGTTCCAGCATCTCGTCGTAGGTGATCTCGTCGATCTTCCGGGCCCCCGTCACATGGCGGGGATCGGCGGTGTAGACGCCGTCCACGTCGGTGTAGATCTGACACAGGTCGGCGTGGAGGGCGGTGGCCAGGGCCACGGCGGAAGTGTCGGAGCCCCCGCGGCCCAGGGTGGTGATGTCGTCATACTTGTTGATGCCCTGGAACCCAGCCACCAGGACGATCTTCTTCTTGTCCAGCTCCTTTTGGATCCGCTCGGTGCGGATCCGCTTGATCCGGGCGGAGGAGTAGACCGAATCGGTGAGCATCCCTGCCTGCCAGCCGGTGAGGGAGACGGCCTGATATCCCATGCGCTCGATGGCCATAGCACACAGGGAGATAGAGATCTGTTCCCCGGTGGCCAGCAGCATGTCCATCTCCCGTTTGGAGGCCCCGGGGTGGATCTCCCGAGCCTTTTCGATCAGGTCATCGGTGGTGTCCCCTTGGGCGGACAGGACCACCACCACGCTGTGGCCCCGGCGGTAGGTCTCGGTGACGATCCGGGCCACATTGCGGATCTTGTCGGCGTCGGCCACAGAGCTGCCGCCGAATTTTTGTACGATAAGCGCCATGTATGGTATACCCCCTAAAGGTTTGAATCGATGTCCTCTGCCTCCCCCGTCGAGGAGGCGGCACGGCGAAGCCGTGACGGAGGGGGACGATGGCCATAAAGCGGCGGAAGGGCGTCCCCCTCTCAGTCAGCCTTCGGCTGACAGCTCCCCCACAGGGGGAGCCTTTTATCCTATGAGCCTGCGCCTGCTCAGGCCAGCACGCGGAACAGAGAGCCCGTCTCCAGGCCCGCCAGCTTCTCCCGGATCTCCGGCTCGGTCATCGGCGCGGTGAGGAACGCCGCCTCACCGGCAGGGGCACCGCTGCGGGCCAGGAGCTGGATATCGCCGCAGCGCCTCTTCGCCTCGTCGGCGGACATCTGGGCCCGGACGTACCAGGGGGAGGCCAGGCCATCGGTGGAGACCACCAGGTCGGGGGCCCCCTCTCCCCAGCCGTTGTGATGATCCTGCTTCAGGTCCTTGGCGATGTCGATCACGTCGGCCACCACTGCGGAGGCGGTGGGCAGCTTGCCGGCCCCCCGGCCGTAGAACATCACATCGCCGATGGCGTTGCCGGTGACAGAGATGGCGTTGAACACGTCCTCCACGCTGGCCAGGGGGAGGGCCCCCGCCACCAGGTGGGGAGCCACGAAGGCCATGACCTTGCCCTCGGGCTGGCGGATCGCTCTGCCCAGCAGCTTGATCTTATAGTCCGCAGAGTCAGCATATGCCACATCCTCCAGCGTGACCCCCCGGATGCCCTGGGTGGGCACCTGGTCCGGGTAGACGTGCCGGCCGAAGGCCAGAGCGGCCAGGATACAGATCTTCCGACAGGCGTCGTGGCCGTCCACGTCGGCGGTGGGGTCCTTCTCGGCGTAGCCGTTGGCCTGGGCCTCGGCCAAAGCCTGATCGAAGGTGAGCCCCGCCCGGATCATCCGGGTGAGGATATAGTTGGTGGTGCCGTTGAGGATCCCGGTGACCTGCTCCAGCTGATTGGCGGCCAGGCAAGAGGTGAGGGGCCGCAGGATGGGGATGCCCCCGCCCACGCTGGCCTCGAAGAGATAGCTGCACCCGTGTTCCTTGGCCAGCTGGAGCAGCTCATAGCCGTGGGTAGCCACCAGCTCCTTATTGGAGGTGACCACGCTCTTCCCCGCCTTCAGGGCCCGGGTGGTGAACTCCAGGGCGATCGTCGCCCCGCCGATGGTCTCCACCACGATGTCCACCTCTGGGTCCTCCTCGATCACGGCGATATCCTTGACGAAGCAGTCCCGATAGGGGCTGTCCGGGAAGTCCCGTACGTCCAGGATATATTTCAGGCGCACCAGGTCCTCCACCCGGCGGTCGATCAGCCCGCTGTTGGTGGTGAGCACCTCGGCCACACCGGAGCCTACCGTTCCAAAACCTAAGATCGCTACATTGACCATGCTTCTCTCTCCTTATCCATATCATATTTGCAGGGGGCGGCCTTTGTGCCGCCCCGTCAGAGCAGATGCAGCGCCGGCCACAGGGGACGGCGCCTCGACGCCTGCCTGACATCCGAAGGATCCCCTGTACGAGCTCTATCCCGCCAAGATCTCCCACTTGATGACCCCTGTCCCGGCGGACAGCAGGGACAGGACCTCCTCCAGAGAGTCCTGGAGGGCAGAGGTCTCCGCCGTGATGGTGACCACCGCGCAGCCGTTCACCGGGATGCTCTGGTTGATGGTGAGGATGTTCACCCCGGTGCCGGCCAACACGTTGAGCGCGCCGGACAGTACCCCCGGTTCGTCCTTGAGCAGGGCCTGGAAGGTGACGATCCGCCCGTGGAGCATGTCATTGAAGGGCCGCACCGCATCCTTATACTTATAGAAGGCGCTGCGGCTGATGTCCACCGCCTGGGCCGCTCCGTTGACGGTCTTCTCCTCCCCTGTCTCCAGCAGCCGTTTGGCCTCCGCCACCTTCCGGAAGATCTCCGGCATGGCTCTGGCCTCCACGATAAAATACTTTGCCGGACCGCTCATAGTCTCCTCCAGTCTACGCCGGGCCTTCGTCCGTGTTGCGTGGTCATTTGTTTTTACAGCGTGGTCTATTGTAACACACCTTCCCCTGGACCGCAACACAAGATCCACCGTCTGAATAGAGGAAGTTTCGCCTGTCCTGGCTGACGGATCTTGTCAGATCCCACAGCCCGGGCCGGACAAAGGGGCTCTCCCGGCCCTCCAGGTCCAAAAACAGCGCCGCAGGCGGCCGCCTGCGGCGCTGTATGCCCATCTGCTACTGCTCTGGGGCCACCCCCGGCCGCACAGCGGTGCCGGGGAGCTGGGGGGCCACATCGGGCCGCACCCCGCCTGTGCCGGAGGAGCTGGACGGACCGGCAGAGCCCTGGTCGGGCTGGGTGGGCTGCCCGGGATCCGTGGGGCCCGTGGTCCCGCCGGGATCGATGGGGGGGAAGGGGAGATAAGGGGCGTTGGGGTCCAGGGGGTCCACAGGGAAGATGGGATCCTCCGGACCGGGCTCAGGCTCCTCCGCCTCGACGTGGACGATGCAGGGACCGTAGGCGCTCACCGTCTCATACCGCCAGAGGGCGTCGTCCGCCACGGCGGCCCCGACCTGCTCCCGGGGGTAGTTGGGGTAGCAGATCTCTTTCTTGCTCTCCTCGGGGCAGTAGGGCCCCGCCTGGTAGTACAGGCCGGTGGGGGTCCCGTCCTCCTTGGCCACAGGACACCCCGTACAGACGGCGATCACCGTCTCCGCCGTGTGGGCGGTGCAGATCAGGCCCTCCGGGTAGTCCTCGGGGAAGACCGACCCAGTAGCCACCCGGCTGCCCCGGGGATCCAGAGCGCACCACTCGCTGGCAGGCAGGCCGGAATCCAGACAGTAGGTCAGCGGCCGGCGGCCGCCGGGATCCTGATAGTCCTTTTTCTCCAGTCCCTCGTGGAGGGGGATCATCACCTTCTGCCACAGGACCAGGGCGGGGTTCACGTCCCGCAGGTTCATCTTGTAGCCCTTCTCATAGCCTGTCCAGACGGCGGCGGTGTAATAGGGGGTGTAGCCCACGAACCAGCGGTCCTTGTTGTCGCTGGTGGTGCCCGTCTTGCCGGCGGCGTTCTGGCCCGGGATGCCCTTTCCGGCGGCGGTACCGCCGCCGTCGAAGACGTGCTTGAGCATGTCGTTCATATACCAGGCGGTATTGGCCGAGATAGAGGGCTCAGGCACCAGCTCGTTCTCCATCAGCACCACCTCTTCTCCATCCACCAGCTGGGTGACCTTGGTGAAGGTGCGGGAGCCCTGGTAGTAGCCGTTGTTGGGGAAGACGCAGTAGGCCTCGGCCATGTCCCGGACGTTGGTGCCGTCGGTGAGGCCGCCCATGGCCAGCGACTCGGTGATGTCGGTCTTCCACTCGTCGCCCACCATCCGGCCCTCCTCCAGGTCGATGTGATACCGGTCCTGGACGAACTTGAAGCTCTCCTCGGGGGTGACATAGTCGTTCATCAGCCGGACAGCCACTGTGTTCAGCGACTGCTTCAGGGCCTCACGCATGGTGATCTGGCCCTTGTAGTGTGTCGTGCCCGAGTTCAGGGGCCAGGCCTTGCCTCCGTTCTCCCGGTAGGGGTAGTCGTCCAGCACCGAATAGGGGTTGGCCTTGTGGAACTCCAGGGCCGGAGAGTAGACGGCCAGGGGCTTGAAGGAGGAGCCGGGCTGACGGCGGCCGTTGTTGGCGTAATTGCTGCCGAAGTTCACGTTCTTTACCCCGAACTGGCCGGCGATGGCCACCACATCGCCCGTCTGATTGTCGATGACACAGATGGCGGACTGCATCTGCTGGCCCTCCTTGGAGGTATAGTCCAGGTTGGCCCGGTCGGTGTAGATCTGGTCCACGATGGCCTGGGCGTTGGGGTCGTAGCAGGTGTAGATCCGCAGGCCGCCCCGGGCCAGGGCCTGCTCAGCCACCGACTCGGACCAGCCGAATTTGGCCCCTAGGGCCTCCTTCACGTCGGAGATCACGGTCTCCTCATACCAGGTGTAGTAGATCTCGCTGCTGGAGCCCTGGTCCTGATCCTTAGCGAAGACCAGCTCCTGGGCCACGGCCTCGTCATACTCCTCCCGGGAGATCATGCCCTGCTTCAGCATCTGCCCGAGGACCACCTCCTGGCGGTACTTGTTCCACTGGCGGGCGTCCCAGATCTCGTCGGTGTTCATCCCCTGGGACTTGCCGAAGGAGTAGGGGCCGTATTTGGAGGGGTTGTTGGTGATGGAGATCAGGCTGGCGCACTCGGCCAGGGTGAGCTCAGACACCGGCTTGCCGAAATACCCCAAGGCCGCAGAGCCCACACCTTTATATTTGCTGCCCAGAGGGATGATGTTCAGATACCGCTCCAGGGTGTCCTCCTTGGAGTTGTTCTGGGTGAAGCGGATGGCCCGGACGATCTCGGTGATCTTCCGCTTCACAGTGGTCTCGTTCTCCAGGGTGGTGTTCTTGATCATCTGCTGGGTGATAGTGGAGCCGCCGGAGATCTCCTTGCCGGTGAACATGGAGTAGACTGCGTAGGCCGTCCGCCGCCAGTCCACCCCGGGGTGGGTCCAGAAGCGCTTGTCCTCGATGGCCACGGTGGCGTTGATCAGGTCCTCGGGCATGTCCTCGAAATCCACCCACACAGAGCTGGTCACGTTGTTCAGCCGGACCATCTCCACGTACTGACCGGTGGCCTTGTCCTGATAGTACATGATGCTGTCCTCCCCCAGGGGGAAGTCGTCCAGGCTCAGGTCGGCCTTGGGGACGATGACCTCGTTGATATATACTGCAGCGAAGCAGGCCAGCAGGACCCCGGTGCACAGCCCGATCAGGAAGAGGGTGCCCACCACCTTGAGGAAGATGGACACCGCCCGCCAGATGCTGGCCCCCCCCTTTTTCCTGCGGCGCTTCCGGGGCGCGCCGGAGCGCCGCGGATCCTCCGTCCGCCTGCGCTCCCCCGAGGAACGGGAGGGGCCGGGCGCCTGACGGCGGGATGGATAGTCGCTGTTGTCATATAGAGAACTGCGGTCGTTGTAGTCTGACACGATGATACCTCCAGTCGGATGAGGGGGATGGATCTCCCGCCCCGACGGCCTGGACGGACCGCTGTCCGCCCTGACGTTCACATGCGTTCTGCCTGGGCCTGCCAGAGCTGAAGGGATGCAGGCTCCAATATCAGCATTATACCAGATTTTCCTTGTTTGTCCACCCCACAGGCCCTGGAAAGTATGCCTTTCAAAAATTCTTAAAATTTACCTGTCCTCCCCCCTTGCATTTTTTCCGCCGCCGGGTTACAATAGAGTCGTAACGATCGAAACAGGAGGATGCCCCATGGAAGACAGCTTTGGCCCCGACCTCATCACCGTCACCGATGAAGAGGGCAACGACTTCGAACTGGAGCTGGTAGACTCCCTGGAGCATCAGGGGATCACCTACTACGCCATGTTCCCCACCGTGGAGGAGGACGAGGCCACCGGCCAGCCCAAGGATGTGGACGCCGATGACGAGGAATATGGCCTGATCATCATGAAGACCATCGTGGAGAACGGCGAGGAACTGCTGTCCACCCTGGACTCCGATGAGGAGCTGGATACGGTGTATGAGCTGTTCATGGAGCGCTTCTTCCAGGATGAGGCAGAGGGATCCTGATCCTATCATCAGTCTGTTTTTCCTGCTCGGTGCGTGATGGGTCCTTTTAAACCCACATTTTTAAAACGGGACGCCACCTCACGGCGCGGCTTGCAGGCCTCCCGGCCCCCTTATGAGGTCAGCTGGACGTTGGAAGCAGAAAAACGTCGTGGAGGCGACCCACCTGCCATCTGTGCAGGTTTTAAACGGGCCCACACGGCCAGAGCGGGGTTAAAAAAAGCCATAGTGATCCAGCCTTTGGCCGCGGCACCTCTGCCGCGGTCTTTTCTTTTTTGAACATTATGTAAAAGTCCGCCCTCCCTCTTGCATTTGAAGGCGGACTTTAGTATAATATCTCGGAAATGCCCGGGAGGGCATCTCCTTTTACACTATCGAACATGAGAGGACTGAATCACCGTGAGTGCAGAGAAAAAGGCCCAGACCAGAGCGGAGCGCGAAGAGAAGCGCCGTCAGGAGGAACGCAGGGACCGCCGGTCCATGGCAGTCTACTCCATCGTCGCTGTGGTGGTAGTGATCGCCGCCGCGGCCCTGATGGTGTGGAACGCCGGGATCCTCCAGCGCAGCCTCACCGCTGTGGAGATCAACGGTACCAAATATTCCGCCGCTGACATGCAGTACTATTACAACAGCATCTATTCCAGCTATGCCAACCAGTATTTCAGCGCCAGCGTCTCCCCCAAAAAGCAGATCCGGGACCAGGCGACCGGACAGACTTGGTATGACTACCTGGTGGAGCAGGCGGTGGAGAGCCTGACCGATACCGCCGCCCTGTCCGCCCAGGCAAAGAGCGAGGGCTATGCCCTCTCCGCCGAGGGCCAGGCCCAGCGGGACGCGGCCATCGCCCAGCTGGACACCGCCTGGATCAGCTACGGCCAGCCCAGCCGGGACGCCTTCATCCGGGCCCGTTTCGGCCCCCATATGACCTACAGCCGTCTGGTGGAGCTGATGGATATGGAGTTCCTGGCCAGCGACTACGCATCCTCCCGGATGGATGCCATCCAGCACCCGGACTCCGACTATGAGAGCTACTACCAGGAGCACAAGGATCAGCTGGACACCATCGTATACACGCAGCTGGCTTTCCAGGCCCAAGTGCCCAGCGCCGAGGCCGAGACCATGAGCGACGCGGAGAAGACCGCCGCCCTGGAGGAACGGAAGGCCGAGCAGAAGGCCCTGGCCGAAGAGGTCAAGGCCAAACTGGAGGGGGGCGCCGATCTGGAGGAGATCGCCGACGAATATCACGACCAGCTCTACAGCACCGCCCTCTCCCGCCGCTCCTCCGGTACCAATGCCGGCTGGTCCAACTACGCCGACTGGCTGCTGAATCCCGCCCGCCGGGCCGGCGACATCACGTTGGAGGAGTATGATTCCGGCTCCGCCTACTACTACTATGTGGCCGTCTTTGAGGACCGGGTCCGGGACGAGGAGGATCTGCACAGCGTGCGCCACATCCTGATCCGCGCGGGAGACGGGGAGGGCACCCCCACCCAGGCCGAGTATGATGAGGCCGAGGAGAAGGCCCAGGCCCTGCTGGATGAGTGGAAGGCCGGCGAGGCCACTCAGGACTCCTTCGCCGCCCTGGCCTCCGCCAATACTCAGGACACCAGCTCTTCCGCCAGCGGCGGGCTGTACACCGAGATCAACAGCTGGTCCAACTACGCTGCTCCCTTCAAGGACTGGGTCCTGGACCCCGCCCGCCGGGAGGGGGACACCAGCCTGGTGAAGACCGAGTTCGGTTGGCACGTCATGTATTACGTGTCCTCCAGCGACCCCATTTGGCGGCAGGACACCGCCAGCGCCCTGGCCAGCCAGGACTATGAGCAGATCGCCGACAGCGCCGCTCAGGGCCTGACTGTCAGCCGGGGGATGGGCATGGGCCTCATCTCTGCATGAGATCGGAAAGACCTCTATCCAGAACGGATAGAGGTCTTTTTTCATCTTGCCAGAGCCACCAGCGCACTGGCCCCGATCCGGTCAGCGCCAGCATCGATCATGGCCTGGGCCTGCTCAAAGGTCCGGATCCCCCCAGCGGCCTTGATCCGCAGGTCGGGACTGATATGCTCCCGGAAGAGCCTCACGTCCTCCACAGTGGCCCCGCCGGCCCCAAAACCGGTGGAGGTCTTGATGAAATCCGCCCCCGACATGGACACCACCCGGCACAGGGCGACCTTCTCCTCCTGAGTGAAGCTGCACGCCTCGATGATGATCTTCAGGATCCGGCCATTGCAGGAGGCCTTCACCGCCCTGATCTCCGCCAAGACCCCTTCCCAGTCCCCTTCCTTGGCCAGGCCCTGGTTGATGACCATATCGATCTCGTCGGCGCCGTCCCGGATGGCGTCCTCTGTCTCGAACACCTTCACCTCCGGCGTGGAATAGCCATTGGGGAAGCCGACCACCGTGCAGATCTTCAGGCTCCCGCTGACATGATCGTTGGCCCGCTTCACATAGCGGGGCGGGATACATACCGAGGCCGTCCCGAACTCTCTCCCCTCATCGCAGACGGTCTCCACCTGTCCCCAGGTGGCTGTGGGAGCAAGGATCGTGTGGTCTACCCGGCTCAATATCTCTTTTCTGTCCAAATATTTGCTCCTTTCCCCGCCGAAGGGCGGGCTTTTTTTGCGGTATCATTTTACCTTGTCACAGGACAGTTGTCTATTTATGGAAAGTAAAAAGATCGGGCCGCCGAAAAGCTCATTTTTGGCTTTTCGACGGCCCATCCACAGATCTTATAGTTGGCGTGGCTGAAAAGAAGCCTGCGCCAGACTTCATAGCCAGCGCACAGGCTCTGCCCGCCAGCGGCTCTGCCGCTGGTCGAAGATCGGTCTTGCCGATCTTCAAGTGTGCTGACTATATCCCCCATAGCCGGTGAAGGGACGGTCCCTTCGATATCATGAAGGACCGCGGCGGTCCTGCAGCCGCCGCGGTCTTCTGGATGCTCATACCAAAGCAGCCTTCAGCTCCTCCACCCGGTCGGTCTTCTCCCAGGCGACGCCCAGATCCTCCCGGCCGAAGTGGCCATAAGCGGCCAGCTGGCGGTAGATGGGGCGGCGCAGGTCCAGGTCCCGGATGATGGCGGCGGGGCGCAGGTCGAAGACCTTTGCCACCGCCTCCTCCAGCTTGGCGTCGGAGACGGTCCCGGTGCCGAAGGTGTCCACCCGGACCGAGACGGGCCGGGCCACGCCGATGGCATAGGCCAGCTGGACCTGACAGCGGGAGGCCAGGCCGGCGGCTACCACGTTCTTGGCCGCCCAGCGGGCGGCATAGGCGGCGGAGCGGTCCACCTTGGTGGGGTCCTTGCCGGAGAAGGCGCCGCCGCCGTGGGGGGCGGAGCCGCCGTAGGTGTCCACGATGATCTTCCGTCCGGTGAGCCCAGAGTCCCCCTGGGGCCCGCCGATGACGAACCGGCCGGTGGGGTTGACATAGATCTTGGTGTCATCGTCCATCAGCTCGGCAGGGAGGATGGGCCGGATGACCAGATCGATCATGTCCTTCCGGATCTGATCCAGCTCCGCCTCAGGGCCGTGCTGAGTAGACACCACCACCGCATCGATCCGCTTGGGCTTGTCCTCCTCATCATACTCCACGGTGACCTGGGTCTTGCCGTCGGGGCGCAGGTAGTCCACCTTGCCCTCCTTGCGGACACGGGTGAGCTGCATGGCCAGCTTCTGGGCCAGGGAGATGGGCAGGGGCATCAGCTCGGGGGTCTCGTCGCAGGCGTAGCCGAACATCATGCCCTGATCCCCAGCGCCGTTGTCCAGTCCGTCGTCCTGAGCGCCCTCCTTGGCCTCCAGGCACTTGTCCACCCCCATGGCGATGTCTCCGGACTGCTCGTCGATGGAGGTGATCACCGCGCAGGTCTGGCAGTCGAAGCCGAATTTGGCCCGGTCGTAGCCGATGTCCTTCACCACCTGGCGGGCGATCTTGGGGATGTCCACGTAGCAGGAAGTGGTGATCTCCCCCATCACGTGGATCAGGCCGGTGGTGGCGGTGGTCTCGCAGGCCACCCGGGCCTGGGGATCCTCCTCGAAGATGGCGTCCAGCACCGCGTCAGAGATCTGGTCGCAGATCTTGTCTGGATGCCCCTCGGTGACGGATTCGGATGTAAAAAGTCTCTTTGCCATGGTATGTTCTCCTTTCTTTTCTTCCCCTGTCCGCTCCCCCGTCCCTGGGAGGGGGACAGGGAGCGGACAGGGGAGCTCTGGGGGTGAAAAACGCCCCGCCGGACGGCAGAGCGTTATATGTGGCACACCCTCATCTTTCGATACACTACCGCCGGATTTAGCACCTTGCATCAACAGATCAGCTCCGCTTTTGCAGGTTGCCGGGCTTCATCGGGCCGTTCCCTCCACCGCTCTTGATAAGGCTATTCAGTTGTCTGGGATGATTATATAACATGGCCGCCTGCCTTGTCAAGGAGTTTCCCATCCTGACTTTTTTCAAAAAGTGCTGCTGGATATAAACTCCGTCGGAGCCTTTTGCGTCTATATCGATGTAGTCCGACACAACGATCATTAGGAGGTCATGATCATGAAAAGGCTTTATCCTGCCGCGATCGTATTATCGATGCTGTCCTGTCTCATCGTCACAGGCTGTTCCGCTGAGAACGCATCCTCAGTGATCAGCGAAGCGATCCCAGAAAACATCACACACATCGAAGTGAGCGGTTTTTATCATGGCGAGTTGGAGCCCTGGGAGCTGACACAGACGGAGATCGAGGAGTTGGATACATGGATCGCTCAGCTTTCTTTGACGCATAGGACATATGCCGAAGGAGAAGCCCCTAACGAAGTCTATGCTGGTGGAGTTTGTTATCGTTTTGATATCAACGATGGTGAGATGTCGTTCACATGGATACATATCGATCAGGCGTATCTCCAGTACGATGGTGGATGGTATGAGATCACGAACACCACAGCTCCACCGCTCGGCCTGGCCGGGCCCGGTCGATCAGTGGACTGATCTCGACCGCTGGATACAGGGCGGCTGTTACGATCCAGCTGTCCTGTATCTTATGCCTCATCCCTCTGCTTCAGCGAAGGATCTGGACGATAGAGCAGCAGCATCGATCTGAACAGGGAGCCCGTCCTCTTGATGGGGATCCGTCCTCTGTCGAAAAGGGGCGGGACCGGTCACAGAAAGTTTACCGGAAGTTTACATGGTATTTCCTTGTTTTTATTTCTGGACTGTGGTATGATATCCTTTGCCCTGTTTTGAAAATGCAGAAAAATGGAGGTACGCTCCTTTGAAGCCAGATAAAGGAAACAACAAAAAGAACACCTTCGGGCTGATCTCCCTGATCCTGTGGGCCTTGCTGCTCACCATGCTGTTCCGGAGCTGCAGCAGCTCCATCGCCAGCTCCAACCAGGTCCAGGTGGACTACTCTGTCTTCCGCCAGTGGGTGGCGGCGGACCTGGTGGCCGAGGTCCACATGGAGAGCGAGCGCTATGTCATCACCCTCCAAAAAGAGAAGGAGGAGGAGGCCCTGACCTACCTCCCCCAGGATGAGGATCTCCAGCAGGGAGGCGGCATGTTCTTCTGGATGCCTGTCCAGAACGATAAGGACACCGAATATGTCACCACGCCGCCCCCGGTGAGCGACCTGGGCATCATCCAGCTGATGGGCGACCACGGTGTGGACTACTACCGCGATCCCCCGGACAGCTCCGGCTATATCATCTCCCTGCTGCTCACCACCATCCTGCCCATCGTCATCATGGTGGGGGCCATGGTCTTCCTCATGCGGGGCATTGGCGGCAAGGGGGGCATGGGCGGCATCGGCGGCGTGGGCAAGGCCAACGCCAAGGTATATGTAGAGAAGAAGACGGGGGTCACCTTCCGGGACGTGGCCGGCCAGGACGAGGCCAAAGAGTCTTTGGAGGAGATCATCGACATCCTCCACAACCCCCAGAAGTACACCGAGATCGGCGCAAAGCTGCCCAAGGGCGCCCTGCTGGTGGGCCCTCCGGGCACCGGCAAGACCCTCCTGGCCAAGGCCGTGGCCGGTGAGGCGGGGGTCCCCTTCTTCTCTATCAGCGGCTCTGACTTCGTGGAGATGTTCGTGGGCGTGGGTGCGAGCCGTGTCCGGGACCTCTTCAAAGAGGCCAGCAAGATGGCCCCCTGCATCATCTTCATCGACGAGATCGACACCATCGGCAAGTCCCGTGACAACCGCATGGGGGGCAACGACGAGCGGGAGCAGACTCTGAACCAGCTGCTGGCCGAGCTGGACGGCTTCGACCCTGGCAAGGGGGTCATCGTCCTGGGGGCCACCAACCGGCCCGAGGTGCTGGACAAGGCCCTCCTCCGCCCCGGCCGCTTCGACCGGCGCATCACCATCGACCGGCCCAACCTGGCGGGACGCCTGTCCACCCTCCAGGTCCACACCCGGAACATCCGCCTCAGCGAGGACGTGGATCTGAAGAAGATCGCTCTGGCCACCGCCGGCACGGTGGGCGCGGATCTGGCCAACCTGGTGAACGAGGCCGCCCTGCGGGCGGTCCGCCACGGGCGCCGGGCGGTCAACCAGGAGGATCTGCTGGCCTCCTTCGAGTTCGTCATCGCCGGCAGTGAGAAGAAGAATTCGGTCCTCACCGAGCTGGAGCGCAAGCTGGTGGCCTACCACGAGGTGGGCCATGCCATGGTGGCCTACAAGCAGAAGAACGCCGAGCCGGTGCAGAAGATCACCATCGTCCCCCACACCGAGGGCAGCTTGGGCTATACCCTCCTCATGCCTGAGGAGGACAAGACCAACCTGCGCACCAAGGAGGAGCTGATGGCCAAGATCGCCGTCTCCATGGGCGGCCGGGCCGCCGAGGAGGTGGTCATGGACACCATGACCAACGGCGCCTCCCAGGACATCCAGGAGGCCACCAACATCGCCCGGAACATGGTAGCGATGTACGGCATGAGCGAGGAGTTCGGCATGATGGCCCTGGGCTCGGTCCGCAGCCAGTATCTGGACGGCGGCTACGGCCTGGACTGCGCCCAAGACACCGCCGCTGTGATGGACAAGGCAGTGAAGGCTATCCTGGACGTGTGCTACAAGGACGCCGTGGCGGTCATCCGGGAGAATCGGGACGATATGGACAAGGTGGTGGCCTATCTGCTGGAGAAGGAGACCATCACCGGCGGCGAGATGGTGGCGATCATCGAGGGCCGGGACCCGACCACTGTGGAGGACGCTTACGCCTCCACCAAGTCCAGGGTCAAGCCCCTGCCCGGGGACATCGAGCCCCCCGCCCGGGCCATCCACATCATCAGCGAGGAGATCAGACCTCCCGCTCCCGTCGAGGAGTCGGAGGGTCCCGCTCCCCAGGAAGAGGCCGGAGAGGCCCCCTCCAGCCCGGAGCCCGCTCCCCAGGAGGAGGCCCCGCAGGACGATGCGGAACGGCCGGAGTGATACAGCGCAAGATCAGCATGTTCCTTGGGAGGATCCCGATCATAAAAGGGCGATGTCGGCAGGACATCGCCCCTTTTTATGATACCGTCCTATGATCCTCCACTGTCCCCCTGCTCCGGGCCCTTGCTGCGGCCAAAGAGCTCCATCCCGCCCACTGCGATGAGGAAGGCCCCGAAGCATTTCCGGAGCAGTCCCACCTCCATGGCCGAGGCCGCCCAGGCTGAGAGCGCTGCGCACACCAGCCCTCCGCCGATGGCGGGGAGGAGGACCCGCTTCTCGATACAGCCGTTCTTCACATGGGCGGGCAGCGCCATCAGTCCGGCGGGGAGGAAATAGAGCAGGTTGATCCCCTGAGCCAAGCGCTGCTCCACCCCGGCGAAGGCGGTCATATAGACCAGCAGCAGGGTGCCGCCCCCCACACCGAATCCGGACAGCACCCCTGTAGCCGCCCCCACCAGCAGGGGCAGGATCCAGTCTCTCATAGAAAGCTCCTCACTCCTCCATAGATCAGCAGCAGGCCGAAGGCCCGCTTCAGCCAGAGGATCTTCACCCCTTTGAACCACTTCCCTCCGGCCCAGCCCCCTGCGGTCCCCCCGATGAGGTAGGGCAGAGCAGTCATCACATCCAGTCCGCCCCGAAACAGGTAGATTCCCACCGACAGGGCGCACAGGGGCAGGATCACCGCCACCGAGGTGGCGAAGGCCCGCCGCTGGTCCAGACCGCAGTATCGGGTGAGCAGAGGCACCAGCACCGATCCGCCTCCGCCGCCGAAGAGGCCGTTGGCGATCCCCGCCAGCCCGCCGGCCAGCAGATAGCGGCCCTTTTTTCCCTGCAACCGTCTCGCCTCCTTTAGGCTCAGTGTACCAAAAAGAGGGGCGGTCTATTCCCTCCAGGAGCCGCTCCATATTTCGATCTTTCTTCGATCTTCCTTGATCCTTTTTTAAGGTCATCTTAAGATCTCCGTAGTAAGATATCTCCATCCTGATCCAAAGAAGGCGGCAGATATGTACAGAGGACAGAGGATCGATCACGAGGATGCCCGGCCCCGGCACAGGGATCGGAGACGGCGGCACAGCCCACTGTTCTATCTGATGGTGGGGCTGGCCCTGGGGATCTGCCTAGATCAGGCCCTGCAAAGCCTCCTCTCTGTCCAAGACACTGGGCCTTCAGCGCCCAGACAGCATCCCAGGATATCCCAGTCGAGCTCCAGCCAGCAGTCCGCCCTCAAAGCGCCTCCCAATTGCCCTGATCAGATCGAGCAGGACTTTCTCACTGTCAATCCTTACTCTCGGCCAGGCACGAAGCTGGTCTCGGTCAATGGGATCGTGGTCCACTACGTAGGCAATCCCGGCACCACCGCCCGTCAGAACCACAGCTACTTCCAGAATCTGGCCCGGAGCGGCGAGACTTTCGCCAGCAGCCACTTCCTCATCGGCCTGGAGGGAGAGATCATCCAGAACGTCCCTCTGGACGAGGTGGCCTACTGCTCCAGTCAGCGAAACAGCGATACCATCTCCATCGAATGCTGCCATCCGAAGGAGGATGGCGCCTTCACCCCAGAGACCTATGATTCCCTGGTCGAGCTGGTGAGATGGCTGGCAGACTATTATGATCTGGATACCGACCAGATCATCCGCCATTACGACGTGATCGGCAAAGAGTGCCCGGTTTACTACGTCCGGAATCCCGACGCCTGGACCCGATTCCTAGAAGATCTGAACTAGTCAGGACCACCCGTATATGGGTCACCTGCACTCGCCCTATAAGGGCGTGATATTGGCCGCGCTTCAAGGCACGGTGAAACAGTCTGCCGTCCGCATATTCTTACAAGCGGCCCCACTCAGTGGGGTTGCATATTGATTCGGCTTCTATTGTTCCTATATTCCAAAAGAGATTCTTCCGTCTTTGGCTGGACAGCGTTTTGCCGGAGTATCCTGTTGTAGCGAACTTCCGCAGGAAGACGCAGGAGACTGTGATCCAAGAATTCGAGCAGCTTGACAAGCTCCAATTTGCGATTGCCCGCTCCCGTATTCGTTCAAAGCTCATCAATGGTCTACCTTCGTTGGATCATTTCACAAGCGGTGTTGACGAGATCAGCACCCTCAAGCGGGAATTGAACAAACAGCGGCGCATCATGCCCATTCGACGTTTGTTCCGGGAGATACCCAACCTCATTTTGGCATTGAAACCTTGCTTGATGATGTCACCTCTGTCGGTCAGTCTGTTCCTGGAGGCCAATACGTTCACATTTGATACTGTCATTTTTGATGAGGCATCCCAGGTCTGCACAGAGAACGCTATCGGTGCTATCCTGCGTGGAAAGCAGGTTATTATTGCTGGTGACAGCAAGCAGCTCCCACCCACAAACTTCTTCTCTGCCTCAGTATCTGACAGCGACTTTGATGGGGATATTGGGGACGAAGATGAATACGATGACAGCAATGCTTACGAATCCATTTTGGATGAAGCAGCACTGCTCCCTGAGCGCACCCTGCTATGGCATTACCGGAGCCGCCACGAGCATTTGATCGCATTTTCCAATGCAAAAATCTACAAGGGAAATCTGATCACATTCCCATCCAATGTGGACCGCGCACCGAATGTAGGCGTAGAGTACACCTATGTTCCTACTGGCTACTATGATCGCGGAGGACGCAAAGGGAATGTGATCGAAGCGGAAAAGGTTGTCGACCTGATCTTTGAACATATCCAACAATTCCCAAATCGTTCTCTTGGGGTCATTGCTTTTGGTGAAGTCCAGCAGTTAGCAATTGACACCGTACTTCGTAAAAGACGTATGGAAAGTCAGCAGTATGAATCGTTCTTTGATGAAGACCGGCAGGAGGCTTTCTTTGTCAAAAGTCTGGAAAACGTCCAAGGTGATGAGCGGGATACGATTATTTTTAGTATCGGCTATGTTAAGGATGCGTCTGGTGTCATGCGGATGAACTTTGGTCCTCTAAGCAAAACAGGTGGGGAACGCCGGCTGAATGTCGCTATCACCCGCGCCAAATGTAATGTGAAGCTGGTAGGCTCTATTCTCCCCACAGACATCAATGTTGAGCGTGTCTCCGCTGATGGTCCGAAACTACTGCGGGGATATATCGACTTTGCTATGAACGGTCCCTCTGTTTTGCAGAACGAGGTAACAGAATCCGACTTTGTGCAGCATGACTCTCCCTTTGAGACCGCTGTTTACAATTTCCTGGACTGCAAAGGGTACAAGCTGGCAACCCAAGTGGGCTGTTCTGGTTATCGTATCGATATGGCCGTTAAGCATCCAAAGTTGAGCGGCCGCTATGTATTATCAATCTATGGAACATTTCAAGCAAGAACTATTTGCTTACTTGGTTCACTACAACAACCGCCGTATCAAGGCAAAGCTGAAGGGTTTGCCGCCTGCCTTGCACAGACAATAAACCCTTTCAGCTGCTTGAACAATTTCTCTTGGCATTCTTTGTCTAACTTTTTGGGGTCACTTCAGATCTCGTGTCCGCTGTTCTATACTTCGATTCGGGTCAGGGCCTGCCCTTGGTTTTTCGGCGCAGATAGGGGTAGGCTGCACGAAAGAGGGAAGCGGTCAGCATGGCTCCCACGGCCAGAGCGGAGGCCATACCGAAGGTGTGGAGGAGGGTGTCCAGAAAGCGCTGGATGTCCCCGGCGACGCAGTAGCTCATCGCGAAATAGATCCCTCCGCCGGGCACCAGAGGGAGCAGGGCTACCAGCAGGTAGCCTGTCACTGGGCAGCGGCGCAGCCGCGCCATGATCTCAGAGAACAGACCGATGACAGCGGAGGCCAGGAAGGCGGCGAAGATCGTGCTCCCGGCCAGCAGGTAGACCAGCCAGCCCAGGGCCCCGCCTACGCCGCAGATCAGCTTGCCGACCCCATGGATGTTGAACACCAGGGTGAAGCCCACACAGGCCAGGAAGGAGCAAAGACAAGGCAGGATATATCCAGACCAGATGGTCTCCATATGCCGTCCTCCTTAAAAGATACCGCCGATCGCCAGTCCCACAGCGGAGCCGATGGCGATGGCCGAGGCAGTCAGGATCGATTCCGCAGCGCGACACAGACCGGAGATGATATCTCCCGCCATGATCTCCCGCATGGCGTTGGTAAGGGCCACCCCGGGGACCAGGACCATCAGCACGCTGATGGTCACCGTGTCCACGCTCTGGCCGAAGCCCAGCCGGACCAGCAGGAGGGAGAGCAGGGAGGCGACGGCGCTGCAGACCGCTGTGCGGAAGAAGCCGTTCGACCCGATCAGGCGGCGGCCGTACAGCAGGAATGCCCCCACCACCAGACCGCCCGCCAAAGCGCATATGGCGTCTGAGATCCCGCCGCCAAAGAGGGGGGAGAAGAGGGCTGGGGCAGCTCCATAGCCCAGGAGAACCTGCCAAAGGGGGTGCTTGGGGGTCTGGAGGGGCAGGGCGTCCAGCTGCTCCCTGGCCTCGTCCAGAGAGGGAGGGTCCGCACAGAAGCGGCGGCACAGGGCATTGCACCGCTCCAGCAGCTCGATATCGGTCCCGTGGCCGCCGATCCGCCGCATCCGGGTGATGGGATGCCCCTCTGGGGTGGTGATGCTGACGATGACGCAGTTGGGGATGGCGAAGACCTCCGGGGATCCCAGACCGTAGGCCTGGAGCAGGCGGCGCACCGACTCCTCCACCCGATAGATCTCTGCCCCGCTGGACATCAGCAGACAGCCCAAGTCTACAGCGATATTCAGCAGCCTATCATGATCCATGACGTTCTCTCCCTGATGATGAGTGCTGTGCCCGCATCTGGGGTGGGCATTAGAAGCCCGGCGGAGCAGACGCTCCGCCGGGGCAGTGGGTATCTTTGCCGGGGGGCTTAGGCAGTCTTCTTCGCGCCCATGCGCTGGAGGACCACCACGGCACCCACAGTGACCAGACCGACCACGTCGGTGAGGGTGCCAGGGATCAGCATCGCCAGTCCGCCCACCGCCATCAGGACCCGGAACAGGGGGTTGATGGGCCGGTAGAGGAAGCCGTTCAAGGAGGCTGCCACACCGAAGAGGCCCAGCAGAGCAGTGATGCAGATCTGGACCACCAACACCACCATCATCACACTGGAGGTCCCTTCGGGGAACTGGAAGAGCATGGAGGGGTTCAGAGCGAAGATGTAGGGGACGATGAATGCGGCGATGGCGAGCCGCGTGGCATTGAAAGCCGTCTTCATGGGAGGTGCCTTGGCGATGGCAGAGCCGGCGTAGGCAGCCAGGGCCACGGGCGGGGTGATGTCGGCCACGATGCCGAAGTAGAACACGAAGAAATGAGCGCAGATCATGGGGATGCCGATGGCCGGATTGACCAGGATGGGGGCGCAGGTGGAGGCCATGATGCAGTAGTTGGCGGTGGTGGGCACTCCCATGCCCAGCACGATACAGCAGATCATGGTGAGGAACAGGGCGATGATCGCCTGTCCGCCGGACACCCGGACGATCGCGGTGATCAGCTTGGAAGCCAGACCGGTGGTGGTGATGCAGCCGGCCACGATGCCCGCCATCGCGCAGGCGGCGGCCACGCTGATGGTGCCCTTGCCGCCGGCCTCCAGAGCGTCGAAGAATTTGCCCACGGTGATGTTGTCGCTCTTATCCGGATTCTTGGTGACGGTGTTGATCACATTGGTCATCAGGCCCACGACGATGGTGACCAGGATGGCGATGGCCGCAGAGGACTGCATGGTCCGCTTCCCGGAGGAGACCAGCCAGACCAGGACCACCAGGGGGAGGAGCAGGTAGATCTTAGGCATCAGGTCCTTCATCTTGGGCAGCTGGCTGCGGGGGATGCCCTTCAGGCCCAGCTTCTTGGCCTCCAGGTGGACGGCGATGAAGATGCCGGTGAAGTAGAGGACAGCAGGCAGGATGGCCAGCAGGGCGATCTTGCCGTAATTGAAGGGCTCGCCCACGTACTCCGCCATGAGGAATGCGGCTGCGCCCATGATGGGGGGCATGATCTGTCCGCCGGTGGAGGCGGCCGCCTCCACCGCGCCGGCGAACTCCGGCTTATACCCCGTCTTCTTCATCATAGGGATGGTGATGGAGCCGGTGGTGACCGTGTTGCCCACGGAGGAGCCGGACACCATGCCGCACAGGGCGGAGGAGAGGACGGCCACCTTGGCCGGACCGCCGGAGGCAGAGCCGGCGACGGAGTTGGCCAGGTCGATGAAGAAATTAGAGATCCCCGTCCGTTCCAGGAACGCGCCGAAGATGATGAACAGCACGATGTATTTGGCGCAAACGTTGATGGGGGCACCCAGCAGGCCGTTCAGGGTGTAGAACAGATCGTAGATAGCCTTGTCATACTTGATCCCTGCGCCGAAGGGCAGGAAGGTATACAGGACCAGCGCGCCCACCACACACAGGATGGGCAGGCCCACACACCGGCGGCACAGCTCCACCAGGGAGAGGAACACCAGGACAGCCAAAATGCACATCAGGGGGTTCCGGGTGAGCCGGCGGGCCTGGGTCACGATCACGCTGTCATAGACGTAGGAGCAGTAAAGCAGGGGGAGCACGCCGGCCAGCATGAAGATGATGTCGTACCAGGGGAGGGAGTTGACCTTGACATTGCCCTTTTTGATGGGGTAGGTCAGATAGCCCAGGACCACGATCATGGCCAGGAAATTGTACAGGCGGACGTGCTGGGCCGCCTGGCTCCAAAGGGTCACATACATGCAGTAGAGGGAGAAAGCCACCGCGATGACCTTGACGGCCAGCTTGGGGATGCCCTCCCAGACGCGGGTGTTGGACTCACGGTCATATTTTTTCATGACCTCGTCCAGATCGGCTTCGGTGCCGACCTCCACATCGGCGACTTTCCCTTCCAGGAGCTTTTGGTCTTTTTCGTTGGATGCCATAGACGTTCTCCTTTCTCTTGTTCTCCACAGTGGCTGCGAAGCAGATATATCACTATCCCGCCAAATAGAGACATATCTGCTCCGCAGATCTTATCCATGTCAAAGAGGACGGCTGCGGCGGTACCAGTCCGCCGCAGCCGTCTGGCTCACGCTAAAGGATGCTGAGACCTAGAGGCTCACTTGCCGGGGACAGTGATGCCCTTGTCGGCAAAGTACTGCACAGCGCCGGGATGATAGGGCACGGCAGTGACGGAGGAGGCGAAGGTCAGATCCAGCTCCTTGGCCTTGTCGTGGCCCAGAGAGTCGATGTTCTCGAACACGCCATACAGGAAGTTGTAGACGTCGGCGTCGCTCACGTCATCGCGGGCGATGACCACAGCGCCCACAGCCACGGTGGTGGCATCCTCGGGGGTCTTATAGGTGTCCTTGGAGATGACATACTTGCTGTAGTAGGGGGAAGAAGCGATCAGCTTCTCGATGTGCTCGTCGTCCAGGCTGACCAGGTAGACATCGCGGGTGGCCGCCAGAGTGGTGACAGCGGTGGTGGGGGCGCCGGCGACCACGAAAGCGGCGTCGATCTTGCCGTCCTGCAGGTTCTCGGTGGAGTCGCCGAAGGACAGGTACTGGGGCTGGATGTCGGCCTCGGTCAGGTCATAGGCGCCCAGCACGTCGATGGCGTTGAAGTACACGCCGGAACCCTGGTCGCCGATGGAGACGGACTTGCCCTTCAGATCGGCGACGGTCTTGATGTCGGGATTCAGGGTGACGATCTGGACCTGCTCCATGTACAGGGCGGCCACGGTGGAGAAGCTGTCGATCTTGGTATCGAACAGGCGCTCGCCGTTATAGGCATAGGCCATGACGTCGGACTGGACGAAGCCCAGCTGAGCGTCTTCCAGGTCCATGCTGTCGATGTTGGCCTTGGAGCCGCCGGAGGGGACTGCGGTGACGGTGGTGCTGGTGGTCTCGCCCACCTTGCCGCCCAGAACGCCGCCAAAGCCGAAGTAGGTGCCCTGGTCGCCGCCGGTGGTGAAGGTCAGGCTGGATCCGCCGTCCTTGGGGGACAGAGTGCCCGCACCGCCCTGGCTGCTGCCGCCCTGAGAGCTGCCACCCTGGCTACCGCCGCCCTGGGAGCTGCCACCCTGGCTGCCGCCGCCCTGGCTGCTGCCGCCCTTGTCTTTGGTGCCGCAGGCAGTGAGCGCCATGGTCACGATCATCGCGAGGGAGAGCGCAATGGCAAGTTTCTTCTTCATATTTTCGTTCCTCCATTTTCAAGATTGGCGATGCTCTCCCGGTACCGGGAGAGCAAAAGCCCGATCGGGCTTTTGCCATATGTCGCAAGGCTCTTTGCACTTGCAGGGTCATTATACAATATTTTCGTATGGATTGCAACATATTTTTTCTTTGGAGCCAGGGTCGGATGTCCTCGATGGAAAAATATCTTGACAAATCCTTGCTGGGGAAGTATAATCAAAAAGACGTGGAGATGAGCCATGTCATATGCGGCTGTGCTGGAATTGGTAGACTGGCAAGCTTGAGGTGCTTGTGTCCGTATGGGCGTACGGGTTCGACTCCCGTCAGCCGCACCAAGTTGCATCGACAAAAGACAAAAAAGATGCAGACAAAGATCCCGCACCTCGGTGCGGGATTTTTGCGTTTAGCTAACGGGATGTTCCAAAATAAAGATCATGTTCTGCTGTTCCAAACATTTGGCTCCACAAAAATAACGCGCTGGAGATGCAGATCTCCAAATTTAGGCGCTGACAAAAAGGATCCGAACGGGCCTGCCGCTCTTTCCAGCACGCATCCTCGAAAATGCTCAAGGTACAGATATCACAGAGGGGGACGGGAGGCCCGTTCCCCTCTTTTTTGCGTCCTGGCGCGCTGTTCTATTTCCATGACATGACTGTATCGCCCTATGTTTCCATCTGGTGGGGCAGAGAGCTATCAGAATGGTCCAAAGCCGGATCGATCATATCGGTCGAAGGAGATATCCGGTCTCTCCCGCCTGCAGTCGTGCTTTACTCTTTCTGGGATCGAGCCAAGGAAATAGTCTTCGATCAGGTCCCAGCGGGCCTCATTGGAAAGATCCCCTTCATAAAGGTAAGTGAGCATCTTCACAGAGATCAAATGTCTCTCTGATACAGCATCCAACAGCCTATTGTCATAGCGATAGGGGGCATTTATGATATTTTTGAGCGCCTGGATCTGGTTGATATAGATATACAGCTGGCTGTTGGCGCCGCCGATCATCTCGAAGGAGAGCACGCCCATGGCTTCCAGGATGCCCAGGATGACACCGTATCCCTTGCTCTGCTTACTGTTATCGTTCATGAGATACAGCTGGCCGTTTTGGACCTCCTGTTCGATCCTCCGGGCTCCGGACTCGACCCACTGGAAATAGGAATCCACAGCCACATTGAACTGATACTTGGTCTTCCCTCCTGTAGTCGTCTTTTCCAGTACGATCGGAGTAGCGGAACGAGCAAAGTTTTTCCGGTAGGGATCCATCGATGCGATCAGGACCTCGCAGATCGTCTGGGCTTTGTACCGATTGATATCGCAGGATACGGTCAGGGCCTCGGCGATCTCTGAGACCGCAGTATGTTCAGAAGATATGACCTTTTTCCTGATAAAGCCCTTCAGTGCGCCCCAGATGTTCTGGAACGAACTGGAGTGGTCGTGACTGAACGCGACCGTGACGCACAGCGCAGGGTCCATCGGATATTTGGCCACCAGGTCCAGATGTTCAGAGTCCTTCGAATAGAGCATGAACTTGAATTCGGGGAAGGACTGATCCTGATAGTCCTTCGACCAGATCTGGCTCAAAAATACCCGGCAGATATGCTTGCTGCTCTCGATCTCCTGCACAGAATCGGGATAACGCGCCAGGAGCTTTTCCTGTATCTTTGGGGATATCCCAAAGAATCCCACGGAGAACATCGGGATCGGACGGACGTTGATGGGGGAGAAGCCGGTCTTCGCCTCGAAGTCTTTCTGGATCAGGAGGAGCGCGGTCTTCACCTTATTGATATTGTTGTCTTCATCGCTGGCCGGTGAAGCGAAGATATAAGAAAAGTTCTCAGCGTCCAACAGCATCGCGTTCCGCCGTTTGGTGAGATCCCTGCGTTTATCGGTCCGCATGCTCCGCTGATACAGCTCGTCTATCTTCTTGATGACCTGAATCAGCTGATACTTCTGTATCATCGACAGACCGTGCAGGCGGTTGATATGCTTGAAGTCCCGGGGGTTGTAGTAATACAGCGCCTCGCCTCTCAGGTCCTCCCGTCTTGCGGCGCGGCCGATCTCCTGGACATAGTCGCAGACGTTGCCCGTCGGGGCAAAGTGGGCCACCAGCTCGATATCATTGATGTCGATCCCCATGCCGAACGCTTTCGTCGCGAGCATCACGAGCTTTTCTTTCGCAAGGAACCTCTCATAGTTTTCCTGTTTCTCATCTTTGCTGAGAGATCCATGATATATCGCGACGTGTCCGGCCTCATGCCTGCTCCTCAAATACTCGTAGCATCTGTTGATCAGCGCGACCGTGGGGAAATAAATCAAGGTCTTCTTGTTCGTGATCAGTGCGCGGTGGAGGATCTCTTCGATCTGGACGAATTTATCCAGCTCATATTCCGTCCGGCCCCCTCTCAGCTTTTGAGGATGTCTGATATCGATATCGATATCTCTGCGCTTGACATATCCCAGATAGGTGATGGGGCTCAGCATATGGAGGCTGTTGATCGTTTCGGTGTACATATCCTCGACGCCGCGGTAGATGGCCGTGGCTGTGAAGGTAGCGATGACGAAGGACCGGCCCTTGCTGGTCAGCTGCTTTTTCCTGAGTTTTCGGATGTGGTCGCCCAGATACCAGTAATCCGGCCGGAACTGTTTGCCCCAGGTGGTGACGATATGGGCCTCGTCGATGACGATCATGCCGATGGTCCTGTCGCCGATCAGCTGTTCCACATCGCTGCGGCTCAGCAGCGTCTCAGGGGAGAGATAGAGGATGTGATACTGTCCGTCGGAGACCTTTGTGATGATATCCTGTTTGATGATGGGCGAGATGTCTGAGTTGATCGTTTTGGCATAAGGATATTTTTTCAGCTCCAGATTCTTCACCTGGTCGTTCATGAGACCGATGAGGGGGGAGACGACGATGGTGAGGAGACCATACTGTTCCGCGAGATAGATCGCAGGCACCTGGAACATCACCGATTTGCCGGCGCCGGTAGGTGCGGTGACGAACACGTCCCTAAAATCCTGTCCGTTGCCGCAATGCTCCACTTCTTCTATCAGGTCGGCGATGATCCTCTCCTGAGACACCTGCTTGACGACCTTTTCCCCCCGGTCAAGGGCGTTCATGTCGTAGACGTCGAGGGTCCGGAAGGACGGATATCCCCAGTATTTTTTTAGGATATCCCCGTATCCCGCCCTGGGCACATAGTCGTCCCTGAGCTCCTGGGTCTGGAGGAAGGATATAGCGGTATGGTCCTTCCAATAGTGGGAGATGACCGAGATATGATCCCTGAGCCTGCCGGCGTCACCTGTGTAATTAGATATACGGACATACAGCTCGTCCGGTCCAGTGAGGAGGCGCCTGACGAGGCCGACGTAGTCTGATTCCTCCAGGATCTCCAGGAAGCTGGCCGGCTGCTCGGCAGAATAGACGAGTTCGTCCCTTTCGTCATCGAAGAGATCCACAGTGATGACCTTGGGGCTTTGGAGGGCGGCGACGGGGGAGTAGACGCCGATCAGCTGGCCGTCGCATTCCTTCAGCCCCTGGAACATGGCGATATATTCGTCGATGTCTCCGATGTAGCTGTCGTCGGATCCGCTGTCATCCGATTCGGCGTAATGATTCAAAAGGCCGGAACGGACCGTATCATCAAAGTGCTCCTCGATGGGATACTGGTCCATATAGATATTGTTGTTGAGGATGGTGACTTCCTTATACTGAAGGACGATCAGATCGGAGAGGATGAGGAACTCCTCATAGCTCAGATATGTCCTCTTCCCATAGATCGACAGGAGATACCCCAATTTGTTCGACACGGCCTCGGACAGGTCCAGCCGCGCCACAGAAGGCTCAACGGCGGACAGAGGGATCCCCTTCAATACGACGATCGAACCGCTGGCGATATCCGATCGTGCCGTTCTTTCTGCCAAGCGGTCCATTATCACACGATGAGTCATGATCGATCCTCCCAAAAATCATCCAATCTGCGCCGGCGAGAGGGATGCTGCATCTTTTTGATCGCTTTCGCCTCTATCTGACGGATCCGTTCCCGGGTGACATGGTATTCCGAGCCGATCTCCTCTAAAGTCATGGGATGGTCGTCGTCCCAGCCGAACCGGAGCTTTAGGATATCCCGCTCCCTTGGGTGCAGGGTGGCGAAGATCTTCTCCAGCTCATGGCGCAGGGCATGATCCAAGACGATCCCTTCCACAGGATCTTCCGCCTCGTCCGGGATGAGGTCCCTCAGTTCTGTGTCGCCGTCTTCACCGATCGGCACGTCCAAAGAGGTATATCCAAGGATATTCGCCTTCAATGTGAGGCATTCTCTCACCTCATCGTCGGAGCATCCTGTTTCAGCGGCGATCCGCAGGACCCTCTCGTGGGGAGGGGCCCCTTCTTCGGCCAATCTGTTGTGGATGGCGACCACTTTGTTGATCCTCTCCATCATGTGGACCGGGATCCGGATGGCATACCCGTTATCCATGATCTCCCGCGCGATGCTCTGTTTGATCCAAAACACAGCGTATGTACTGAACGCGGTGCCCTGCTGGATGCTGAAGCGCTGGGCCGCCTTGATCAGGCCCAAAAACCCGACCTGCTCCAGGTCCTGGAAGTCAAGGCGATTCCCATATCGTTTCTCGTAGGCGCTCACATATTTATCGACGAGCCGTTTGTTTTTGATGCACAGGTCCTGAACGGCCTGCCGGTCGCCTTGCTGGATCAGACTGCAGAGGATCTCGTTGGATTGACGTATCTCCTTATATACGATAAGGCTGTCGTTCCAGCCCTCAGGAGCTCCCCTGTCCTGGAACAGAGAGGGATCATACAGGATCTCCAGATCCTCGTCCTCCAGATCGTCAGGCGCTCCGTCGCCGCTGTCTATATCCAGAATCAGCTCGCTGTCTTCGATATGGCGGTCCACAAGGTCGATCCCGTTCTTGTAAAGGATGTCAGTGACGATATACTGTTCTTTTTTAGACAGCATAGAGAAGACCCTGCTGAATTCATCATAGGTCATGGCGCTGTCCTTGACGTATGGCCTTACCATGCCGAGGATGATCTCTTCATTCATGGCTGTCCTGCCCCCTTTGATGGTGTCGTTCTGTCCGCCGCAGCGATATCTCCGTCTTTTTTTACAGTATACCACATGAGACCGCATTTTTCCAGAGAGATCTGTGCTGGATCGAAAGATCCCGCCTCCGGTATCCCCGCGAGGCGCAGATCCTGTCCCGGCATGGACCGTGACGCCCCGAAAGATGCCGTTCCATCATTGAAAGGATCCGGCGTTTGTGGTATGATCTTCAAAACGGATCGAGGAGGTCATCCTATGCCCCGGATCTTGATCGTAGAAGACGACACCGATATCAACAACTCCACCGCCGGATATCTGCGCCGGCAGGGCTGCGAGTGCGTCCAGGCGTTTTCCGGAACCGAGGGCCGGCTGCTCTGGCAGGCGGGCGGGATCGATCTGCTGCTGGTGGACCTGATGCTCCCGGGCCTGTCCGGCAGCGAGCTGATCGGGGAGATCCGCAGGACCAGCCGGACGCCGGCGATCGTCCTGTCGGCCAAGACCGAGTTGGCTGACAAGGTGGAACTGCTGGGCCTGGGGGCGGACGACTATCTGACCAAGCCCTATCAGCTGGAGGAGCTGTGGGCCCGGATACTGGTCCAGCTCCGCCACGCCAGCACCGCCCCCACCGGAACGTCCCTGCGCTACCGGGACTGGGTGCTGGACCCGGAGGAGATGACCCTCACCGCCGCCGGACGGCTGGTCGATCTCACCGCCCACGAGTTCAAGATCGTGGAGCTGCTGGCAGGCCGGCCCAAGCGGGTCTTCACCAAGCAGCAGATCTACGAGGCGGTCTGGCAGGAGCGATATGCCGTGGAGGACAAGACCATCACCGTCCACATCAGCAACATCCGGGCCAAGCTGCGGCCCAGCGGCACAGACAGCTACATCCAGACGGTGTGGGGGATTGGCTTCAAGCTGGCAGAAGAAGCGTGAGTTTAGCCGCGCCGGCCCGGATGGACTGGAGCGAGGGCAAAAGCCAAAGCCCACGCAGTGGGACTGGATTTTGTCCGAGTCGGAGGGAAGCCGGGCCGGTAAGCGCGGCCAAAGCGAGCGTGACAATGTAAACTTTATACTTTCTTTACCTTTCCTTTGCGATGTTTGGGCACTCGTCTGTTAGACTGAGCCTGCAAACAAAAAAGGAGGTTTTTCTATGGCAGTGATACAGACCATGGGCCTGTCCAAGCGCTACAAGGACAGATGGGCTGTGGACCACCTGGACCTGCAGGTGGAGCAGGGGGACATCTACGGCTTCATCGGCCAGAATGGCGCGGGCAAGTCCACCACCCTGAAGCTTCTGTGCGGCCTGGCCCGGCCCACCCAGGGGGAGGCGCTGATCTTCGGCAAGCCGGTCCGGGACTCGGTGGCCCGCCGCCGGGTGGGGGCCCTCATCGAGCAGCCGGGACTCTACCCCGACCTGAGCGGCCGGGAGAACCTGCGGCTGTACGCCGCGATTCTGGGGCTGGACGACCCGGAACGGCAGGTGGAGGAGATCCTGCAGACCGTGGGCCTGGCCCCCAAAGAGAAAAAGCCGGTCAAACACTACTCCATGGGCATGAAGCAGCGGCTGGGGGTGGCCCTGGCCTTGCTGGGCAGGCCGGACCTGCTCCTGCTGGACGAGCCGATCAACGGCCTGGACCCGGAGGGCATCCGGGAGATGCGGGAACTGCTGCTGCGGCTGAACCAGGAGCGGGGACTGACCATCCTGGTCAGCTCTCACATCCTGGGGGAGCTGAGCAAGATCGCCACGCGATACGGCATCATCCAGGAGGGCCGGATGGTGGAGCAGATCGCCGCCGGGGAGCTTGCGCAGAAATGCACCGACTACCTGCATCTGCGCACGGACCAGCCCCAGAAGGCGGCGGCCCTGCTGGAGCGGGAGCTCCATCTGAAGCGCTGGGAGATGCGGCCCGAGGGGGAGCTGCGCATCTATGAAGCCGTGGACACCAGGGCCGTGGGGCAGGCCCTCGCCCAGGCCGGGATCGCCATCGAGGAGATGGGCCTGCACCGGCAGGACCTGGAGGGCTATTTTCTGGAGCGGATGGGAGGAAAGGATCATGTCTAATATGCTGTGTATGGATCTGCGGCGGCTGTTCCGGAGCCGCAGTTTTAAGGTCGTCCTGCTGGTGACTGCGGTGCTGATGCTGATGGTGTCTTTTATGGCCGCCATCGTGTCTGACCCGGAGATGCTGGATGAAATGGATTCCCGCGGCGCGGAGATCGAGGAGATCGACCGCCAGATATCGGAGGAGATTCGTGATATGACCCAGCTGGAACTGGCCCACGAGACCCTGGGCGGCGGTTTTTTGCTGATCGTAGTCGGAATCGGGGTCACGCTCTTCGTCGATCATGACTTCTCCAGCGGCTTTGTCAAGAACATCTGCTGCGCTCAGCCCCGCCGGAGCGGCTATGTCCTGTCCAAGGTGCTGATTGCCGGAGTCTACAGCGGCATTATCACCCTCCTCGGTATTCTGCTGATCCTGCTGGCCCCCCGCCTGTTCGGGATGCACCCCGTCCCCAGTCCCGTCCCCGCGATTTTGCAGTATCTCTTCTGGATGTGGCTGCCCCACTGGGCCTTTGGCCTGATGGCTCTGGCTCTGGTCCTGCTGACCCGGAGCACCACCCTGGGGATCATCCTGTCCCTGACGGCCGGCGGCGGACTGACCGCCGCTCTGCTGGGGACACTGAGCAGCCTGCTGCACTGGCCCCACCTGGAACGATATGTCCTCGCCGCTGTGGTGAAGAGCATCTATGTGCCTAAGGTCGGCATGACACAGGTGGGGATGGTCCTGGCCTGTACCGTCGCCTGGGCGGTCATTTACGGAGCTGGCAGTCTGCTGGCCATGGAGAAGCGGGACATTTAAGGAGGGATCTCTATGCTGCCTGCCCTGATCTTGGCCCTTGCCGCCCTGGGGGGCGCGGTCCTGCGCCTGTGGGCCTACCGCGCCCAGATGCTGGAGATGGCCCGGACCCTGGAAGAAACTCCGACCGAGAGCGATCTGCGCCTGACGGTCCGGATGCCCGGCGCCCCGCCCCGGCGGCTGTGCCGGGCGGTGAACGCCCGGCTGGAGGAGGGGCGGCGGCTCCGCCTGGAAACGCAGAAAAGAGAGCGGGAGCTGAGATACACCATGGCCTGTATCTCCCACGACATCCGCACCCCTCTGGCCGGGGCCATGGGCTATCTGCAGCTGCTGGAGGGGGAACCGGACCGGCAGGCGGAATATCTTGGGATCGTAGGGAAACGGCTGAAGGAGCTGGAGGAGCTGTTGGAGGAGCTGTTCCTTTATACCCGCTTACAGGGCGGCTCCCTTCCACTGGAGTGCGGGGAGATGGCGGCCCTGCCGCCCCTGTGGGACGCGCTGGCGGAGTTCTACCCCCAGCTGGAGGCCGCAGGAGCAAGACCGGAGCTGCGGTTCAGCCGGGAGGACTTGAAGGTACGGGCCGATCCGGAGGCCCTGGGCCGGGTGTACCGGAACCTGATCGCCAACGCCCTGCGCCACGGCGGCGGGGGGCTGACCGTCTCTGGCCGGGACGGGGTGATCTGCTTTTCCAACGAGCTGCTCCCAGGCCCCAGGCCGGACCCGGAGCACCTGTTTGACCGCTTCTACCAGAGCAGCCCCTCCCGGGCAAAGGGCGGGGCCGGTCTGGGGCTGTCCATCGTTCGGGAGCTGATGGAGCGGATGGGCGGGCAGGTGTCCGCCCGGATCACAGGGGACAGGCTGGAGATCAGGTTATCCTTTTCGCACACCTAGACAAGGATAAGCGGGGCGGCCGTGGCCGCTCCGCTGGTCGTTTCAAAGGGTCTGCATTTCGTGACATATTTTGGACATCCCGTTACAACGGACCTTGCCCGCCCGGTCCGCTTCTGCTACTCTGGTCGAAAGTGTGGTGGTGAACATGATAAGATTCGCGATCTGCGACGACGAGCCTCTGATGGCCCAGGAGCTTGCTGCCCGCCTCGCAGGCTATATGGAGGAGCGGCAGATCACGGCCTATTCGGTCAGCCGCTTTTCAGGCGGAGACGCCCTGCTGGAGAGGTCCGGCCGCTTTGATGTGATTTTTTTGGACATCCAGATGGACCCGCCCGACGGTATGGAGACGGCCCGGCTGCTCCGCCAGCGGGGGGACCGCAGCCTGCTGGTCTTTGTGACAGTCTTGAAGGAGCTGGTCTTTGACGCCTTCGAGGTGGAGGCCTGCGGCTATCTGGTCAAGCCCCTGGACCGCGCCGCTTTCCAGCGGACCATGGATCGGGTCCTGCGCTCCCTGGAGCGGAGGACCTCCGGGGACCTCCTGATCCAGCGGGGGGCCGGCTGTGAGGTGGTCCCCCTGGACCGCATCGTGTACTGCGAAGTGCTGGGGCGAAAAATCTACCTCCATCAAAATGACGGGACCGTCCTCGACTACTACGACAGGCTGGAGGACCTGGAGCGGCGTGTAGACAGCCGCTTTTTCAAGTGCCACCGGAGTTATCTGGTCGATCTGGACTATGTGTGCGGGTGCCAGGACGGACAGGTCCTGCTGCCCCAGGGAGAGTCCATCCCGGTCTCCCGGCTGCGGGAGCGGGAGCTGATGCAGGCCCTTTTGCGCCGCATGAAAGAGAGGGGGATCTAATATGGATACCTTTGCCCTGCTTCTGGACATCCTCTGCCTCCTTGTGGGACATGGGGTGATGCACATGGTCTTTATCGGCCGTCTCACCGGAAAAAAACTGAAAAAACGGTGCTTTGCCGCCTACCTTCTCCTCCTGGCTGTCCTCCAGCTTGTCTCGGTCGGGCTTTCCCTCAGCGGGACACTCTCCGTTGCCGCAGGTGTGTTGGAGCTGTATGCTGTCAGCCGTTTTGGGATGGGAAATCGACCGTCCGTGTCCTGGCTGGCTGCCGTGCTGGCCTTCTACGTATCCCAGCTCTCCTTTGGCATCATCAACTCGGTGGAGGCGGCGTTCTTTCCCCGATTCGTCGGAAGTCCTCTGCTGTATCTGCTGCTTTTGGCGGCGCAGATCCTTTTCTTTGCGCTGTGTGCCGGCTGCTATCATGCCGTGCTGAAGCTCCTGGCCTGGACGGAGGACAGCCAGACGCCCTATGCGGGCCTGCTGCTCTTTCCTGTGCTGTTCTTCTTTGCCGCAGAGCTGTATATCCTCCAGACCGCCTACAGCTTTTTCGCCCCCATCGTCTCTCTGGAGGAGGTCGGAAGACACAGTACGCTGCTGCTCCTGCAGGTCATGGGGCTGGCGGCGCTGCTGTGTACCCTGTACGCATACCGTCATCTCTGCCAGGGCTTTCAGGCCCAGGCGGAGCTGCAGGTCCTGGCCCAGGCAGCCCAGGCGCAGAAGGTCTACATCGCCGAGGCCCAGGCGCGCTACAAACAGACCACCTCCTTCCGCCACGATGTGAAAAACCATCTGTCCGTGCTGGACGGCCTGCTCCGGGGCGGAAGGCTGGAGGAGGGCAGAGCCTACCTGAAAAAGCTGAGGGCTGTCTCGGAGTCCCTGTCCTTCCCCTACCAGACCGGCAATGCCATGGTGGATATCCTGTTGGGAGAAAAGCTGGGACTGGCAAGGGATATTTCGGCGGAGGTGTCCCTGGTCCTGCCCGAGCCCTGCGGGATCGACGATCTCGACCTGTGCGTGCTCTTTGCCAACGCCCTGGACAACGCCATCGCCGCCTGCCGCGAAAGCGCCGGGGACAAGTCCATCCGTATCATCGGGAAACAGCAGGGAGATCTCTATCTGCTGACCTTTGAGAACACCTGCGCAGGCGGACCTCTGCCCCCGGCGGGGACCGGGCTCTCCAGCATCAAAGCGGTGGCGGAACGATATCACGGAGCAGTGCTGACAGAAAAACGAGACCGCCAGTTTTATTTAAGCGTGCTGCTGAATGTTCTTCTTTCTCCGAGTCTCGATAAGCAGAGATCCCTTGCCGGTATCGAGCGGACGTAGTATAATACTCACAGGAAAGACGAAGGGGGACTGCTCTATGGTGCGGATCGCCATCTGCGACGATGACAGCGCTGCTGTCCAGAACGACCAGCAGATCGCGGAGGACTGTTTGAAACGTTGCGGGAGCGCCGGTGAGATCGCCGCCTACACCCACAGCGACGATCTCCTCTACGACATCACTGAGGACGGATCTTTCTTCGACCTGCTCCTGCTGGACATCGAGATGCCCGGCAGCACCGGGATGGAGCTGGCCGGGAAGATCAGGCCCTTCCTCCCCAATGTGAAGATCATCTTTATTACCTCCCACGTGGAGTATGCCATCGACGCCTTTGAGCTGTCCATCTTCCGCTATGTCCCCAAAAATGATATCGTCCGGCGGCTCCCCGGGGCGGTCTGCGACGCCATCCGGCTGATCGAGCTGGAGGAGGGGAGGTCCTATACCATCCGGACCAACAGCCGTCTGGAGAAGATCCCCTATAAGGAGATCCTTTTCATCGAACGGGACGGGAAAAACGCCAGCATCACCATCGTTGGTGGGACGGCCAAGGTGCGCAAGAGTTTGCAGCAGGTCTATGAGGAGCTGGCCGCAGAGGAATTCATCTTCATCGACCGGGGCTGCATCGTCAATATGATCCACGTCATGCAGGTCAAGGAGGGGACAGTCGTCCTGAAAAACGGCGCGGCCCTCCCCATCAGCCGCTCCCATCTGCAGGAGGTGAAGGCGCAGATCAACGCCTATTGGGGGGCGCACATATGATGGACGCTTTCCTGCTGCTCTCCGGCGTATCGGCTGGAGCGGTGCGGGTCCTCACCGGCCTGATCCTCCTCCACCGGCTGCTGTCCGCAAAGAGGCCAGATGGCCGGAGCCTTGGGGCCGGGCTGGCCGGGGCGGCGGTCCTCACGGCCTCTCTGTCCCTGCTCCACGCGCCGGACTTTTACCGGATGGCCCTGGAGGCAGTGCTGATCGCGGTCTGTGCCCACTGGAGGCAGGGCGCCGAGCTGAGGATGGGCCTGTTCGTCAGCACCTTTTATGAGATCGGGCTCTCCTTCTGGTCGTTCCTCCTGTCGGCGGGGCTGGGCGTGCTGTTCCGCTCCCAGGACCTCCTCGACGCCAGGACACTGGCCGGACAGTCCCCGGTGTGGCTGCTCCACGGGCTGCTGGCAGGGCTGGCGGTCTGGCTCTCCAGAGGCCAGGAGACAGACCGAAAGGCGGTGTTCCGCGCCGTCTCCGCTGTCACGCTGGCCGGATTCCTTGCGGTCATCACCCTGTCTGAGCAGACAGTCCTGGAGATTCCGGACGATACCCTCTATATGTGGACCATCCTGGCCGTGGTCCTGATGATGTCGGTGCTGGTGTTCGATATCAACCGGCAGTATGAGGTGGAGAAGGAGCTGGCAAGGCTGAGGACGGAGCAGGCTGAGCTGCTGGAACGGGACTACACCACCATCGATCGGGCCTATCAGGTCAACGCCAAGCTCTTCCACGACTTCCACAACCACATCGGGGTGCTGCGGCAGTTCCTCGCTCATGAAAAATATGGGGAGGCGATCCGCTATCTGGATGAGCTGCAGGCTCCGATCCAGGACATGACCGCCGCCGTCTGGACAGGGGACGAGACGGCGGACTATCTCATCAGCAGCAAGGCGGCTGCGGCGGAGTCCGGCGGGATCCGGTTCCAGGCCCAGGTGGAGTTCCCCCGGCGCACCAACATCCGCAGCGTGGACCTGTGCGCAATCTTGGGAAACCTGCTGGACAACGCCATCGAGGCAGCCCGGCAGGTACCGGACCCGGCGGGGCGGTCGGTAACTCTTACCATCCGGCGCATCCACCAGATGCTGGTCATCAAGGTGGAGAACAGCTTTGCCGCCGCCCCTGTCCGGGAGGACGGCTGTCTGAAGACCACCAAGACCGGGGGCGGTCTCCACGGCTGGGGCCTGAAAAGCGCCCAGACCGCCGCAGAAAAGTACGATGGCATGGTGCAGACCGGCATCTCCGGCGATGTCTTCCGGGCAGTGGCGACCCTGTCCTATCAGGGAGCGGGGAATCTGTGCGGGTAGATGCGATGCGCACTTATGTGCGATGGGGTCGTTCAGCGGCCGAGCTTGTGCTGTGATCGGAGCAATCGACGAAATGAAGGAGGAATCGAAATGGGTGCATGGGATCATGGTGTGTTTGATGACGATACAGCTTATGATGCTCTGGATGACCTGAAAGCTTCACAAGAGATCATGACAGAGATGGAACGATATTTTGACGCTGTGATCGGAGCAGAGCATGTCGGTTATGACGAGGGGCATTACGCACTGGTATCGGCCGCAGTTATGGATAGCGTACTCAATGGGACACGATATAGGTGCGATGATGAAGATCATTTCGAATGGATAAAAACATTGGATTCATTTGACCTTGCTCCGCTCAGGCAGAAAGCGATAGCGGCGATCGATGCGGTCCTATCCGATAGATCTGAGCTAAAAGAGCTGTGGCAGGAAAACAAGGAACGATTCAGTGCATGGCAGGAAGATAAGATCTCCATGCGAGAAAGGCTTCGATCATAAGCGAAAGCAGATTCTGATCGACCGGGCGCTCATCCGCAGAGGGTGAGCGCCCTTTTTGCGGTCAAAAACCAACTGTTTGCGGACATCTCCGCACAGCGCCTGTTTTTGTGCTATGATGCAGGTACATCAAGGAAGCACCGCTTCAAGGAGGAAACTATCATGCGTCATGTCTATATCCGCGGTATCTTGGCTCTGATCTGGCTGGCGGCGGCGGCCGTCAGCGGCGTGTCCGGCGATCTGGAGTGGGCCGGGCTCTATGTCCTGATGGGGGCGGCTTTCGGGTATTCCGCCGGGGCCTCCTGGAAAAAGGGAAAGAATAACAAGGGGGGGCGATAACCATGAGCGGAAACATCCTGGAGCTGCATGACCTCAGCGCCTGGTACAGAGAGGGACAGAACGTGCTGTCCGGTCTCTCCCTCCAGCTGAGGTCCCATGAGGTGGTGGGGCTGATCGGTCTGAACGGGGCTGGGAAGACCACCTTCCTGAAGACCCTGTCCGGCCTGCACGAGGGCTTCCGCTGTGACAGCATCCGTCTGGATGGCCAGCCGGCCTCCTTCCGGAGCAAGGGTTTCAAGCTGAGTCGGTACACCGTCTTTACCGAGGACGATTCCTTCCAGTATTTCACTTTTCGGGAGTACCTGTCCTATGTGGCGGCGGCGTACAAAAAGGAACTGCCTGATGTAACGGAACTGGTGCGGGGATTCCACTTCGAGGACTACACCGACGCCCTGCTGAAGGACCTGTCCACAGGCAGCAAGAAAAAGGCGTTCCTGATCGCAGCCTTCGCCCTGGAGCGGCCGCTGCTCCTGCTGGACGAACCGGTGAACGGGCTGGACTTCCAGAGCACGGAGTATCTGTACCGGCTGATCGCCGGATACAAGGAGCATGGGACGGTCCTCTTCTCCTCCCACATCCTGGAGAGCATCACCCTGACCTCCGACCGGGTGCTGGTGCTGGAGGAGGGGAAGATCCGGCGGAGCTTTGAGGGCGGTGCAATCAACGCCGCGGATATCCGGGAGGCCCTGCATGATGAAAATGAGCTTTGAAGTCACCGCCAAAAAGCTGTTCGGCGTCAGATATGAGCGGCTGACCAGGACGCTCTTCCTTGATCTGGCAGTCTTTTGGGGCCTGCACATCGCCGGGCTCCAGGTGAAGATCGCCCCTGCCATCCTGTATCTGATGACCAGCGCCTTCACCGCCGGGATCATGTGGCAGGCCCTCTCCGCCGAGGATAACAGGGCCAACATGGAGAACATGTTCATGCTCCCCTTTGAGGAGCGGAGCCTGATCCTCTCCTATGTGGCCGCCCTGGGAGCCTACGCCCTGCTGACCAAGACCGCCGGACTGCTGGCTGTGGTCTGGGCAGTCTCCCCCTGGAGCTGGGCGGAGATCTTGGGGAGCATCCTTTGCTCCCTGGCCGCTGTCGTGGTGGTATCCTGTCTCTATCCCCTGCGCCTGGGGCGTACCGACGCCTATGCCTTTTATATCCGGCCTGAGCGCCGCAGGAGGACGGTCAAAGTCCACCGCCGCTGCTCCGTTTGGCGCTATCTCTTCCGCTACCTGATGGCCCACAAGAACTATCTGGTCAATACGGCGGCGATGTGGGGAGTGGCCTGTGTCCTGCCGGTGCTGCTGGGTCAGATGGAGGCGCGGTCCGTCCTGCCGATCGGCTTTGCCATCCTCTCTCTGAACACGCCGATCTGTATCCTGCTGTCCTGCGACCCGGCCCTGGAACAGGCGGTGCGTTTCCTGCCGGGACAGCGAAAGGCGTTCTGCGTCCCCTACTGCCTGTTCATCTTTGTGTGCGATCTGGCGGCGGATGTCGTTCTCCTGTGCAGCTGGCAGATCCAGATCGGCGGTGTCGGCCCGCTCCATATTTTGACGTCGGTCTCCTTTGCCCTGTCAAGCGCGATCGGCGCCGTCCTGCTGGAGTGGCACTGCCCTGTCCGAGGGTGGAAGATCGAGAGCGACCTCTGGCACCATCCGCGAAAATATGTCGTGCCGGCGATCATGCTCCTGCTGGCCGGGCTGACCAGTATGTTTTGAACCGCCGTTTAAGAGATCAAGAGAGCTGTGTAAAGGTGGCGTTCCGTTCCCGGTATGTGTCATTATCCTTCTGCTTCAGTTCTCGCTCCACCTGAGCCAGCTGGCGCTCCAGATCCTTGATCTTGACTTCATCGGTCTCGCCATCGAGCCGTTGTTCCAGCTCCTGCTGCTGCTTTTTCAGTTCTTCGACCTCGTGGTCCACCTTATCGGTATTGCACTCCCAGACCTCGTCCTTGTCCTTTTTTCTCTCTGGGCCTTTCGTATCCTGATCCGCCGGATCGGGTCCCTCAGAAACAGGGACGCCCTCCGGCTGTCCAGGGACCGCCTGCTCCGGATCGTCGAAACAGATCTTGGGCTGGCCGTCCTCGTCCTTGCTCATCCAGTAGAGGCCGGACGGCTCCTGCGGTCCTTCCGGGACATATCTGTCCATCATGGGCCTCAACTGGAGGCCCTGGATCTCCTCCTTGGGTCCCTGTATCTTGGATGCTCCCAGCACGTCCTCAGTCGTTGTTATGGGCTGGACAGCGCCGGTATCCACACCAGAGATCGGCATCATATACGATTCCTCCTTGAAATTTTTTCAGAAACTTCACCATCCCCAGTTTATCGGGCAAGCCCTGCCACTTCAAGGCTTTTGTATCGAGATGCACTCTGGATGTCGTGAAATGTTTTGGTCAGGGGCAGTCCGCCGCCTGGATGCGCTCCATCAGCCAGCTGCTCCTCTTGATCACAGCTCAGGGTATGAGACGGACAAAAATGAGCCCCCAGATGGCTGCCGAGGGCCCCAGTCGATTTTATTGTAATAGTATAGCCGAAAGGCATCGGTAAAGCTATTACCATTCCCAACAATGATCGAGGGAACAAAAAAGCCGCCCATTGCCTTATCAGTGTTCCTGGCAGACAGTGGGCGGCCTTTTTCACTTTTTGGATGTGTGGGAGCTCGAACTGTGTGTGTTTCTAAAGTCTCCCAGATTCGGGGGATCTACATCCCCAGGTAAGCGACAAACTGAGGAGGACCTGGACGAAGCAGAAAGCCCGCAGCATGCAGCGGGCTTTCATTTACACATGCGGTTTCCACAATGGAGTAGACGGCGGCGCTGGCATCGGCCCCGGCTGGAGTATTGCAGAACAGCCAGTTTTTCCGGCCAATGGCGAACGGACGCACAGCGCGTTCCGCCCGGTTTTTGGAAAGCTCCAGCCGCCCGTCCAGAAAAACGTTCACCAGCCAGCTCTTCTGGTTCAAGGCATAACCTAACGCCGCGCCGTACATCGTTTTCGGCACGGGGTTAGTCATTTCTTCCGCCTTAGCCCAGGCAAAGAATTCTTCCGCCACTGGTTTGGAGCGCAGGAGTCTGGCATCCTGCCGTTCCTGAAAAGAGAGCGCATCTTTGGTGTATTCCTCTTCCAGCGCGAACTAAACTGTACCCAAGATTATGGACAGCAGGAAAAATGGAGACCCAGGTTGGTGGACAGGTCAAAAAGTAAGGACGTACCCTAAAAGTGGACGAAACAAGTAATGAAAGAAAAGGGGTACAGGACAAGAGTATGTTCTAAGGGCAGGGGTGTGTGATAAAATGAAGCCAATAGAAAGGGGCATCACACATGGCACGGAAAATGTTTACCCAGGAGCAGGTGCGGGTTATGGCAGAAAATCCATACACGCTCCATGTGTCCACCACGCAGATCACCTTTACAAACGCATTCAAGGAAGAATTCTGGCGGAGATACCAGGAAGGGGATACGCCCAGAACGATTATGTACGATTCGGGCTATGATCCGGAGGTACTCGGGAGGAACCGTCTCAGCAGCATCCAGAACGTAGTGTGCAAGCAGGCGGTTTCAGCGAAAGGGTTCCATGAGCGGCCGCAGCGCAGGCGCGGAGAGGGCTCTGCTGAAGGCGGAGACACAACTACCCAGGCTCAGCTGCGGCAGATGCAGCACCGGCTGAAATATCTGGAGCAGGAGGTGGAATTTCTAAAAAAATATCCTCTGCCAGAGGTGGACGAAAGCAAGGGCCGCGGCCATGAACGAGGCTTCCACCATCTTTTCCCTGATCCACCAGACGTTATCCGGCGGTGAGAACGAACTATCCGTATCCATGATGTGCCAGACAGCCGTTGAATGTTATCGCTGTCACCCAGCACCGCCGCTTGCAGTCCTTCGGCCTCGATTTTCAGCACAGCAATGTCCCCATCTTCATAGCATCCTACCACAGAGGCTGTAAATTCCGCACCGTCGAAGGTAGTGACGTTTATTGAATTGGCCCCGGAAACCATATGGGCGCAGGTCAGAATATATCCATCCTCGCTGATGATCACGCCGCTGCCCGCTCCACTGGAGATCTGCGGACCGAACCAAAAGTGATTTACTGTCATTTTTTCTGTGGTGATGGACACTACTGTCGGGCTGATGGCTTTTGCCACTTCTACTGCCGGAGTTATACTGTCCTCTGCATCGGGCGTGGCAACTTTCTGGATGACAACTTTTTCTTCTGCCTGCGAATTTGCCAGATAGGAGCCGAGATAGCCGCAGCCAGCGCGATCACAGCAGCCAGCAACAGTGTCCAAAGTGTTTTGTGGGATTTTTTCCTGGGAGACGGAACGGTATTTTCATTATGTACATTGAAATCGTCCACTATATTCATCCTTTCCTGATAGAGTTTTCAGCAAATCGACAGCAAGCGGGGGACATCCAGCCCAAGAACCAACTCATCCCGGTTATCACATGAATACACACACTGAATAAACTGCCTGGACAATGGGTCGGGCCTTTGATACGAACAAAGCGTTTCAACGCCTAAGACAGCTTCGACTAAAAAGCCGATCCCGGTGTTTTCGATCATGAGCAGACATTGGCTGGATGACTCGCTGCTTGTTGTGCGCTCAAAGCCAAGCAGGCACCCCAAATCGACTATGCTGATATTTTTTCCATGTGACGGATACACTCCGATCATGTGATTGGGGGAACGCGCTACTGTGGCCGGCCTTCTCACCAGAGGTTCTACCCATGTAATACATTGAATGGGAATGGAATAGAGGTCACCGTCTTTGTAGATGCGAAAAAGTACGCTGCGCTGGTTTTCCTCTCCCTCATACATGACTCATCCCCGTATCGACTGACGCAAGAATAAGGTCCACACAGCGGTCGATACCCAGCTTGCTGCTGTTCAGACAGAGATCATAGTTTGCGGCCATCCCCCACGTCTGATCGGTGATATGCTTGTAGTAGCTGGAGCGCTTCCTGTCCCGCTCCTTCACATGACTTCTGGCAGCGTCAACGGCAACCCCATGCTCCGCGATGACACGGTTGGCCCGGTCAGGCAGCGCGCCGGTGATAAAGATGTGGAAACAGTCCTCCCGCCCTTGCAGGATGTAGTCAGCGCACCGCCCTACAATGACGCAGGACTCCTTCTCCGCCAGTTCCTTGATCAGCTCGGTCTGATAGGCGTTGATCTGATCGGGCAGGGCCATATTCCCCCTCTGATTGGCGTTATAGGCCGAGTAGCCCCGCGATGAAACGCTGGTGAACAGGCTGCTGGCGGAGGAGTATTCCCCCTCCCGCCGCACCGTCTCAGCGGACAGCCCGCTGCGCTCCGCCACGATCTGCACCAGCTTCTTGTCGTAGAAGGGAATGCCCAGCCGTTCCGCCACGGTTTTTCCGATGGTATGGCCTCCACTGCCGCACTGACGGCCTATGGTAATGATACATTTCTTCATTGTTTTGCTACCTCTTTTCCAAAAATCTTCTTCCAAGATAACCATACGGTAATCAAGGAGATCACGCCAGACAGCCCGTCACTGAAGGGACCAGCCCAAAGGACCCCTTCCACACCCCAAAAATATCCAAAAATCAACATAGCCGGAATCAGGAAAATAATTTGCCGGGATAATGAGAGCAGCGTGGCGGGAACAGGTTTGCCGATGGCTTGGAAGAAAATTCCTGTGACAGCTCCGGCAGGGATCAGGAAGCAGGCCAGCAGGTAGACCCGGAAGCATTTTACCGCAAACTCTATGTACAGTTCCGACTCCTTGCCAAACAGGTTGATAATCTGCTCCGGGAAGATCTGAAAGATAAAGAACGCCGCGACCATGATCGCGCTGCCGACTCCCAATGCCAGCTTATAGGTCCTTTTCACCCTCGGATACTGACCGCTGCCATAGTTATAGCCCAAGATGGGCTGGACCCCGGCAGCAAGGCCCAGCGTGATCCCGGAGATGAGACTGCTCACCTTCATCACAATGCCGAACACCGCCATGGGAATGTCAGGACCATAGGGGGACGCAGCGCCATAGGTCACCAGCAGATTGTTGGTAACGGCAATGACAAATACAGAGGCGATTTGAGAGATGAGGCTGGATACGCCCAAAGAAGCAAGCCGCCTGGCAATTTGCAGCCTGGGAACAAAATATTCCCGTTTCAGTTTAATAGTCTTAAACCGGAACAGACAGACAGCGAAAAAGGCCGCATTCAAAATCTGCCCCAGGATGGTGGCCCAAGCGGCGCCTTTGACCCCCCATTGGCAAACAAAAATGAAGATCGGGTCTAAAATGATATTTGCGGCACAGCCTATGAGCAAACCGATCATGCTGACTCTGGGACGCCCATCTGCCCGGATCACACTCCCGAAGGCGGAGCAGACAGCGGAGAAGGGAAAGCCCAACACAATAATACGGCCATAATCCAGCGCATAGGGGAGATTTCCCTCTGTAGCCCCGAACAACCCGCAAAGCGGCTCCAGGAAAAGCTGAAACAAGACCAGGAATATAAGTCCTGTCCCAATCGTCAGGGTAACCAGATTTCCTACACCGCGGGCTGCATCATCGGGCCGGTTTTTTCCCAGGTTCAGACTCATGTAAGCTGCGGCGCCATCCCCCAACATAAAAGCGATGGCCATGAGGATGGTTGTCAGCGGCATGATGACATTGGTGGCGGCATTGCCCAGGTAGCCAACCCCCTGCCCAATAAACACCTGATCCACCATGTTGTAGAGAGAGTTAACTACAATAGAGATAATGCTGGGAACCGCGTAGCGAATCATCAACTTTCCAACCCGCTCAGTTCCCAGCGGATTGGCGGCAACTTGTTCGTTCATTTCAAATTCCTCCTAACGAATGTGAATTGTTCAGGCGATTGCGTTGCCTGTGTAGAGCTGATAGTACCGGCCCTTTTCCTCGATCAACTGGTCGTGGGTCCCCCGCTCGATGATCCGGCCCTGCTCCAGAACCATGATACAGTCGGAGTTTCGGACCGTGGAGAGCCGGTGGGCGATGACAAAGGTGGTTCGGCCTTTCATCAGCCGGTCCATGCCCTCCTGCACCAACTGCTCTGTGCGGGTGTCGATGGAGGACGTGGCCTCGTCCAAGATCAGGACCGGCGGGTCCGCAACGGCGGCGCGGGCGATGGCGAGGAGCTGCCGCTGGCCCTGGCTCAGATCGGCCCCATCGCCGGTGAGGACTGTCTGGTAGCCATCCGGAAGCCGCTGGATAAAGCTGTCGGCGTTGGCCAACTTCGCGGCGGCAACGCACTCCTCATCGGTGGCCTCCAGCCGCCCGTAGCGGATATTCTCCATCACTGTGCCAGTAAACAGGTGGGTGTCCTGCAAGACGATGCCCAGGGAGCGGCGAAGGTCGGCTTTCCGGATCTTGTTGACATTGATGCCGTCATAACGAATCTTGCCGTCCTGGATATCGTAGAAGCGGTTGATCAGATTGGTGATGGTGGTCTTTCCCGCGCCGGTACTGCCCACAAAGGCGATCTTCTGTCCGGGTGTGGCAAAGAGTTTGATGTTGTGCAGGACGATTTTTTCATCGTTGTAGCCGAAGTCCACATCGTCAAAGACAATATCGCCCTCCAGCTTTTGGTAGGTGACTGTGCCATCCGCTTTGTGGGGGTGCCTCCAGGCCCACAGGCCCGTCCGCCGGGGTGTTTCCGTCAGAGTACCGTCCGGCTGCTGCTCCACATTGACCAGCTCCACATAGCCGTTGTCCGTCTCCGGCTGCTCATCCAGCAGCTTGAAAATTCGCTCCGCTCCGGCCAGGGCCATGATGATGCTGTTGAATTGCTGGCTGACCTGGGTGACGGGCTGGGTGAAGTTTCGGTTCAGATTCAGATAGGAGACCAAGGTGCCGAGGGTCAGGCTCCCCATGCCGTTCAGGGCCAGGACCGCTCCCAGCACCGCGCACAGCACATAGCTGATGTTCCCCAGGTTTCCGTTGACCGGCATGAGGATATTGGCGATTTTATTTGCGTTCTTGGTACTCTCCCGCAGCTCCTGGTTGATGGCCCGGAACTGCTCAATATTCTCGTTCTCATGGCAGAACACTTTGACGACCTTCTGCCCCTCCATCATCTCCTCGATGTAGGCGTTGACCTTGCCCAAGCTGCTCTGCTGCTTGATGAAATATGTCCCGGCCATGCCGCCCAGCTTGGACGCCACCACCAGCATGACGGCCACCATGCACAGGGTCAGGATGGTCAGCGGGATATTCAGGCACACCATGCTGATAAAGGTGAGCACAATGGTGACCGTGGAGTTGACCAGCTGCGGTACGCTCTGACCGATGAGCTGCCGGAGGGTATCCACATCGTTGGTGTAGACCGACATGATGTCCCCGTGGGGCGTGGTGTCAAAATATTTGATGGGCAGGGACTCCATTTTGGAGAAAAGCTGTATCCTGATTTTCTTCAGCGTTCCCTGGCTGATGACCGCCATGATCCGGTTATACCCGTAGGAGCAGAGCAGGCCGATCAGATACACCAGGGCCAGGGAGAGCAGGGCATGGGCCAGCGGGCCGAAATCGGGCGTCTCCACGCCGATCATGGGCTTAATGTACACATCCACTAAATCGCGCATGAACAGCGTTCCCCGGAGGGTAGCCAGGGCCGCTCCCAGAATCAATGCCACCACAAGGCAGAACTGCGCTTTGTACTCCCGGAGCATGATGTCCAGCACACGCTTCAGCAGGAGCATCAGATCATTCTTATTCGCTTGCTTGTTCATGGTCAAAGTCACCTCCGCCTTTCGTCTGAGCCTCGTAGATCTCCTGATAGATGGTATTGGTTTTCAGCAGATTTTCGTGGGTGTCAAAGCCGCTGACCCTGCCGTTGTCCAGCACCAGGATACGGTCCGCGTCCTGAACGCTGGAAATGCGCTGGGCAATGATGATCTTGGTGGTTCCGGGGATCACTGTTTGGAGGGCTTCCCGGATTTTTGCATCCGTGGCTGTATCCACCGCGCTGGTGGAGTCATCCAAAATCAGCGCCTTGGGATGTTTCAGCAAGGCCCTGGCGATGCAAAGCCGCTGTTTTTGACCACCGGAGAAGTTGGCCCCGCCCCGTTCCACCCAGGCGTCATAGCCCTTGGGCAAATGTTCGATGAACTCATCCGCACAGGCCAGACAGCAGGCTTCCCGGTATTCCTCCGTGCTGCCTATCTTCTTGCCCCAGCGCAGATTGTCTAACACGGTCCCGGAGAACAGCACATTCTTTTGCAGGACCACCGCCACCTGATCGCGAAGCGTTTCCAGATCATAGTTTCGGACATCCTCACCGCCCACCTTGACAGAGCCGGAGGTCACATCGTACAGACGGCTGATAAGGCTGACCAGGCTGGATTTGCCGCAGCCGGTCCCGCCGATGATGCCGATGATCTCTCCAGATCGGATGTGAAGATCAATGCCGCTCAGTGTTTCTTCGCCGCTCCCCTGGCGGTAGGAGAAGGTCACATGGTCGAAATCAATGCTGCCGTCTTTCACACGATCCAGCGGTTTCGAGGGATCGGTGATGTCCGCTTTTTCCTCCAGCACCTCCGCAATCCGTTTCCCGCTGGCTGCGCTCATGGTCATCATCACGAAGATCATGGACAGCATCATCAGCGAGGAGAACACGGTCATCACATAGGTAAACAGGGAAGTCAGGTTGCCGGTGGTCATGCTGCCGGCCACGATGAAGCGCGCCCCAAACCAGGAGATCGCAATGATGCAGCCATAGACAATAAACATCATCACCGGCAGATTCAGCGCCTGGAGCTTTTCCGCGCTGACAAACAGCTCGTAGAGCCTTGTTGCTGCTTTGCTGAACTTTTCGTTCTCATAGTCCTCCCGGACAAAGGCTTTCACCACACGGATAGCCGAAATATTCTCCTGAACGCTGGCGTTCAGGTCATCGTACCGATGAAACACATGACTGAAAATTTTCATGGCCTTACTCATGATCAGAGCTACCGCAGCCGCCAGCACCACAATAGCAGCCAGGAAGATCATGCTCAGTTTAGCGTTGATGAGCAAACACATCACCATACTGCAGATCAGCATCAGCGGCGCTCTCAGAGCGATGCGCAGGCACATCGAAACGCCATCTGCATATTGGTGACATCCGTTGTCATGCGGGTGACGAGGCCCGCCGTGCTGAATTTGTCGATGTTGGAAAAGGAAAAAGTCTGGATGTTTTCAAACATACTCTGGCGCAGGTTGCAGGCAAAACCGGCAGAAGCAGAAGCCGCGAACCGTCCAGCCAAGATGCCGAACACCAGACCGAAAAAGGCCAGCACGATCATCAGCGCGCCGTAAAGGTAGACATTCCGCAGATTCCCGGCTTCAATGCCTTTGTCGATGAGACTGGCGATCACAAAGGGGACCAGAAGCTCCGCCACCACTTCCAGAATTGTAAAAATCGGCGTAATGATGGTATCCTTTTTGTATTCCCCAATTTGTTTCAACAGTGTTTTTATCAAGAACAGTGCCTCCTCTCAAATCCCGCTCTCCTGAATGAAGCGGCGCAGTTCCCGGAGGTCATCCGCATCGGGATGATTCATGGAATGCTGGAACGCCTCCAGCATGACCTTGGCCCGCTGGTTTTCCGGGTTTTCGTCCAAGGCGGTCTGTACGGTTTCTATCACGCTGGCCGGAATCTGACCTGGACAGAAAAACATTCCGCGATAGTCGCACTCGTCCGGTATGAAGGGGAGAAGGTTGTGTTCGATGCTGTCCTTGCTCTCATGAAGCGCCATGCCGCAGGTGACACAGCAGAGGATGGTTTTCCCCTCCAAATTTTCCAACACATCCATGATCTTCAGCGGGATCGCGGCCTGCGTGATCTCAAAGACAAGCAGGTACACGTCCGCATCGTCCGAGATCTCCTGCCTGCTTAAATCCACCAGCTCCGCACCAGCCAGGATCGTTTGGATCTCATCAGCCAGCACCCAGGCGTTTCCATATACATTTAAGTACGCAATCTGATAGTCCACTTACACTGGCCTCCTTGGAGTTTTTTGTTGTATATTGTCAAGGATCGTCCGCAGGGCGCTTTCGATCCCCTCCAAGCAGTGTTCGGGTATTTCCTGCGCAAGACAGTCGTTTAGATTTTCGATGTGATCCTTTACGATACCTTCGGCTGCATGGGCCTTGGGCGTCAGAACGGTATGTTTTTTGCGGTTATCGTCCTTGTCCATCTTCATTTTGACATATCCATTTTTCCGCAGCTCTTTCAGCGTTCTGGAAATAGACGGCCGGGTAAAGCCCATCCTTTCGCACAGTTCTGTGGAGCAGACACATGGGGAGTCCATTGAAAAAATTTCATTCAGCAAGAACGCCTGCGCGAAGGTCATCTCGCTTGCTGCCAGCTTCTCGCTTTCATAGAGGCCCAGGCAGATGTTGATCTGCCGAAGCGTCAACAGCAGGTTCCCATCAGACATTTCACATCGCCCTTTCTTTTGCGGCTTTGCTTGGTTTGCGACTGTTCGGCAGACAATTCTCACTGGCGCTATCGTTTATTATACTCATTTTCTCTTGATTGTTAATTCAAAAAATGTTATAACATATAAAGATCTTTTATCGATCGGAGGATGGGCAGTATGAACACATTTCAGCTTACCTGTTTTTTGACCGTAGCAGAGACCCTCAATTTTGCGAAAGCTGCTAAATTGCTCAATGTGACTCAGCCAGCAATTACGCATCAGATCCACTCTTTGGAAGAGGAATTGAACGCGCAGTTATTTAAACGCACCACACGCTCGGTGGAGATCACTCAGGAAGGACTCATATTTTTGAACGATGCCAAAAACGTATTGAATATCATTACTTTGGCAAAAAAGCGGTTTGAAGAACCTGTGATCGATGAACGGCAGTTCTTTTCTATCGGATGCCATAGCCAGAATGAATTGCACTTGCTGCCTGAAATACTGCGGCAAATGGCAGAGTCCTGTTCCACGCTATATCCCGTGTTTCAGGTCGTGCCTTTCCAGCATTTATATCAATTGCTGGCTGAAGAAGCGGTCGATGTGATCATCGCATTTCAAGAAAAGGGTCCCAAGAAAATAGATGGCATTTACAAGGAACTGGCTCAAGTCTGTATTAGCGGTATTTTACCTGCAAACCATCCGCTGGCAGAAAAAGAGCTGCTGGACGAGGACGATCTCCGAACCCAGAGGCTGCTCCTGCTCGACCCGCAGAGATGCCCCGACAACTTGAATACCGTTCAGCACGAATTGACAACGGGAAGGGCCGTATCTGAATTGCTCATGTGCGGGTCAGCCGATGCCTGCATCACGTTGGCTAAGGCCGGTTTTGGGATCGCTGTCCAGCCTGATTTCCCATCCTTTCGGGACCCTGCTCTGGCATATATCCCGATCAAGGGAACGGAGCCGCTGTCCTATGGGGCATACTACAAAAGCGTAACGGGAAAGCCGTTGTTGAAGCTCTTTCTGCAAGCGTGCAGGGAGACTTTCCCGGTCTGACCGGATCGACCCAGATTTGAGTCCATGATATAATCGAAACAATAAAGTTTTGTCAGGAGGCAAAAAGGTGAGTTTACCCTTATCGACTTGGAAAATTGGGAACGCAGGGAGCATTATCTGCACTTTTTGAACGAGGTCAGATGCTCTTATTCTGTGAGCGTCGATCTTGATACAACTTCACAAGAACGCCCGCCGGGAAGCATCTACTTCCCGGCGGGCGGTATTTTCGTTCTTATTTGGCCTCCTTGTGAAAGGGGGCTGGCACGGCGGAGCCGTGACTGGGGAATCCTCTTCCCAGGAATCCCCTTGCCCCTTCGGGGCACCCCCCTTTGACAAGGGGGGCTTTGCTACTCTGCCAGCTCATCCAGCATCCCGCTCCGATCTATGTAAGGGATATCGAGCCGGCAAATAGGGAGAAGCCTATGGCGCTGGCTATGATGCACCCCGCCAGCGTCCTTCGATGCTCCACCACATCGATCCCTTCCGATTCCAAATATCCACAGAGACCTTCTCTCAATTTGCAGAAAGAGCCCTCATTGCGCAGCACGCCCAGGAGGGACCAGAACCTCCTGTGACCGGCCAGCAAGCTCCACTGAAAGGCATCGGGCAGTGCGGCCAGGAAAAAGATACCTAAGCCGATCACAAGACAAGTGTATCGCGTATCCGGGGACGCCTGCGTCTCCCAAAAATCATACAGCACCCAAAGCAAAAGATAGGCGAGTATGACATTTGCCACCGGTCTGCTCTTTGCCGAACGCCTCATCCTGTATCACTGCTCCTATCCTCAGCCGCCAATCGCCTGATAATAATCTCGCTCTGTTTTATACGGTCTTGTTGCGTTTTCTTCGAAAAATTCAGCCTTTTGGTGATAACAATGGATGTAATAACTTCGATCTACCGCAAACAGGACTTGATACGTATCAGAAGAAATAACTACTTTATAAAATTGAGAACCACCTATGTCAAGCATATTATCGTAAACTAGGGTTGCAAGACCTAGAATTGCTGTCGCAGTATGAAACCCAAATATAGAACAAAATACACCGGCCATTTGAGAAGCGTTCTTACAATTTCTTAGTTCACTCCTAACTCTCTCTCCTTTTATATCTTTGATTCTAGTAGGATGCAAATATTATCATCCTTACAAATTTATAGCAGAATCGTTTATTAAAATAAATAGTAATGCTGTATAAAATGAAACACTTTTTGTTGGTAATAATGATTATCGTCTTGATTGTATTCTTTGTTCTATTATGATAATACACAGCCCGCCGGAAAGCAGACGCTTCCCGGCGGGCAGCGTTCCACGCTCCCTCTGGCCCCCTTGTGAAAGGGGCTCGATCCGCTACTCTGCCAGCTTATCCAGCAGGGCGGCCAGCTCCTCCAGCTTGGGGCCCGGGTCGCCGGAGGCCACGGCGTCACGGACGCAGTGGTCCATATGGGCCCGCAGGACCATCCGGTTGGCCTTTTTCAGGATGGACTGCGCGGCCATGATCTGGCTGGAGATCTCCAGGCAGTAGCGGTCCTCCTCCACCATCTTGAGGATCCCATCGATCTGGCCCCGGGCGGTCTTGAGCAGCCGGTCGATCTGGGTGCGGTCGGCCTTCACTGGACGGACACCACCTCGTAGCCCGCCTGGGTGACGGCGTCGGTGAGGACTTGGTCATCCACGTCCTTGCTGAGGGTCAGGGCGGCGGACTTGCCCTCCAGGCTCATCTCCACGGCGGACACGCCGTCGATGGCGGACAGGGCCTTCTCCACCCGGCCGGTACAATGGGCGCACATCATGCCCTCGATGATCATAGTTTTTTTCATAGTCTCATTTCCTCCTTGAGCAGTTTTTATCTCCAGCGGGCAGCTCCCCTCACAGGGGGCCTCCGCAGAAGAGGCGGACCGGAATCGGCTGTGGAAGGACCGCAGGCGCAGCGCGTTGGTCACTACGGTCACCGAACTGAGGCTCATGGCTGCGGCAGCGAACATGGGGTCCAGCTGCCAGCCCAGGGCGGCGTAGAAGACACCGGCCGCCAGAGGGATCCCCAGGGAATTGTAGAAGAAGGCCCAGAACAGGTTCTGCTTGATGTTCCGGATGGTAGCCCGGGACAGCTCCACAGCGGCGGCGGCGTCCAGCAGGTCGGACTTCATCAGCACGATATCCGCCGACTCGATGGCCACGTCGGTGCCCGCCCCGATGGCCAGGCCCACATCTGCCCGGGCCAGGGCGGGAGCGTCGTTGATCCCGTCCCCCACCATGGCCACCTTTTTGCCCTCGGCCTGGAGGGCGGCGACCTTCCGCTCCTTATCCTGGGGCAGCACCTCGGCTATCACCTGAGTGACCCCCAATTCCCTGCCGATGGCCTCGGCGGTGCGCCGGTTGTCCCCGGTGAGCATGACCACCTCCAGGCCCAGCTCCCGGAACGCGGCCACCGCGTCCCTGCTGGAGGGCTTTGGCGTGTCGGCCACGGCGATGACGCCTAGTAATTTTTTATCCGTTTCGTCTCCAAAGTAGAGCGGTGTCTTGCCCTGGGCGGCCAGTTCGTCCGCCTTGACCGCCAGAGGACCGGGGTCAATGCCCGCCTCCTCCACCATGACTCGGTTGCCGCCGAAGCAGATATTGCTGCCAATGGAGGCCCGAACGCCCCGCCCGTGGACCGCTGTAAAACCGCCCACCGAGGTGATGGGGATATCCCGCCGCTCCGCCTCCTCCACGATGGCGGTGGCCAGGGGGTGCTCAGAGGGGCCCTCCAGGCAGAAAGCGGTACAGAGCAGGCCATCCCCATCGTTGCCGGGAGCGGGGATGATATCGGTGACCACCGGCTTGCCCTGGGTGAGAGTGCCCGTCTTGTCCAGCACCACCATGTCCACAGTGTGGAGGGTCTCCAGGGCCTCAGCGGAGCGGATCAGGATGCCGTTCTCCGCTCCCTTTCCGGTGCCCACCATGATGGCCACAGGGGTAGCCAGCCCCAGAGCGCATGGGCAGGAGATCACCAGCACCGCCACCCCAGCGGTGAGGGCCTGGGTGAAGCCGTGGCCCGTGGCCAGCCAGGCGGCGGCGGCGATCAGAGCGATGGTCATGACAACCGGGACGAAGATCCCCGACACCTTGTCGGCCAGCTTGGCGATGGGGGCCTTGGAGGCGGACGCCTCTTCCACCAGGCGGATCATCTGGGCCAGGGTAGTGTCCTCCCCCACCCGGCTGGCCTCAAAGGTGAAGAAGCCCGACTTGTTGATGGAGGCGGCGGCCACCTTGTCTCCAGGGCCCTTGTCCACGGGAAGGGATTCGCCGGTGAGGGCGGACTCGTCCACAGCGGACTGGCCCTCCACGATGACGCCGTCCACCGGGATGGACTGGCCGGGCCGGACCACCACCCGGTCCCCCACCCGGACCTCCTCCACAGGGATCTCGGTCTCCACGCCCTCCCGGACCACGTGGGCCGTCTTAGGGGCCAGGTCCATCAGGCGGCTGATCGCCTGAGAGGTCTTGCCCTTGGACCGGGTCTCCAGGAATTTGCCCAGGGTGATCAGGGTGAGGATCATGCCGGCGGACTCAAAATACAGGTCCATGTGGTATTTGGCCACCCGTTCCATGTCCCCGTGGCCCAGACCGTAGGCCATCTGATAGATGGCGAAGACACCGTAGATCACTGCGGCGATGGAGCCCACCGCGATCAAGGAATCCATATTGGGCGCTCTATTCCAGAGAGTCTTGAACCCCACCTTATAATACTTATCGTTGAGATACATGATAGGCAGCGTGAGGAGCAGCTGCGTCAGGCCGAAGATCGCTGCATTCTCATGACCCAGCAGGATCTCCGGCAGGGGCGCGCCCATCATGTGCCCCATGGAGATATAGAACAGGGGGATGAGGAACGCAAAGGACCAGATCATCCGGTGCTTCATAGCGGCCAGCTCCTGGGCCATCACATCCTCCTGAGGCGCGGCCTGGGCCTTGGCCCCGCCCTTCTGGGGCAGAGAGGCTCCGTATCCTGACTGTACTACTGCCCGGATGATATCCTCACTGGATAGGACCTTCTCGTCGAACTCCGCCACCATGGAGTTGGTCATCAAGCTGACCGTGGCGGTCTTGATCCCCTCCAGCTTGTTCACCGCCTTCTCCACGTGGGCGGAGCAAGCGGAACAGGTCATGCCTGTGATCTCGAACTTCTGCTTTGCCATATGGATGACCTCCTAACATTCCGTTTTCACAGCTCTTTTTGAAAATATATCATATCTGTCAGGAGGACCCCCTCCTCATAGATCGGATGGTCGTAGTGCTCTGTGAAGAAGCCCTTTACAGTGTGGGACCGCCGGAAGCCGCAGGCCTCATAAAAAGGGACCGTTGCCGGGCTGTCCCCGGTGCCCACCTGCAATCGGAGATACTGGCCTCGATAGCTGTCCTCCAAAAAGGAGATCAGTCTCCTCCCATAGCCCTTCCTCCGGCCGCCGGGGACCACCGCCAGGTTCTTCAGCTCCAGTATCCCCTCTCCCTCGTCCGTGACGACACAGGCCCCTTTGATCCCCTGGTCCTCCAGCACGTACATGGTCCCCCGGTCCAGATATCGGTCGATCATGTCCTCCTGCTCGTCCGCCAGGAGGAGCAGATCCAGGAAACGCTTTTTCTCTGTCTCGATCTTCAGGATCTCCATCTCCACACCTCTCGCTGGCTCGGTGCCATAAATACCCCCCCCGGGTGGGGTGTATCTATCATATCCCGATCTCCAGCCTTTGTCAAGTGTCAGTTTGGGCCAGGAGGTTCCAAACTATCCAGGGGACAACGCAAAGCGGAGCAGGGCCTGATCGGCCTTGCTCCGCTCCTGGTCTGCTTGGAACGTTCTATGCCCACACGTCGAAGCCGTACTGGGCAGGCGCGGGTACGCTGGACATCATCTCGACCATCGCAGCCGCCTGATTCTGGGCATCCTCCATGGACATCTTCATCAGGGCAAAGGTGTAATTGGTCTGGAATTGAGCCATCTGCATCCCCATGACACCATCCATCAACGTCCCCTCCCTTCCACGAATATTGGGTCTCGTTCCACTTGAGATATCGGCCAAAAGTTCCTTCTTGATAAGAGGGAGCCGGAGTTTTCCTCCCCGCCGTCACTTCAGCTGGCTCACCATGTTGCTCTCTGTATCCAGGATATAGATATGCTTCTTGTCCGTACTGAACAGATAGATCCCCACGATATTGGTGTAATGCTTATCGCCTGCGGCCCGCCGCTCGTAGATATTGAACTTGCGGCAGGGGGTGCCGTCCACTGTGACGAATCCCTCTCCGGCGTAGATCTCATACTCGTCCATAGAGGCGCCCGACAGTCCCAGCTCCTTGGGATCCATGTTCTTCAGCTGATCCATCTGCTCCGCCAAGGTGGCCAGATCCAGGGGATCCTCCACCTCGGGATATTGGAGCACTCCCTCAGGGGCGCTCACCCGCAGTGTCAGGCAGCTGGCCTCAGACCACCCGATCACCACCTGGAAGAGGTGCCCCTCCTGGGTGGAGGTCTTGGCCAGGGTCACCGTCCCCAAGCTGTCCTCCAGCACCGGGCGCTCGTCAGAGACGATCGATTCCTCGTCCAGCAGGGTCATGCCCTGCTCTCCTCCCAGCACCGCGTCCAGATATTTGTCCACCACAGCGGCAGGGGAGACCACATCATAGATGTAGAGGTACTGCTCCCCCATCTCGTCGGAGCCGTCTCCCTCCTCTTCAGAGCTGTCCTCCTTTGCCTCTTCGGAGCTGTCCTCCTCAGAGCTGTCCTCGGGATCGCTGTCCTCCAGCGCCTTGGGGATCTGCTCCACCTTCTGGGCGACGAGCAGGATACACTCCCCCTCCTCCAAAATGCTGTCCAGAGCGCTGACCGAGTCCTCTCCCACTGTGTAGGTCTCCAGATCCTTGGGGATCTCCGGCTCAGCCGGATCCTTCTTGCCAAGGCCCAGCTTCGTCTTCAGTCCGCCGATGTCCAGGAAGAACACCGCCGCTGCCGCCGCTGCGATCACCAGGACCAGGATGAGGAGGAGCAGGAGCTTTTTCTTGCCCTTCTTTTTCTTCTTGCCCTCCTGGAGCTCTTCGCCCTCCGCGGCCTCAGCAGCAGCCTGCTTTTTCTTTTTTCTTGCCATGACACATCACTCCATTACTTTTCCAGATAGCGGATGATCACATCATCGCCAGAGCGCAGCTCCTGGGTGAACGCACATTCCGCACCGTTGACCTGGAGCTCTACGCCCCGGTCCAGATTTTCAAAATCGATCCCCGAGTGTTCCAGCAGGTCCATCAGATAGTAGGGAGCGCCCTCCGGCTTGCCAGGCAGCTGGAGCGGCCCTCCATTGAGGGTCACCCGGATCGGCCTGCGCTGGGACTGGAGCGGAGTGGGGACGACTGCCGATATGGGTTTCGGCTCCTCCTTCGGGGCCTGACGCGGCGGCGGGACCGGAGCCGGTCTCTCTGCTGGTCTCTGCACTGGCTCTGACCGCACCAGCGGAGCCGTTTTTGGGGGAACAGACGCCGGCGGAGGTGCCGGAGGCTCCGGCTCTTCAGCAGGCACAGGGGCCCGGGCCCCGCCCTCGAAGGTGACGACCTGGTCCCCAGTCTCCAACAGGACATCCAGGTCCGACATCCGCCCGTTGACGGTGACCCCGCCGGAAAAGTCTTGGCCCAGCAGATCCTTCACAGCCCGCCGCGCATCCTCTCCCGGAACCGCCGGGGTGAATTCGATGCTGTCGCCGGCATAGACCAGGGCGGAGGGCGCGCTCTCCTGCCCGTTCAGCCTCAGGACACAGGGGGAGGCCGGCTGGCCCCGGAAGACCATCCGCCGGCCGTCTACTGTGACGCTCAGGTTCTTCCCTGTCCGGCCCAACAGGTCGGCGGAGGTATAGCCGTTCATCATCAGCAGCTCCAGCACTGTCAGCGCTCCGCTGCGGAAGAGCTTGGCTGGCTGACCGTTGAGCATGATCCGGTAGCTGTCGCTGATCAGCCCCAGGCCGGCGGAGACCGCGATCCCCAGGGGGGTGGCCAGCTCCGGGTCGTTCAGGTCATATCCGTCAGAGAAGGCAGTCATCTCGTAGTTGTTCCCCGCCAAGGCCACCCGCCGCTGATCCATCTTCAGCGCCTCTGCCACCATCTCCCGCAAGCCCTCCAGCTTGCTGCCTCCTCCTGCCAAGAAGAGGGCAGAGGGGGGAGCGCCGTTGAGGGACACCACCCGCTGGGCGATCTCCTGGGCCAGGGCCTGGGCCGGCTGCTGGATGGCCTCCTCCACCTGGGCCCCCGGGACGCTCTGCTCCAGGCCAAGCACATCCCGATAGGTGATGGTCTCCTCCCGGAGTTGGGTCTTCATCCGCTCCGCCGTGGCGAAGGGGATCAGGTAGCGGCGCATCAGTTCCTCGGTGATCTCGTCTCCGGCGATGGTGGCCATGGTGTACCCCACCACAGTGCCGTCCCGGCAGACCGCGATATCAGAGGTCCCCGCCCCGATGTCGGCCAGCACCAGATTCAACAGGCGCAGGTCGGCGGGGATCGCCGCGTTCAGGGCGGCGATCGGCTCCAGGGTCAGGCTCGCCACCTCCAGGCCAGCGGCCTCGGTCACTGCGTAGAGGCTCTCTACCACCTCGCTGGGCAGGAAGGTAGCCACCACCTCCGCCTCCAGCAGGCGGCCATTGTGGCCCCGGAGCGTCGTCATGGGGTAGCGGTCCAGCTGATAGCCGGAGACGGTGTAGCCCACCAGGTAGAAGCGCCGCTGGCCCTCCCGATCCTGGCCCAGGACCCCCTCCGCAGCCGACACCGCGCCGCTCTCCAGCCGCCCGATGATGTCGTCCGTGATCTTGAGCACCTCTGGCAGCTCCAGCGCATAGGTCCCCTTCTCCGTACGCAGGGCCCGGCCGGCGGCGGCGACGCACACCCGTTCCAGTGTGCAGTCCAGCCGTTCCTCCAGGCGTTCGGTCACCCGGCGGGCCACCTTTGCGACCTGCTCGATATCTTCGATCTGGCCGTCCAGCATGGCGCGCTTGCCGTGCTCCTCCCGCTCGATGGCCAGCACCTCCAGGCGCTCGTCCTCGATCCGCCCCACGACCCCAATGATGCTCCTAGTGCCGATATCCAGGGCGAATATCATATCGCTGTCCTGTGTCCTTCTTTCTGCCATCCGATCCACCCCTTGCCGCAGTTTGGTCCTCATCTTCTAACAGCGATATGGCGTCCCGCTCCCGGGACGCCATATCCTTCTCCAGGTCCTGAGACCTGCGATCAATACTTGCTGCTCCCGAAGGGGCTGGCGTAGTCAGAGCCGGAGGCGCTGTCCTCCTCCTCCCAGGAAGGGCTGCTCTGATAGGAGGGGGCGGGAGGGGGTGTGCTGGGACGGTAGCTGGGCCCGCTGAACCCGCCGCTGATCTTGGAGCTCACCCGGAACTCGGCCATCAGCTGATGCATGATATTGGCCTGAGAGGACAGCTCCTCGCTGGCGGCCGCACACTCCTCGCTGGTGGCGGAGTTGGTCTGGACCACAGCGGAGATCTGGTCGATCCCCTCGGTGACCTGCATGATGGCCTGGGTCTGGCTCTCCACAGCAGTGACCACCGTGTCCATCATAGTGGTCACCTGGCCGGCGCTCTCGGTGGTCTGGGACAGTGCGTCCGTGACCTTGCTCACGGCCTCGGTGCCCGCAGTGACAGCGGAGATGGAGCCGTCGATCAGGTCCTTGGTGGCCTTGGCGGCCTCGTCGGACTTGGTGGCCAGATTGCGCACCTCGTCGGCTACCACTGCGAAGCCCTTACCGGCAGAACCAGCCCGGGCTGCCTCCACAGCAGCATTCAGCGCCAGGATATTGGTCTGGAACGCGATGTTCTCGATGGTGGCGATGATCTTGCCGATCTCCTGAGAGGAACTGGAGATGTTCTCCATAGCAGCGTTCAGCTGCTTGACATGCTCCATGCTCAGATTCAGCTGACCGCCGGCCGCATTGACGTGCTCACCAGCCTGCTCGGCAGTGGCAGAGGTCCGCTTGGCATTCTCAGAGATATCGTTGATGGTGGCGGACAGCTCCTCCACAGAGCTGGCCTGCTCGGTGGCGCCCTGGGCCAGAGCCTGGGCGCTGTTGGACACCTGCTCTGCGCCGGCGGTCACCTGATCGGCGGACTGGGAGATATTGGCGATCGTCTCGCTCATGCGCAGGACGAACTGGTTGACGCTCTGCTGGATGGGGGCCAGATCGCCGGGGAAGGTAGCAGTGAGCTCCACGTCGAAGTTGCCCTTAGCCATCTGGCCAGTGGTCTCGGAGATGTCCTTGATGACGCTGTTCAGGACCTTCTGGCTGGTGCGCAGGGCGTCACACATCTCGCCCAGCTCATTCTTGCCAGTGAACTCCACCGGCACAGACAGATTGCCCTGACTGAAGCCCACCAGCGCCCCGCGGACCTGACTGCTGGGCTCTACGATGCTCCGGATGATCTTCGTGGCCATCAGCAACACCACGATGGTCGCCACGATCATCACCACCACGATCACTCCCAACGCGATGTTGGAGGTGAAGTTCTGGTCCTCGATGATCTTGTTCTGCTTAGCTTGGAGGTCCTGGGCCAGCTTGTCGCCAGCGCTGGCAGCCGCATCCAAGGCGGGAGTACACTCATTGACGATCATCTGAGCCGCACGATTCCGGTCGGTGAGGACGACATCAGCGATCATCTCAGCCTCTTTCGACCATGTCTCCAGGCTCTTGACGAAATCGTTGAGCAGGGTGCGGTCCTTCAGCTCCTTGGGATAGGCGTCCTGCATCTCGCTCATCAGGCCGTCCAGCTCGCTCAGCTTGGAGTTGACAGTAGTCAGGCCTTTCTGGTCGCCCGAGAGGGCCACGTCCCGCAGGTTGCGGGCAGCGATATTATAGTCGATCCGGCAGTCAGAGACCAACTGGTTGGTCTCCACATAGTGCTCTAAGATATCAGTGTAGGCGCTTTTCTGCATGTTCATCATGATCAACGCAGTGACGATGATGATCACAGAGACCAGGATGGTGGTGCCAAATCCTAAGATCAGGCTCTTCTTGATAGACATGTTCTTGAAATTCATATGTAGTGCCTCCTAAAAACATTCTCCCCGGTCTCTTCGCCGGCTCGGGGACGGATGGTGCGCTGGCTTCCCCTTTGGCCCGATCCACAGTCCAGAAGGTGGGCCGCACCCGCTCCTGGAGGGTGCGATCCGCTCTTGGGGGGGCGCTGGCTGCGCTCCAGGATCTGTATGCTCATACGCTCCCCCCCTTCGTTCTTTGTTATTATACACCAGCTTTTTTCGTAAAGCAAGCAAAAACATGGATATATGACCATTTTCCTGCATTTGGTCTGACCGTCATGGAAAACGGGCAGGATACCCGGTCCATTTGGTGCTTTTTTACACGATATCCCCATATTTCCCGTTCTTCACGTCACCAAATATCCTTCCGTCCACCAGTGTCACCACTCTGCGGCGCATGATGTTGACGAACTGGCTGGCATGGGTTGCCATGATGATGGTGGTGCCCCGGGTGTTCAGCTCGTTGAGCAGGTGCATGATGTCCCAGATATTGTCATCGTCCAGGTTGGCGGTCAGCTCGTCCAGAAGGAGGACCGGCGGGCTGTTGACCAGCGCTCGGGCCAGCTCCACTCTGCGGACCTCCCCGATAGACAGCTCTGCGGGATAGCATTTCTCCACTCCGGACAGGCCCACCAGGCCCAGCGCCTTCTCTGATGCCGCCTGGCTCTTGCGCTGCATCCCTCCGGCCCTGGCCGCCATCATCAGGTTCTCCTCGATGGTGCGCTTGCGCACCAAGACAGGCTGCTGGCTGACGATCCCAAAGGTCCGGGCCAGCCGCACCTTCCAGGGGCCGAAAAAGCGGGAGATGCTCACATCGTCCACTAGGACGCTCCCCTTGTCCGGGGCGATCTCACCGCCGATCAGCTTCAGCATGGTGCTCTTCCCCGCGCCGCTGCTCCCCACCAGAAAGACGAACTCCCCCTGGGAGATGGTCGCAGAGAGCTCCCGCACCGCATATTGCTTCAATTTTTTGTCGACCTTATACAGTTTCGACACATTATCCAGGCGAATCTCCGGCATGCTCAAGGCTCCTTGCCACATCACGGCGCCCCCTCCGGACCGCAGCCGCAGAGACGCCATAAATTTATAGTTCAAAAATCCCGCAGTTTGTAGTATAATCGATCTTGCAGCTCTTGACAAGAGCCTATCTCTATGATCTTCGGAGGATAGACCGTGAAAAAAGATAAACTGTCCCGCAGGGTGATGAGATACGCCCTCTCTGTCCTCCTGCTGGCCTCGGTCTGCGTAGGGGCTGTGGAACTGGCTGTATGCTCCTATCAGGACCCGGACTTCTACCAGCGGATCACTGCTCCCCTCCGAGAGGGCTTCCAGCAGCTGGCGGAAGCCGGACAGACGGTGTGGACCGGCTTGAGCCAGAGCGCCGTACAGGCCGCCTCCCACACCTCCGACCGCTTCCACAGCGGTCTGGAGGCTCTGAAGGAACACTTCGCTCCTAAACCGGAGCCAGAGCCGGAGATGGATATCCAACTGGTGGATGATGTTGAGCTGGCCCCCCCTCCACGAGGCAAGGCGTCCTTCAAGGTGACCACCCTGGCTGCCCGGAACGAAGGGCAGTTCCTCACCGGAGGGGCCCAAGAGGTAGTCTATTTCGACCAGACCACCGAGAGATGGGCGGATCAGCCCTATGGCACCGACCACATCGGCGGCTACGGCTGCGGGCCTACCGCTATGGCCATGGCGGTGTCCACCCTGACCGGCAACATCATCGATCCGGTCCAGATGGCCCAGCACTGTGTAGACAATGGATACTGGGCCAGGCGGCAGGGCTCCTATCTGTCCATCGTCCCAGGGGTGGCCCGGGACTTTGGATTGGAGTGCTCTTCTCTCCCCTTGGACGAGGCCGACGAGGACACGATCGCCCAGTACCTGGCTACCGGGCAGATACTGGTAGCCCTCATGGGGCCGGGCCACTTCACCAACGGCGGCCACTTCATCCTTCTGCGGGGGATCACCCTGGACGGGAGCATCCTGGTGGCCGATCCGGCCAGTCCGGAGCGCAGCCTGACGACCTGGGACCTGGAGCTGATCCTGGGGGAGCTGTCCGCCAACCGGAGCAGCGGCGGGCCCCTCTGGGTGCTGGAGCAGGACCCCTTCGCGGCCGTCTCCTGACGTCCCCCCGCTCTACACGATCCGAAACAACGATCTGACCCCGCGGCCCTAAGGCCCGGGGACAGATCGTTGTTCTTTATTCTCCCTGGGCATAGAAGGAGCTGCTGCCCGCTATACGCTGATTCAGCCGGCGGTCCAGCTCCAGCACCCGCTCCAGCAGCCGGCGGACGCTGCCTGCCTGGCTGGCGTAGATGCTCTCCTCCTCTCCCTGGGGAGCGGCTCCTTTCCCCAGGTCGGCGACCCGGATCCGGTCCTCCAGAGACATGCCCTCCGTCTGAACGGCGATAGACCGCTGCAGCTCCTCCAGTTGGAGGATGGGGTCCTGGCGCAAGGCGAGGAGCATCCGCACAGACACCTGATCGTTGCGGTCCATGGCCTCACCCATCTGACGGCTCAGGTCCATCACCTCAGACAGACAGTTGTATTTCTTCCGCTCCAGCACCGTCAGATCCAGCCAATCTCCTTTCGTCATGCCCGACGCTCCTGGCCCGCGCTGCTCTTCTCTGCGATCCGGAAGGTGTCCCGCAGGTCGGAGAGCATGGGGCGCAGCCGCTCCAGCTCCTTCTTGTTCCGGCCCACCTTGATCCGGCCCAGCTCATAGGTGAAGAAGTCATACATCCGGCTCAGGTCCTGGCTGATGGGATACTGGCGGTCCAGCGTCTCGTCCAGATAGTTGACGATATCTGTGCACCGGTCCAGTGCGCTCTCGAACAGGGGCCAATCCTCCTTATCCAAGGCGATAGATGCCAAGGTGCTGCGCTTGACCAGCTCATCGTAGAGCAGCATCAGCAGTTCTCCAGGGGTCATGGAATTGATGGACTGCTGCTTATATTGCTGATAGCCTCTTGCGTCCATGGGGGTTCATCCTTTCCGGCGGCCTCAGCCGCCCATCAGACCTGCCAGGGTGGAGCTCTGGGAGTTCATCTGGTTGATCAGCATCTCCAGCCGGGTGAACTGCTGGGTATACCGGTCCACCTGGTCAGACAGCTTATCCTGCCACCTCTCGACCTGGGTGTTCAGACTGTCGATCTCCTTCTGCCAGGAGTTGTTCAGCAGGGACAGGGAGCTCAGAGGGCTGCCGGCCTGCTGGACCAGGATGCCCTTGGGCTCGCCGGTGGTCTTGGCATAGTTGTCCAGCTGGGTCTTCATGTTCTGCATGATCCCGCCGGTCCCATCGGTCTTCGTGAACAGCTCGGTCACCCGCTCCGGGTCGCTGTCCAGCATATCCCGCAGCTTGCCCTCGTCCAGCGTGATGGTCTGGGTGCCGTCGCTGATGGAATAGCTGGTGCTGATGCCCATGGCCCGGAGGGTGGCCCCATCCTCGCCGGAGAGGTTGAAGATGTTGCGCATCTTGTCATACAGGTTGGACAGGTTCCGGTCGCCGAAGAGGATGCCCTGCTTGGCCTTCTCCTCATAGCGCTCGATGGCGCTCTCCGACATGCCCTGCCGCTCCTCATCGGTGAGGGGCTCGTAATCGGCGAAGGTGCCGTTGGACTTCCGATAGGGCATGGTGGCGTAGGCCGACTTGATCTCGGACATCATGGCGTTGTAATCCTCGATCATGGACTTGACGGCGTCTACGATCTTATCCGAGTCGGTCGTGCTCTTGAAGGTGACCGAGTTCTTGGGCTTGCCGGTGCTGTCCACTGCGGCGTTGCCGTCCGCGTCCTTCGCACCATCGAAAACGTCCTTCATGGTGATGGTCAGGCCGTCGATGTTCACGCTGTTGGAGCTGCGGGTCATTTCCTTGGTCTCACCGTTGACGGTGACGGTAAACTTGGCGTCCTGGCCGGGGGTGTAGTCCACAGCGGGGGCATAGGTCTTGTCAAATTCAAGCTGGGTGTCTCCAAACATCGGGAAAGCTGGATCCGCCGGGATAAACGGGCTATACTCCACCGCTGCGCCGTCCTTGTCCGCTATCTCGAGCTGGCCTGTGTATTTATTATACGACGCCGTGTAACCATCATTTTGAATGCTCTTGTTCAGTTCGGCAGCAACATCCTCAATGGTATCGTCAGACGAAACGTTGATGGTGAGGTCGAAGTCATCAAATCTAAATGTGACCTTTTCGCTTCCACCCTCCTCCAACGAAGAAATGCCATAGGCTTTGGCAAAGCTGACGCCGCTATTGTCGGGGATCTCAGTCGAACCGAACATGGCCTGGGCCAAGCCCTCGCCCATATCGATCTCACTGTCCACACCGGTCTCCTTGGAGGTGAACAGGAAGTTCTTGGTGGTCTGGGAGTAGCTCACCTGCACACTGGCTTCCTTATTGCCGTTGATGGCGGACATGACCTCGGCCAATGTGCTGTTCTTGGAGAAATTGCCCACCGTCGTGCCGTTGATCTTGAAGGCGTACAGGGGGTCGCCCTTGCTGTCAGTCAGCTTCTCCACTGTTCCGTCCTTGTTTGTCTTGGTGGCCTGCTCCAGCCCGGCCAGCTTATCCTCTCCCAGCAGATCCCCCAGGGTCTTGCTGGTGTTCAGGTAGGTGGAGGCCGTCCGGCCCAGGCCCAGGGTGTCGCCCACGTCGGTGTTGACCACCAGATCGGAGCCCTCCTGCACCTCGAAGCGCAGCTTCAGGCTGCCGTCGTCAGCGGCGTTGGACACCTCCACCTTGCCCTTGAAGGCATCCTTCACCGCATTGTTCACGGCTTTGGCGTAGTTGTCGGCGTTATAATCGGTCAGCATATTGGTCTTGGCGTCTTTGATGCGGTATTTGCCGTCGCTGCCCTTCACGATCTCAGGGAGCTTGATGGTCTTGGTGGTGCCGTCCAGGCTCAGGTTCATGCTCCGGCCGGACAGATAAGCGGCGTTGTCCACATCCACCGTCTTCTTGAAGCTGCTCGAGATCGTGATGGAGCTGGGCCGGTCCTCCGAGGCGTTGTCCAAGTTCAGCCCCAGTGCGCTCTTGACCGTGTCGCCGGCGCTGGAGATATAGACGGAGTTGCCCGCGTTGGCCTTGTCCTTGAAGGAGATCGTGCCGTTCTCCGCCGTCACCTCGATCCGGTCGCTGGCCTTGACCGCGCCGCTGCTGAGGGTGATCTGCTCATCGGACAGCTTCTGGTTGATCAGCTCGGCCAGCACGCCCTCGGTGGTGACGGTCTTCCCTTCGGCCACCATCTTCTCCTCGATGCTCTTCATGGCCTCCACGTCGGCCACCTGGTCGAACTGGATGTTCACCGTCTTGCTGCCGTAGGTCAGGGACAGGCTCCCGCCCAGACTGGCCAGGGTGGTCTTGCCGTCCAGGTCGATCCCGGAGGCCGCCTCGATGCTGCTGCCGTCCCCCGCTTTCAGGTTGCTGTCGGTGCGGTACTGGGCAGAGGTGGCCAGCTGGCGCACCGCGTCCAGAGAGATGTCGCTGCTGGACTTGCCGCTGGCGGCGACCAGGTCTTTATACAGGCCCTGGGTGGTCACCTTGGCCGCGCTGCTGAAGAATCCGGCGGACATCAGGTTGGTGCTGGAGGTGTAGGAGGTGTATTTGCTGCTGAAGCCCACCATCTTGCTGATGATGCTGCGGTAGGCGTCCTGTTTCCACTCGGTCTTGGTGACTTTCTGATTCAATGTGTTTATCTTGGTCTGATAGCTCTTTACCAGGCCCTCGATCATGCTCTCTGTGTCCAGTCCGCTGGCCAGACCGCTGATCATATTGGCGCTGTTCATCAGGCTGCTCAAGCCGTTGCTGCTGCTGACTCCGTTGATAGATGCCATATCCAGTCGCTCCTTCCATCTTGTGGCGATCCCCTGCTGGGGCTATTTCTCTTTTAGGAAACACAAAAATACTCTGTACTTTTTTATCGTCATGTAGTATGATTAAGTTAATAGTCCGCAGAGAAAGATTTTCAGGGGGAGATCACTTGTCCGCTATCATCGCCATCACCAACCAAAAGGGCGGCGTGGGGAAGACCACCACCGCCTGTTCCCTCCTGGCTGGCCTGCGCCAGCGGGGGGCCCGCGTCCTGGGCATCGACCTGGACCCCCAAGGCAGTTTGGGCTTCTGCCTGGGACTGGATATCGACAACTGTGCCACCGTTTACGATGTGATGAAGGGGGCCCGCCCCATCCAGGAGGTCGTCGTCCAGTCGGAGTGCGGAGACATCCTGCCCTCCAACATCCTTCTGTCCGCCGCCGAGCTGGAGTTCAACCGGCCCGGCCGGGAATTTTTGCTCAAGAACTGCTTGGCTGAGGTGGACGAGGACTACGATTATGTCATCATCGACACTCCGCCCGCCCTCAACGTGCTGACGGTGAACGCCTATGTGGCCGCCGACGGCCTGGTGATCCCTATGGCGCCGGAGATCCTCAGCCTGTTGGGGGTGGCCCAGATCCGGGAGACCATCGACACCGTCCGCCGGTGCTATAACTCCCGTCTCCGGGTGCTGGGCATCCTGCTCAACAAATACAACCAGCGCCTCACCCTGAACCGGGAGGTGCTGGACATGGCGGAGCAGATCGCCCGGCAGCTGGACACCAAGGTGTTCCAATCCCGGATCCGTTCCGGCGTGGCGGTGGCCGAGGCCCCCGCCCACGGGGAGAGCGTCCTCACCTACGCCCCCGACTCTAAGGTGGCCCGGGATTTCCGCCTGCTCCTCAACGAGATCACCCGGGAATACGGCACCTTCCTGGCCCCGCCGATCCGCTGATCAGCTCTGCAGTCTTCCATAACCAGAAAGGAGAGTGGCACCCATGCCTTCCGCCAAAAAGGGCGCCAAAGGAAATAAGACCGCCCATGTCCTGAACCTGCTCACCGCCCCCGGAGAGGCCGCGCCCCCCGCTGAAGAGGGCGCCGCTGTTCAGGAGGGGGCCCAGCCGGCCCCCAGCCGGCCCCTCGTCCCCCCGATCTTAGAGGTGGCCCAAGCAAATGACGCCGATCTGTCCCAACAGATCCAGCAGGCTTTAGAGGAGGAACTGCTCCCCCCCGCAGCGCCCGCGCCCCAGCCGGAGCCTCAGCCCGCCCCCTCCGGCGGAAAGATGAGCCAGGACGACATCGA
>RAYO01000093.1 GCA_003612335.1 bacterium 1xD42-67
TCCAGACGGTTCTGGATAGCGCCCAGATCGCCGCGGACGCCGGAGACGTAGTTGATGGCGTTCTTGATCACGTCGATAGCGGCCTTGGCGCCGTCCTGGTTGGAGATGTCCACGCCGTCGATGCCCAGAGCGGTGGTGTGCATGTCGCCGATGGACACGTTCATCTGGTTGAAGTCGTCAGCGGTGTCGCCGATCTGGAGCACCAGACCGCCCTTGCCGTCGTGGAAGCTGGCGGTGGGGGTGACGATCTCGCCGTCCTCGTTCTCGGTGCCGCGGACCTTGATCAGGCCATTCTCATCCACAGAGACGGAGGCGTTGTTCTTGCCGTCGGCCACGTCCTTCAGGGCGGCGGCCAGGTCGGCGGAGGTGGCGTTCTTGAAGTCCACCACGACGGCGGTCTTGCCCTCGTCCACCTTGCTCTTGTCGCTCACGAACTGGTAGTCCTGGCCGTTGATGGTCACATAGGACTTCTCCTGCATCTTGGCAGGATCCAGAGTGAACTCCAGCTGCTTGATCTTGTCGCCGGCGGTGGCAACAGTGGGGGAGACGGCGGTGCTGCCGATCTCCTTGGTGGTCAGAGTGACCTTGCTGCCGGAAGCGGTAGCGGTGATGGGATCGCCGCCCAGCTGCTTGTTGACGGAGTCGGCCAGGCTCTTGGCGATGGCGGAGGTGTCGCTCAGGTCGTCCACCTCGACGGCCACGTTCTTGGCGTTGGAGGTCCGCTCGCCGGTCTTGACGATCTCATAGGTCTGGCCGTCGATATCGATGGTAGCACCGTACTGCACGCCCTCGCTGAAGGTGATGGTGGACTTGGCGCCGGTCTGCTGAGTGCCATTGACCTGGCTCTGGCTGATCTTGGTAGCAGCAGCGGGAGTGACGGTGATAGACTCGGTGGAGCTGACGCCCTTGCCGCCGGCCACACCGGGCCGTCCAGAGGTGACAGTCAGCTTATTAGCGGCGGCGGTCAGGGTGAACTCCTTGCCGGTGCCGAAGATGTCGGTGCTGTCCAGGACCTCTTCCTTGCCGTTGGCGTCCTTCACGGTGATCTCTTTGCCCTTGATCTCCAGCTCAGTCTTCAGGTTGTTAAAGGATGCCTCGTAGTCGGCGCCCAGCTCGAAGTCCTCGCCGGCGGTGAGCTCCAGCTCATAGGTCCGGCCGTCGGACAGCTGGCCCTTCAGGGTGATCTTGTCGCCGGCGGTGAAATTGGTGGCCTCACCGCCATCCATGGCCAGATCGAACTCTTCAGCTGTTGCCGCGCCAGCGGTGGGAGTACCGGCAAGAGGAGTCGTGTCTCTGGTGGTAGCGACGGTAGCGGCCTTGATGTCCACGCCGCCGGTGCCGGTAGTGCCGGTGAACTTCAGGTCGCCCTTATTGGTGCCGTTGGCGGCGATGGTGAACAGGTCGCCCACCTTCAGCTGCTCCTCGGCGGCGGCGGTATCGTTGTTGGGGGTGAGCTTCACATTGGCCAGCTCGCGGGCGATATTGGCAGTGGTGGTGGCGGTATCCTTGCCGATCATGGCGTCGGTGATCTCCAGCTCGGCCTTATACTTAGCGCCGTTGGCCATCTCGAACTCGAAGGTGACAGTATCGCCAGCGCCGATGTCCTTGCCGCCGTTGGCAGCGCCGTCAAACAGCTTTGCAAAGTCCACATTACCCACGGTGCCGTCAGCGCCAGCGGTCGAAGCCTTGGTGTTGGTAGCGTCAACAGTAGTAGCCTTGTCGGTCACATCAAAGCCGTTGGGGTTGATGATCACCTGACCGCTGCCCTCCACCTTGTTCTTCAGGGTGACAGTAGCGCCGTCCACAGAGACATCGAAGTCAGTCAGGTTGGCGTTCTTGCTCAGGGCGTCCGCCAGGGACTTGGCCTGCTCCTCAGCGGTCTTGCCGCTGAAGTCGGTGCCGAAGGTGAGAGTCTCGTTGATAGCGGTCGCGCCATCAGACTTCATACCGCCGATAGCAAGGGTATCGCCAGCGCCGAAGAGGTTCTCGACGGTCAGGGAGAACTCGCCCTTGGAGCCGCCGCCGCCCTGGCCGACCTCGAAATCGATGCCCTTGGCGAAATCGACGTTCTGGGTGGTCACGCCGGCCTCGGTGGCCAGGACGTTGCGGTCCAGAGAGCCGTCCAGGAGCTTGATGCCGTTGAAGTTGGCGGAGTCAGCGATACGGTTGATCTCGGTCTTGAG
>RAYO01000094.1 GCA_003612335.1 bacterium 1xD42-67
GACCGGGTGGCCTTTATCTCCAATGGGAATTTGGTAGCCCTGGATACACCCAAACGTCTAAAAGAGAAAAACAGCAACCACCGGGTCGTGATCGACTATCTGTATCAGGGACAGCGGGAAACGAAAACCATAGAGGCCCCGGAGTTGGAGAAGGGCATCCCCTTTGCCCACGACGAGATCATCAGCATCCACTCCCAGGAGCCGACTTTGGAGGATATGTTCATCCAGTACACGGGGAGGGGGCTGTCCTGATGGGAAAAGGATTTTGCTCCCTGTTCAAAAAGGATTGCCGGATGCTGGTTTCGGGGAAATTTTTCTTGATGGCAATAGGGTTTCTTGTCCTTTATACGGCCTATGTGAACCTGGGCTATATCCGCTTCATGCAGATGCCGCCTTACAACGTGTATCTGTACGACCCCACCGGGACACAGACGGAAAAATCGCCCCTGGTGCAGATCGTTTCCTCTATGGAGGATATGGACGCCGTCCTGCTCTCCGACGCCAACGGCGTGGGGCTGGACGCCAGCGCCGGGGAAGTGCAAGTGGTACTCTATAAAGGTGCGGAACACGTTGACCGCCACCGGGCGGATTACGCCCTGTCTCTGCTGTGGCCCTCGACCAGCCGTACCCCGGAAGTACTTGGCACAAATACGCCGGAACAAAAGGCAAGGAAAGAGATCACCTGCGAACTGCTGTTTTTTGAGTTGGCCGCTGTGGGATTTTTGGGCATCGCCGCCGTGCTGTTTAAGGAGAAGGGCATGGGGATCATTCGTGTCCATGCCATTCTTCCAGCGCGAAAAGACTTGTTCCTCCTGTCCAAGCTGGCGGTGTTCCTGCTCTCTGATCTGGCCTTTGCGGTGCTGCTTACCCTGCTGAATATGGGGATTGCGGACGGAGCGGCGATACTGCCCGCCGTCTTGCTCCAGACGGCCATCCTGTCGCTGATGATGGCCTTGGTGGGGCTGCTTTGCGCCCTGCTGCTGAAGGACTTCCGGCAATTTACACTGGCCTATCTGGTGATCGCTATTTTCGCCGCGACCCCCGTATTTTTATCCGCCAATACATCAATCAAATTTGACTGGATCGGCTATCATCCGTTTTATCACGTCTATATGGGCCTGAAAAACGCCTATTTCGGAACGGCAATCTCGCCGGTCTACTATGCCGGCACTGTGGGTATGATCGTGTTGCTGTTCCTGGCGGTGCAGCTTGCGTTCCATCGAGAAATTGGAAAGGAGAGGTGAGGCGTGAGAGGCTTAAAATATCAGCTGAAGAGTGTTCTGCGGGATAAGTTCTGCCTGATGACGTTCCTGCTGCCCATCTTGGTCGCCGTGGCATTGAATTTTATGGGTTCCATTGACTTGTCCAGCCTGGGAGAACTGCACTTCGGCGTACTGGAAAACGACCTCTCCCCGCAGACAGTCACATGGCTGGAGCGGTACGGCCTGGTAACGGCCTATGGGACACAGGAAGAACTGACCGCCGCCATTCAGGAGCCGTCTACCAATGTGATTGGCGTAAGGGCGGACGGGGACAGCATCAAAACTGCGATCAGCGGGGATGAGCTGGACATTTTTCAGCAGGCGGCGGCTACGCTCCCGGCTCTCTATGAACAGCGGGCAGAAGCGGAGCTGGTAAAAGTTTTGACGCTGGAACGCCCTGACATTCTGGAAAGTTTTCAAGACATTTTCATCCCTGCCGTGCTGATCGTGGCTATGTTTATGGGCTGTACGTTCAATGCCATGAACATCATTTCCGAAAAAGAGGACGGCGTAGCTTTCATCAATGAGATCCTTCCTATGACACCCAGCCAGTACATTTTTCAGAAAGTCATAGTGGGATTTCTCTTTGGCTGCCTGTCCTCTATTGTAACAGCGTGTATCTGTTTCCGATTGTCCTGGCAGAATTTCGGGCTGCTGCTGGCGCTGATCGTGCTGTCGTCCTTTGTGGCGGCGCTGATTGGCCTGTTCATCGGCAAGCTCTCCGAGGGCTTGATGATCGGCGTGGTCTATATCAAGATCGTCATGCTTGTGTTTATCGCGGTGCCCATTGTATGCGC
>RAYO01000095.1 GCA_003612335.1 bacterium 1xD42-67
GACCGGGTGGCCTTTATCTCCAATGGGAATTTGGTAGCCCTGGATACACCCAAACGTCTAAAAGAGAAAAACAGCAATCACCGAGTCGTGATCGACTATCTGTATCAAGGACAGTGGGAAACAAAAACCATAGAGGCCCCGGAGCTGGAGACGGGCATCCCCTTTGCCCACGACGAGATCATCAGCATCCACTCCCAGGAGCCGACTTTGGAGGATATGTTCATCCAGTACACGGGTAGGGGGCTGTCCTGATGGGAAAAGGATTTTGCGCCCTGTTCAAAAAGGATTGCCGGATGCTGGTGTTGGGGAAATTTTTCTTGATGACAATAGGGTTTCTGGTCCTTTATACAGCCTATGTGAACTTGGGCTATATCCGTTTCATGCAGATGCCGCCCTACAATATATATCTGTACGACCCCGACGGGACACAGACAGAAAAATCACCTCTGGTTCAGACCGTTTCCTCCATGGAGGATATGGACGCCGCCTTGCTCTCCGATGCCAACGGCGTGGGGCTGGACGCCAGCGCCGGAGAAGTGCGAGTGGTACTCTATAAGGGAGCGAAACACGTTGACCGCCACCGGGCGGACTACGCCCTGTCTTTACTGTGGCCCTCGACCAGCCGTACCCCGGAAGTACTTGGCACAAATACGCCGGAACAAAAGGCGAGAAAAGAGATCACCTGCGAACTGCTGTTTTTTGAGTTGGCCGCTGTGGGATTTTTGGGGATCGCCGCCGTACTGTTCAAGGAAAAGGGTATGGGAGTCATTCGTGTCCACGCCATTCTTCCCCTGCGCAAAAGCCTGTTTCTCCTGTCCAAGCTGGCGGTGTTCCTGCTCTCTGATCTGGCCTTTGCGGTGCTGCTTACCCTGCTGAACGTAGGGATCGCCGACGGAGCGGCGGTACTGCCCGCCGTCTTGCTCCAGACGGCCATCCTGTCGCTGATGATGGCCTTGGTGGGGCTGCTTTGCGCCCTGCTGCTGAAAGATTTTCGGCAATTTACGCTGGCCTATCTGGTGATCGCTATTTTTGCTGCTACCCCGGTGTTCCTGTCGGCCAATACCTCCATCAAGTTTGACTGGATCGGCTATCATCCGTTCTATCACGTCTATATGGGTCTGAAAAACGCCTATTTCGGAACGGACATTTCTCCTGTCTATTATGTCGGCGCTGTGGGTGCGATCCTGCTGCTGTTCCTGGTGGTGCGGCTTGCGTTCCATCGAGAAATCGGGAAGGAAGGGTAAGGTATGAAAGATTTGAAATATCAGCTGAAAAGCGTCCTGCGGGATAAATTCTGCTTGATGACGTTCCTGCTGCCCATCCTGGTGGCCGTGGCATTGAATTTTATGGGTTCCATTGACCTGTCCAGCCTGGGAGAACTGCACTTCAGCGTACTGGAAAACGACCTCTCCCCGCAGACAGTCACATGGCTGGAGCGGTACGGCCTGGTAACGGCCTATGGGACACAGGAAGAACTGACCGCCGCCATTCAGGAGCCGTCTACCAATGTGATTGGCGTAAGGGCGGACGGGGACAGCATCAAAACTGCGATCAGCGGGGACGAGCTGGACATTTTTCAGCAGGCGGCGGCTACGCTCCCGGCTCTCTATGAACAGCGGGCAGAAGCGGAGCTGGTGAAGGTTTTGACGCTGGAACGCCCTGACATTCTGGAAAGTTTTCAAGCCATTTTCATCCCCGCCGTGCTGATCGTGGCTATGTTTATGGGCTGTACGTTCAATGCCATGAACATCATTTCCGAAAAAGAGGACGGCGTAGCTTTCATCAATGAGATTCTGCCCATGACACCCAGCCAGTACATTTTTCAAAAAGTCATAGTGGGCTTTCTCTTTGGCAGTCTGTCCTCTATTGTAACGGCGTGTATCTGTTTCCGATTGTCTTGGCAAAATTTCGGGCTGCTGCTGGCGCTGATCGTGCTGTCGTCCTTTGTGGCGGCGCTGATTGGCCTGTTCATCGGCAAGCTATCCGAGGGCTTGATGATCGGCGTGGTCTATATCAAGATCGTCATGCTTGTGTTTATCGCGGTGCCCATTGTATGCGC
>RAYO01000096.1 GCA_003612335.1 bacterium 1xD42-67
TCTCCCGCTCTGACGAGCTGGGCAACATCCACATCTCGGAAGAGGTGCTGGCGGCCATCTCCGCCGCCGCCGCCCTGCGGGCCTACGCCTGCTCCTTCCTGGTGCTGGGGTACAACATCATCTTCGCCGGGGCCTCCACCGCTATGGAGCGGCCGGGGCCCGCCTTCCTCATCTCCATCAGCCGCAGCCTGGTGCTGCTGGCCGCCAGCCTGCTGGTCATGTCCGCCCTCTTCGGGGACTGGGGGATCTGGACCGCTCCCCTGGTGTCCGAGCTGGCCTGCCTGGTCCTCACCGCCCTGTGCGCCCTGCGCTGGATCCGTCAGGAGCGGCGGAGCGCCGGCGGGAGGTAGATCCACACCTGCTTGGACGGGATAGAGGGTGTAAACTTTGATTTACATGGCCCTGACGGATGTAAACTCCGGTTTGCATCTGCCTGTGTCAACAGCTCGTTTTCGATTTTTTGGGGATGTCATTATGCACAAAAATCGGTATTCCATATTGACTTGATATGTGCGATACGCTAGACTGTTGTCAGTAAGATTTGATGATATCCCACGACACGGGGGCAACGAAAGGAGCAGGCCGATGGGCAGATAAAATCGATATCTCAAGGAAAATGGTTTTGGAGTACTGTAAGACGAGATAGTGTTGGTCATTAAAAACAAAGGAGGTCAATATGAAACGCTTTATTTCCATGTTGCTGACTGTGGTTCTGGTAATGCAATGTACCTCTACTGTGTTTGCAGCGGATATTCAAGAGAAAAACGTCGAAGCGGCTATCGAAAACGAAATCCAAAGTGCGAAACAAGAGTTGCACAATATCATCTATGATCAATTAGAACGTCAAAATGCCCTGGAACATCTGCAGATTTACGAGGAGATTTTGTTTCCTAGAATAGAATATCAGGTCATGTGTAAATATGGAAATATTCCAAATGTCGTCAGTAGTAATGGAGATGATTATTCGGAATATGCTCATTGTGAAGCGCCAAATGGAGGAGTTGCAACATATACTCTAGAAAGGTCAACTAATATAAACTGTGTAGAAACTTTTTTAAACAGAGAAGATACCCTGTATTATCTACTGAACAAGGACGATTCGTTTTCCTTTACATTAGAAACAGCGATATCTACTTTGGTGGGGGCGATCCCAAATTATGGGACTGCATACAGTGGATTACTAGGTGTGCTGATGGTCTTAGACCGCGCTACAAATGATTCTATAAATCGAGCTAAAGGCTATACAGATATCCTTGTAGTAGACCAGGGTGGAACAGGTAGCTATTTGATAACTGGCTGGTTCCAGTATCCCTATATGGTACTTTGGCAAGATAGAATTATTTCTTATAAATTCTATACTTGGAAGCCGCATGATCCATGGGCGTGATGACCGAAAGGAGCCGATATGTTCTCATCCCGCTCGATCGTAAAGACCGCGGCGGTGGCCGCGGTCCTGTTCCAGATCTACTTCTGGGCCGCGGTGTGGTGCCTGCATGAGGTCCCCGCCTTCCCGGGCCCCTTTTTCCGGGAGATCTCCCTGGAGGAGGGGACGTGGATGCTGGAGCGCTATCAGCAGCTGGAGCTGGGCCCCTTCCAGCGCTTCCTCGTCTCGATCCTGGACCTGGCGGAGATGTTCGGGCAGTGCGGGGCGGCGGTGGGGCTCATCGCCGTCCTGGGGGACCGGGACCTGCGCCGCAGGATCGGGAAGGGCCCCCTGGCCGGCGGGATCGGGGCGGGCGTCCTGGTGGCCGCCGCCTGCTTCTGGTACGGCCGGGATCTGGTGAGCTACTACCGGCTCCCCCTGGTCCTGGTCCCCGCGGCGGTCCTCTCCGGCCTGCTGATCCTGCTGTCTGTCAGGGCCCTGGGGAGAGGGACCTGACCGGCAAAAGTTTTTCCCCTCCGCAGTTGTCAAACGGCAGGAAGTGTGGTAAGATAAGGGCGACCGTTTGAAAACTGGGAACAGGAGTGGTATCGAATGAGC
>RAYO01000097.1 GCA_003612335.1 bacterium 1xD42-67
CAGTAGACGGTGAGCTCTCGCCGCTGGAGGCTCCAGAAGATGTCCCGGTCCTGATGTCCAATGTGGATGTCGAACAACTAACTATCGCGGGATGGTGTAATGGCAGCACACCAGGATCTGAGCCTGGAGACGCCGGTCCGACTCCGGCTCCCGCAACCAAGTAGAGATAGGGGAGATGCAGATGAAACGGATCGGTGTCCTGGTGTCGGTGGCGGCCCTGTTCCTGGCCTGCGCCGTCCCCGCCGGTGCTTACCAGTGGAACGGCGAGAGCTTCCTGGATGACTATTATGGGGCTATGCCATTGGCTGATGTTCAATCAGATGTTGGATCATTTTCTTTTCTTGCTGCTAGTGGTTTTTCTGCTGGTGGTGTTTCTTTTGATGATTTTTCATATAACTCATCGCCTTATTTATTTTGTATTTCTCGTCGTGATTTTTCTTCTTCTTTGTCGTCTTTATCATATTCTTATGGTACTTTAGATCTTCTTTTTACATTTGAAAAGCCTGTTTCTTCTTTTTCTCTTTCTGGTGATGCTGTTTTTTCTGCTTGGTTTACTGTTTATCGTTCTGGTTCTTCATCTGGTGTTGCTCAAGTTTTTCCATCAGTAGATATTTTAGTTGGTCCTGATATTGTAAAGTCTTATGATGCTTCTGTTAATTACTCTCCTATAGATCTTTCTTTTACTTATTCAGATTCGGTCGTTTCTTCTTTCGTTCTTCGTGTTAAGTGTCCTACTGATGTTAAAAGTTATTCATCTTCTAGTAGCTGGACGTCTGGTGGGTTCGATGTTCGTACCACGAATAGTTCTAATCATCATTTTAAAATTGATGGTGTTTTTTATCAAGCTCCAGATCCTCCTGATCCTGTGGACCCTGACCCTGGCCCTGTCGATCCAGATCCCGTGGTCCCTGGGGAAGGAGACTTCGAGTACACGGAGGTAGCAGGTGAGGAGCTGGCTCAGGATGTGGTCCTGGGCCCCAGCGTGACCACTGGCGGCGCTAACGTCTATTGGACCTACGACTCCTACACGACGGGCGTCCCGCCTTATGAGGTCACGGTCCCAGGCGGCTCTGCTCACCAGATGGCTCCGTCCCGGTTAGGTGCTATCGTCGACGGGGTAGGTGTCATCCTCAACGCGATTGTCTCCTTTTTCAAGGGCCTGATCTCTGTCTTCTCTCTCATCGGTGCTAGTATGCAGTTCCTTTCGGTCGTTTGGACCGTCATCCCATCTGTCCTTTTGGTCTTTGGTGCTGCTGGTATCGGTGTGGTGGTCGTGCTCCATATGGTAGGGAGGTGATAGGATGGCGGATTGGATCGTGTGGCTCCTTGCTGTCATGAAGCTGACTGTCGATTGGTTGGCGACTATGGAGATATTGGGGGTGTCGTTGATATGGATCATCATCGCAAGCTCCTTACTTTGCTTGTTTTGTCGTGCCTTGCTCATCCGTCCATAGTCAGCTATGCGGCAGAGCTGGAAAGGGAGGAGGGCGCAGCTGCTCCGGAGCTCTCCCAGGCGGAGACGGTCCCGGAAGCTCCTGGCGAAGCTGCTCCGTCTGAGGATGGGCCCGCAGCGGATGAGACAGAGCCGGGCCCCAGCGGGGGAGAGGTAGTGATAGAGGATGAGGACAACGTCTATCATATCGATGCTGATACGATCATCATCCAGACCATCCCCGCGGATGAGACGCCACTTGATGGCGATCCGGACCTTTCAGAGGATCTGGAGGACCCTGATCCGGAGGATGAGGACCTTCCTCTGGAGACTGATCTGGAGCAGGAGCCTGTTCTGGAGGATCCTCCGGATATCGTTACTTATGCTCTTGGCGCGGATGGTTTCCCGTTCTATGGTTCCTGCTGGGTCCGTGGCCGGGCCTCTAGCCTGGGCGATGTCCTCCTGCTGTTCCCCATGAACTACCGGGACGGCTATATCGGTCTGGACTCCTCCGGCAGGAT
>RAYO01000098.1 GCA_003612335.1 bacterium 1xD42-67
GCAATACCTGGACTACTTCGCCGTGTCCGCCGAGATGCCAGAGAACTACCAGGAACCGTTTGACTTCATCCAGCCCACCATCCAGGCCGCAGACGGGATGACCGACCGGGAGAAGGTAGAATACCTGAACGATTATCTGTGTACCCTGCTGGCCTACAAGAAGGGCAAGACGGCAGGCGTGACCCGCACCTTTGCCCAGCACAGCGGGGAGCTTCAAGCGGCCTGCGGCTCCTATGCCAGAGCGTTCAAATTCCTGTGCGGGGCGGCTGACATCCCCTGTTTTACCGTCAGCACCGACAACCACACCTGGAACATGGTCTATGTGGACGGCCAGTGGCTCCATGTGGACGTGTCCCTGAACGACCTGACGGGCAGCCATTCCATGCTGCTTCAGGAAACCTACCCCAACCATCCAGACCGAGCGCCGGAGCAGACGGCTTTTCTGAAAGAGCTGTTCGTCCCCGGAAGCACAAAATAAGACAACCAAACACCCGCATCGGATAGGCAGACTGTGAAAACAGCCTGCCTTTTCTTATGCCCGGAATGAAAGGAGAACCCATGAAACACAAGCATTTCAACCGCCTGCTGTCCATGCTGCTGGTGGTGGCTACGCTGTTTGGCCTGATGGCCGTCCCCGCCAGCGCCGCCTCGCTGGAGAACAGCGGCACCGTCACCATCCAGCAAGCTGGGTTTGGCAAGTACCTGGGAATCACCAAAGGAAACTCCATCGGCGGCGGTTACTGGAAGTACACCAGCAACGACGGGCTTACCGGCACCGCCTACTGCGTCAACCACGGGCTGAAAGGGGTATCCCCCTCCAAGTCCCTGACCGTCCAGCCCTATAACCGCAGCCCGCAGACGATGGGCGTGTTCGCAGGCGGCTATCCCAACCGGACGCTGGAGCAGTTCAAGGAGCTGCACCAGGACGATGTGCGGGGGGTGAACGCACTGACCGAGGACGAGTATAAGTACGCCACGCAGTTGGCGATCTGGGCCTCCTGCGGCCAGCTTTCTGTCCCCGGCACCTCCTTTACCGCGAACTGTGCCAGTGTGCGGTTGGGGTAGCCGTTGGCGAAGGCCCCCATAGTCTTGGGTTCCCGGTTGTAGGGCTGGACGGTCAGGGACTTGGAGGGGGATACCCCTTTCAGTCCGTGGTCAACGCAGTAGGCGGTGCCGGTCAGCCCATCGTTGCTGGTGTACTTCCAGTAGCCGCCGCCGATGGAGTTTCCTTTGGTTGTGCCCAGGTAATTGCCATACCCGGCCTGTTGGATGGTGACGGTGCCGCTGTTTTCCAGGGACGCGGCGCTGGCGGGAACGGCGAGGATGCCGAACAGCGTAGCCACCACCAGCAGCATGGACAGCAGGCGGTTGAAATGCTTGTGTTTCATAGGTTCTCCTTTCTTTCCGGGCATAAGAAAAGGCAGGCTGTTTTCACAGTCTGCCTATCCGATGCGGGTGTTCGGTTGTCTTACTTTGTGCTTCCAGGAACGAACAGCTCTTTCAGAAAAGCCGTTTGCTCCGGCGCTCGGTCTGGATGGTTGGGGTAGGTTTCCCGAAGCAGCATGGAATGGCTGCTCGTCAGGTCATTCAGGGACACGTCCACATGGAGCCACTGGCCGTCCACATAGACCATGTTCCAGGTGTGGTTGTCGGTGCTGACGGTAAAACAGGGGATGTCAGCCGCCCCGCACAGGAATTTGAACGCTCTGGCATAGGAGCCGCAGGCCGCTTGAAGCTCCCCGCTGTGCTGGGCGAAGGTGCGGGTCACGCCCGCCGTTTTGCCCTTCTTGTAGGCCAGCAGGGTACACAGATAGTCGTTCAGGTACTCCACCTTCTCACTGTTTGTGTCCAGCTCCGCCGTTTCCACGATGATGGGCTGGATGAAGTCAAACGGTTCCTGGTAGTTCTCTGGCATCTCGGCGGACACGGCGAAGTAGTCCAGGTATTGC
>RAYO01000099.1 GCA_003612335.1 bacterium 1xD42-67
CTGATGTCTGACATGACTTTTTCCATTTGGTCTGCTTCATACAGGTATTGCTTCTTCTCGATGTAGACGACGATCATAATCTGCTCCTTTCTCCAGGTCAGCACCTGGCTCCCAAAGTAAAAAAGTGGTGAAGCACAGCCCTGCGGGCTGTGTGTCGATACAGCACACCGGGCGATCAAATAGGGTCAAGACTGGCCGTCAGGCCACTTGCAAAAAAATTCTCTGGCTCTTCGGAACCAGAGAAATTTTTTTGGTCTTGACGCTGGTTGATCATGTCCGGTGTACTGGTCCCCGCAGGGGACACCTCTTATCCTTCGTCCCGCCCGCTGGCGAAAAAGGAAGGGAGAGGTCTGTGCCTCTCCCTTTGATTAGTCATCTATGTCCGGCAGTGGGAAAGTTGCGGCCATACTGACCTTCTCCGACCAGTTGATGAGCATGTTCACGCCGTTTCGGGTCTCCTCTTGGCTCTCTTCTAGAGCGTCTAACCGTTCAATGATGGGTTGGAGCTTCTGGTCCATCATCTGGGACATTGCCTGTAGTAATTCCTGATCTGTCATGTTCTCGACCTCCTTTGTTTGGTGTTTCCAGTATATCACATCTGTCAAAAGGTAGGGGGTGGCAGGGCTTGAGATACGAGCAGGTGATAGGGGAGAGGTCAGTTTTCGTAGATGTTTTGAATCAATATCTCGATATCTCCTTTGATGTGTCCTTGCTCTTCGGCCCATCAGATGATATCTTCGACTTTTTCTTTTTTGATAGTATTCATTTTTATCCTCCGTTTATAGTTATGTTCTGGTTATTGTGAATTACAAAGTTTAGCACACCGCCATTTTTATGTCGGTTCTTTGCCCAGTCCATCAAAATTTTTTCTGCTAGCTTTGTTTTTGGCCAGTCTAATTTTTCTGCTTCTGTTGTTAAAATGTCTATTAGTTCGGGTGTTACTCTAATATTTAATTGTTTTGTCCTCTTTCCGTCCATGCTCCTTCGCTCCTCATGCTAGCATTTTATAGCGTGTGCTATTGACATTCCAGGCTAGCTATGCTAGCATTGATAGCGTAATTGATTCTTGAATATGAAAGCGATGGTGAGGTAAATGCTCGAGCGTCTGCGCGCATTTTTTGTCCGGCATCCGGATCTAGGGGATGCTGTCCTTGATCATCTGCGGATGTTCGGTGCTGGTGTCGCAGCGGCTTATTATGTGCTGTGGTGGCATGGCTGTATCTGACCCTTTCGAGGGTGTAGATAAATAGAAAAGAAAGTGCAGGTGAACATAATGGACAAGATGAAGATCGTAGGGATCCGCGGGGTATCGTTCAAGGATGACAGCGGCCGACAGGTGGATGGTACATCGTTCTACTACCTGATGGACGCAGACGGCGTGGCTGGTCAGCTGGCGGGGAAGTTCTTCCTGAGCCACCAGAAGCGCGACGGCATGGACTACGTGCCCGATGTGGGCGATGTGGTCTGGGTGTACTATGACCGGTACGGCAAGCCGAACCGGTTCGAGAAGATAGCAAAGTAAGCGGTATCTCACAGCGTAAAGGAGCAGCATCGTCGATGAGCTCCGCTCTGCTGCTCCAGCTGTGTCACGAGGCACGTCGAGATGACGTCCCTTCCCCCTGGCAGAGCGTGTCTTTAGACCTCCCACGAGGAGGTCTAGGGACACTTGACTTCGTAACATAAGTCGGGAAGGGTGCAGGATCATGACGTCAGCCGTGTTGGGCCCCAGGTATTCTGTGAAGTACTATCGAGATGGGATGTACAAGCTCATCCGCTTCAAAAATCCGCTGCTCCCTCGAATCCCTGAGAAGCGGCAGGATAGGGGGGAGGCGGTCCCCGACGGTAAGCTCTCCCAGGCGATCAGCCGCGCGAAGTCTGTGATCTTTCAGGTGGCTTTCTGTAATGACTGGGACTTTTTCTTTACCGGTA
>RAYO01000100.1 GCA_003612335.1 bacterium 1xD42-67
TGAACCGCACCCCGTCAAGAGGACAGAGAAAAAATATAAAGATTTTTCACAGCGCGGCAGGTAAGCCGCGCTGTGGCAACCGGAAATTCGGGTAGTCTGCTGGCGCAGGCAACCCGAATTTCCGGTTTTTGTTAGGCGGCGAGGCAAAGCTCGTGTTTCTCCATGGGTGTCAGGATGCCGAGGTTTCGCTGAACCCGGCGGGTATTGTAGTAACGGATATAGCCCTCAATCATCTGGATGAGCTGCTGCTTGCTTGTAAAACGCCTGCCATAATAGCGTTCCCGCTTTAGGATACCCCAGAATCCCTCCATCGGGCCATTGTCAATACAGTGCGCTACACGAGACATACTCTGTGTCATCCCTGCCTGCTGAAGTTTGTGGTGAAAGGTTCTGCTGGTGCATTGGAAGCCCCTGTCGCTGTGAAATAGGGGATGGGCATCTGGATTCGCTTTAACCGCCTTGTCAAAGGTTTTATACACAAGGGGGTTGTCATTACGTTCGCTCAGTGCATAGGACACGATACGCCGGTCACAGAGGTCCAGGATCGCGCTCAAATAGAGTTTGTGGACCAAGATCCCCTCATACCATTTGAACTCGGTTACATCAGTCAGCCACTTCTGGTTTGGCCTGTTTGCATAGAATTGGCGGTTCAGAAGATTTTCGGCAACATACTGGGGATTTTTAGCCCGCCTGGTACAGCCATGGTTATTGTATTTCACAGTAGAACGTATATCCCTGGCCCGGCAAATACGCAGCACACGCTTATCATTAACATGGATGCCGTAGTCGTGGCGCAGATCGTCATTGAGCCTCCGGTAGCCTTTGTCCGGGCTTTCCGCATGGATATTTTCAATCTTATCCGCCAGTCGCTCATTTTCCTCAGTCCTGCGGCTCAGGTTCCCCGAAGCCCATTTATGGTAAGCAGAACGAGCAACATGGAGTAAGCTGCAAGCTGTTTCAATAGGATACCCCTGTTCTTCATGGCATTCCTTGATCGCTATATAAACCTGGCGCTGCCTTACTTCTGAGAGGCATCTCTCCTCTCTACCTCGTCCAATTTTTTTAGCAGGTCACGCTCCATTTCTGCCAGATACAGCTTGTGTTTTAGCTGCTCGATTTCAATCTGCGCCTGCTCCAATTCCGTCCGGGGAGTTTGGTCTTTTTTGCGGTGGCCACGCCGATCCTGCAGCCCAGCCTCTCCCATCTCCTCAAAGCGCAGTGTCCAGCCGCGAACCTGTTGGTAGCTTACCTGATATTTCAGCGCCATCTCTCCATAGTTCTTCCCGCCTGCGATACATTCCAGAACGATTTTGATACGCTCTTCCAACGTGGTCTCCCGTCCCTGTTTCATGTAGCTTCCGCCCCCCGAATATTTTCTGGAGTTGAAATCTCCATGAGTATTATACACCTTTAACCAATCACGCAGGCGTGATTCGTCTCGTAGCCCGTATTTTTGGCTGATTTCTCTGAGACTGCCCATCCCAGACAGATACTCCTGCACCGCCTGTCTCTTCACCTCTTCACTATAGATGCGGCCTCCTCTGTGTGGCAAAAACACTGCCGCACCTTCGGTTTCGTATTGGGCGATCCATCGCAATATTGTTGTCTTGTTTACACACACTTCTTGGCTTGCTGTGCCGATACTTATTTCATTTCTTAGACACCTACGAACGATCTCCGCTTTCTCCTCGGGGCTTAACTTCGCTTTCTCTGACATAACATATGCTCCCTCCATAATGACAGTTCTATCTTTTCACTGTCTCTTATAGAGGGAGCATATCA
>RAYO01000101.1 GCA_003612335.1 bacterium 1xD42-67
GAGAAAAAACAGCTGATGGCGACGGCCTGCAAGGTACGGATGGGGGTGATCGAGGGGACGCACGGGGCGAAGGCGGGGCATCCCGGCGGGAGCCTGTCGGCGGCGGACCTGTTCACCTACCTGTACTTCAAGGAGCTGGACGTGGATCCCAAGGACCCCAAGCGGGAGGACCGGGACCGGTTCGTCCTGTCCAAGGGGCACACGGCCCCCGGGCTGTACGCGGCCCTGGCCCTGCGGGGGTTCTTCCCGGTGGAGGACCTGCCCACCCTGCGGCACATCGACAGCTACCTCCAGGGCCACCCCAATATGGACACGGTGCCCGGCGTGGACATGTCCACCGGGTCCCTGGGGCAGGGAGTGTCCTGCGCCGCGGGCATGGCCCTGGCGGCGAAGAAGATGGGCAGGAGCTGCCGGGTGTACGCCCTGCTGGGGGACGGGGAGATCCAGGAGGGCCAGGTGTGGGAGGCGATGATGTTCGCCTGCCACTACGATCTGGACAACTTCTGCGTCATCATCGACAACAACGGCCTCCAGATCGACGGGCCTGTGGACCAGGTGATGAGCCCCTACCCCATCCCGGAGAAGCTGCGGGCCTTCGGGGCCGAGGTGGTGGAGATCGACGGCCACGACTTCGACCAGATCGAGGCGGCCTTCGAGAAGGCCAGGGCTACCAAGGGGGCCCCCACCGCCATCGTGATGAAGACCGTCAAGGGCAAGGGGGTCAGCTATATGGAGGGCCAGGCTGGCTGGCACGGCAAGGCGCCCAACGACGAGGAGCATGAGACCGCTATGCGCGAGCTGAAGGCTCAGCTGGCAGAAGTGGAGGCGATGTGAGATGGAAGTGAAAAAGATCGCGACCCGAGACAGCTACGGCGCGGCGCTGGCCGAGCTGGGCGCGGAGCACGACGACCTGATCGTGTTCGACGCGGACCTGGCAGGTGCGACCAAGACGGGGACCTTCAAGAAGGCGTTCCCGGAGCGGCACTTCAACTGCGGGATCGCCGAGGGGAACATGATCGGCGTGGCGGCAGGCGCCGCCGCCATGGGTCTGGTGCCCTTCGCCTCCAGCTTCGCCATGTTCGCGGCGGGCCGCGCCTTCGAGCAGGTGCGCAACTCCATCGGCTACCCGCACCTGAACGTGAAGATCGGGGCCACCCACGGGGGCATCTCGGTGGGAGAGGACGGCGCGAGCCACCAGTGCTGCGAGGACTTCGCCCTGATGCGGTCCATCCCCGGGATGGTGGTCATGTCGCCTGCCGACGACGTGGAGGCCCGGGCCGCGGTGAGAGCGGCCTATGAGCATAAGGGGCCGGTCTACCTGCGCTTCGGCCGTCTGGCGGTCCCCGTCATCCACGACGAGGCGACCTTCCAGTTCCAGATCGGCAAGGGGGAGGTCCTCCGGGAGGGGAAGGACGTGGCGATCGTCGCCACCGGCCTGATGGTCAACGAGGCCATCGAGGCGGGCAAGGCCCTGGCCGAGGCCGGGATCTCCGCCCGGGTGATCGACCTGTGCACCATCAAGCCCCTGGACGAGGAGCTGGTGCTGAAGGCCGCTGAGGAGTGCGGGAGGATCGTGACCTGCGAGGAGCACTCGGTCATCGGCGGACTGGGGGAGGCAGTGTGCTCCCTGGTCAGCGAGAGGTGTCCCGTCCCGGTGCGGCGGATCGGCGTCAACGACGAGTTCGGCCACTCCGGGCCCGCCGCCGCCCTCCTCCAGCAGTTCGGCCTCTCCGCCAGCCACATCACCGACGTCGTC
>RAYO01000102.1 GCA_003612335.1 bacterium 1xD42-67
CTGGTCCAGTCCGCCCAGGCCATGCTGGCCCAGGCCAACCAGGTGCCTCAGGGCGTGCTCCAGCTGCTGGGCTGAGCATCCTGAGACTGATCTTCCCCAACGTGATAAGGGGGCGGGCTTCAGCCCGCCCCCTTCTATTTGCTTTTTCCTCTTTCCTGTGGTATAATGGGCCCGATATCGACCCAATGAGAAAGGCGGAAAAACTATGTCCAAGAGCTTCCATGCTGTGATGACCCAAAAAGACCTGCGCCCTGCGTATTATGACGATTTCCACTGCCTGATGGGGGGCTGCCGCCTCAACTGCTGCAGAGGCGGCTGGCATATCACCTTCGGCAAAAAGGACTACATGACCATCCGGAAACAGAAGGGGACGAAGGCGCTGAACACCGGTCTGGCCCACTGCCTGCGCCGGGTCCGCCAGGATGTGGACGAACGGTACCGCTATGGGGAGTTCGTCCTCCAGAACGGGGACTGCCCCCTCCTGCGGGAGGGCAAGTGCGGCCTTCAGCTGGAGAAAGGGGAGAAGGTCCTGCCCTTCGTCTGCCGGACTTTCCCTCGAGTGGAGGCGCCTATGCCCTCCGGGTATCTGGAGCGGACCATGACCCCGGCCTGTGAGGGCGTCCTGGCTCTGCTGTGGGACCTGGAGGAGGGGGTGGAGTTCCGCTCCGACCCCCTGGAGCAGGAGGAGTGGGAGACCTTCAGCTATGAGGAGGACGGTGAATCTCTGTGGGCCCACTTCCAGGACATCCGGGAGCTGTGCATCGACATCCTCCAGGACCGCCGCCGTCCCCTGCCGGAGCGGATCGTGCTGCTGGGCATGGTCCTCGAGCCTCTGTCAGCCGGGGAGACGGATGTCCCCGGCTGGCTGGCCCGGGCCCGGGCCATGGCGAACGGCGACACCGCCGGGGTCGTCAAGGAAGAGCTGCTGCCCATGTTCCTGGTCCACAATGTGAACACCGTCCTCCTCTCCCGGGACGCGGACCAGTTCTCCCGGGTCCAGAAGGAGATCTGTACCGCTCTGGGCCTGCCCGGATACGTTGTGGGCCGGGGGAGCATCCAGCCAGGTCCCTATCTGGCCGCCCGGGCGCGGTCTGAGCAGGAGTTCAAGGGCAGGGATCATTTCTTCGAGAATCTGATGGTGACCGTGTTCTTCCACATGCGGATGCCGGATCTCAGATCTCGGGAGGCCCTGTGGAGGAGCTACGTGAACTTCTGCAGCCTGTATTCTGCTTACCGTTTCCTGACCGTTATGAGCTGCCGGGAGGGGATAGAGGACTGCAAGACAGAGCTGTTCGACGAGCTGGTCCTGATCAGCCGGAGGCTGATCCACAACCGCCAGCGTCAGGAGGCGTTCCGCGACGACCTGTTCCGTCATGAGAGCTCCACCTTGGCCCATATGGCGGTCCTGGTGAGCGGCTGAAGACCCTTCCCGCCATGGAAAAAGACCTGCGGCCCTTGTATCCCAAGGGCCGCAGGCTTATTGTGGATATGAAAACCACGGGCTATGCCCGTGGTCCCAAAAAGGCTATGCCTATGAGTAGAAATGATAAACCTTCAACGATACGATAGGAGATGGTTTGCCGACCACATTGGAAAGTATCGAAGGAGGGATATCCGTGCACAAGAAAAAAGGAAACAGACAGCTTGGCGCATACACGGTGGAACTGTAAGTATCACA
>RAYO01000015.1 GCA_003612335.1 bacterium 1xD42-67
ATCCGGGCCACCGGCCCTCCTTGGTCCGTGCCCCTCCCGCCGGTCCACCCGCGCTGCTCACGACGGCTCCGCGCTTCTTATTCCTGGTTGGCCGCGTTGATGATCTGCACGAAGTCGGCGGGCTTCAGGGCCGCGCCGCCGATCAGGCCGCCGTCCACGTCGGGCTGGGCCAGTAGCTCCTGGGCGTTCTTGGCGTTCATAGAGCCGCCGTACTGGATGGTGACGGACCGGGCCACATGGGCGCCGTACTGCTTGCGGATCACGGTGCGGATGGCCTGGCAGACCTCGCCGGCCTGCTCCGCAGTGGCGGTCTTGCCGGTGCCGATGGCCCACAGGGGCTCATAGGCGATCACCACATGGCGGGCGTCCTCGGGCGCCACATTGGCCAGGGCACACTTCACCTGATAGGCGATCAGCTCCATGGTGACGCCCAGCTCCCGTTCCTCCAGGCTCTCGCCCACGCAGATGATGGGGATCAGCCCAGCGGCCAGGGCGGCATGGACCTTCTTGTTGACGGTGAAATCGGTCTCGTTGTAATACTGGCGGCGCTCGGAGTGGCCGATGATCACATACTTGGCCCCCGCCTCCTTGATCATGGCGGCGGTGATCTCGCCGGTGTAAGCGCCGTGGTCCAGCTCGTGGCAGGTCTCGGCGCCGATGGCGATATGGCAGTCCTTGAACAGGCGGACAGCGGCCTGGATGTTGGTGGCAGGGACGCACAGCACCACGCTGCACCACTTGCCCTTGGGCATGATGGGCTTGATCTCCTCTGCGAAAGCCTTGGTCTGGGACAGGGTGTTGTTCATCTTCCAGTTGCCGGCGATGATGGTCTTACGGTAGCGGCGATTCATAGCAGATCTCTCCTATCGTATATTGTTTGCTTATGCTGCAAAGCTGATGATCATCAAAACAAGAAGGATGCCTGCAACAGCCAGCAGAATATTTCTAACTCTTTTGCTCGTATCAGGCGTCCAGCAGGCAAGCGACGCCGGGCAGCTCCTTGCCCTCCATGAACTCCAGGGAGGCGCCGCCGCCGGTGGAGATGTGGGTCATCTTGTCGGCGTAGCCCAGCTGCTGCACGGCCGCAGCGGAGTCGCCGCCGCCGATGATCGTGATGGCGCTGGTCTTGCTGAGGGCCTCGGCCACCGCCTTGGTCCCGGCGGCGAACTTCTCGAACTCGAACACCCCCATGGGGCCGTTCCAGATCACGGTGCCCGCGTCGGCCACAGCCTCACAGTACAGCTTGACGGTCTCGGGGCCGATGTCCAGGCCCTGCCAGCCGTCGGGGATCTCGCCGGCGGCCACCACCTTGGAGTCGGCGTCGGGGGCGAACTTGTCGGCGATGACGGTGTCCACAGGCAGGAGGAGCTCGACCCCCTTGTCCTTGGCCTTCTGGATCATCTCCAGGGAGTAGTCCTTCCAGTCGGCCTCCAGCAGGCTGTCCCCCACCTTGCCGCCCTGGGCGGCGGAGAAGGTGTAGGCCATGCCGCCGCCGATGATGATGGTGTCGGCGATCTCCAGCAGGTTGTTGATCACACCGATCTTAGAGGACACCTTAGACCCGCCCAAAATGGCCACCAGGGGCCGCTTGGGGTCGGCCAGGGCGCCGCCGATGAAGTCCAGTTCCTTCTGGATCAGGAAGCCGGAGACGGCGGGGAGATGGTCGGCCACGCCGGCGGTGGAGGCGTGGGCGCGGTGGACGGCGCCGAAGGCATCGGACACATATACCTCGGCCATGGAGGCCATGGCTTTGGCCAGGGCGGGGTCGTTCTTGGTCTCGCCCTTCTCGAAGCGGGTGTTCTGGAGCAGGAGGATCTGGCCGGGCTCCAGGGCGGCGGCCTTGGCCTGGGCGTCAGGGCCCACCACATCGTCGGCCAGGATCACCGGCTTGCCCAGCAGCTCGCTGAGGCGGGCGGCCACCGGCTCCATGCGCAGCTCGGCCAGAGACTTCTTCCACTTCTCTTCGGTGATGGAGGCCTCGTCCTTGCCCTTCTCCAGCTGCTTCTTCTTGTAGGACTCGAAGGTGGCCACCGGCTTGCCCATGTGGGAGCAGGCGATCACCGCCGCGCCCTGGTCCAGCAGGTACTGGATGGTGGGCAGGGCGGCCCGGATACGCTTATCGTCGGTGATCACGCCGCTGCCGTCCTTGGCCATGGGCACATTGAAGTCGCAGCGCAGCAGGACCTTCTTGCCCTTGACGTCCACATCCTTGACCGTCTTCTTGTTATAGTTCATTTTCCTGACTCCTTTCTTTTGATAAAAGGTGACAAAACAAGGGGGTCATCCTGCCATCCCGCCCTCCCCGGACAGACCGGGGAAGCCCTGCTGCCGCAGGGCCTCATAGGTCAGTACAGCTACCGAGTTGGCCAGGTTCAGGCTCCGGGCATCGGGCCGCATGGGGATCCGGATGCACCGGTGGGACCAGCGCAGACGCAGGTCCTCGGGCAGTCCGGCGGTCTCCTTGCCGAACATGAGCCAGCAGTCCTCTCGGAACTGGGCCTGAGCATAGTCCCTGGGCGCCTTGGTGGTGGCCAGCCACAGGTCGGGCTCGGGATGGACGGCGAAGAAATGGTCCAGGCTGTCATATACCTGGAGATCCACCATGGGCCAGTAGTCCAGCCCTGCCCGGCGCACCGCCCGGTCGCTGATGTCGAAGCCCAGAGGCTTGACCAGGTGGAGGCGGCTGCGGGTGGCGGCGCAGGTCCGGGCGATATTGCCGGTGTTCTGCGGGATCTCCGGTTCGACCAATACGATGTTCAGCACTTGGGCCCCTCCTCGCTCTTGCGGCTCTTATTGTAGTCCAAAGCTGGAAAAATTTCAACTGTAATTTGGTCGAAAAATTGCAAAACCTTCACAAATGTATTGAAATAACCATGGTTGACCCTATTTTTTGGACATTTTCCAGATTTGTCCGCAGTTTTATCGCTTTTTTTCGGCAAAGTGCCGAAGCAGACCGGTCCAAATGAGGCGCAGCGCCCGCCTCCGCCCCGGTCCTTCCTCCATATCCACCCGTCCAGCAGGAAAATTATACAAAATCATGGGCCGGTCCCGGGAAAACACCTACCTCTTTTCGCAGTTATATGGTATAATGCCCCAAAAGGCCGCACCCGACGGCCGCACCATCGATCAGGAGGTCTTTCCCATGTCTCACACTGTCGAGCTTTTATCGGTAGGCACCGAGCTGCTGTTGGGCAACATCGCCAATACCGACGCCCAGATGCTCTCCCAGGGCCTGAGCGAGCTGGGCCTGAACGTCTTCTGGCACACCGTGGTGGGGGACAACCCCCAGCGGGCCCGGGACGCAGTGGCCATCGCCAAGCAGCGGGCGGACATCATCATCACCACCGGCGGGCTGGGCCCCACCTGCGACGACCTGACCAAGAACGTCCTGGCGGAAGCTTTTGGCAAGAAACTGATCTTCGACGAGGGCTCTGCGGAGCGGATCCGCTCCTATTTCCAGCGCACCGGCCGGACCATGACGGACAACAACCTTCAGCAGGCCATGCTCCCCGAGGGGTGCTCCGTCTTGGCCAACGACTGGGGCACCGCTCCCGGCTGCGCCTTCGAGGCGGAGGGGGTCCATGTGATCATGCTCCCCGGCCCCCCCAGCGAGTGCCGCCCCATGTTCCGATACCGGGCCAGGCCCTACTTGCTGTCCCTGTCCGAGGGGATCATCGCCTCCCACACCCTCAAGCTCTTCGGGATCGGAGAGTCGGCCATGGAGGCCCAGCTCAGAGAGCAGATGAACGCTATGCACAATCCCACCCTGGCCCCCTACGCCAAGGAGGGGGAATGTGAGCTTCGGGTCACCGCCAAGGCGGCCACCGATGAGGAGGCCCAGGCCCTCCTCCAGCCCACCGTGGCCCAGGTGAAAGCGCTCTTCGGGGACAAGGTCTATGGGGTGGACGTGCCCTCGCTGGAGCATGTGGTCGTCCAGGCCCTGAAGGACAGGGGGCTGACCATCGGTACGGCGGAGAGCTGCACCGGCGGGCTGATGGCCAAACGGCTCACCGATATCCCCGGGGCCTCCGCCGCCTTCAAGGGGGGCATCGTGTCCTATACCGACGAGATCAAAGAGGGTGTCCTGCGCGTCCCCGGCCATCTGCTGGCTCAGTACGGGGCCGTCTCCGCCCCGGTGGCCCAGGCCATGGCCGAGGGGGCCCGCCAGGTGCTGGGCTGCGACATCGCTCTGTCCTCCACCGGCGTGGCCGGCCCCGACAAGGACAGCTGGGGCAACGAGGTGGGCACTATGTTCGTGGCCATCGCCACCCCGGAGGGCGCCCACGTCCGGGCCCTGGCGCTTGGCGCCCGCCCCATGCGGGAGCGGCTGCGCACCCAGACCGCCAGCCACGCCTTCGACCTGGCCCGGCGGTATCTATCCGGCTTGCGCTGGGGAGACTGACATGCCCCAGAGCGCAGCCCTGCAAATAAGACGTTAGGAGGTCGATCGACTTGTCCGCACTGAAAAAGGGCGCCAGCCGCCCGGTGGACATGACGGAAGGCAACGTGGCCCGCCATCTGGTCCGATTCGCTGTCCCTCTCCTGCTGGGCAACCTGTTCCAGCAGCTGTACAACACCGTGGATCTGTGGGTAGTGGGCAAATACGTCAGCAATGAGGCGTATTCCGCCGTGGGCACCGTGACCCCGGTGATCATCATGCTCATCGGCTTCTTCATGGGACTGGCCAGCGGCGCGGGAGTGGTGATCTCCCAGTACTACGGGGCCAAGAAATACGACCAGGTCCGCAAGACGGTCCACACCTCCCTGGTCATGACCCTGGTGCTGGGAGCGGTGCTGTCGGTGGTGGGGATCGGGATCATCCCCCTGATGCTCGACCTGATGAAGACCGACCCCAAAGCCGTCCCGGAGGCCACCACCTATCTCACCATCTACTATGCCGGCGTCCTGGGCCTGATGCTGTACAACATGGGCTCCGGGATCCTCCGGGCCGTGGGGGACTCCAAACGCCCCTTCTACTTCCTGGTGGTGTCCGCCCTGCTGAACATCGCCCTGGACCTCCTCTTCGTCATCGGCTTCGGCATGGGGGTGGAGGGGGTGGCTTACGCCACCATCCTGTCCCAGGGGGTGTCGGCGGTGCTGATCCTGGCCGTGCTGGCCCGGAGCGAATCCTGCATCCAGCTCCACTGGAGGGAGCTGCGGATATCCCCCCGCATCCTGCGGCAGATCGTGCGGATCGGCATCCCCTCCGCCCTCCAGATGGCGATCACCTCCTTCTCCAACGTCTTCGTCCAGTCCTACATCAACTTCTTCGGCCTGGACTGCATGTCTGGCTGGACCACCTACAGCAAGCTGGACCAGTTCATGATCCTCCCGGTCCAGTCTTTAGGCTTGGCTGCCACCACCTTCGTGGGCCAGAACCTTGGCACCGGACAGGTGGACCGGGCCAAACAGGGCACACGGGCCGCGTTCCTCCTGTCCGTGGTCATCACGGTGGTCCTGTCTGCCGTAGCTGTCCTCGGCGCCCCCTGGCTGGTGGCCTTTTTCAACAGCGAGCCGGAAGTCGTGCGGTACGGCACCCTCTTCCTGCGGCATATGTGCCCCTGCTATGTGCTGATCTGCGTCAACCAGATCTACTCCGGCTCCCTCCGGGGCGCGGGGATCAGCCAGGCCCCCACCTATATCATGCTGATCTCCTTCGTGGCCTTCCGCCAGGTCTATCTCTATCTCATGGCCAACTATATCTCCAACACCATCCTGCCCATCGCTATGGGCTACCCCGCCGGCTGGCTGGTATGCAGCATCCTCACCCTGATCTACTACAGCCGGGTGGACCTGGCCGGGAAGCGGGTGGTGGACGATCCCACCTCCATGCCCGAAAAGGCATAAGAAAAGAGCGCCGTTTGGCGCTCTTTTTTGAATATTTATGGACTTAAGACTTTGTTGACATTAATTTGATTTAGTGGTATAATGAATTAGATCAGAAAAGAAATGGGTGGATCCAATGGGCCATTTTTGATATGACAGATATGATGGTATAGATCGGCACTGCGATAAGAATACCTGGACTATGGTCCCAGACGAGTATAAAGGAAAGCCAAGATGACACAGATGCGCCATGCCGCGAAGAGACTGCTGGCCGGACCGATCCTGGCGGTGTGCGCCCTCCTGAGCGCCTGTCAGGGCGGTCCGATGCCCCAGCCCGACTATCCCCTGTCCGAGGAGACGGTCTCCGCCGCTCTAAAGGAATCGGCCCTGTCTTGGGAGATTGAGGAGGCGCGGACCTCCTCCGGCGAGGGGGTGGAGCAGACCATATATTCCCTGCGGCCCACAGAGGGCGAGGATGGTTCCCAGATCACGATCAACAGCTGCCAGTCCGACGGATCTGGCCCCAGGCTCCAGATCCATTCCCGCTGGCGCGGGGACAGGGATCCGGAGGACTGGCAGAAGGTGCTCAGACTGGCGGCGCGGCTCTATGGGGGCTTCCAGGATGAGGACGAGATCTGCTGGACCTGCGTCCCTCCGGAGGCGGAGGAGGGCGGGACCGTCTCCTGGCAGGGCGCCCTGAGGGGCAGATACCTCACGGTCAGCATGGGCGCTCTCTCCCCATGGGACTCAGATCAGAAGATCCTGTCCATCCAGCTGTACCAATCCAAGGAGGTCTATGACCAGATCCAGGCGGAGATAGAGGAGATGCGGGGAGATAGGATGCAGCAGCCAAAGGACGAAGGACCATGAAAAAGAGCGCCGGACGGCGCTCTTTTTCTATGCTCAGTCGGTGTCCTGCTCATACTCCAGGATGGCTCCGGTGACGCCGTCGATGGTGTACTCATACTCGGTCCGGCCCACATCGAACTCCACTTCATACTCCAGCCGGCCGTCGTCCCGATCCTGCTCTACCTTCATCTTGGTGGTCTGGCTCTCGGTCACGCCGGCGTGGGCCAGGGCGGCGGCCTTGGCGGCCGCGGCGCCGATATCGCCGGAGGGCGCGGCCGTACCAGCGCCCGTCCCGCCGTGGTGGGGGGCATCATGCTCCTGGTGGTGGTCCACCTCATGTTTGAGGACCGCGCAGGAATGGCCGTCGATGGTGTAGTCGTACTCGGTGGTGCCGCACCAGAACTCGATCTCATACTCCAGCCGGCCATCGTCCCAGTCCCGCTCGATCTTCCAATCGGTGACCTGGCTCTCCGTGAGACCTGCGTGGTCCAGGGCGGCTTTTTTTGCGGTCTCCTGATCGGTCACCGCACCACCGATCACATCAGCATTTCCGGGATCCCGCCAAACATCGATCTCTGTAGACGGAGTGGTATCAGGGGTCGTCGGGGCCAGATCTGGGGCAACGGGTGTGTCGGCACGGATGTTCAGCACATCTTGGGGCCCGCTGAGCACCTCGCCGGTAAAGGCGTCCACGATATATTCGAACTCGCCCCAGGCGGTCTTCAGCTCCACCTCGTAGTGGGGGGGATAGTCGTCCAGCTCTGGGTCCACGTCGGTGGTCACCGAGTCCAGAGCCAGCGTACCGGCATACGTTTCAGCGGCCAAGGCGGCGGCGGGCTTGCCGATGGGGATGCGCTTCTCCCCCGCCTTGAGCAGGTCGCTCAGCTCCTCCACGGAGAGGGCGGCCAGCTTGTCGAAGGCCTCATCCCCGGCGCCGTTCACGGCCAGCACCTTGTTGACCAGAGCGGCTTTGCCCGAGGAGATATTGCTTACGCTTCCATACTCCACACGAAGCGTACCCTGGTCCACGACCTGGCTCAGCACGTCGGTCCCCGGGGCCTGGGCCTGGAGGACCCCGTCCACCGAGGCCACCAGCTCCGCCTGGAGCCGGGCGGCCCGGGCCTGGTCCTTGTCCTCCACCGAGATGAGGATGGCGGAGGAGATGCTGTCCATATAGCCCTCCCGCACCAGGGCCCCCACGATGGCGTTCACCGCCACATCCAGCTTGGTGCCCTTCAGATCGTCCCCGCCGCCCATGTCGAAGAGGACGGCCGCGGCTTCCTCATTCAGGGCGGTGCAGGAGAGCACCTTCTCGTTCCGGTTCACTCTCAGCTCGATACTGGGGTTGACGTCCAGGGACACCACCGAGGCCACAGCGTAGCTCTGATGATATACCAGTCCGCCGCCCCCGGCCCCCAGCAGCACCAGCGCCGCGCAGGCGGCGGCCAGCCAGGGGCGCAGCTTCTTTCTGGGCTCTACTTCTCTGACTTCCACATCGATGATATCCTGTCCCGATCTCAGCTCTTTCATTTCCATCACGCTCCCGTTTCGTCCACCGCAGCGGGAGAGGATCGCGTCCAAGTCGTCGGGGGCGGTGCGGGCGATGGCGCCTGCCAGTCTCTGTTCCAGTTCCCGGTCGGTCATCGGTCTCTCTCTCCTTTCATCAGGGCTCTCAGCTTTTTCAGCCCACGGTGGTATTTGGACAGGACGGTGGACAACGGCAGCTCCAGCAGCTGGGCGATCTCCCGGTGCTTCAGGCCGGTGACGGCGTGGAGCAGGACGATCCTCCGCTCCTCCTCCCCCAGCCTGGCCAGGGCCTCCTGGAGGACCTGCCTGTCCTCCGGGGAGACGGCAGGCAGGTCAGCGGGGATGGCGTTCCACTCCTCGTCGTCCAGGCCCACCTGCCGCCCACCCCGGCGCAGGCGGGACCGGGCCAGATTCCGGGCGATGGTGAGTATCCAGGCCATGGGCGAGCCCTGGGGGCGGTATGACGAGGCGCTCTCCCACACCTTGACGAAGGTGTCCTGGGCGGTGTCCTGGGCCTCATGGGCGTCTTGGAGGAGGGAGAGGGCCAGGGCATACACCGCCCCCCGGGCCAGGCTGTACAGCCTGGCGAATGCCTCCCGGTCCCCCTGCCCCACCTGGAGCAGGAGCCTCTCCAGTTCCAGGGCCCGGCGGTCCGCTTCCTCTTCTGTTGTCTGAACTCCCAGCAGAGCCAGCATAGTCCATTTCTCCTGTCATATCAGGAACGCACGAAGGGAGCATTTTATCCCGCGCTCCAAAAGATTTTTTTCACTTGTTATAGTTGGCGTGGCCGAAAAGCGGCCTGCGCCAGACTTCATAGTCAGCGCACAAGCTTTGCCCGCCAGCGGCTCTGCCGCTGGCCGAAGATCGGTCTTACCGATCTTCAAGTGTGCTGACTATATTATATGACGCGTTCCTCCAGAAAGCAAGAAAAGATCCCGCCGCCTCAGAGATCGCTCCGAGACGGCGGGGAGAGGGGAAGAGAGCTCAGCGCTCCGGATGGATGCCTGCCTTCACCAGCCGATCCCCCAGGAGGGGGCCCAACGCGGTGGCAATGAACATCTTGATCAGATCGCCGGGGATGAAGGGGATCACGCACCACTTCAGCGCCACATCCAGGGGATTCCCGGACTGGAACATATACCAGATGGTGCCCAAGATGTACAGCACGGCAGTGGCGGCGGCCATGCCCAAGAGCTGGATCACCCGATTCTTTGGGAATGCCTTGATCGCCAGGCCGGTGATGATGACCAGAGGGAGATACCCCGCGATATAGCCCCCAGTGGGGCCCAGCACCTTGCCCATGCCGCCCTGGAAGCCAGTGAACACAGGCGCCCCCACCGTGCCGAGCAGGATGAAGACCAGCGTTGCCACAGCGCCCCGCTGCCAGCCCAGGATATAGGGGACCATGTACAACACCAGCGTACACAGGGACAGGGAGATCGGTCCGATCGGGATGGCGAAGGGACTGACTGCCGCGATCACTGCCGCCATCATGGCGGTCATGGCCAGGGGATACACATTGCTCCTTGTTTTTGTCTCCATAGAGGGATACATCCTTTCCAGATCCAGATCGTAAACCGTTTACAGGTCACAGTATACATGCTCCCCTTCTGTTTGTCAACCACTATTTTTTTAAGTTTACGATTTTTTAGATCTATCTTCATCAGAACTTGATCTTTCCTTCCGGTGATCTTAAGATCTGTATGCTAATATCATAGCAGTGGCCGGACCGATCTCAAAACGACCGGTCGTTTTCTCCAGGCGGGCTGTCCGCCGGCCAAATCTGAAAGGGGGCGCGCCCTATGTCCGGACCAACGATCCATATCCTGCTCACCCGTTCTGGGACCTGCTTCTCCCGGCTGATCCACCTTATCACCCGAGACAGCTACACCCACGCCTCGATCGGCCTGGACGGTCCCGACGGGCCCTTCTACAGCTTCGCCCGGAAATACCGGCATCTCGCCCTGCCTGCCGGCCTGGTGGAGGAGCGGATCGCCCCACACCGCCAGGCAGTGCCCTGCTGCCTGTATGAGCTGACCGTGGACGAGAAGACCTATCTCCGTCTGCGCCGCCAGCTCCAGACCATGTATGCCCAGCGGCAGACCTATCACTACAGCCTCCTGGGGGCCCTCGCCTGCTGGCTCGATCTCCCTCTCCAGCGCAGCTGTCACTACTTTTGTTCCCAGTTCGTGGCCGAGCTGCTGGAGGACTGCGGCGCCGTGGCCCTGCCCAAGCCCCCCGCGCTCCTGCGCCCGGCAGACTTCTGCGGCGTCGAGGGCCTGCGGCCCGTCCACCAGGGCCCGTTGGGCGGGATCCTGTCCCGGCCGGCGGCATAAAAAAATTTCCCGGGAAACTGAAAATAGGGGGTTGACTTTTTCGCCGGCAGGGGCTATAATAGCCACTGTTGTTGCGAGTGTAGCTCATCTGGTAGAGCGCCACCTTGCCAAGGTGGAGGTAGCGAGTTCGAGCCTCGTCACTCGCTCCAGAAAAGGGACAGCCTGACGGCTGTCCCTTCGTTTTTGAAACGCAGCAGACGGACACGCGCCCTGGACAGATGTCCAGGGCGCGCCTATGCTCTCGGTCCCAGTCCCCTCAGCGCCCGCTCTCCAGGTCCTTGACGATGGGCGGGAGCTGGGAGATCATGTTGTCCATGTCCTCGAACATGGCGCTCTTCGTGGTGCCCAGCCGGCTGGCGGAGTCGATATGCTTGACCACCGCCTGATACTGATTCTTGATACGGTCGAAGAACTGGCGCAGTCCCTCCAGCTCCCGCTGGGACGACCCGATCACATCGGCGATCTCGCTCTGCACCACCACGGCATTCTCCGCCGCCGCAGTGATCTGCTCGAAGCTCCCTTCGGTCTGCCCAACGATCCCGGTGTTCTGCTCCAGGGTCTGCTGGGATACGGAGATGCTCTGGCTCAGCTCCCCTGCGCGGAGCTCCACATCGTTCACACCGTTGTCCACCTCGCCTGCCAGGTCCTTGATCTCCTCCGCCAGTTTCTTGACCTGAGCGGCCACCACAGCGAAGCCCCGGCCCTCCTGGCCGGCCCTGGCCGCTTCGATCGAGGCATTGATCGCCAAGATATTGGTCTGCTCCGCGATAGACACAATCTTGCCCATGGAGCGCTGGATCCCTCTGATCGCCTCCTCCAGCTGTGCGAAGGTCTCCGCCATCGTGTCGTAGGTCCGCTGCACCTGCACAGAGGTCTGGCCCAGCTCCTCCATCTGGCCCCGGGCGGCCGACACCGCCTGGGCGATCTCCTCGCGCACCTGACTGAACTGCTCCGCCGTCTCATTGATGTTGGAGAAGGACGCCCCCAGGTCCTGGAGCTTCATCTGGAAGTGGTCCCCTTCCTGCAGCACGCTCCCAAAGGAGGCGCCCACCTGGCTCAGCTCCCAGAGGGAGGCCACCTCCTTCTTGACCAGCTCCTGCTGATACTCTTTCAAACTGTCCGCCACATGCAGCACGGGGTAGAGGCTCTTCTCCTCCCGGGCCCGGGCCGGCTGCCGGTCTTTTTTGCGAAACAACATGGCTGTCCTCCCCTTTACTCAAAGACCACACAGGTCATGGACTGGTTGACGAAACGGTCGTTATAGTGCTCCCCATATCCCACGAGACCGGCATGGTCCCCCAGCGCAGCCATGTCCCGCAGGTAGCTCTGCATGTACCCCTGCTCGGAGAAGAGCTTATAGCGGAACAGACAGTTCACAGAGAAGATGGCCGACCGGCGGGGGAAATCCCGGCAGATCTGCTGGATCGTGTCCCGCACGATGGCCCGGTAGTCCCCCAGTTCCAGGAGGATGAGCACGTCCGAGTCGTTCACCTGGCGGAAACAGGCCAGGGCATTGCCGTTGACCTCTTTGATAGAGATGATGCATGTGTCGTCGCCATTGAGCTTGCCGAAGGGGTTCTGGAAGGTCCGGGTGAGGATCTCCTCGTCCGTCACATGGAGGATATCTTTATAGACCTGCTTGGCGCTCTTGCCGTTCAGCGCCCCCAGGATATAGTTGGCCCGGTCGGTGTTGGAGGCCACAAATCGGTAGTCCCCCAGCTGGTGGTAGATGTTCTCCTTATAGGTCTTCACCCGGCCGTTCAGGTTGCGCACGAGGCCGTAGGCCACCGCGTCCCGATACACCCGCCCGTTGGCGGACACCCGGCCCTGGTCCCCGGTCCCCCCTACCAGAGAGATCCCCCGCTTGCGCAGGGCGGTGTAGATTGTGGTGAGCACACAGGCATCGTTGCCGGAGCAGAGATCGATGCACACCGTGTCCCGGTCGGAGCCGCCCACCGTCCTCATGTCCCGCTCCAGACGGTCTATGTATTTCACCGGCATAGTGGACACCTGCTCCAGCACATCGGCAGCAGCGGTCACCCCGTCAGAGAACGCGATGATCCCTACCCCCTTCTCCACCACATCCAGCCGATAGCTCATCCCGATACACCCGATGCTGGGCACCCCGGGGAACCGCTTCTCCAGCGCCGCGACATGGGCCTCGAACTGGTCGTCATTGGATAATAGCATGATGAACTGCGGGAGGTAGAGGCCCTGCAGCGCCTCGTCCAGATCCCCCCGCTGGCTCATGCCGAAAAATTGTTTCATCCTGTCGTCCTCCTCACGATCGATATCATCTGCATGATATACTATAAGATAAAATCTCCAGCCTGTCAACCAGATCGGCGATCTTTGGATATCATGATATCTTTACGGCCGGGGCCCGCTCCTGCGGATCGGCTTTTGCGGATCGGCTTTTATGGATTGACTTTTATGGATTCTTCCTGTATGATAAGAGCCTGCCGGTCAGGATCGATACGTCCAAATGACAAACAAAAGCGGCCTCGATCCCCCACACAGGCGGGCATGGCGGAATTGGCAGACGCGCAGGATTTAGGTTCCTGTGGAGAGATCCATATGGGTTCGACCCCCATTGCCCGCACCACGTCGGAGCGAGATCCGCTCCACTCCGTTCCAAGGCGGTCCCTTTTGGGGCCGCCTTAAAACTGCGCTCCGCTCCTCTGCTCCTCCTTTCCAACTCGAACCCGCTGCGCTGGGCTTCGAGTTGGCTTTTGGTGCATGATGATCGTCTGCATCTTTTTTATCAACACATGACACGTCGGAGCGAGCGATATAACGCTTGCTCCGGCTCCTTTTCGGCAAAAGGACAAGGCCCGCAGGACCAGGAGGATCCTGCGGGCCTTGTTTTCAGATGTTGAGAGAGCCCTTCTTAGAAGATGCCCTGCGCCATCATGGCGTCAGCGACCTTCTGGAAGCCCACGATGTTGGCGCCGGCCACCAGGTCATAGCCCAGTCCATAGCGCTCAGCGACCTCGACGGAGGAGTGGTAGATGTTCTTCATGATGCCCTTCAGCTTCTCATCCACCTCTTCGGCGGTCCAGTACAGACGCTCAGCGTTCTGAGCCATCTCCAACTCGGACACGGACACGCCGCCGGCGTTGACGGCCTTGGAGGGAGCGACCACGATGTGGCCCTGCTTCTTCAGGAACTCCAGAGCGTCGTTGGTGGTGGGCATATTGGCGACCTCGATGTAGTACTTCACACCGGAGGCGGCGATCTTCTCAGCCCACTCCATGTTGACGTCGTTCTGGGTGGCGGCAGGCATATAGATGTCCACGTCCTTCACGCCCCAGCACTTCTCGCCGGCGACGAACTCGCAGCCGAACTTCTCGGCGTAAGAGGCGCAGTGCATAGGATCCTTGGCGCGCATCTCCAGGATGTAGTTCAGCTTCTCGTCGGTGTCCACGCCGTCGGGATCGTGGATATAGCCGTCGGGGCCGGCGAAGTAGGTGACCTTAGCGCCCAGCTCAGCGGCCTTCTTCATGATGCCCCAGCCCACGTTGCCGTAGCCGGACATGGCGATCCGCTTGCCCTTGATGTCCTCGCCGTCGTGCTTCAGGGCCTCGACCAGATAGTACACAGCGCCGTAGCCGGTGGCCTCGGGACGCATCAGGGAACCGCCGGTGCATACGGCCTTGCCGGACAGAGCGCCGAACTCAGAGGCGCCCACGATGCGGCGGTACTGGCCGTACATATAGCCGATCTCACGGCCGCCGCAGCCCAGGTCGCCGGCGGGGCAGTCGATGTCCTGACCGATGTGGCGGTACAGCTCGGTGATGAAGGCCTGACAGAAGCGCATGACCTCAGCGTCGCTCTTGCCGCGGGGATCGAAGTCGGAGCCGCCCTTGGCGCCGCCGATGGGCAGGCCGGTCATAGCGTCCTTGAACACCTGCTCGAAGCCCAGGAACTTGATGATGGACAGGTTGACGGAGGGATCGAAGCGGATGCCGCCCTTGTAGGGGCCCAGGGCGCCGTTGTACTGCACACGGTAGCCGCGGTTGACCTGCCAGTTGTGGTTGTCGTCCTCCCAGGTGACGCGGAACTCGACCAGGCGCTCGGGCTCCACCATGCGCTCCAGCAGAGCGACCTTCTCATACTCGGGATGGGCGTCGATCACGGGCTCCAGGGAGGAGAGGACCTCCTCGACGGTCTGCAGGAACTCGGGCTCGTTGGCATTCTTGGCCTTGGTGGCGTTCAGGACTCTCTCGATGTACTGATTCATAGCAGCATTCCTCCTTATGATATATGACCGATGGATCTTGACGGGGCTCCTTCATTTTTGGCGGAGGAGCGGCCCCGTTTTTGCTCCGGTATGTATATCATACCATAAAACGGTCATCTGTAAAGCACGTTTTTTGTGGAGGTTACCACAACAAAAAAACTGTAGCAGACATGTCTCAGCACTAAAAAACGGCTGTTTCCACAAAAAGGATCAGCCGTTTTTGTTCAATATGCAAGAGCTCAGTCAAATGCCAGCCCCAGATAGCCGACAGTATCCCAGTCCCAGGCGCTCTCCAGCGCCGGGTCCAGCCATTTCAGCATCCCGAATCTCCCCAGTTTCTCATTGACCCCCACGCAAAACTCCGCTGGCCGGGGCTGGCGGAGGTCCCAGCGCTGGGCGGGGAGGAGCGCCGCGATGTTCTGCCAGATCCCGCCCAGCTCCGGGAGGGGAGGCCGTCCCAGATACAAAAACTCCTTCAGGATCACCAGCTCCCCACTGGCCCGCTCGGCGCACAGGCACATGGGACCCGTGGAGGCGTCCCCGATGAACAGCCCGCCGTCCCCCAGGGCACAGCACCCCGCCTGATAGGCCAGGGCGTCGGGGGGGTAGGCGATGTGGGGGATGTCCTTCAGCAGCGCTTCCCGCACCCGGCCGTACTCCTCCGGGGAGGCGGGGCGGAGCAGGTCGGGGGCCGGAACGGGGGCCTTCTCCAGCTCATGGGAGCCGTAGCAGGTCCCCAGGACCCGGAAGCACTCCTGGAACCCGTTTGAGCCGAAAAAGTCGTGGAGGCTCTTCTCCGCCGGGACGGTGGTGACGGCGGGGATATTCAGGGAGCAGAAGTACTCATCCGCTCCGGCCAGCAGCGCCGCCGCCAGGCCCCGGCCCCGGCAGTCGGGGCGGGTGGCCACAGCGTAGAGGTAGGCCGTCCGGTGCTCCCCCTGGCCTGGGACCACAAAGGTGGTGTCGAACCAGGCGGTCATGGACCGGACCGCGCCGTCCTCCTCCAGGAGGATCACCCGCTCCGGGCGGTAGTAGGTACTGTAGAAATTGTCGATATACTGGTCGCTGTCCCCAAAGGCCAGCTTCCACAGCTCCCGCTGAGCGGGGACATCTTCGGGGACGGAGGGGCGAACGGTGATCATGTGTGAGACCTCCTGTTTCTCGCTTGTAGGAGCCAACGCCCTCGACGGCCCGCCTGTCCAGGGCAGAAAACGGTGTGCTTGGGGCGGCGCAGAGGCCGCCCCCTACAGATCGCTCAATAACCTGGGTAGATATCGCTCTTCTTGGGCATGATGAGGGCGCAGATCAGATAGGCCCAGAAGCCGAAGGTGCCGCAGAAGAAGGCGATGACCCAGCCCACCCGCACCAGGGTGGGGTCGATGTCGAAATACTCCGCCAGCCCGCCGCACACACCGCACAGCATCTTATAGGGGCCCTCCGTCCGATACAGCCGTTTGCTTCCCATAATTAGGATCGCTCCTTTCAAAGATCGAAGTCTCATCTTGTTCCTGTATCTCATCATACGCATATCAGATGAAAAATACCATAGAGAAAAGATGAAAGATCCATTAAGATTCGAGGAAGGAGGGGCGGGTCAGCCCTCCGCCAGCAGCCGCAGGGCCTCCAGATAGCCCTCCAGGCCGCGGCCTTTGACGGTGGCGATGCAGGCCGCCCGGATGTAGGACACATGCCGGAACTCCTCCCGGCTGTCCGGGTCGGAGATGTGGACCTCCACCGCGGGGATGGACACCGCCTTCACCGCGTCCAGCAGGGCCACACTGGTGTGGGTGTAGGCCCCCGGGTTGATCACGATCCCGTCCACCTTGTCGAAGTACGCCTGTTGGATGGCGTCCACCAGGGCCCCCTCGTGGTTGGACTGGAAAAAGCTCACCTGGACGCCCAGCTCCTCCGCCTCGGCCTGGATCATGGACACCAGGCCATCATAGGTGGTGTGTCCGTAGATCTCAGGCTGACGGATGCCCAGCATATTCAAATTAGGGCCGTTGATCACCAGGATATCCACAAAGATCCCTCCAGATCTTGGCGGCGGTCTCCTCCGCCGTCGTGTCGTTTCGGACAGACCGGTCCGCCGCCGCCTCATACAGGGGCAGCCGCGCCCGATACATCTCCTCCAGATCCCCGCTTTGGGAGAGGGGCCGGCCCTCTCTGGACAGCTGGCCCAGGACCCGGCGCAGGAAATATACCCGTCCCGTGCGGCGCAGGGCGGTCCGGTTCTCCGCTCGGAGCACCGCCCCGCCGCCGGTGGCGATCACCTGGCCGTTCCGGGCGCAGACCTCGGCCAGCATCTGGACCTCCAGCTCTCGGAAGGCCCCCTCGCCCTGAGAGGCGAAGATCTCCGGGATGGGCTTCCCGGCCCGGCGGACGATCTCCCCGTCCAGGTCCACAAAGGGCCTGCCGGACAGCTCCGCCAGCGCCTGGCCCACGGTGGTCTTGCCGCAGCCGGGCATCCCCACCAGGACAAGGTTGGTCCGGTCCCGCCACAGCCGGGCGGCGATCCTCTCCGTCTCATCGGCGAGGATGGACCGGTCAAAGAACAGCTCCTCGGCCTGCACCGCCTGGGCCACCAGCATGGACAGGCCGCCAGTCCAGCGGATGCGCCGCCGGACCGCCTCCAGCGGCAGGCCGCGGCTCATATCCGCCTGCCGGCCCGGGTCCTCCCGATCCAGCTCCTCCGCCTGGAGCAACAGGCTCGTCCGGCCCGGGTTGTAGATCACGTCGGCCACCGCTCCCAGCTCGGGCAGGAGGGACAGGTCCACCGGCCGGCGGTCCATGTCGGGCCACATGCCCACTGGGGTGGTGTTGATCAGCACCTCCGCGTCGGCGTGGCGCCGGGGGAGGTCTTCATAGCTGTCCGGACCCGTCCGGGACACCACCACCGCCTCCCGGGCCCTCTCCCGCCGGGCGGCCGCCTGGGCGGTGAGGGACGCCCCCCCGCTGCCCAGGATCAGCACCTTTTTCCCCGTCAAAGAGATGCGCGCCCGGCGGAGCATATACAAAAAGCCGTCGATGTCGGTGTTATAGCCGTACAGCTTCCCGCTCCGGCGGACCAGGGTGTTCACACTGCCGATGGCCTCCGCCGCCGGGTCGATGACGTCACAGAAGGACATCACCTCCCGCTTGTAGGGGATGGTGACGTTCAGCCCCCCGATGTCTTCCCGGCGGAGGAAGTCCCCCAGCCGATCGGGCTCCAGCTCGATCAGGCGGTAATCCTCACAGCCCAGGGCCTGGTGGATGGGGACGGACCAGCTGTGCCCCAGCTTCCGGCCTAAAAGGCCATAGATCTTCTCCCCCATGGATCACACTTCCGCATAGCCGCCCAGGAACTGGAACTGGGCGCAGGAGCGCTCCAGCTCCTCCAGCATCGCCAGGACGCTGGGGTCCTTCACGCTGGCCTCCAGCTCCAGGAAGAAGATGAACTCGAAGTCGCTCCCCGCCACCGGGCAGGACTCCAGCTTGGTCATATCGATGTCCAGCGCCGCCAGCTTGGACAGCACCTCATACAGGGCGCCGGGCTTGTTGTCCAGGGCGATGATCAGGCTGATCTTGTTGGCCCCGGCGTAGATCACCGGCTCCTTGGTCACGCAGATGAAGCGGGTGTAGTTGTTGTCGCTGTCCTGGATGTCCCCATCGATGCGCTCCAGGCCGTAGAGGGCGGCACAGGGGTGGGAGGAGATGGCGGCGGCATGGGGATCCCCCCTCTCGGCCACCATCTTGGCCGCCGCCGCAGTGTTGGCGCAGGGGATCACCTTCACGTCCTTGAGCCCATTCAGGAATCTGGAGCACTGGCCGATGGCCTGCTCATGGGACCAGATCTCGGTGATGTCTTCCAGCCTGGTCCCGGGGAGGGCCAGCAGCTCGTGGCGGATACACAGGCGGGCGGACCGGACCACCGACAGGTCGTGCTCCTGAAGGAGCTGGTACACCGCCCGGACCGAGCCGTTGGAGCTGTTCTCGATGGGCAGGACGCCGAACTTGCACAGCCCGGACTCCACAGCGGAGACCACCGCCCCGAAGCTCTTCACATAGACGATGTTCCCCCGGGGGAAGAGACGGTCGCAGGCCACCTGGGAGTTGGCCCCCTCCACCCCCTGGCAGGCCACCATCCCCGTCTGGGGGAAGATCTCGCCGCCGGCGGCCAGGGCGGCCTCCACCCGCCGGGCCACCTTGGCGGGGGCGGAGATCAGCTCCGCCTGGCGGGAGCGGGCCAGCTCGAAGAGGGTGGAATACAGATGATAGGCATACCGCTCCTTGTCTCCCGCCCTCTGGGCCACCTTGGCCAGGATCTCCCGCTCCCGGGCTTTGTTCAAAATGGGCAGATGGTGCTCGTTTTTGTAGGCGGCCACCTCCTCGCTCAGGGCCATGCGCTCCAGGAAGAGCTCCAGGAGCTGGTCATCGACAGCGTCAATCTTCGTGCGGATCTCAGAAAGTTCCATGATCTCCCTCCAATAGTAAGTCTAACAGTACGGTGGCCGTCACCGCCTCCACCACAGGCACCGCCCGGTGGGCGATGCAGGGATCGTGGCGGCCGTGGATGGTCAGGTCCGTGTCCTCCATGGCGGACAGGCTGACGGTCTTCTGGGGCTGTCCGATGGACGGTGTGGGCTTTACCGCCACCCGAAGAGTGACGGGCATCCCGGTGGTGATGCCGCCCAAAATGCCGCCCGCGTGATTGCTCCCGGCGGATATCGTTCCGTTTTCTATGGTGAAGGAGTCGTTGTTCTTCGAGCCTCGGCGGGCGGCGGCGGAGAAGCCCGCGCCGAACTCCACCCCCTTGACGGCAGGGATGCCAAAGAGGGCGGCGGCCAGGCGGTTCTCCACCCCGTCGAACATGGGATCCCCCAGCCCGGCGGGGACGCCGATGGCGGCGCACTCGATGACCCCTCCCACGCTGTCCAGGGCGTCCTTCGCCGCCAAGATCGCGTCCTGCATCCGGGCCCCGTCGTTGTCGCTCAGGGCGGGGAAGGGCTTGGCGGCGACAGCCTCGAAGAGCTCCCTTGTGGGGCACAGGGGGAAGTGTTCGTCGCAGGCCGTGCCCACCGAGTCCAGGTGGGCCCCCACATAGATCCCCCGGCGGGCCAGGATCTGTTTGGCGATGCCCCCGGCGATACACAGGGGGGCGGTGAGCCGGCCGGAAAAGTGGCCTCCGCCCCGCATGTCGGCCAGACCCTTCCACTTCACCCAGGCGGTGTAATCGGCGTGGCCGGGGCGGGGCTTGTCGGCCAGCCCGGCGTAGTCGCCGGACCGCTGGTCGCTGTTGCGGATCATGGCGCACAGAGGTGCGCCGCAGGTGCGGCCGTTCTCCAGCCCGGAGAGGAACTCGGGCACGTCCCCCTCCTTCCGTGCGGTGGACAGGGAACTCTTCCCCGGCCTGCGCCGGTCCAGGAACCGCTGGAGCTCCTCCAGGTCGATCTCCTCCCCGGCGGGCAGGCCGTCCATCACCACGCCGATGGCCGTCCCGTGGGACTGTCCAAAGACGGACACCTTTAAGATCTTTCCAAACTCAGAGGACATCGAAAATACCTCCCAGCCGTCTGTACTCCTCCCAGAAATCAGGGTAGGATTTTTGAACGCACTCCGCCCCCAAGAGGGTGATGGGCTCTCTGCACCGGGTGGCGGCAATGGCGGCCATCATGGCGATCCGGTGGTCGTTGCAGCAGTCCACTGTCACGCCCCCCGCCAAAGTATCCCGGCCCCAGATCTTCAGGAAGTCCGGGCCCTCCTCCACCTGTGCCCCCAGGGCGTTGAGGGCCTGGGTCACAGAGGCCAGCCGGTCGCTCTCCTTCAGCCGCAGGCGGGCGGCGCTGCTCATATAGGTGGTGTATCCATCCCGCAGAGCCGCCATAGCGGCCAAAGGCGGCACCAGGTCGGGGCAGTCAGCAACAGGAAAGCCCATGTTTCGGGGCATGGCCAGTCTGCGATAGAACCAACTGAATTTCCGGTCGCCCTGGCATGAATACTTCGGCATACCTGATATCTCGACCGAATTGCCCAGAAACTCCGCTGCGTACCAGAAGGCGGCTTGGGACCAGTCGGCCTCAATGGTAAGGTCGCAGGGCTGGTAGACCTGTCCGCCCGGAATGACCCAGCCGGTGTCCTGTTCCCCTGAGGTAATACCAAACTTTTCCAGCACATTCTCCGTCATCATGACATACCCGGCGCTCTCCAGTGTGGAGGTCAGGACGATCTCGCTGTCCCCGTCCAGCAGGGGCAGAGCGCAGAGCAGTCCGGTGACGAACTGGCTGGACACGTTGCCGGGCAGGCGGTACTCCCCGGCGTTCCACTCCCCCCGAATGGTGAGGACACCGTCCTTTTGTTCGTAGGAAATGCCCTTCTCGTCAAAAATGTCGAAGTAGGGCTTCTGGGGCCGCTCCATCAGCCGGCCCCGTCCGGTAAAGACGCCGCCGTTGTTCAGCGTCAGCGCCAGGGGGATCAGAAAGCGGAGGGTGGAGCCCGACTCGCCGCAGTCCAGGTGAGGCAGCTCGGCGGGGTCCCATTCCCGGTGCCAGACCCCACTGACGTACAGGGTGTCCCCCTCCCGCTCCCACGCGCCGCCCAGAGCGGTGATGCAGCGCAGGGTGGCCTCGATATCCTGGGAGATGGCCACATTTTGAATGGTGCTGGTCCCGTTGGTCAGCGCTGCGGCCAGGATGGCCCGGTGGGCGATGGACTTGCTGGGGGGCGGGGTGACGGTCCCCTCCAGAGGGCCGGGAGTGATGCGGATGTTCATTCCAGCGCCCACCCCGCTTCGATGACGGAACACAGCTCCGAGACGGGGATCGTTTTCAACTCACAGCGACCGATCTTGCTGGGCACTACGATGGTGATGCTGTCTCCCGCCCGCTTTTTGTCAGACAGGGCGGCCTGGGCCAGGGCCTCGGGAGGATACTCGGTGGAAGAGGGCAGTCCCAGGCTTTCCACGGCGCTCTCGATTCGTCCCTCCTCAAAGCACTGCTTCGCTTCGTCTGTCAGCCACCCCAGGTTCTCCGTGGCCCGGGCCATGATGGCCAGCCCCGCCGCCACCGCATGGCCGTGGGGGATGGTGAAATCACTGCACTTCTCGATCGCGTGGCCCACGGTGTGGCCCAGGTTGAGCAGTTTCCGCTCCCCCTGTTCCTTCTCGTCCCGCTCCACCACGCCGGCCTTGTAAGCTGCGCACCGGGCGATGACTTCCTCCAACATAGATACTTTCAGCCCGTCCTCCATTTGGGCGAACAGCCGCTCATCACTCAGTACAGCCGTCTTGAGCGCCTCGGCGGCCCCGTCGGCAAAGACGTGGCGGGGCAGGGTCTTGAGGCAGTCGGTGTCGCAGAGGACGGCGGAGGGCTGCATGAAAGCCCCGGCCAGGTTCTTCCCGGCCCGCAGGTCGATGGCTGTCTTGCCCCCCACGGAGGAGTCCACCGCCGCCAGCAGAGTGGTGGGCATCTGGACGTACTTCACCCCCCGCAGGTACAGGGCTGCGGCAAGCCCCGCCATGTCCCCGGTGACGCCGCCCCCCAGGGCGGCCACGCAGTCGGTGCGGGTGAGCTGCTCCTCCGCCAGGAACTCCAGGATCTTGGACAGGGTGTCGAAATTCTTGCTCCCCTCTCCGGCGGGGAAGACATAGGCGCTGACCCGGAAGCCCGCGCTCTCCAAGCTGGTCTTTACCCGCTCCAGGTACAGCGGGGCCACGTTGCTGTCGGTCACCACCGCCATATGGCACAGGGGCAGGACCTCCTTCAGCCGCGCCCCGCACTCCCCCAGCAGGCCGGGACCGATGGTCACATCGTACTCCGGGTCGGTGCGGACATGGATGGTCTGGATGGACATGATGATCGCTCCTTGTTCGGTCAGATCGTCTGTAGGGGCGGATATGATCCGCCCATCGATCATTTTTCTATTTATGCAGGCGGATGATATCCGCCCCTGCACAAAGGTCAATTCCCTCCGGCGGCGGCCTTCTTCTCCCGGCCCTCCTTGAGGAGGTCGTGGAGACGCCGGGCGTCCCTGGTCTCCAGGGCCTGCCGGTACTCCTCCAGATGGCCGATGAGGATCCCAAGCTCATGGGTGAGGAAATCGGCGTCGTCCAGGAAGAGCTCGGTCCACATGTCCTCATCCAGCCGGGCCACCCGGGTCATGTCCTTGAAGCTGCCTGCGGAGAAGCCCCGGCGGCGCTGGGCCTCAGGGGACTTGACGTAGGCGCTGGAGACGATATGGGCCAGCTGAGAGGTGAAGGCGATGATCCGGTCATGCTCCTCGGGCTGGGAGAAGGTGAGCCGGGCGAAGCCCAGGTCCAGGAAAAAGGTCTGTAGGGTCTCCAGCAGCTTCATATCGGTGCGTTTGTCGGGGGTGAGGATCATAGAAGCCCCCACATACAGGTCGCCGGAGGAGGAGGTGAAGCCCCCCCGCTCCTTCCCCGCCATGGGGTGGCCCCCGATATAGGCGAAGCCCTGTTCCTCGGCGATGGGGGCGATCTGCTCCACCACCGTCCGTTTCACCCCGCACAGGTCCACCAAAATGGCGGACTTGGGGATCTGGGGGGCGTGGGCCCTCACCCAGTCCACCGCGGCCTGGGGCCGGATGGCCACCAGGATCAGACCGCACCGGGCCAGGCCCTCCTCGTCCAGGGGACCGTCGATGGCCCCGCACATCCGGGCCAGGAGCATGGTCTCCTGGTCCAGGTCGATGCCGTAGACGGTGTGGCCGGTGCGCTCCTTGATGCTCTTGGCCATGGACCCGCCGATCAGGCCCAGGCCCACGATCCCTACATCCATACCTGCCCCTCCATCTCCCGGATGGCGGCGTGGAGGGCCAGCAGCTTCTTCGCCAGGGGATCGAAGGCCTCAGGCTTGAGGGACTGGGGGCCGTCACACAGGGCGTGGGCCGGGTCGTTGTGGACCTCGATCTGAAGGCCGTCCGCCCCGGCGGCCACGGCGGCCATGGCCAGGGGGTCCACCAGCCAGTACTTCCCGGTGGCGTGGCTGGGGTCCACGATGATGGGCAGGTGGGTCAGCTTGCGGAGCACCGGGATCGCCGCCAGGTCCAGCGTGTTGCGGGTGTAGCTCTCGAAGGTGCGGACCCCCCGCTCACAGAGGATCACCTGCTCATTCCCCCCGGCCATGACGTATTCGGCGCTCATCAGCCATTCCTCATAGGTGGCGGACATGCCCCGCTTGATCATCACCGGCTTGTCCTGATGGCCCACCGCCTTCAAAAGGTCGAAGTTCTGCATGTTCCGGGCGCCGATCTGGATCACGTCCACATCTTGGAACAGGGGCAGCTGGGTCACGTCCATCAGCTCGGTGACGATGGGCAGGCCGGTCTCGGCCCGGGCGGCCTTCAGATACTCGATCCCCCTCTCTCCCAGGCCCTGGAAGGAGTAAGGGGAGGTCCGGGGCTTGAAGGCGCCCCCCCGGAGCATGGTGGCCCCGCTGGCCTTGACGGCCTTGGCGATGGCCACCACCTGCTCTTCGCTCTCCACCGAGCAGGGCCCGGCCATGATGGTCAGCCCCCCGCCGCCGATCTGGGCCCTCCCCGCCCGGACCACTGTGTCCTCGGGGTGGAACTTCCGGTTGGCGTTCTTGTAAGGCTCCTGGACCCGCTTCACATCCTCCACGATGTCCAGGGCGGCGATCAGGTCGATGTCCAGCTTGGAGGTGTCTCCCACCAGGCCCAGGATGGTGTGGGCCTCTCCGATGCTGGTGTGGACGGTGATGTCCTTCTCCCGGAGCCAGGCGATCAGGCTCTCCAGCTGGTCGCTGTCGTGGCCGTGCTTCAATATGACGATCATTGCTGTTTCCTCCTTCATGATGGCGGGATAGTACAAAAAAGACCTGCGGCCGGTCTGGCCGCAGGTCGTCATGTACGATCGGTCTCTCTTGGACCGAGATCACACGCCCGCATTTCCAGCCAAACCGAAACAAGCCTTACCTCCAAAGAAGGTAAAGCTAAAGTAGCGGTAGTAAGAGCTGCGGGCGATAACAGTCATATCTCAGATCCCTCTCGGTCTTTCAAAACTACACACAGGATAACACTTTAGCGCGGAAAATGGAACTGTGGATCCCTACAGATCCGCCGGCTTCTGCCCGCTTTTTTTGTGTGTCTTAGACAGGGATCCCGAGAGGGCACAGTGGGACGTGCCCTCCCGGGGGGAGCGCTCAGGACAGGGGGAAGGTCACCACAGCGGTGAACAGGTCGGCTTCGGTGGAGATGGTCAGCTCGCCGCCGCAGGCCCGGGTGAAGGAGTCGGCGATGGACAGCCCCAGGCCGGAACCGCCGTCGGTGCGGCTCTCGTCCCCCCGGACGAAGCGGGCAGTGTACTCGGCGCCCGGCTCCAGCTCGGCGGCGGAGGTGTTCCGCAGGGTGGCCACCGACCGGCCGGCCACCGTCTCCAGGGACAGATATACCCTTGAGCCGGGCAGGGAGTATTTCAGGGCGTTTCCGATCAGGTTCTGGAAGACCCGGTACAGCCGGTCGCTGTCGGCGGTGATGGGCACCTCCTCCTCGGGGATGGAGGTCCGGAGGATCAGACCGCTCTCGTCGATGGCCTGGGCCATGTCGGCCAAGGTCTGGCGCAATAACCGTGCATGATCGAGGCGCTCTAATTTGACCGGGAGTTGTCCCGAGGCCGCCTTGCTCACCTCAAAGACATCCTGGACCATAGACTTGAGCCGCTGGGCCTTCTCCCCTAAGATCGTGACATATTCGCTGGCCGGGGGCTCCAAGGGCTCTTGGGAGAGCAGCTCGGTGTAGCTGATGATGGATGTGAGAGGGGTCTTCAGGTCGTGGGACACGTTGGTCACCAGTTCCACCTTCATCCGCTCGCTGCGGGTGCGCTCCTCCACCGCCTGGTGCAGGCCCTGACCGATGTGGTCCAGGTCGTCGGCGATCTGATAGAGGTCGCTGTCCTCCTGTAAGTCCGATCTCCTTTCCAGATCCCCCGCCCGAAGGGCCGCGGCCTGGTCCGCCACCGCCCCGAAGTCGGTCCACAGCTTCCGCTGCCGCCAAGCGGTCCAGACGTACACCGCCATCGCCAGCAGCCAGGGCAGGCCCAGCAGATTCCAGATGGCCCAGGTGGGCAGGTACAGCTCCAGGGTCTGGGCCACCAGGAGGGACAGCACCTCCAGCCACAGCAGGAGCAGGGCCAGCCCGAGGAGACCGTTCCTCCGGCTCAGCCGCCTTTGCAGGGGGTACTTGAGCTCCTGGACGGCCAGCATTCCAAATACACCCTGTTTCCACGGCTTTCTATTATACCGCCAGTCATTGACGATCAGCAGGTACAGCCCCCAGAACACCGCCAGCAGGCCGGGCGTGTGGTCGGCCAGCTCCCGGAGGTACTCCTGGAACAACCAGCCGCCGTTCTCCTGGAGGATGGCCATCGCTATATCGATGTTGGTAGTATACTCCTCCGAGATGACCTGGGCATAGCCGTACTCCTGGAGGATGACGTCCCGCTCCTCGCCGGGGAGCTGATCCAGCATCTCCCAGTCCAAGGAGACGTCGCCGGGAACGGCGGTGACGCTGGGAACGGCGGCCGAGCTGGACTCCCCATAGGAATACGTGGGGGCGTAGGCGTAGGTCAGCTCCTGCCAGATCTCCCCCAGATACTCCGGGCGGGGCATACAGAGGAACACCAGCAGCAGGGCGGCCAGCACCTTGACCTCGAACCAGACCTTGCCCGTCCCCCGGGCCAGGGCCTGGTCGGCCCGTTTTTTGTCCTGACCCAGCAGGATATACACCAGGAACGCCCCCGCGCCCACACCCGTTCGGACAGCGTGGCCCATGATAGTTTTCCGGTAGTGGGTCAGGTTCCGCTTCAAGTAGTACAGCTCGTTGTACTGGTCGGAGCCGGTGCTGCCGTAGCTGCCCTTGATGAAGATCTGGGGCTCGTCGATCACCGCCATGGTCACCTTCACCTTGGACCCCGCCTCGTCCACCGTGAAGTTCTTGTAGCCGGGGACATACCACTGATAGGGTTCGTCGATGCTCTCAAAGCGGTAGTAGCCGTCGCCATAGAGATCCAGCTCCGTGCCGTCCTTCCAGGCCCGGACCTTCTGCCCGTCGAACTGGAGGAGGAAGCCATATCCCTCGGGGAGCTGGGCGGCTGTCCCAGAGGCAGTCAATGTCTCGCTGTTGCTGTAAAGGGTCTCCCCCTCCTTCTCCACACGGTAGAGGATGTTCTTGTCCTCCTTCATCCGTTCATGGGCCCCTTTGGCCCACCGCTCCGCGCCGGTGGAGGGTACCGGGCCGTTTCCGTCGTCCGCGCTGTAGCCGTAATAGCCGTAGGCCCAGCCCCCGGCCCCCATGGTAATGAGCCGCTCCAGCCGGGAGGAGACGAACCCCCGGAACTCCGTCGTGTCCCGCCAGTCCGAGGCGAAGCTGTCGGAGATCCACCGCCGGCTCCCGGAGGAGGTCAGCGCCGTGCCGAAGTACAGCGCCCCCTCCAGAATCATCGATACCCCCAGCAGGAAGGCCACAAAGCCTAAGATCGCCTTACTTTTTTTCCATTTTGTATCCAATGCCCCACACCACCTTCAAATAGTCTGGCTCACGAGGGTCCAGCTCGATCTTCTCCCGGATGCGCCGGATGTGGACCATCACCGTGTTCTCGGAGGACCAGGCGTCCTCCCCCCACACCCGGCGGTAGATCTCTTCCGCAGGGAAGACCCGGCCCAGATTGCGCATGAGCAGGTCCACGATGCCCGTCTCGATGTTGGTCAGGCGCACCGGCTCGCCGTCGGCGGTGAGGGCGCGTCTGTCCGGGTCGTATTCCAGCCGGCCGCTGACGATGATCCCGGCAGGGGCGGTGTCCACGCCCCCCAGACGGGTATACCGCCGCAGCTGGCTGCGCACCCGGGCCACCAGCTCCTGGATCCCAAAGGGCTTGGTGACGTAGTCGTCCGCCCCCATGCTCAGGCCCAGGACCTTGTCGCTCTCCTCGCTCTTGGCCGACAGGACGATGATGGGCAGGTTCCGCCGCTCCCGGATCCGCAGGACCGCCGACAGGCCGTCCAGCCGCGGCATCATCACGTCCATGATGATCAGCCGCAGGTCGGGGTCCGTCGCCTTGTCCAGCGCCTCCATACCGTCGTAGGCCCGGAGGACCCGCCACTCCTCCTTCTCCAGGGCGGCGGCGATGGCCCCCACGATCTCCCGGTCGTCGTCCACTACCAATATCGTATCTCGCATCAGATCCGCTCCTCCCTCGTTCACTGGGCCCAGGATACCAGAGATATCTTACGAAACAAGTGGGGTCTTTCTTACAGATCTCTTACATTTTATCCCCGCGGTCGGGAAAAGGCAAGAAGATCCGCCGCCGCCCGGCAGATCTCCCCAGCAAAATTCAAAAAGATATTTGTTTTTCTTCACGCTTTTTTCATATTTTAGGGTTATGATAGCCACAGTTCCAGGGAGCACCTGAGATCCCCCGTTTCGAAAGGAGCGTTTTGACATGGAAGAGTTCAATTTTTACAGCAGCGAGAACGACGGCTACCGGGGCGGCTTTGGGGACTACACCGACCCTGTCCCCCCGATGCCTGATACCCCCCTCCGCACCGGCCCCCGGGCCCCCAGGAAAAAGCGGGGGGCGGCAAAGGTGGTGGCGCTGGTGCTGGCCTGTGCCCTGGCGGGCGGCTCCGCCGGCGTGGGCGAGGCCTGGCTCTACCAGCAGCTTTCCCCCAGGCCTCAGCTCCCACCGGGCGGCTCCGTCGTCCTCCAGGAGGAGGACCGCCCCCAGGTGGAGACGGTACGCAACACCAACAGCGGCCAGCCCATGTCCCCCCAGCAGCTCTACGCCGCCAACCTGCCCTCCTGCGTGGGCATCACGGTGAACACCACGGTGAACATCTTCGGGCAGACCACCACCTCCGCCGCCTCGGGCTCCGGATTCGTCCTCAGTCAGGACGGCTACATCGCCACCAACTACCACGTGATCGAGGAGGCGGTGGACAACAGCTCGGTGACCATCGAGGTGTCCTTCGCCAACGGTGACAAGTACGACGCCAAGCTGGTGGGGGGCGAGAAGGACAACGACGTGGCCGTCCTCAAGATCGAGGCCAGCGGTCTCGTCCCTGTCACCCTGGGGGACAGCGACAAGCTGGTGGTGGGCGAGAGCGTCTACGCCATCGGCAACCCCCTGGGCGAGCTGACCTACTCCCTTACCGACGGGATCGTCTCCGCCCTGGACCGGCTGATCACCACCACCAGCGTCAACAGGAACGGCCAGAAGGAGTCCACCACCCTCAACGTCCTCCAGACCAACTGCGCCATCAACCCGGGCAACTCCGGCGGTCCTCTCTTCGACAGCTACGGCAATGTGATCGGCATCACCACCGCCAAATATACCCAGTCCTCCTCCGGCGTCAACGCCGAAGGCCTGGGCTTCGCTCTGCCGATCAACGACGTGAAGGCCCTGCTGGCCGACATCATCGAGAACGGCTACGTCACCGGCAAGCCCTATCTGGGGGTCCAGGTGCTCCCCGTATCCTCTGACGCCCAGCGCTACGGCATCCCCGCCGGGGCCTCTGTGGAGTATGTGGCCGAGGGCTCCTGCGCCCAGAAGGCGGGCCTCCAGGCCGGCGACATCATCACCGCCATCGACGGCACCGCCATCGACTCCCCCTCCGCTCTCACCGCCGCCCTGTCCACCAACTACCGGTCCGGCGACACCGCGGTCCTCACCGTGATCCGCAGCCAGAAGGAGCTGGCGCTCACCGTCACCTTCGACGAGAAGAACGCCCAGACCGAGGCCAACAACCAGATCCAGCAGGACGGCGGACAGCAGTCCCAGCAGCCCTCCCAGCAGCAGCCCGGCCAGGGCGGCAGCTACTACTACCAGTGGCCCTTCAACGATATGTTCCCCTGGTGATCCCGCCCCTCCCGCCTGCGGCCCGAAAAAGGGCCGCAGGCATCTTCGTCCCATTGACAAGGCCGGTCTTGATGGCTTATAATCATGACCAGCATCCCTAAAACTTTGATACATAGGAGATATCAGGAATGTTTGGTCTGTTTGGAAAAAAAGAGGGCAAGGCCGGAGAGGACCGGGTGGCCGAGTGTCAAAAGAAGAAGGACTGGGCGGGCCTGGCCAAGGCCTACTATGAGATGGGCGTCTCTGCCATGGAGGCGGGGGACCTGGAGCACGCCCAGCTGTGGCTCCACCGCTCGGACACTATCTACAGCGCCGACGACGATGTCTATGAGAAGGTAGGGGACAAGATCGCAGACGACTGCTCCGACCGGATCGGCCGGCTGGAGGCGGAAGAGGGCCTGCTGTATAACGCCGTCCCCGCCGAGATCTCTGAGAAGGCGGAGGAGCTGAGCGAGCCCCAGGTGCGCATCTGGGGCCTGCTGTCCGCCGCCCGGCTGGCGGCGCTGGGGAAGCGGCTGTCCGGGATCCCCGGCTGCGAGGTGCTGGGAGAGCTGGGCTGGGCCGTGGACATGATGGCGAGGTCCCTCCAGGAGCCCCCCACGCAGGAGGAGTATCAGCACCTGATGGACGTCTGCAACGGCCTGTACGCGCTGAACGGCAAGCCGGGCTACTGGTGCGGCCAGATCGATGTGCCCGGCGGGGCCCCCTTCCAGGTCTTCGACCTGAACGGCATGATGGGGGTAGAGCAGGAGCTCAGCGGCTTCATCGACAGCCACCTGCGTCTCATCGCCGCCCTGAGCCAGGGGGTGGAGGATCCCGCCGCCGCCGCTGAGAGCGATATCGTGGGCTGCACCCTCCTGCCCGACTACTATGTCCGCACCGGCGGGGGCCGGCTGGAGGAGGTCCCCCAGATCCGGGCGGAGCTGGAGCGGATCCAAAGCGACTATGAGTTCGTCTGTGACGGTCTCACCTGGGAAAAGGTGGGCCAGCGGATCGCCGCCTATCAGGCGCTGGACATCCTGGCGATGTGATGATGGGTCCGGATCTCTGATATGGGATCCGGACTTCCTTTTCGTCTGGAGATGTGGTATGATATCCCCGCTCCAGGTGCCCGGGCGGCAGCGTCCGGGAGAATAGGGAAGAAAGACACGGTCCCGCCGCTGTGAGAGGGGAGCCAGCTCCAAATATGCCACTGGGAGACCGGGAAGGCGGAGACTGGCGGCGATCCTCAAGTCAGAAGACCTGCCTGGAGCGCTCGCTCTTATGTTGCGAGTGACAACGATAGGAGGTCATATCATGAAAGGGAACAAAAAGACAGTGCTCGTCCTGGCTGCTCTGGCGGCAGCCGCGGTCCTGATGCTGGGGCTCTGGTGGTCCACCCAGCCCAAGGCCCAGGAGGGGGACAAGACGGTGATCGTGGAGGTGGTCCACGGCGACCAGAGCTCCAAGGAGTTCACCTACCGCACCGACGCCCAGCACCTGGGCCCCCTGCTGACAGAGGAGGGGCTGATCCAGGGGGAGCAGGGCGCCATGGGCCTGTTCATCCTCACGGCGGACGGCGAGACCGCCCAGGGCAGCCAGTGGTGGTGCATCACCAAGGGGGGCGCCTGGCTGGACACCGGCGTGGATAAGACGCCCATCGCTGACGGCGACCACTTCGAGCTGACCTTGAAAAAGGGGTAGCCCGCCATGGATGGGAACGACCTGCGCACAGCCAGCCGCCGCGTGGTGCTCTGCGCCCTGCTGGCCTCCCTGATGCTGGTGCTCCAGACGGCCATGGCCCCCCTGCCCAACATCGAGCCGGTGTCCCTGCTGATCCTGGTCTGCGCCCGGGCTTTCGGCCGGCAGGTGTTCTGGATCGTCTATACCTTCGTATTTTTGGAGGGCCTGGTCTTCGGCTTCCACCTGTGGTGGATCACCTATCTCTACATCTGGGCCCTCTGGGCCCTGACGGTCCTCCTCCTGGCACGGGGGAAGGGCCAGCCGGTCCTGGTCTGGGCGGCAGCCAGCGGGGCCTTCGGGCTCAGCTTCGGCGCCCTGGACGCCCTGCCCTATCTGGCCGGCGGGCCCTGGGCCGCCCTCTCCCGGTGGATCACCGGGATCCCCTTCGACCTGATCCACTGCGTGGGGAACTTCGCCCTGGCCCTCGCCCTGGAGGAGCCCCTGTACCAGACCCTGTCCCAGCTGCGCGACGGACTGGGCAGGAAATAAGAAAGACCTGGAGGCGGGACATCCCGCCTCCAGGTCTTTTCCATGCGTGCTTCATCTCGCGCCGGTCCTGTCCAAACAGACGACGGTCTCCACATGTCTCGTCCGGGGGAACAGGTCCACCCCCTGGGCGCTCGTCACCTGGTATCCCAGATCGCGGAATCTTGCCGCGTCCCGAGCCAAGGTAGCCGGGTCGCAGGAGACATAGACGATCCGCTCCGGGGCCATACCGGCCAAGATGGCGGGCACCTCCGGGGCCAGGCCCTTCCTGGGCGGATCCACGCAGACCATCTGGGGCCGGGCCCCCTCCGCCGCCAGACGCCGGGCCACCGCCCCGGCGTCACCGCAGAAGAACTCCGCATTCGATATCCCGTTCCGCCGGGCGTTCTCCTCCGCGTCCTCCACGGCCTGGGGGAGGATCTCCGCCCCGATGACCCGTCCCGCTCTGCGGGCCAGGACCAGGGAGATGGTCCCGATCCCGCAGTAGAGATCCAGGACGGTCTCCTTCCCAGAGAGCTGGGCCAGATCCAGGACGAGGCCATACAGCCGCTCCGTCTGGGCCCGGTCAATCTGGAAGAAGGATGGCACCGACAGCCGGAAGGTCGATCCGCACAGCTCCTCCTCCAGCCAGTCCCGGCCCCAAAGGAGGGCGTACCGGTCCCCCAGGATCACGTTGGTGTCCCGGTCGTTGGTGTTGAGGACCACCCCCGTCAGCCCCGGCTCTGCCCGGCGCAGGGCCTCAGTCAGTTCGCCGGCGCATGGCAGGCGGTCCCCATTGGCCACCACGCACACCAGGCTCTCCCCCCGGCTGTTGGTGCGGACATACAGATGCCGGACCAGCCCCCGCCCCGTCCTCTCATCGTAAGCGGGCACGGCGTGCTCCTCCATCCAGCCCTTGAACGCCCCCCTCAGCCGGGTGACGGCCTCTGGCTGGAGCAGGCAGTCCGGCGCGTCCAGGACGTCGTGGCTCCGGGGGCGGTAGTAGCCCACGGCCAGTCTCCCTCTCCCCTGGGACACCGGGAGCTGTACCTTGTTCCGGTAGCGGTCCGGCTCCTCCGCGCCCAGCACGGGGGGGAGGTCCACCGTCACATGGCCCACCCGCTCCAGGGCATCGGCGATCCGCTGCCTCTTGGCCCGCAGCTCCTCCGCATAGGTCATGTGCCGGAACTGACAGCCGCCGCATCTGCTGTACAGGGGACAGTCCGGGGCGATCCGCTCAGGGGAGGGGCGGAGCAGCTGTGTCCCCCGGCCCCAGGCCACACGCCGGTCCACCTTCTCCAAGCGGACCATCCACCGCTCCCCCTGGACCACGGCGGGGACGAAGACGACCCGCCCCTCCAGCCGGCCCACTCCCATCCCCTCGGCGGTGTATCCGGTGATATCCAGGGCGTGGACCGTATTTTTTCTGATCTCGGCCATGTGGAGCCCCCCTTTCCAAGTCAGATGATGATATCATATCCTGACAGGGAAGTAAAGCCCCGCTCCGGGGCCATAGTCCCATCGGAACTGCCCACAGACACCGCTTTCCTGCAAAAAACGACATTTACCGACAAATAATCTTGCCCTTCCCCAGTCTATGCCCCATAGTTTTCCCCAAGGGGATCGATCCCTCCTTTTTGGGGAAAGATACCCAAATATAGAAAAAATATGGAGGCATCACTATGGCAAGGAAGAATGTAGAGCGGAACATCTCCTATGACGATGTCAGGAAGATCTATTACGTCAGTATGGACCTGGGCAAGGACAAGGAGGGCAAACGGACCAAGCGCTATCAGACCTACCGCACTTTGCGGGCGGCCCGGATCGGCCTGCGGGACTTCCTCGCCCACCGGGAGGAGGAGCTGAACGCCCCAAAGCACGACCTGACCCTGGGGGACTGGCTGGAGAGCTGGATGGACAACATCGTCCGCCCCACCCGGGCGGAGACCACGGTGTACGGCTACCAGAAGATCATCGACAACCACGTCGGCCCCGGACTGGGACACATCCCCCTCCTCAAGCTCACTCCCATGGACATCCAGCAGTACTATATCCAGGTCCAGCAGAGCGCCAGCCTCTCCTCCAACACCCTGCGGCGGCACCACGACCTGCTGTCCGCCTCTCTCCGGGCGGCGGTGCGGCAGGACAAGCTGCTCCGATCCCCCATGGACAAGGTGGAGCCCCCCAGGGCCCAGCAGAAGGAGGCGTCCTACTACCGGCCAGAGGAGCTGAAGCAGCTGTATGCCCTTTTGGAGGGACACCCCCTGGAGCTGTCCGCCAAGCTGGCCGGCAGTCTGGGGATGCGGCGGGAGGAGATCTGCGGTCTGAAGTGGGACTGCATCGACTTCCAGCGCCAGCTCCTCTATATCCGGGAGGCCCGCACCGCCTTCGGAGCCACTGTGGTCCAGAAGGAGACCAAGACGAAGTCCTCGGTGCGCACCCTGTTCATCCCGGATGACGTGGCCCGTCTGCTCCAGCTGGAGCAGGCCAGGCAGGCGGAGAAGCTGCGGGAGGGCAGGCTGAAGGAGCCCAGCGAGCATATCGTCCTGGACCACAAGGGCCGGCCCTACTCCCCCAACGCCCTGTCCCTGGCCTTCACCCGGTTCGTGCGCGACCACGACCTGCCCCGGGTCACGCTCCACGGTCTGCGCCACTCCTTCGCCACAGTGGCCTCCTTCCAGGGCGTGCCCCTCTTCGACATCGGGAAAGCCCTGGGCCATGCCACACCGGCCACCACCGGGCGGATCTACACCCATCTGGTGGACCACACCCATGAGGACACCCTGCTCAAGGTGTCCGACGCCCTGAAATAGGCCGTCATCATCCCGTCCTCCTCCGCATATAGCTCTCTCAGGCCCGCCCCGCCCCCGGCGGAGCGGGCCGTTCCGATCTGGGAGGTGAGGCGTGATGGCCTTCACGGCGCGGCTGGCCGATCTTTTGTGGAGCCCCTGGCTGCTGGGGCTGTTCCTGGCGGTGGGGCTGGTGTACTCCATAGGCTCTGGCTTCTTCCAGCTCTTCGGGGCCAGGACCTGGTGGCGGGCCACCGCCGGGTCATGGATGGGCCGGCGGAGAGGGCGGAGGGACGGACTGTCTCCCCTCCAGGCCCTGGCCACCGCCCTGGCCTCCACCATGGGCACCGGGTCCATCGCCGGAGTGGCCGCGGCGCTCAGCCTGGGCGGTCCGGGGGCGGTGTTCTGGATGTGGATCTCCGCCCTGCTGGGGATGATGACCAGCTGCGGAGAGAAACTGCTGGCGGTGGCGTATCAGCGCCCCGGCCCCGGCGGCGCCCTCCGGGGCGGGCCCATGTATTATCTTCGGGACGGGGCTGGGGCGCCTCTGCTGGCCGCCTGCTTCTGCCTGGCCTGTGTCCCTGCCACCCTGGCCGGAGGGGACCTGGTCCAGTCCTCCTCCATCGCCTCCAGCCTGGAGGCCGCCTTCGGCCTGCCCCGCCTGCCTGTGGGACTGGCCGCCGCCCTGCTCGCCGCCCTGGTGACGGCTGGTGGCCTGGGACGGATCGCGGCGGTGTCCTCCGCACTGGTCCCAGTGATGGCCGCCCTCTATCTGGGGAGCGGCGCTCTGGTCCTCCTGGCCAACTGGGACCGGATCCCCGGGGCCCTGGTCCAGATCCTCTCCTGCGCCCTCTCCCCTGCAGCAGCGGCGGCGGGAGGAGCGGGCTGGACCGTATCCGCAGCCCTTCGGTATGGGGTGGCCCGAGGGGTGTTCACCAATGAGGCGGGCCTGGGCACCTCCGCCATGGCCCACGGGGCGGCCCGCACGGATCATCCCGCACGGCAGGGGATGTGGGGCATCTTCGAGGTCTTCCTGTCCACTCTGCTGGTGTGCACCGTCACCGCCCTGTCCATCCTGGTCAGCGGCGTCTGGGACCCTCTGGATCCTGCCGCTCCCGCCGGAGCCCCCCTCACCGCCGCCGCCTTCGCCTCGGTCCTGGGCCCCGCCGGCCAGGGGATCGTGGCCCTGTCCCTGCTCCTCTTCGCCTTCTCCTCCATCCTGGGGTGGAGCTACTACGGGGAGCAGTGCCTCTCTTTCCTGTGCGGAAGGGCGGGGAGGGGGCTGTCCGCCGCTCTCCGCGCATACCGGGCCCTTTTCCTGGGGTGTATCGTCCTGGGGGCGGTCTGGAGCCCCCAGACCGTCTGGCAGCTGGTGGACATCTGCAACGCCCTGATGGCCCTGCCCAGCCTGACGGCCCTGCTCCTCCTGGCCCCTCAGGCGCTGGCCCTGCTGAGGGAGTGGACCGCCCAAGAAAAAATGTCCTTGTGCAAACCGAAAAAAATGGAAAGACCCTATTGACAGCGGAGGGAAATGTGCCTATCATAAGGACAGAAAACGCACCCAGGCGCAAGATAGATAAGACAGAAGGAGCGACATATTATGATCTTTGAAAAGCTGGCTGCCCTCATTGCCGAGCAGTTCAATGTCGACGCCGGCAGCATCACGATGGACACTTCTTTTACCGATGACCTGAACGCCGACTCTGTGGATATCGTGGACCTGTCCATGGCCCTGGAGGAGGAGTTCGGGATCGAGGAACTGGCGGAAGAGGAGACCTCTTCGATCTCCACTGTAGGCGATCTGGTCCGGTTCCTTCAGAATAAAGTAGATCAGTGATACTGGCGGAACTCCGCTCCCGGCGGAGTTCCGCATCGTTTGAGGAGATCGCATGAAGACTTTGGAAGAAAAGCTGGGATACACCTTCCAGGACCCGGCCCTGCTGGAGAACGCCCTCACCCACAGCTCCCGGGCCAACGAGAGCCGGGGCAAGCTGGCCAGCAACGAGCGGCTGGAGTTCCTGGGGGATTCGATCTTGGGCATGGCGGTGGCCGATCACCTGTACCGCAACCACCCCGACCTGCCCGAGGGGGAGCTGACCCGCACCAGGGCCGCCCTCGTGTGCGAGGAGAGCCTTGTGGAGGTGGCCCAGGAGCTGGGCCTGGGCGGATACCTGCGTCTGGGCAAGGGGGAGAGCTCCGGCGGAGGCCGGGAGCGGCCCTCTATCCAGGCCGACGCGGTGGAGGCCGTGCTGGCCGCCATCTATCTGGACGGCGGGATCGGATCGGCCCGAAGATTCGTCCAGCGGTTCATCCTCAGCCGGGAGGTGGCCAGCCTCACCAAGCCCCGGGACCACAAGACCGCCCTCCAGGAGCTGGTCCAGCGGGAGAGCGGCCAGGTCCTCCAATACCGCCTGGTGGGCGAGGAGGGCCCCGACCACGACAAGCGCTTTTTCGTGGAGGTGCTGCTCAACGGCACCGCCATCGGTTCCGGCTCCGGCCGCAGCAAGAAGGAGGCCGAACAGATGGCCGCCGCCGCCGCCATCGAGACGCTGGATCAAAAACAGCCCTGACCGCAAAAAGGGCCGTGCGATACGAAGTATCGCACGGCCCTTTTCTCATCGCGCCTCACGCGCCGATCCCGCTCCGGCTCCAGGCCGTCTCCGGGTCCATGCCGAACTGGCTGTCGTCCCTGCCGCCAGGACCGCTGCCCCAGGTCACATCTCCCCAGGTCACATCGATGTGATACAGGACGCCGTCCAGGGTAGCGGCGGTCCAGAGATGGACGTCGGTCTCCACACCGGCACAGTCGATCCCCTCCAGGCCCAAGAAGATCTGATAGGCAGCCGTGTAGCCCTGACACACGGCCTTTCCGTTGCACAGGGCCCCATAGGCCGTATAGGACACGTCCTGGAAGGTGTAGTCATATTCACAGACGCTGCACAGATAGTCGAAGTATACCTTCGCGATCTCCCGCTGGCTCATCCCCGGCCGGAGGGTCCCGTCCGCCCAGAACTGGTCGTGGACCGCGATGGCCCGCTCCAGGGCGGCGTCCTGCTCTGCCCTGCTGCAATTATCATTGATGAAGGTGATGGACATCCTCCCGTCGGAGTAGTACTCATAGCTGATCGTGCTATAGCCCTGCTCCGGGTGGCACATCGACTCATCGAGATAGCGCTCCGCGACGGCATCCGCCACAGCGCCTGTCGCCCCTCCCGCGATCTGGAGGGCCAGCTTGGCGTTCCCGCCCTTGAACATATACCGCACATTGGACCGGATGGCCTCCAGGTCCTCCGGGGCGTGGGCGAGGACCGGGATCGGATCCTCTCGGATGAGATCGGCGAAGGTGGTCCCCTTGGCGGAATAGAGGTCGGACAGATCCCAGGTCAGATCCACCCGCAGAGAGGGATCCGCCATCCGGGTGAGCATGGCGGCCAGCTCCCCCCGGGTGATGGTGGCCTCCGGCCGGTAGGACCCCTTGGCGTCCCCGCCGGTGACGATCCCCCAGCGGTACAGGTCCAGGATCTCCTCCTTGTAGGGGGTGGCCCCGGTGACGTCGGGGATGTACCGCCCGCTGCCGTGGGCCGTGAGCACCACGCCGGCGTTGCGCTCCTCCAGCTCCTCCTCCGGCAGCACCCCGCTGAGGAGATACGCCACCTGGCCCCGGGTGGCAGGCTCGCCATAGCGGCCGTCGAATCGGCCGTCGATCCCTCCGGCGGCCCTCAGATAGTCCGCATACGGGGCATACCAGGGCCCCTCCGGACCGGCATACCGGTCCGGGCCGGTCTGGGCCCCGCCCTGGTGGTAGATGCTGTGGATCCGCGCCGCAAAGCTCACAGCCTCCGCCAGAGACACCTGGCTGTCCGTACCAAAGGTCCGGGAGGACTGTCCGTCTGTCAGCCCCATCTCGTAGAGGGCGGTCACATTGTCAAAATACCAGGCCCCCTCCTCCACGTCGGTGAAGCGGCCGTCGTAGCTGCGGACAGCGGTGAACCGGTCCATGCCTCCGCCGGGAGCGGCACAGGCCGGACTGGGGAGCCCGGGCAGCAGGAGACAGAGGGCCAGGGCCAGAGAGAGCAGTTTTTTGCGCATCCAAACGACCTCCTTGTCTTTTATACCTCCAGTCTAACACATCGGCGGCAGGAGCACAAGGGAAGATCTTCACCATCCTCCGTCCCCCTCATACAATGGGATAGAGACCCGCCGCCCACGGCCGGCGGTCCTGGAGGTATCATCATGAAACACGAACTGAACATCTGGGTAGTGGGCGGCGACCTGCGGCAGGCCAAGCTGGCTCAGCTGCTGGCCGAAGACGGCCACACCGTCCACACCTACGCCTTGGGCGAGTCCCAGGAGCCGGTCCCCAGTCTCACCGCCGAGGTCACGCTGCGCCGGGTGGAAAAGGCGGACTGTGTGATCCTCCCCCTCACAGTGACTGCGGGGAACGGCCTGCTCAACGCCCCTCTGTCCATCCTGGAGCATCCCCTGGCCCCGATCCTGGACCAGCTGGCCCCCCGCCAGTTCCTCTGCGGGGGACGGATCGATCAGACGGTCTGCGCGATGGCCAGGGAGCGGGGACTGACGATCCACGACTATTTCGCCCGGGAGGAACTGGCAGTGGCCAACGCTGTCCCCACGGCAGAGGGGGCCGTCCAGCTGGCGATGGAGCATCTGCCCATCACCATCCACGGCTCCAAGGTCCTGGTGATCGGTTTCGGCCGGGTGGGACGGCTCACCGCCCAGAGATTCCAGGCCCTGGGGGCCCGGGTGAGCGTGGCCGCCCGCAGATATGACCAGCTGGCCTGGGCCAAAGCCATGGGCCTTGGCGGGGAGCACCTGGCCCACCTGAAGGGCTGGCTGTGCGGCTACGACCTGATCGTCAATACCGTCCCCGCCCAGGTGCTGGGCCGGGAGGAGCTGGAGGACCTGAAGCCCGACTGCCTCATCCTGGATCTGGCGTCCAAACCCGGCGGAGCGGACCTGGGCGCCGCCGGAGAACTGGGGCTCACCGTCATCTGGGCCCTGTCCCTCCCCGGCAAGGTGGCCCCTGTCACCGCCGGCGCGGCCATCCGGGACACCATTTATAATATGCTGCGGGAGGCCGGGCTCTGATCAGGAAGACTTTGGGGAAGCTCTGGCCTCCCCTCCACTAATTTCGGAAAGGATGCTCTCTTTGGAAAACAAAACTGTTGGATTTGCGGTATGCGGGTCCTTCTGCACCCACGCCAAGGCCATGGAGGCCCTGGAGCAGGTGAAGGCCCGCTTCGCCCGGGTGGTACCCATCGTCTCAGAGGTGACGGCGGACACCGACACCCGATTCGGCACGGCCCACGACCTGATGCGGGAGATGGAACGGATCTGCGACTGCCGGGTGATCTCCACCATCAAGGGGGCGGAGCCCATCGGCCCCCAGAAGCTGCTGGATCTGCTGATCATCGCCCCCTGTACAGGGAACACCTTGGGCAAGCTGGCCGCGGGGGTGACCGACACCTGCGTCACCATGGCGGCCAAAGCCCACCTGCGCAACTGCCGCCCCCTGCTGATCGCCCCCTCCACCAACGACGGCCTGGCCGCTTCCGCCGCCAGCATCGGCGCGCTGCTGCCCCGGAGATACATCTATTTCGTCCCCTTCGGGCAGGACGATTTTGAAAAGAAGCCCACTTCTCTGGTGGCTGACTTCTCCTTGGTGGCCGACGCCGCCCAGGCCGCTCTGGAGGGCCGGCAGCTCCAGCCCGTCCTGCTGGGGAACTGATGGAAGGTCCCTCCGCCTTCCCCCGACGCCCTCCCACCAGCTCATCCGCCGGGGCCGGACAGACATCTGTCCGGCCCCGGCGGTCTGCGGGACGGCCCAGATCCAAGCAGCTGGAACCTTGCAAAAGGGGCTCTGATGTGGTAAACTATGCTATCATAATGCACCGTATCACAGCCGGTCTGATCAGAATGGAGAAATGGTATGTATCTGCGCGCACTGGAGATCCAGGGCTTCAAGTCCTTCCCCGACAAGACGGTCCTCACCTTCGGCGAGGACATCACCGCCATCGTGGGCCCCAACGGGTCGGGCAAGTCCAACATCTCCGACGCCATCCGCTGGGTGATGGGGGAGCAGTCCACCCGGGCCCTCCGGGGGGGCAAGATGGAGGACGTGATCTTCGGCGGCACTGCCAAGCGCAAGCAGACAGGCTATGCCGAGGTCTCTCTGGTGCTGGACAACACCACCCGCCTCTTTGACATGGAGGAGAGCGAGGTGATGGTCACCCGGCGGTACTACCGCTCAGGCGAGAGCGAATACTATATCAACCGCCGCTCCGTCCGGCTGAAGGACGTGAACGAACTGTTCATGGACACCGGCTTGGGCCGGGAGGGCTACTCCATCATCGGCCAGGGCCGGATCGACGAGATCCTGTCGGTGAAGTCCGCCGACCGCCGGGAGGTCTTCGAGGAGGCCGCCGGCATCTCCCGCTTCCGCCACCGGAAGGAGGAGGCAGAGCGGAAGCTGGAGCGCACCGACGAGAACCTGGTGCGGATCAACGACAAGATCTCTGAGCTGGAGCTCCAGGTGGAGCCTTTGCGGGAGCAGAGCGAGAAGGCGAAAAAATTCCTGATCCTCCGGGACGAGCTCCGGGGGCTGGAGATCTCGGTCTGGCTGGATACCCTGGAGCGGATCCGGGCCAGCAATATCAAGCTGGAGGCCGACTATCAAGAGGCCGTCCGCCGGCGCGAGGAGGTCAAGGAGGCCCAGGAGCGGGCCTATGCCGCCGCCGAGAAGTTTTCCCAGGCCATGCGGGACAAGGACGTGGAGGCCGACCGCCTGCGCTTTGAGATGCAGGGCCGGCAGGCCAAAGCCAACGAGCTGGAGTCAGCCATCGCTGTGCTGAGGAGCAGCATCCAGCACAATCTGGAGTCCGCCCGGCGCATCAAGGCCGACCTGGAGCAGCAGGAGGACCGGGAGGGCTCTCTGTCCCAGCAGATCGGCCAGCGGCAGGCCCGTCTGGCCGAGATCGGATCCCAGCTGGAGGAGGGGCGGGCCGCCCTGACCGCCAGGAGCCGGGAGGCGGAGGAGGCCGCCCGGTCCGCAGGCACCTTGGCCAAGGAGCTGGAGGAGCTGCGCTCCCAGGCCGACCTGGGCACCGCCGGGGCCGCCGAAGCTAAGGCCCTGCTCTCCGCCCTGGCCGCCGCCGCCCAGGAGGTGATGGACCGGGACGAGACCGTCCGCCGGGAGGCCAACGAGCTGGCCGGCCGGCTGGAGGAGGCCCAAAAGGAGGTCCGTTCCTCCAAAAAAGCATACGACAGCGCGGTGGAGGAGCGGGACGCAGTCAGGAACGTGATCCAAGGCTATCAGCTGCGGATGGATTCCCGGAAAAAGAAGTGGGACCAAGCCAAGGACGCCCAGGTCAGGCTCCAGATGGAGGAGAACGCCCTCACCTCCAGGATCAAACTCCTCACCGAGATGGAACGGGAACACGAGGGCTACACCAAGGCGGTCAAGCTGGTGATGAACGAGGCCCAGCGGGGCGCCCTCCGCAACATCCACGGCCCGGTGGCCGACCTGCTGAAGGTCCCCGACCGCTTCACTGTGGCCATCGAGACCGCCCTGGGCGGGGCCATGCAGAACATCGTGGTGGACCGGGAGGAGGACGGCAAGGCCGTCATCCAGTACCTGAAGCGCCGGGACGGAGGCCGGGCCACCATCCTGCCTCTCACCTCCATCCGCCCGGGCGCCCTCCGGGAGAGGGAGCCGCTGAGCCGGGAGCCCGGCTTCGTGGGGATCGGGGACCAGCTAATCTCCTTCGACCCCAGATATCAAAACATCTTCTCCAACCTGCTGGGGCGGGTGGCCGTGATGGAGGATCTGGACGCCGCCATCGCCGCCGCACGAAAGTACGGCTACAAGTTCCGCATCGTCACCCTGGACGGCCAGGTGCTGAACCCCGGCGGGTCCATGACCGGCGGCTCGGCCAGCCGCAGCGCCGGGATCCTGAGCCGGGCCAACGAGCTGGAGCGGCTGAACAGCCAGCTCTCCGGAATCCGGGCCCAGGTGTCGGAGACCGCCAAGGCGGTGACCGAGGCGGAGCGGGAATCCACCGCCGCCGCCTACGAGCTGGAGACCGCTCAGGCCCAGCTGCGCCAGTGGGAGGATGCCATCCTCAAGGCGGAGGGGGAGCTGTCCCACCGCCGGAGCGTCGTCTCCGACCTGGAGCGGCAGGCGGAGGGCCAGCAGGAGGAGCTGGAACAGCTCAAGGCCCGCGCTGTCCAGATCGAATCGGACACCCAGGGGGCCCGGGCCCGCATCCAGGCCCTGGAGGGGGAGACCGCAGCCCTGAAGAGCGAGGCGGAGGGCAAGGCCCGGGGCCAGACCGAGATCCAGGAGCGGTCCGCCCGAATCGCCCAGGAGGTATCCGCCCTCACCGCCTCTCAGGCAGCCCTGGAGGCGGAACAGGAGGCCACCAGATCCGGCCTGCTCGAGCTGGAACGTCTGAAGGAGAACATGGCCGGGGACCGGGACCAGAGCCGGGCCCTCGTGGCCGGCTACGAACAGGAGAACCTGGGCTTCACCCGGGAGATCAAGGAAAAACATCAGGCGCTGTCCGTTTTGCAGCGGGAGAACCAAGACCGAACCGAGGCCATCTCCCAGCTGAACCGGGAGAAGATCGACCTGGAGGGCCAGCGGGTGAAAGCTACCCGAGAGAGCCAGTCTCTCAACGAGGAGCTGCTGCGCACTGAGGGGGAGGTCTCCCGGCTGGAGCAGCGGAAGGTGTCCGCCTCTATGGAGGAGAAACAGCTGCTGGACAAGCTGTGGGAGAACTATGAGCTCAGCCACGAGGCCGCCCGCCAGCAGCGGGTGGAGATCGAGTCGGTGCAGAAGGCCAGCCGCCGCATCGCCGAGCTGAAGCGGTCCATCTCCGGACTGGGGAACGTGAACGTGGGCGCCATCGAGGAGTTCCAGCGGGTCAACGAGCGGTATACCTACCTCACCGACCAGCGGGACGACGTGGACAAGGCCAAAAGAGAGCTGGAGGGGATCATCACCGCCATCACCGCCGAGATGAAGGCCATCTTCGCCCGGGAGTTCGCCATCATCAACGAAGCCTTCGGCCAGACCTTCGCAGAGCTCTTCGGCGGCGGCAAGGCCACCCTGGAGCTGGAAGACCCGGAGGACATCCTCAACTGCGGCATCGAGATCAAGGTCCAGCCCCCGGGAAAAGCTTTGAAGATCATCACCCTCCTGTCCGGGGGCGAGAAGGCCTTCGTCGCGATCGCCCTGTACTTCGCGATCTTGAAGGTCCGGCCCACCCCCTTCGTGGTCATGGACGAGATCGAAGCCGCCCTGGACGACAACAACGTGGTGCGCTTCGCCCGGTATATGCGCAATATGTCGGAAAAGACCCAGTTCATCGTCATCACCCACCGCCGGGGCACCATGGAGGAGGCCGACGTCCTCTACGGCGTCACTATGCAGGAGCAGGGGATCTCCCGGATGCTCACCATCAACCTGAACGATGTGGAGAAGGAGCTGGATATCCGGTGATCCCCGTCCCGCCCGCAGCGAAAAAGGCCCCTTTTCCCCGCAGGGGGACACGATAGCCGTAAGCGGCAAAGCCGCTAACGGCTATCCAGTGAAAGGGGCTGTCAGCCGCAGGCTGACTGAGGATCGTATTTCGCCGCAGGTGAAATGTGCAAAGCAAACACAGGTCTGCAAAACCTTGTTTATTTCATATGTTTTGCTACACAAAATGCGATCCTCCGTCTGGCCTTCGGCCAGCCACCTCCTTTCCAAAGGAGGCATTTGGCCCTGCGGGGGACGAAAGATCAGGAGGAAGACCGTGAACGAAAACGAGAAAAAAACAGGCGACTGGAAAACGATCCTGGGCGGCATCGCGCTGATCGCGGTGCTGTTCATCAGCATCAAGATCATATTCTGGGGATTGGATCAGGTCATCCCCAAGCAGTCGGGCGGGGACGTGCAGAGCAGTCAGAGCGTGTCCGCGAGCGTTCCGCCGGAGGGACAGGAGACCGAGGACGCCCCCAGCTTCTGTGTCCACTGCGGCAAGGGGCTGCCGGAGAGCTTCCAGTGGGGGCAGTTCTGCCCGTACTGCGGGGAGAAAAATGAACGATAAGGAGCAATACCGATGGGGTTTTTTGACAAACTGAAAAAGATCAACATTTTCGCAGGCTTCGGCTCGGAGCTGGATGACGACTTCTACGACGATCTGGAGGAGTCCCTGATCCTGGCGGACACCGGTATGGACGTGACCTTGGAGCTGGTGGAGGAACTGCGCCGCCGGGTGAAGGCGGAGGGAGTGAAGACCATCGAGGGGGCCCGGGAGGTGATGGTCCAGGTCATCGCCGGTGCCCTCAGCGCCGGGGACCTGTCTCTGGACCTGTCCACCAAGCCCTCAGTGGTGCTGTTCATCGGGGTGAACGGGGTGGGCAAGACCACTACCATCGGCAAGATCGGCCGCCAGCTCCGGGCCCAGCGGAAGAAGGTCCTCTTCTGCGCTGCCGACACCTTCCGGGCCGCCGCCGCCGACCAGCTCACCATCTGGGCCGACCGGGCGGGGGTGGACATCATCAAGCAGCAGGAGGGGGCCGACCCCGCCGCCGTGGTCTTCGACGCCATGTCCGCCGCCAAGGCCCGCAGCTCCGACGTGGTCCTGGTGGACACCGCGGGCCGGCTGCACAACAAGCAGAACCTGATGAACGAGCTGAACAAGATCTCCCGGGTCATCGACCGGGAGCTGCCCGGCTGCGCCCGGGAGACCCTCCTCGTCCTGGACGCCACCACCGGCCAGAACGGCCTCATCCAGGCCAAGCAGTTCAAGGAGGCGGCGGGGATCACCGGCATCGTCCTCACCAAGCTGGACGGCACCGCCAAGGGGGGCATCGCCATCGCCATCGCCAAGGAGCTGGGAGTGCCCGTGAAATACGCTGGGGTGGGCGAGGGAATCGACGACCTGCGGCCCTTCGACGCCCAGGAGTTCGCCCAGGCGCTGATCTGAGGCAGAAAACTCTCGCCCCGCTGTGGCAAAAAAGCCTCCTTTTGAAGCGGTGCCGCAGAAACTCTAAAAATTAATAGAATATCAATAGACAGAAAGAGAAAATATGGTAGAATAAGGGGGAAGCATATATGAAGCTGGTATTGGCCAGCAAGAACGAGAAGAAGCTGGCGGAGATGAACGATATCCTGTCCCACCTGGGGATCGAGGTCTGTTCCGAGGCCGACGCCGGGGTGGACATCGAGGTGGAGGAGACGGGGACCACCTTCGAAGAGAACTCCCTGCTGAAAGCCAAGGCGGTGATGGAGGCCAGCGGGCTGCCCGCCATCGCTGACGACTCGGGGCTGTGCGTGGACTGCCTCAACGGGGCTCCGGGGGTGTGGTCCGCCCGGTACGGCGGCGAGGGGCTGGATGACACGGCCCGCTACCGCCTGCTGCTGGAGAACATGCGGGGCCAGATGACCCGGGCGGCCAGGTTCGTCAGTGTGATCACATGCTGCTTCCCCAACGGCGACGTACTCTCCGCCAGGGGGGAATGCCCCGGCACCATCGCCTACGCCCCCATGGGAGAGGGCGGCTTCGGCTACGACCCGGTGTTCTTCGTCCCGGAGCTGAAAAAGACCTTCGCTCAGATGACGGCCGACGAGAAGAACGCCATCTCCCACCGGGGCAAGGCACTGGAAGCGTTCAAGGAAAAGCTGGAGGAATATTTGAAATGAGGGATACCAGGACCTGCCCCAAATGCGGCAGCAAGGACGTAGTCGAGGTGCCCGGCGGCCATGATGGCGGCGCGAACTGGTTGCCGGCAGGCTGGGGCACAGTGCCGATCGATCGGTATATCTGCTGTGCCTGTGGTTTTTGTGAAGAGTGGATCCGGGCAGACAAGCTGACGAAAGTACAAAAATTCTGGAGAGATCGATAATGGAACTTACAAGCAAACAGCGGGCCCAACTTCGGGGGCTGGCCAACAGCATCGACACCATCCTGATCGTAGGCAAGAACGGCATCGGGGACGACCTGGTCACACAGGCCAACGAGGCCCTGGAGGCCCGGGAGCTGATCAAGGGGAAGGTGCTGGAGAACTCCCTCCTCTCCCCCCGGGAGGCGGCGGAGGCCCTGGCCCCCCTCACCCGGAGCGAGGTGGTCCAGGTGATCGGAACAAAATTCGTGCTGTATCGTCCAAGCCATAAAAAGGACAAAAAGGATAAGATCGTACTGGTGCAGGAGAAGAAACGGCCAAAGGGCTAAGAAAAAAGCCTCCTTTCGAAAGGAGGTGCCTCAGTTCGCAAACTGGGGCGGAGGATCGTATTTTGCCGAAGGCAAAATGTGTGAAGCACACAAGTATCCAAAAGCCTTATTTACTTCGTATGTTCGGCTTCGCCGAACGCGATCCTCAGTCGGCCCGCGGCTGACAGCTCCTTTCAAAAGGAGCCTTTTGGTGCGGACTTGAACCATTTTCATTCTGAATAAGGCGGTGTTTCCAATGAAGATCGGGATCTTTGGCGGGACCTTCAACCCGCCCCATCTGGGCCATCTGGCGGCGGCCCAGACGGCCATCGATGTGCTGGGACTGGACAAGCTGCTCATCATCCCAGACGCCATCCCGCCTCACAAGGCGCTGCCGGAGAACACGCCCGCTCCGGAGCACCGGCTGGCCATGGCGGCCAAGCTGGGGGACGCCCTGCTCCTGCCCGAGGTGACGGAGGTATCCTCCATCGAGCTGGACCGGGCCGGGAAGAGCTACACCTCCGACACCCTGGCGGCCCTGCGGGAGCAGTACCCAGAGGCAGAGCTGTGGCTCCTCATGGGGACGGACATGTTCCTCACCCTCCACCAGTGGCACGAGCCGGAGCGGATCTTGTCCCTGGCGGGGATCTGCGCCTTCGGCCGGACCGAACAGGACGGCGAGGCCCTCTTCGCCCCTCAGCGGGAGCATCTGATGGCGACCTTCCCCGGCGCGAAGATCGTCACCATCTCCCTGCCCGGGCTGGTGGACATCTCCTCCACCCAGCTGCGGGCGATGCTGGCGAAGGGAGAGGGGGCGGACGATCTGCTCCCCTCGGTCTACGGCTACATCCTGATGAAGGGGCTCTATGATACCCACGCCGACCTAAAGCACTTGGATATCCCCCAGCTGCGGGCCTGTTCCTACGCCCTGGTCCTGGCCAAGCGGGTGCGACACATCCGTGGGACCGAGGAGGAGGCGGTGCGGCTGGCCCAGCGGTGGGGAGCGGACGAGACCATGGCCCGCCGGGCAGGGATCCTCCATGACTGCACCAAGTATCTGTCCGGACAGGAGCACATCGCCATCTGCGAGCAGTACGGAGTACCTCTGGACAGCCTGGAGCGCACCGCCCCCAAGCTGCTCCACTCCAAGACGGGGGCGTGTATCGCCCGGCACGTTTTTGGAGAACCTGATGAGGTATATGAGGCCATCTTTTGGCACACCACCGCCAAGGCGGACATGACCACCCTGGAAAAGATCCTGTACGTGGCCGACTACATGGAGCCCAACCGGGCCTTCGACGGGGTGGAGCGCCTGCGGGAGCTGGCCTATCGTGACCTGGACAAGGCTCTGCTCCTGGGGGTGGAGACCACCATCCAGGAGATGGAGGAGCGAAAGCTCCCCGTCCATTCCAACACCCTCCAGGCACAGGCTTGGCTGAAGGGACACGGTGTAACGACAGAGGGATAGAGCGTTATGAGCGAAAAGAAAGAGAACCAAGAAAAACACTGCGAATGGGAGGCGGCCGGAGGCCGGTCCTCCCTGAAGACATGGTGGGCCCAGCACCGCGCCTGGGTGAAGGGCCTGGACAAGAAGCACCGGCTGAGATACCGCCTGTTCCAGGGGCTGGTGGTGTTCTCCATCCTGGTCCTGGCCCTGTTCCTATGGCTGCGGGCCTGGATCCGGCTGCCCGATGTGCCCGACCCGCCCCAGCCCATCCAGCCCGGCCCTGGGAGCAGCAGCAGCTCCCAGACGGGGCCCGCCCTGGAGTATGAGGGGGCGGAGCTGCCAGAGGTGATCCGGAGCGGCCGGAAAGAGGGCTACTACACCTTCCTGGTGGCGGGACAGGATGAGATCAGCGGCGCCACCGACACTATGATCCTCTTCACCTATGACACCAAGGGCCAAAAGGTGAGTGCCATCAGCCTGCTGCGGGATACTATGATCAATACCAAAGCAGGGAGCAAGCGGCTGAACACGGTATACGCCCGGAACCGGGGAGGGCGAGACCTGCCGGATAAGGAGCGGGTGGAGAAGGGCATGACCGCTCTGAAGCAGGAGGTGAGCAAGCTCACCGGCATCTACCCCGACTTCTACGTCCTGGTGGAGTGGGAGGCCATCGGCGAGCTGGTGGACGCCATCGGCGGAGTGGAGTTCGAGGTCCCCTTCCTCATGAACTATAAGGACCCCTATCAGGACCTGGTCATCTACCAGGAGCCGGGCCTGCGCACCCTGGACGGCCGGGACGCCATGGAGGTGATCCGGTTCCGCAAGAACAGCGACGGATCCCATCAGCTGGGGGACGCGGGACGCACCCAGATCCAGCGGGACTTCCTCACAGCGGTCTTGAAGGAGTGCCTCAAGCCCGAGATCCTCCTCAAGCTGCCCACCCTGGCCCAGATCTTCATGGACAATGTGGACACCGACCTGACCATCGGCAACATCCTGGCCTTTGCTCAGCTGGCAGTGGGGATGGACACAGAGAAGGATGTGAAGTTCGTCTCCATGCCCTATGACAATGCCTGGTATGGAGGGGCCGCCATGGCGGTGGCACGGCAGGAGGAGCTGCTGGAGCTGCTCAACGACGGGCTGGATCCCTATCTGGACGAGATCAAGGCCAGCGACCTCCAGCTGATCTACCGGAAGAGCGGCGGGGGCTATGACGTGACCAACGGCACCTTGGCCGATCCGGCTATGGGCCGGGTGCCGCCTCCCACTCCCCCCAAGGAGGAGGAGCCCGCCGGCTCGGACGAAAACAGCGGCCCTGCGCAGTCCGGTGAGGCTCAGCAGCCCAGTGGGACGCAGTCTCCTGGGACGGGCGACACGTCTCAGCCCGGCGGGACGGGCGACACGTCTCAGCCCGGCGGGACGCAGTCCCCTGGGACGGGCGACACGTCTCAGCCTGGCGGGACACAGCCGCCGGCGGGGACCGGCGATACCTCCCAGCCCGGCGGGACAGAGCAGCCGGGTGATATCAGAGACATCGACCCGGCGAAGATCTTCCCAGACCCCTCCCCAGATATCCAGAACGACACAGGCGGGACGCCTGGACAGGACCCTTTGCAGGCCGCAGCCTGACGAAGGGATCAGAGAGGAGAAAAATAGATGGATTCCTATGAGCTGGCGATCCTGCTGGCCAGAACGCTGGACAGCAAAAAGGGCGGAGACCTCAAGGTGCTGAAGACAGAGGGCCTCACCACCCTGGCCGACTACTTCGTCATCTGCACCGCTACCTCCAACACCCAGGTCAAGGCGATGTCCGACGCCTGTGAGGAGGCTGTAGAGCGGAACGGCGAGCGGGCCCACCACATCGAGGGCCACCGTGGGGGCACCTGGCTGCTCATGGACTTCTCCGCCGTGGTGGTCCACGTCTTCACTGACGAGGCCCGGAAGTTCTACGACCTGGAGCGGCTGTGGAGCGACGCCGAGGAGATCGACATCTCCAAGGCCCTGGACGAGATGCCCAAGCATCAGAACTGGAGGTCGGCGACCTGACGAAAGAGAGCCCCGTGTCCCTGATGGGACACGGGGCTCTGTCATGTTGCCGGCGGGATCGGAGCGGGGCCTATCGGCGATCTCACCCCTCCTCCTGCCACCCCTTGCACACATCGATCCACCCCAGGGAATGGGAATATCCCGCCAGCTCTTCACAGGTGAGCTGGATGGCGGAATTGCCGCTCCCGGCGGCGGGGAAGACAGTGTCGAACCGCTGGAGGGAGACGTCCAGATAGGTCCTGACCCCCTCCGGGTTGGCAAAGGGACACACCCCGCCCACGGCGTGGCCGGTGAAGGCGGACACCTGCTCCTGTGTGAGCATCTTGGCCTTGGTGTGGAACAGGGCCTTATATCTGCTGTTGTCGATCTTGGCGTCCCCCGCAGTCACGATGAGGACGCAGCCGTCCTCCACCAGGAAGGAGAGGGTCTTGGCGATTCGGGCGGGGATCACCCCCACCGCCTGGGCGGCCAGCTCCACTGTGGCGCTGGAGACAGGGAACTCCAAAATATCCCCCTCCCGGCCCAGAGGGCGGAAGTAGTCCCGTACCTTTTCGATGGACATCCCTCAGCCCTCCAGCTTCCTGGCCGTTTTGGCCAGGAACCGCTCGTCGGTAATGATGAAGCGCTCATGGGCCCCCTGGCCGATGGGGCCCCTCTCATCATAGGCGGCCACCTTCAGGACCAGCCGCTTGCCGTCCACCTCGGTGACCTCGCTCTCTGCCCAGACCTTCATCCCCACCGGGGTGGCGCTGTCGTGGGAGATGTCCAGCTTGGTGCCCACGGTGCTCTGGCCCTCCTCCAGATGGGGGGCGATGGATTTCCAGGCCGCCTCCTCCATCAGGGCGCACATAAAAGGGGTCCCAAATACAGGCAGGGCCCCGGAACAGGCCGCCTGTGCGGTGTTGGCATCGCTGACGACCGTCTCGGCGCGGCCCTTCAGCCCCACTGTAACAGACATAAAAATGTCCTCCTTTCTCTTTGGTCCCCATATTATAGCACAAGGGATAGAAGAAATCCAGAAAAACTCTCGCCTGCAGGGCAGGCTCCCTTCGTCTAAGGGGCCTTCCATCCTACATCTCGCTGCGGATATCCGCCATGGCGTTGACCACCGCCCAGCCCTGGGGGAAGGGGCGGTCCAGATTCCAGACGCCCACGCCGTACAGGCCAAAGCCGAAGGCCAGTTCCAGCTTGGCCCGGATGGATCGGGCGTCCTCGAACCAGACCTCGTGCTCCCTTCCCTGACCGTCCACATACCGGAACCAGGGGGCCTGGACCTGCTCGTCATACCGGATCGCGGACCGCCGGTCCCAGGCCAGCCGGACCGCCGCCACATTGTCCAGGGACTGGGCCCGCGCCCCCTCCCGGAAGGGGAGGGCCCAGTCGTAGCCGTAGTTGGGGATGCCCAGATAGAGCTGGCCGGGGGCGAACTCTGTCAGGGCGTACTCCACGACCCGGCGCACCTGGGGCAGAGGGGCCACCGCCATGGGCGGGCTGGCCGGATTGCCCCATTCATAGGTCATCAGCAGGGCGAAATCCACCGACTGGGCGATTTGGTGATAGTCGATGCCCTCATAGAGCCGGCCGGGCTGATCCCCAGAGGTCTTGGGGGCCAGGGCGACGATCAGGGGCAGGCCCCGCGGGACGAGGGCCCGGCGCAGCCGGGCCAGAAAACGGGCATAGGTCTGGGCGTCCTCCCTGCGGACATACTCGAAGTCCACATCCACCCCCCGATAGCCTCTGCGGCCGATGGTGCGGAGGATCTCCCCGATCAGCTCCTCCTGATCCTCCCTGTCCTCCAGCAGCTCATGGGCCAGCTCCGGAGAGAACCTCCCCTCCTCGTCCAGGTTGGACAGGTGGAGGATGGGGGCCACCCGGCTCTGGAGGGCGGCGTTCACCAGGGCCTCGTCCCGAAGGGGGATCAGATCGTCTCCGTCGAAGCGGTAGGTGAAGGGAGTGAGCTGAGACAGATAGGGCAGGACCGACTGGAACAGGTCTCGGCCGATGGAGGGATAGGAGTAGGCATTGACAGTAAGGGCCCCTCTGGGCCGGGAAGCGTACTCCACCACGATCTTCTGTCCGGGATAGATCAGGTCCCGGCCGCGGAGCACAGGGTTATCGCGCAGGAGCTGGGCCACAGTGGTGTCGTGCATCTGGGCGATGGAATACAAGGAATCCCCCGCCCGGACGGTGTGGGTCAGCTCAGGATACTGGACCACGATGGCCTGCCCCACCACCAGCTGGGAGGGGTCAGGGAGCTGATTGTCCTGGATCAGCCGGTCCATCGAGACGCCGTATCGCTGGGACAGCTGGTACATGGTATCGCCGGGCTGGACGACATGGATATCCATTGGGCTCCCTCCTTTCAGACTACCGTTACGAACTCGCTGCTGGCGTAGCCGATGGTGCCGTTGTAGTTCACCAGATGCCAGCCGTTGGCGGTGTTGAGGATCGTGAGGGGGGCGCCGTCGGGGGCCTGGGCGACGATCGCGGCAGAGGTGTTGGGCCGGGCCCGGATGTTGAGGTTCCCCCACTCCACATCCACCACCCCAGGGCGGCGGTGCTCTGTCTCAAAAAAGGGGATTCCAAAGTATTCCGTCAGGGCAAGCACGATCACCCGGGCGGCGCTGTCCAGGTTGGCTTTGATCCAGGCGGCGTCCTCCGGATTGTCGTGAAAGGCCAGCTCGATGAGGACGGCGGGGGCCCTCACCCGGGCCACCTCTCCCAGGGTAGTGGTAGCCTCGGTGCGCACCTTGTTGGGGTCGGGATAGATGGTCTTCAGCCCATCGGCGATGAGCTCCGCAGCCCGCTGGCTGTTGGCGCTCCCAGGGTAGTAGAAGACGATGGATCCCCGGGCCTTGCCCGCCTGGGCTCCGGCGGCGGCGTTGGAGTGGAGGGCCAGGTGGAGGTCGTAGTCCCCCGCGTTGGAGGCCGCGATCGAGGAAGCGGCCGTCATATCCGGGGCGTTCCGGGCGTACCGGATCCCAGATGCGTCCAGCATGGGGACCATCTTGTCCGCCAGGAGATTCATCCACTCCTCTTCCGTGCCTCCGTTGACATAAGGATTCCAGTCCTGTGTAGATGGGGACAGATATATGATGGGCATAGCGATGCACCTCCCGATGTTTCCCCATCCTATGAAACGATCGTGGATTCGGTGCGACCGTCTGGGATCTTTTCCGTCTATATCAGTAGGAGCACAAAAAGAAAGGGAGGATCATAATGGAACGAAAACTTCTCGCGGTCAGTCTGGCCGCAGTCCTGCTGCTGTCCGGGTGCGGGGACAGATCCCTCGCTGGCGGAGCAGTCAAGGACGACATGGCCGCCAGCAGCCCCCCCAGCGGGGACTGGGGCGGCGAGTGGAACGGGGCCTTTGACATGACGACGGGCGGGGAGAGCATGGACAGTGCACCTGGAGAGCCGGCCCCTCCCCCCGAGGGCGAGCCTGCCGGCGGCTCCGTCTACCAGGACGCCCGGACCAAGCTGATCCGCCGGGCGGAGCTGGAGATCCAGACCGAGCAGTTCGACCATAGCAAGGAGGCCCTGGACAGGCTGGTGGACAGCTGCGAGGGCTACTTCGAGAACGCCTCGGTCTACGGCGGGGGCCGGCGGGACGCCTATGCCAGCCGCCGGGGGGAGTATGTGGTCCGGATCCCGGCGGAGCGATACAGCCAGTTCCTGTCCGGCGCCGGGGACCTGGGCTATGTGACCAGCAGGACCGAGAGCAGCGAGGACGTGGGCGAGCAGTACTTCGACATCGAGGCCCGGCTCAAGACCCAGCGCACCAAGCAGGAGCGGCTGCTCTCCCTGCTGGAGAAGGCGGAGACCATGGAGGATATCATCCTTTTGGAGGGGGCCCTGTCCGACGTGGAGTATCAGATCGAGATGTACTCCTCCGACCTGAATCGGTACGACTCCCTCATCGGCTTCTCCACCATCCGGATCTACATCAGTGAGGTTGGCCGGATCACCGAGGAGGTGGGTGAGACCGCCTCGCTGGGCCAGCGGATGTCGGCAGGGGTCCAGGCCAGCTTCCGGGCCCTGGACCAGGGGATCCAGGATCTGCTGGTCTGGGCGTCTTACAACCTGTTCTTCCTCATCATCCTGGCCGCAGCGGCCGCCGCAGGCATCATCATCGTGGCGCGATATCGGAAAAAACTGCGGAGCAGATCCGAGACGAGACCAGAGGAGGAGTGACCAGCCCCTGTCAGGGACAAAGACCGGGCGGTGTCTTGCTGACACCGCCCGGTCTTTTTATCTCGATCTTAAGAAACTGCTGAACAGGAGCGGATCCTTTCCGTGCCGGCCATCTCCGGCCCCAGCGCTGGCCTTTCATCCGCCGAATTTGTCCCAATAGCCCATGATGAAGACGAACAGGACGATGGCGGGCAGCACATAGCTGACATAGGCCCGCACCCCCTTGGGGAAGGCCAGGCCCTGGCCCTGGTTGGCCTCTGACAGGAACGCATCCCAGCCCCAGCCCTTCCTGCTGGTGCAGAACAGCACATAGAGCAGAGAGCCCAGGGGCAGGATGTTCTGGGAGACCAGGAAGTCCTCGATCCCGGAAATGTCCATCCCCAGTATCTTGAGCTCCGACCAGATGTTGCACCCCAGCACACAGGGCATAGACAGCAGAGATATCCCCACGAAGTTCACCGCCACCGCCTGTTTCCGGGAGGATCCCCACCGGTCCATGGTGAAGGAGATGATGTTCTCAAAAACAGCGATCACGGTGGACAGGGCCGCGAAGGAGAGGAACAGGAAAAAGGCCGCCCCCCACAGCCTCCCCATAGGCATATGGTTGAAGATGTTGGGCAGGGTGACGAAGACCAGCGCAGGCCCCTCTCCGGTGGACACCCCAAAGGCAGAGCAGGCGGGGAAGATGATCAGGCCGGCCACGAAGGCCACGCAGGTGTCCAGGACCCCGATGCGCAGGGCCTCTCCGGCCAGACGGTGCTCTTTGCCGATATAGCTGCCGAAGATCGCGATGGCCCCGATGCCCAGGGAGAGGGTGAAGAACGCCTGTCCCATGGCGGCGAAGACCGCCTCGCCCAGGATCCAGTTCCCCTCAGTGTCGTAGACCAGATTGTGGAAGTTGGGCTGGAGATAGAACCGCAGGCCCTCCCCCGCCCCCTCCAGCAGGACGGAGTTCACCGCCAGCACCGCCATCAGGGCCAGCAGACAGAGCATCATGAGCTTGTTCACCCGCTCCACCCCGTTGCGCAGGCCCTGGACGCAGACGAACATCCCGATGCACACCACGATGAGCATGAACAGGGTCATGGTCCCGGTCTTGCCCATCAGCTCGGTGAACTGTCCGGCCACTCCACCGGCATCCAGGCCGGTGAAGTCCCTGCGGATCATCTTGACGAAGTAATACAGCAGCCACCCGGCGATGACGGTGTAGAACATCATCAGCAGATAGTTGCCCGCGAAGCCGATATAGCTGTACCAATGCCACTTGGAACCCTTGGGCTCCAGCCGCTGGAAGGACAGGGCGATGCTCCTCTGGCTGGCCCGGCCTACGGCCAGCTCCATCACCATCACGGGCAGGCCCAGGATCACCAGGAACAGCAGGTAGAGCAGCACGAACGCCGCTCCGCCGTATTTCCCGGTGATATAGGGGAACCGCCAAACGTTGCCCAGTCCGATCGCGCAGCCCGCCGAGATGAGCACGAAGCCCAGGCGGGAGGAAAAGGTCTCTCTTTTTTCCATCATCTCTGCCTCCTTTTAAAACACAGCGCCCCTTATTTTACTCGCTCATCCTCTGGAGGTCAAGCCTTTCCCGGCGGATCCGACAGAAATGACGATCAAAGAACAGACCAAGGGGACCTGAGATCGTCTGCTCCGCCAAAGCGCGCCCCCTGCGGAGGGCTCCGCCCCACCAGCAGAGGACGGTCCCCTGCAGAACGGCCTCCCCTGGCGCAGGCTGTCTGCCTGCGCCAGGGGAGGTCCCGTCTCTCATCCGCTGACGCTGCGCCTGTCCGCCTATCGGGCTACGGCGCCGCGGCCGCTCTCTTCCTCCGCTTGGCCGCCATATAGCGGTCCTCCTCGCTGAAGATACAGCCGCAGTATTTCTGCATGTAGAATCCGTGCTCCCGGGCGAACTGCTGGCCCTCCTGGAACAGAGGCCGGAAGTCCCGATAGAGGAACTCCACACCATATCTCTCCCCCATCTCCCGGGCAGCGGCGGCGATCCCCTGATGGTCTTGATACGGAGAGATGAGCAGTGAGGTGGTGAAGCTGTCGAACCCGTTCTCTGCCGCATATCTGGCCGCCGCCTCCATCCGGACCCGGTAGCAGTAGGCGCACCGGCCGTCGATGTCCCCAGCCACGGCGGTGATGAAGGGGCGCAGATCGTAGGTCCCGCCCACGATCAGCTTCATGCCGATCTCCTTGGCATAGCTCTCCAGAGCGTGTTTCCGGGCCTGATACTCGGTGTAGGGGTGGATGTTGGGATTGTACCAAAAGCCGGTGACGGCTGTCCCCTCCTCCCGCAGGCGGGCGATGGGCCGGTTGGCGCAGGGGGCGCAGCAGATGTGCATCAAAGTGGTCATAGGTGATCCTCCAGGTCGATGATGCAGACGTCCAGCCCCTTTTTCATCGCGTAGGCCAGGGTCTGATAGGTGCCGCCCTTGGGCACGCCGTTGTATATGGCGACGATCCGCCCGGAGCGGTCCGCCATATACCGGTTGCGCCGCATCATACAAAACCGGTCGTAGTGGTGCTGGACCAGGGTCTCCAGGTCGCACCGATCCAGGATGGACCGGTAGCGGGCCCGCTCCCGCTCCGGCCAGCTGTCCGCCTGGGTCTCGCAGGGCCGGGCGCACTCCAGAAGGATGTCCCGCTCCTGCTCCCGCAGGGCCAGCACCGCCTCGGCGAAATACAGATCGCACCCCCGGGCCATACCGCAGATGAAATGACGGCAGCCTGAGATATAGGCGTCTTCCACCGCCTGGGCCAGCCGCTCCTTCAGCCGGAGGCACCGGGGATCCTCCTCCCGCTCTCCCCAGGGCAGCTTGTCGGGCCGGTGCCCGGTGAAACAGCAGGTCTTCTCCTTGTCCATGGCGCCCCCTCCTTCTCCCGCAGGTCTGCGCCCCTGTCGGCGGGCCATCGCGGGGGGCGTCCGGAGACCGCCCCCACGATCATAACACGATCAGATCCTTGGGCGAACGGGTGATGTCCTCACAGCCGCCTTCCTTCAGGATGAGCACGTCCTCGATCCTCACCCCCAGCCGTCCCGGGATATAGACCCCCGGCTCGGCGGAGATGACGGCCCCCACAGGCATGAGGCGGTCCTCCCTGGCGCTGGCATTGGGGGATTCGTGGATCTCCACCCCCAGAGAGTGGCCGAAGCTGTGGGAGAAATAGTCCCCATACCCCGCCTCCTGGAGGACCCGCCGGGCGGCAGCGTCGATCTCCTTGCCGGCGACGCCCGCCCGGGCGGCGTTGATCCCCGCCTTCTGGGCGGCCAGCACGGCGTTGTAAACCTCTTCCATCTCCTGGGTGGGCTGGCCCAGGGCCACGGTGCGGGTCATGTCAGAACAGTAGCCCTCCACCTTGCAGCCGAAGTCCATGGTGATGAACATCCCCGTATCCACCACCTGGTCCCCAGGGACGGCGTGGGGCCGGGAGCCGTTGGCTCCAGCGGCCACGATGGGGTCGAAGGACACCTTCTCGCCCCCCCGGCTGAGCAGCTCGTAGACCAGCCGGGCGGCGATCTCCCGCTCGGTCATGCCGGGGCGGATGAAACTGAGCACCGCCTTGAATGCCTCATCGGTGACCGCCTGGGCCCGGCGCATCAGGGCCAGCTCCCCCTCATCCTTGGAGGCCCGCAGACCGTCCAGCAGCTTCTGGGCGGGGGTGAGGATGCAGGGCAGCTCCTGGGCATACCGCTTGTGGGAGTCCACCGTCATCGCGCCGCTCTCGAAGCCGACGTTGTGCAGTCCCTTGGCCTGGATATGCTCCTTAGCAAAGGCCATGTGGCCCTTGTCCGGGGTGGTGAGCACCACCTCCGCCCCGCCGATCCGCTCCCGGGCGGCCTCGATATACCGGCCGTCGGTGGAGTACTGGGCCCCGTCCTTCGTCACCAGCAGCAGGCCCTCCCCCTGGAAGCCCAAAGCGTATCTCTCCCCCGGCTCACTGACGATCATCATCGCGTCCAGGCCGTAGTCGGGCAGCTGGGCGGCGATCTTTGCGATGTGGTCCATCTCGATCTCCTCCACGATAGTTCATATATGCCCCTGATCCCACCGGGCGCCCAAGGGGACGGACAGCTCCACGTCGAAAGCGCCGTAGGCCCCGTAAGACGCCTCATACTTGTCGAAGGACAGGCAGATCTTCCCGTCCTGGACATAGAAGTCGTAGCTGTCCAGATCCCGCTCGGCCACGCTCTCATCGATATCGCCGTTCCCGCCGTCCTGTTCCGCCAGAGCGGCCCGGACCGCATCCCGGAGCTCTCCCTCGGTGACGTCGGTCACATCGGTCAGGTACAGCCGGTCCCCGGTCACAGTGTCGAAGGTGTAGTTGCTGCTGCCGTAATCGAAGACGCCCCCCATGTACCAGCTGTAGAAGATGGAGACGCTGATCAGTCTTCCCGTCTGTCCCATGACGGCGGCGTCCAGCTCATAGAGGCAGCTGTCCATCGGCGGATAGTCGGGATCGTTGACCATCTCCAGGGCGGCGGCCACCATCCCGCTGCTGTCGGAGAGGAACTCCCCCCGCAGGTCCTGGAAGAAATCGTTGATCAGCTGATAGCCCGGCCCCCCGCCGGAGAAGACCGGGACCTCGAAGTAGATGCTCAGATCCTCCGTCCCAGTGTCCAGGGTGGTGCGCTGGATCTGGTATCCGTCGTCGTTGTAATAGTAAGTGGTGTCCACGGGGCAGTCCAGATCGGTCTCCAGGCCGGGCATCGCCCCTTCTGAGGACGAGCCGCCGCCCTGGAAGACGGGCACGCTGGTAAAGGCCGCCTTCGCCATGAAGGGCAGGCCCACTGCGGCCAGCGTCCCGGCGGGGAGGAAGGAGTTGAAGAGGAGCAGCGCGCCAAGGATCAGGGACAGGGCAGGGGAAGTACTCATGGTCCATTCCTCCAGATCTGTTTATTTCTGTTTAACATCGTGTTCCAAGACCTTCTGGTCATAGATCCTCTTCATGGTCAGGGCGTCCTCCGCCTGGGTGCCGGCGGACTCGCAGATGAAGGTGGGGGACCAGCCCCGGCGGGCGGTCTCCGCCGCCAGCGGGGCCCAGTCGGGGCCATAGCCCCCGTCGTCATCGAAGGTGCGGTGACATTTCTCCCCGCCGCCGAGGGTGAACTCGATGTGGGAGAAGTGGCTGTGGAAGGTACTGGCCCGGTCGGGGCCCAGCACCTCCTCCACCCGGTCCAGCATCCGGGAAAAGGCCTCCCGGCCGTCATCCGCCCCCAGGGAGCGGGCGTAGAGGTGGCCGAAGTCGATACAGGGGATCAGGCGCTCATCCAGGGCGCACAGCTCCAGCACCTCCTCCAGATCCCCCAGCTGGTTGATCTTGCCCATGGTCTCGGGGCACAGGGCGATATGGCCCAGGCCGGCGGCGTCGAGGACGGTCAGCAGGGCGCTCATCCCCCCTTTGGCGATGTCCAGGGCCTCCCGTCGGGTGCGGCCCATGAGGGCTCCGGTGTGGACCACCACCCGGGACGCCCCCATCCACTCCGCCAGGGCGCAGGAGGCGAGCACATAGCCGTTGTTCTTCCTCACGCTCTCGTGGTCGGGGTTGGCCAGGTTGATGAAGTAGGGGGCGTGGAGAGACAGGGCGATCCCCGCCTTCCGGGCGTTCTCCCCCAGCTGGAGGGCGGTCTCCTTCTTCACCCGGACCCCCTTGCCGCACTGATACTCGTAGCAGTCCAGGCCGAAGTCCCTGATCCACTCCGGGGCGGCCAGGGAGGACTTGTGGACCTTGGAGAAGCTCTCTGAGTTGCCCGCAGGACCAAATCTGGCGCTCATAGGAAGGGCCTCCTCTTCCCCAGGAGGCGGAAAGGGGCCTCTGCCGCATATCGGATATACCGCCCCGGATTGCCCGCCAGCCGGATGGGCTCCACCAGCAGGGGGACCGCCCCGGCGTTGTTGGCCCCCAGGGTGTCGGTGAAGATCTGGTCCCCCACCATGACGGTCTCCTGGGGCCGGGCCCCCATCCGCTCCATGGCCCGGAGGTAGCCCGCCTTTTTCGGCTTGCCGGAGCGGCCCTGATAGGGGATGCCCAGCTTTTCGGCAAAGTGCTGGGCCCGGCCGGGCTTGCGGCTGTTGGACAGCAGGAACAGAGCGATCCCCGCCTGTTCCAGGGCCTCCTTCCAGGCGACGATCTCAGCAGGCGGCTCGGTCACCTTATAGGGGACCAGGGTGTTGTCCAGATCGGCCAGCACCAGCTTGATTCCCCTCGCAGCCAGCTTTTGGGGCGAGATATGGGTCACCGAGGGGTAGACCCCCTGGGGGATCGGGGATAGGGACATGGTTCTAACCTCCTGCCCGGATTCATAGGCTGTACAGCGTAGTATATCACAGGACGAGACTTTGGACAAGGGGGATCTCCACATGCCGCAGGACACTTTCATCGTCACCCTTCTGCCCCGGCAGCTCCCATCCCTCCAGGGGTGGCGGGCGGTCCCCGCCCACCTGGCCTACCGGCTGGGCCCGGGGCCTCACCTGTTCCGGGCGGAGAGCACCGCCCCCAAGGGCGGGCTGATGGTGGTGGACGACAAGGACTTCGACGGCCTGGGCCAGACCGGTCCCCTGTGCCAGGAGATCCTCCGGGAGTGTCAGGCCCGGGGCTTCACCGGGGCGGTGCTGGACTTCGAGGGCCGCCTGCCCCCTCTGGAACGGATCGCCGCCGCCCTGGATGAGCCCTTCGCCCGCAGGGGCTGGGCCCTCTATGTGCCTGAACGGTACGCTGCTGCCGCGCCCCACGCCCGGGTGACGATCCCCTCCGCCCTGTCCGGTGGCTCTCTCCAGCGGCGGCTGGAGGAGGCCCTGGAGCGCTTTGGCGAGAGCCGGGCCGTCCTGGCCCTGGAGCGGCGTGCAGAGGACTTCCGCCTCCCCTCCCCAACCGGCAGCGGCCAGCCGCTGACGGACCAGGCTCTGGAGGAGCTGAAGCGGCGGCTGGCCCCCTCGATATTTTTTTCCGGGGAGCTGTGCGCCCGGTATTTCACCTATATGAGCCGGGAGGACGGGGGGCACTTCGTCCTCTTCGATGACGGGGACACCCTGCGGCGGAAGGTGGAGGTGGCCCGCCGCCTGGGGATCCGCACCTTCCTGATCCCCTGGTCAGAGGCCGCCCCCTGCGCGGCCCAGCTGGGCATCCAGCGCCGGCCGGAGCAGCAGCGCCAGGGCCGGCGGTGACCTGTCTTTTTTGTGAGCCCCGCCCTCCTGGGCGGGGCTTTTCCCCTCTTGGACATAATGACGTTGACAAAACACCATCTGTTGGATTATGATGTACCTTGTTATAATATCGCATCGATACGAATATCTTGTCGAGGTATGGTCCTGCCGGGCAAGATATCTTGGAGGTCTATCCCTATGATCCACTCCTTCTTCGGCGGGGTCTATCCCGCCACCCGAAAGGGCAGCACCCGCCGCAAGCCCCTCTCCCGGCTGGCCCAGGCACCCAAGGAGGTCGTCATCCCCCTGATCATGTGCTCCGACGGCCCCGCCACCCCCATGGTCCGTCCCGGCGACCCAGTGACGGTGGGCCAGCCCATCGCCCGCCGGGGAGAGACAGGGGCTGCCGCCCACGCCAGCGTCTCCGGCCGGGTGAGCGCCATCGAGAAGCGCCCCCACCCCTGGGGGGGCTGGTCCAACGCCATCGTCATCCAGAACGACGACCGCAACGAGCACTACGACGGCCGGATGGAGCCCCTGGATCCCAGGTCCCTCACCCTGGAGCAGCTTTTGGCCCGGGTGGAGGCGGCGGGCGTGGTGGGCATGGGAGGGGGCGCCTTCCCCACCTGGGAGAAGATCGCCCGCGCCGCCGGCAGGACCGACACTCTGATCGTCAACGCCGCCGAATGTGAGCCCTATGTCACCGCCGACTACCGGCTGCTGCTGGAGCGGGGGGACCACATCCTCCGGGGGGCCCGGGCCCTGGCCCGCTGTCTGGGCTCCAAACGGGTGGTGGTGGTCACCGAGGGAGACAAGCTCAGCGCCGTGGAGGCGGTAGAGCGCCGCCTGCGCCGCCAGGGCGGCGGACAGGTCCAGCTGTGCACCATCCGCACCCGCTACCCCCTGGGGGCGGAGAAGCAGATCATCCAGACCGTCACCGGGCGGGAGGTGCCCCCCGGCGGCTCCCCCCTGGACGTGAAGTGCGCCGTCTTCAACGTGGCCACCGTTTTCGCCATCCAGGACGCCCTGTTCCAGGCCCGTCCCCTCATCAACCGGGCGGTCACCGTCACCGGCGGGGCGGTCACCCGCCCCCGGAACCTGTGGGTCCCCATCGGCACCCCCCTGCGCGCCCTCCTGGACGCCTGCGGCGGCCTGAAGGAGGAGCCCGACCGGATCCTCACCGGCGGGCCCATGATGGGGGTCGCCCTCCAAAACCTGGACGCCCCTGTGATGAAGGACACCAACAGTCTGATCTGTCTGTCCGGCTGGGAGCACAAGCCCGACGCCCCTGGCGGGGTGTGTATCCGCTGCGGGAAGTGCGTGGCCGCCTGTCCCATGCACCTGGCCCCCGCCTTCATCCGCCGGGCCCTGGAGGCCAAAGACCTGGACCGTCTGACCAAATACCACGTGGAGGACTGCATCTCCTGCGGCTGCTGCTCCTTCATCTGTCCCGCCCAGATCCCCCTGGTGGAGACGGTGGCCCAGGCGTCCGCCGCCATCAAGAGAGGAGGAGTGCTGTGATGAGCGCCGCGTTCTCTCCCAAGCGCCTTTCCCCTCAGCTGCGCCAGCCCTCCACGACCCGGGCCATGATGCTGGATATGATCGTGGCCCTGCTCCCCGCCCTGGGGATGGCAGCCTTCTTCTTCGGCCCCAGGACCCTGATCCTGTGCGCCGTGTCTATGGTCTCCTGCGTCTTTTTCGAGGGGCTCTACCGTGCCCTCACCCGGCAGAGCCTCACCATCGGGGATCTGTCCGCCTGCGTCACCGGGCTGCTGCTGGCCCTCAGCCTGCCCCCCAGCACCCCCTACTGGGTGCCTGTGATGGGCGGGGCCTTCGCCATCATCGTGGTCAAGCAGTTCTACGGCGGGATGGGCCGGAACTTCATGAACCCCGCCCTGGCCGGCCGGATGCTGGCGGGGACCCTGCCCATGCTGATGACCACCTGGCCCCAGCCCCTCCAGCAGCTCACCCACGCCGCCCCCGACGCGGTGTCCGCCGCCACCCCCATGGCCTATCTCCACGAGGGGGCCCTGCCCCCCCAGTCCCTGGATCTCATGTTTTTGGGGGAGCGGGGCGGCTGTATGGGGGAGGTCTCCTCCTTCATGCTCCTGCTGGGCCTGACCTATCTGGTCCTGCGCCGTGTGATCGCCCTGCGGATCCCCTGCTCCTATCTGGGCACTGTGGCCCTCATCTCCTTCTTCTTCCCCCCCGCGGGGATCCCCGCCCTCACTTGGACGGCCTATCAGCTCATGGGAGGCGGCCTGCTCCTGGGGGCCTGCTTCTTCGCCACCGACCCCGCCACCTCTCCGGTCACCCCCCGGGGCCAGGTGATGTTCGGGGCGGGGTGCGGACTGCTCACCGTGCTGCTGCGCTCCTACAGCTCCTACCCCGAGGGGGTGGGCTGGGCCATCCTCACTATGAACTGCATGGTCTGGCTGCTGGACCGGCTGGGCCTGCCCCGGCAGTTCGGCGCAGGCCGATCCTCCACCACCCGCGCCTATCTGGCCCAAGTCCGGGCCAGTCTGGCCGAGATCAAGTTCGTCCTGCCCAAGGTGGAGCTCCGAATCAAGGAAAAAAAGGCGGGCGCAGCCCCTGGCGAGGTCTACCTAGATCAGCTGCGCGCCCTGGCCAAGACGGTCGGTCCCCTGGCGGGGGTGGTGGCCGTCACCTGCCTGCTCATCTTCACCGTCCACCGCTTCACCGACCTGGACACCGCCCGGGCAGAGGTCCAGAATCAGCGGGACGTCCTCGCCCAGGCCATGCCCATGGCCGCAGTGGGGGCCGAGACCCCCTACCGGGCCAACGGGGCCCTGTCCATCACCGCCGGCTACGACGCCGAGAGCGCCCTCATCGGCTACTGCGTGGAGGTCCAGACCCAGGGCTTCAGCGGTCCGATCACCATGACGGTGGGGGTGGACCTGAACGGGGCCGTCACCGGCGTGGCCGTGACCAGCCACAGCGAGACCGACCGGGTGGGCACCGCCGCCATGACGCCGGCGGCCCTGGCCCGATACATCGGCCGGTCGGGCACCATCCGCAGCACCGGGCCCAACTCGGTGGACACCGTCTCCGGCGCCACCGCCACCTCCAAGGCCATCACCGCCGGAGTCAACCGGGCACTGAACATCGTGGCCCACCTGGATACAGAAGGAGCGATCAACTATGAGGACAGTCAATAGGACCGCGAGCGCCCCCCGACAAGAAGGGAGGGTCGTTTGATGGATACCACACTGGAGCTGATGGGGGTGGCCCTGGCCGCCCTGCTGTCAGAGAATATGGTGCTGGTCACCTGCATGGGCATCGGCACCCATCAGAGATCCTTCCAGGAGCCCCGGGAGGCCATCCGCACCGGGGCCTGCCTGACGGTGGTGATGGTGCTGGGGGTGCTCTTCGCCTGGCCCCTGGACCTGCTGGTCCTCAGCCGGTCCGGCCTGTCCCAGTTCCGGGTGCTGGCGTTCTCCCTGCTCATCCCTGGCCTGGTGGCCCTCCTGCGCAGATTCTTGCAGATGTGTATCCCAGAGCTGTCCCGACGGATGGACAGCAACCTGTCCTCCATCTCCACCAACTGCGCCGCCCTGGGCGCCGCCCTGCTGGTCTCCCAGCGCAGCTACGGCCTGGGCTCCGCCCTGATCTTCGCCCTGTGCGGAGGGATCGGCGCCACCCTGGCCCTGGCCAGCTTCGCCAGCCTGCAGAACGAAGTGGATCTGGACCGCTGCCCCAAGTCCTTCCAAGGGGTCCCCATCCAGCTGATCACCGCCGGTCTCATGGCGATGGCCCTGGTGGGATATCACGGGCTGTATCTGGGATAGACCGGCAGCACATATGGAAAACGGCCCCGCCGATCGTGGCGGAGCCGTTTTTGCTTTTACCGTTTGCCCAGCTTGAACGAGGCGCACTCGGTGCCCTCGCACTTGGTGGGGGCGCAGTCGCAGCAGCCCACCTTGATGGAATCCAGGGAGCAGCAGTTCTGAGCGCCGGAGTGGTAGGCACAGGTGTCCACAGAGCAGCGGATGCTGGTGTTGCAGGTCTTGTTGTCCATCACTAGGATCCTCCTTTCGATCGGATGGTCCTAGTATGCCGCTCCAGCCCGTTCTTATCCCTTTTTCTTTGCGGACTTTTTCGCTTTTTTTCCAAATGCAGGCTGCCTGGGGTCCATGTCCTCCGGCTGGACCTCCACCACCTGAGGGATGAACTGGCTGGCGAACTTGCCCTTGCCCCGGCTCTTCACATAGAAGAATCCGATGGTGGAGAAGACCACTGCCCCGACGAAGTTGACGAACAGGTCCTTCATGGTATCCAGGATCCCAACGTCCAGATAGCCGCCCAGGCCCAGGGAGATCTGCTGTCCGTCCGCAGTCACCACGATGGTGTCTATGATGTCCTTGATCACCACCCGGTCGTTGCCCCCGGTGGGGTCCAGCATGACGGAGGAGATGACGTCCAGCACGGTATCCTTCTGCATATCCAGCAGCAAAAGCTGGTCCATCGAGCACTCGAAGAACTCCCACAGCACCCCGATGGTCATGGAGAAGCAGAAGGCCACGATGGCCATGAAGGCCGGAGACAGCGACAGGGAGAACTTCTCGCTGCGGTTGAGCATGTCAACCAGGGCGAAGCCGATGGCGGCGCACAGGAACCCGTTCAGGGTGTGGAGGATGGTGTCCCAGTGCTTGAAGGTGGTATAGAAGGAGCTGATCTCCCCCAAGATCTCCGCGGCGAAGATGAAGAGCATGATGATGATCTCCATGGTGTTGGGCAGATCGATCATCAGCGCCCGCTCGAAGACCGTGGGCAGCAGGAACAGCACCAGGGTCAGGCCGCACAGGAACACGCTCTCGAAGTCCCCGTTGAAGAACTGGGCCACCATCACGGCGATGACCAGGAACCGCAGCGTGAAATAGACCACCGCCACCGTCCGTTTTCGCTGAAGGGCCCTGTGCGCTGCGGAGAGCACAGCGCCAAGCCTCTTTTTCTTTTTTGCCATAACGAATCTCCCTTTGATAGATAATTTTATGATTATACACCCGATCTCAAGAAACGTCAAGGAAGATCCCATGGTGAGAGCGTCCCTTTAGAGTATCTTCTCAAATCCCCCGCTTCCGGCGGGGGAGCCCAGTCAAAACGCTGCATCTGGGACGATCCCCGCACGGCGAAGCACGCCTGGGCACTCATCCGGCGATCTCAGACTTGACACGATGGGGAGAGGATGGTAATATACTATACTATCAGCGCGAGGAACGGAAGAGTAGCGTCCCGGCCAACGGACAGAGAGGGCCCCCCACCGGCTGCAAGGGGGCCTGCGGCGGCAGGATGTGAAGTGCGTCCGGGAGCGCGGCGGGCAATGCCGCCCGGTCTGGCCCCGATACCGGCCAACGAGTGAGAAATGAGAGTGGGACCGCGAGACATCGCCTCTTATGCCCGTGTGGGCGTAGGGGCGTTTTTTGTTCCGTCTCCCCTGCAGAGAGCCGGCGGAGCCGCGACAGGGGGATCTTATCCCAGTCCCGCTCCCCCTGAACGCTCCCTGCCAAGGAGGTAATGTCCATTGTTCAAAGCCTTGAACGAAACTCTGGAGGCCTATCAGCGCCGGGACCCGGCGGCCCGGTCCAAGCTGGAGATCCTCCTGCTCTACCAGGGGGTCCACGCCACCCTGTATCACCGGCTGGCCCACTGGCTATACTGTCATGAGCTCCGGGCCCTGGCCCGGGCCGTCTCCCAGTGGTCCCGGTTCTGGACGGGAATCGAGATCCACCCCGGAGCCAAGATCGGCCGGCGGTTCGTCATCGACCACGGCATGGGCATCGTCATCGGCGAGACCGCCGAGGTGGGGGACGATGTGCTGATCTACCACGGCGTCACCCTGGGGGGCACCGGCAAGGACCAGGGCAAGCGCCACCCCACCATCGGCAACAACGTGCTCATCTCCTGCGGGGCCAAGGTGCTGGGCCCCTTCAAGGTGGGGGACAACGCCCGGATCGCCGCCAACGCCGTGGTCCTCTCCGAGGTCCCGGAGGACGCCACCGCTGTGGGCATCCCCGCCCAGGTCGTCCGGATCGCCGGCCGGGCTACCCACTACGCCGACGACGTGGACCAGACCAGCGTCAACGACCCCACCCTGGAGAAGCTGGCCGCCCTCAACGCCCGGCTGGAGCTGGTGGAGAAGCTGCTGGATGAGAAATACTTGGAGGAGAAGCACAAATGAAACTGGAGACGGTAGAGAGAAAACTCCATATGACCTATCCCAAAGCATTTCGAGAAATCTATGAAGCCGGGGCCATGCGTTGGGTATGCAGTAAACCCCAGGCAAAGTCACACCTGTTCCCGAACAAGCTGCTGGAGCCGGAATACTATCCTTATTGGAATCTGCTGGAATTTTCCGTTGTGGAATGGTCGAACCATTATCTGATGGAACGTGTCCAGGAGTGGCGCGGACAGTGGAAAGAGGGAGCACGGATTCTCCCATTTGCCTGGGAGGACGAGGGAGATGCCTATTTCTTTGACGCTGCGCTGGGAGAACCGGAATCACCGGTTTTTATGCTGAGCAAAGACGGCGAAGTGGGACTTTGGAGCCACAGCTTTGAAAATTTCATCTGTGCCCACCTCTGTGAACCTGTCCTGAGTAAACGGATACCTGTAAACCACTGGTGGGTTCAAAATCAACTGCGCTGGCTGACGCCGGAGCATCAGGCCGCTTTGACTTCCGGCGACCCGAATGTACTTGAAACGCTGCTTTCCCAGACGAGCTGCTGGGAAAATACGGATTATGTAATCTACCGATAAGGCGGTCCCAGACCGCCGCTGCAAAGGAGGAGCTTGCAGGATGGAACTGCGAAAACTTGTCCGCGACCTCTACGGCGTGGACCAGCCCCAGGGCTGTACCGACGAAGAGATCGCCGCTATGAAAGAGCGGTTCGGCGCGATCCCGGCGGTGGTGGAGGAATTTTGGAGGACCTTTGGACACACCAAGGAACTGGACCAGTGTCAGGACGACTGGATCTTTCCGGAGCAATATCCCAAATGGAAGTGGCTGGAGGAATATGACGGTCTGGTCCTTCTGAACGAAAATCAGGGCTGCTGCCGGGCGTGCGTCCGCCGGGAGGACCTGGCCCGCCCAGACCCGCCGGTGTATACCCGAATGGACGAGGAGGATCCTTGGCTCCTGTCCGCCCCCACCACCAGCGAATTTTTGGAGGCGGCTCTGCTATATGAGGGAGTCTGGCAGCTGGACCATGCGCCAGAGGAATTTTACTGGCTGACCGGTGAAGAGCTGGCGATCGTTCAGGCGAAGCTGACACAGCACCCCGCTGTTCTGAAGAACTGGATGGAGATGAAGATCACCTGTTACAGCAACCGTCCGGACAATCTGCTGGTGATCATGGACGTGGGCGACCAGTACCAGACCCTCTACGGCGGAGCCACTGAGGAGAGCTGCGCCGCCTTACTGGAGATCATGGAGGGGCTGGGCGAGCCCATTTGAATAGAAAATTATAAAATGGAGGAGAAGACCATGCAATTATACAATTCTGCCACCCATAAAAAGGAAGAGTTCACCACCCACACCCCCGGCCATGTAGAGATGTACACCTGCGGGCCCACGGTGTACCACTTCGCCCACATCGGCAACCTGCGGTCCTACATCATGGAGGACGTGCTGGAGAAGTTCCTGCGCTACGACGGCTACGACGTGAACCGTGTCATGAACATCACCGACGTGGGCCACCTGTCCAGCGACGCTGACACCGGCGAGGACAAGATGGTCAAGGGGGCCAAGCGGGAGCACAAGACGGTGATGGAGATCGCCCAGTACTACACTGACGCCTTTTTCGACGACTGCCGCAAGCTGAACATCAAGACCCCTGACGTGGTCCAGCCTGCCACCGGCCTCATCGACGAGTTCATCACCCTGGTGGAGGGCCTGCTGGACAAGGGCTATGCCTACCTGGCCGGGGGCAATGTCTACTTCGACACCTCCAAGCTGGAGCGGTACTATATTTTCAACGCCCACGACGAGGAAGACCTGGCGGTAGGCGTCCGGGAGGGCGTGGAGGAGGACGAGAACAAGCGGAACAAGAACGACTTTGTCCTCTGGTTCACCAAGAGCAAATTTGAGGACCAGGCCCTGAAGTGGGACTCCCCCTGGGGTGTAGGTTACCCCGGCTGGCATATTGAGTGCTCCGGCATCTCCCTCAAGTACAACGGCGAGTATCTGGATCTGCACTGCGGGGGCATCGACAACGCCTTCCCCCACCACACCAACGAGATCGCCCAGTCTGAGGCCTATATCGGCCACCCCTGGTGCCGGCAGTGGTTCCATGTCCACCACCTGAACACCAACGACGGCAAGATGTCCAAATCCAAGGGGGAGTTCCTCACCGTCTCCCTCCTGGAGGAGAAGGGCTACGACCCCATCGTCTACCGCTTCTTCTGCCTCCAGAGCCACTACCGCAAGGGCCTGGTCTTCACCTGGGAGAATCTGGACAACGCCACCGTGGCGTTCCAGAAGCTGATCGCCAAGATCGCCGCCCTGGACCCGGCAGACGGACTGGTGGACGAGGCTGCTGTGTCCCAGTATGAGGAGAGGTTCCGCGCCCAGGTGGGCAACGACCTGAACACCGCCCTGGGCATCACCGCCCTGTATGACGTCCTCAAAGCCAAGACCAACGGAGCCACCCGGCTGGCCATCCTGGACAGCTTCGACCAGGTGCTGTCCCTCTCCCTGCTGGACAAGGCCGCCAAGATCCGGGAGGAGCAGAAGAAGCAAACGGCCAGCTCCCAGGGGGGATATACCGTCACCGGCGAGGGCGACCCCGCCGTGGACGCCCTGGTCCTCCAGCGGTATGAGGCCAAGAAGGCCAAAAACTTCGCCGAGGCCGACCGGATCCGGGATGAGCTCCGGCAGCAGGGGATCGAGGTCGCCGACCTGCCCGGCGGAGCGAGCTGGAAACGAATCTGAGCGCCGGACCGCGACGCCCCTCCCCCATATGGAACGACCGCTCCCCCTTTGGGAGGAACGGTCGTTTTTCGTCTCCCCCCTGACCACAGAGGGCAGCCGCCTCAGCTGCTGGCCCCGCCCTGGCGTCCAGGGCCTCGACGCTCACATCAGCTCCTGTCTCAGCCGGTCCAGGGCCCGGCGCTCCAGGCGGGAGACCTGCACCTGGGACACCCCCACCACCCGGGCGGTATCGGTCTGGGTCAGGCCCCGGTAGTAGCGCAGGAGGAGGACCTGCTGCTCCCGCTCCGGCAGGGCAGAGATCGCAGTGCGCAGGGCCAGCCGCTCCACCATCCCCTCCTCCTCGTTCCCGACGGTGAGCATCCCCTCCAGAGTGAGGCCGTCCTCCCCTGTCTCCGCCTGGAGGGACACCACCGGCTCGATGGCCGTCTCGGCGGCGGCGATGTCCTCGGGGGACAGTCCGGTGTCCTCCGCCAGCTCAGACAGGGTGGGCTCCCGGCCCAGGGAGGCGGACAGCCGGGCCCGCGCCGCCCGGATCCCTGTCCCCCGCTCCTTCAGTCCGCGGCTCACCTTCACCGGGCCGTCGTCTCGGAGGAAGCGGCGGATCTCCCCCGCGATCTTGGGGACGGCGTAAGTGGAGAACTGGGTGCCGAACTCCGGGTCGAAGCCCTGGACCGCCTTGAGGAAGCCCAGACACCCCAGCTGATAGAGGTCGTCCGGCTCCACGCCCCGGCCATAATACCGGCGCACCACGCTCCAGATCAGGCCGTTGTTCTCCAGCAGGACCTGTTCACAGGCGGCGCTGTCCCCCTCCCGGGCGGCCTCCAGCAGGGCGGAGCCGGACAGCGGGCCGCTCACCGCCCAGCCCGGCGGGCGATCTTCCGGGCCATGGTGACAGTGGTCCCCTTCCCGGGGACAGAGCGCACCTTCAGGGTGTCCATGAAGCTCTCCATGATGGTGAAGCCCATACCGGAGCGCTCCTCGCTGCCGGTGGTGAACAGGGGGGCCCGGGCCTGATCCACATCGGCGATTCCCACCCCCCAGTCCTTCACCGCGATCTCCAGGACACGGCCCTCACGGATCCGCAGCTTGACCAGGATCTTGCCAAGCTCGTCCGGGTAGGCATGGACGATGGCGTTGGTCACCGCCTCGCTCACCGCCGTCTTGATGTCGTTGACCTCCTCCAGGGTGGGATCCAGCTGGGCGGCGAAGCAGGCCGCCGCCGTCCGGGCGAAGCTCTCGTTGGCCGACCGGCTGGGGAACTCCAGGGTCACTTGGTTGTCGATCTTCATATGTATCGGTCCTTTCTTTGGCCGTTTATAGTATAGTCAGCACACTTGAAGATCGGTAAGACCGATCTTCGACCAGCGGCAGAGCCGCTGGCGGGCAAAGCCTGTGCGCTGACTATGAAGTCTGGCGCAGGCCTCTTTGCGGCCAGTGCAGCGAATCGTCGCCGCACTGGTCGAAAAGAAGTTTTCCTTCTTTTCGACCACGCCAACTATAAGCCCGCAGAACGTTCGTCCCTCCGGAGGATGGGCCCCCTGTGGGGGTGAGGGCCCGTCCTCCGGGAGGGAGCTATTCGAACCGGATGATGCGCTCCAGCCCTGCGGCGCGGAAGACCCGCATCGCCTGGACGGGAGCGTTCACCACCCGCATGGCCCCCTGGACCTGGCCCATCCGGCGGTGGGTCCGGAGGAGCACCGCGATCCCAGAGCTGTCGGTGAAGGTCAGTCCGCCCAGATCCAGGGTCAATTCCCGGGGACGGGCAGCGTCGATCCTCCGGTCCAGCTCCTCCATCACCGACCTGGCCCCGTGGTGGTCCAGCTCCCCAGCCACTGCCGCTGTCAGACGGCGCTCCTCTTCCCTACAGGTCACCGGCATCCCGACCCGCTCCCTTCCGCGGACGCCCAGAGCGTCCAATTTTTTCCATCTCATTATAGGACGAGCCCCCCGTCGAATCACAGAGTTTCCCGCCGCAGATCCAAGACTTCTATTTACAGCCGTCCGATCTGGTGTATAATAGAGTCGACACATCCGGAAAGCGGCTCCTGCCCTTTCCACAGGAGGCGATCCCATGTCCCGCCAGCTCCACCTCACCTCCGGGGCCATCACCCCCCAGCTCCTGCGGCTGGCCCTGCCTCTGCTGGGGGCGAACGTCCTCCAGCAGCTGTATAACATCATCAACTCCCTGGTGGTCACCCACTACCTGGGAGAGGACGCCTTCGCCGCCCTGGGGGTGGCGGAGAGCGTGATGAATCTGTATATCTACGTCATCACCGGGGCCTGCATGGGGGCCTCTGTCCTCATCGCCCAGTTCTTCGGCGAGGGGGATCTGGCCAAGCTGCGCCAGCAGCTCTACATCTCCGCTGTCCTCATCGGAGGCTGCACCCTGGCCGCCGTCCTGGCCGGACAGCTCTTCCTGCCCCAGCTCCTGGCTCTGATCCACACCCCTGCCGCCCTGATGGACAACGCCTCAGCCTATCTGCGGGTCATCCTGTGGGGGATGGTGTTCACCTTCACTTACAACTACCTGGCCGCCACCCTCCGTGCGGTGGGCGACACCAAGGCGGCCCTGTATTTCCTCCTCCTTTCCCTGGGGTACAACCTGGCTGCGGCCTGGTTCCTGGTGGCCAAGCTGGAACTGGAGATCCTGGGCACCGCCCTGGCCACTGCCTCCGCTCAACTCCTCTCCTCCCTGCTGTGCCTGTGGTATCTCCGGAAAAAACGGCCCTTCCTCACCGTCCGCCGGGCGGATATGTCCATGGACCGCCGCCTCCTGGGCCGCACCGGGAGCTTCGCCGCTGTGGCCGCCCTCCAGCAGTCCAGCCTCTATCTGGGCAAACTGATGATCCAGAGCGCCATCAATGGGATCAGCCTGGCAGGGACCGCGCCCATCTCCGCCTTCACCGCCGCCACCCGGGCGGAGAACTTCATCCAGGCCTTCGGGATCAGCGGCTGCGAGGCCACCGCCATCTTCATCGCCCAGAACAAGGGAGCTGGGAAGGAGGACCGGGTACTGGCCGGGTTCGCCCGGTCGGCGGTGATGCTGACCGGGATGGGGATCCTCTTCTCGCTCCTGCTCTGGCTTGTCCCCCGGCCTATGGTCCTCCCATTCCTGCGCCAGGGCCCGGACGCCCTCCCCCACGCGGTGTCCTACCTGAGGACCATCAGCTGGGCCTACTTTTTGTCCTTCATCGGACACCTCTTCGTGGGCTGGTTCCGGGGCGGCGGGCGGATGGACATCACCTTTTTGGGCACCACGGTCCAGGTGGCCATCCGGGTGGCCGGCTCCTATCTGCTGGTGAGCGCCATGGGCTTGGACGCAGTGGCCCTGGCCACCGGCCTGGGCTGGCTTGTCCTGGTCCTCTTCCAGATCTCGGTCTTCCTTCTGGAACGGAGAGGGATCTGGCCCCGACAGATCTCCTGATCCCTTCCCACAGCAAACAGACAGGGCCCGCCCCAATGGGGCGAGCCCTGTTCGTATCTTTTACCACTTTTGCAGCTGCCTGAGCAGGATCCCGGCGATGTCCTCGCAGGAGCCCTGGATCTGGACCGCCCCGATGTTATAGGCCACCATGGGCATCCCGTAGACCACACTGGACGCCTTATCCTGGCCGATGGTGTAGGCCCCGGACTGGCGCATCTTGAGCAGGCCGTCGGCGCCGTCCCGGCCCATGCCGGTCATGATGATGCCTGCCATCTTACATTTGACCTGCTCTGCCATCGAGAAGAACAGCGCATCCACCGAGGGGCGGTGTCCGCTGACCTTATCCCCGGGCAGGCAGGAGACGGTATACCGGCTGCCTGACCGGACCACCCGCATCTGGAAGTCGGCGGGCGCCAGCAGGGCCAGGCCCCGGCGGATCTCGTCGCCGCTCTTGGCCTCCCGCACCTCCATGTGGCACAGGCGGTCCAGCCGCTCGGCGTACATCTGGGTGAAGCCGATGGGCATATGCTGGACGATGAGCATCCCGGGGATGTCGGCGGGCAGGCGCTTCATCACTTCCAGGGTGGCCTCCGTCCCGCCGGTGGAGGCCCCCAGCCCGATGATCACATTATCCAGCGAAGGGCGGTTCCCCAGAAGGGGCGGGGCAGACAGGAGGGGCTGGCTCCCAGTAGCGGGCATACGGGGGGACGTGCCGGGCTTGGGAGCCAGGAGGGGCGTCCCGGGTCTGGGACGCACCTGGGCCCCGGCGGCAGAGATCACCTTCAGCGTGAGGGAGGCGATGAAAGCGTCATTCTGGCCCGGCTCCGGCTTGCGGACGAAGTCCACGGCACCGGCGGACAGGGCGTCGAACACCCGCAGGTCCAGAGAGGACACCAGGATCACAGGCAGCGGGGACTGGGGCAGGAGCTGCTTGAGGAACTCGATCCCGCTCATGCCCGGCATCTCCACGTCCAAGGTCATCACGTCGGGCTTGAGCTGGCCCACCTTCGCCATGGCGTCCCGGGCGTTGAAGCCGGTGCCCACCACCTCGATCCGGGGGCTCTTCGCCAGCCCCTGGGTGATCATGGTGCGGGCCAGGATGGAGTCGTCCACCACCATGACGCGGATCTTCTTGTTAACTGGCCACATAGCGTTCTCTCCTTCGGCGGATAGTCAAGCCGTATCCCGGTCCGGAGAGCGGACCGGGACAGAGGGCTATTTTTTTTGGAAGGTGGACGGCGCCACTGTGACATAGGGGGCGTCCTTGCTCAGGTTCTCTGAATGGCTGATCATCAGATATCCCCCGGGGACGGTGGCGTCATAGAACCGGCGCACTAAGGCGTCCTTGGTTGGCTGGTCGAAATAGATCATCACGTTGCGGCAGAAGATCACGTCGAACTTCAGCTTGAACTTGATCGGATCCATCAGGTTGAAGGTCTGGAAGATCACATTGTTCCGGATCTCGGGGGAGACGGCGTAACGGCTGCCCTCCACCTTTTTGAAATACTTCCGCCGCCACGCCTCCGGCACGGTGTTGGGCACCTCGTAGATCCCCTTCTTGGCAGTGGCCAGCGCCTTTTGAGAGATATCGGTGGCCAGGATCCGGGTGTCCCACTGGCCGGCCTGCATCCCCAGATAGTCCTTGATATACATGGACAGGTTATAGGGCTCCTCTCCGCTGGAACAGCCGGCGCTCCAGATGGCCAGGACCTTGTTGCGCTGATGCTTGCGCACCAGCTCCGGCAGGATCACCTTGGTGAAGAAATCGAAGTGCTCCGTCTCCCGCATGAAGAAGGTGTAGTTGGTGGTCAGGCGGTTGAGGACCTGCTCGATCTTCTGGGGATCCCGCTCCTTCAGCAGCTGGGTGACGAACTGGGAAAAGTCATTGCAGCCCTGCTCCGCCAGCAGGGAAGACAGACGGCTGGTGACCAGCTGCCGCTTCGCCTCCAGGGTGATTCCGTACTGGCTCTTGATGAAATTCGTCAGTTTGCGGAAATCCTCATCAGAGATGGTCTGGATCATCTCGCGTTCTCCTCCTTCGGAAAAGGGCTCAGTCGTGGAGGAGCTGGTCACAGTCCAGCTCCAGCATGGTGTCTCCGTCGGGCAGGGTACACATGCCGGACACCATGGCCTGGCCGTTCTTGGTGGGGACGGGGAGGATGGACCGCTGGGGGACGTCCACCATCTTCTCCACCATATCCACCAGGATCCCCACCATATTGCCGTCCACATCCACAACGATGCCGCAGAAGTTCTCCTGGGGCATCTTGCCCAGGCGCAAACGGATATCCACCATGGGGATGATCTGGCCCCGGAGGTTGATCACCCCCCGGACATAGCCGGGCACCTGGGGAAGGTAGGTGATGGCGTAGTCCGTGATGATGTCCTTCACCAGGTCGGCCTTGATCCCATACATCAGGCCGTCGGAGGAGAAGATCAGGTATTTATCGGTCTGCAGCTCAGCGGGCTGGTCGGTGTAATCGTCCTCCTGCTCTCTGGCGAACAGTACTTCTTCAGTTTGCTGCATAGTTCAGTTCTCCCTTCTTCGATAGCCAGGCTCAATAGGCGCTATGGGCGGCGGTGTAGACGTTGACCACGTCCAGGATGATGCTGATGCTGCCGTCGCCAAGGATGCTGCAGCCGTTGATGCCGTAATTCTTCACGCCGAAGCTGTTGATATAGTTGGGCAGGGGCTTCACCACGATCTGCTGCTCGCCCAGCAGCTCATCCACGAACAGACAGTAGGAGCGCTCGCCGGCCTCCACCCACATGAGGATGCCTTCTTCGATATCATCACAGCCCTGATCCATACAGAACAGCTCCTTGGCCCGGATGATGGGATAGAAGTTGTCCCGGATCTTGACCATCTCTCCTTGGGCCGGGTCGTGGATGACCTCTTCAGCGGTGACCTTCAGGGAGGACTGGATGCTGTTGATGGGGATGGTGAAGACCGATTCGCCCACCGAGACCTCCATCCCGTCCATGATGGCCATGGTCAGGGGGATCTTCAAGGTGGTGGTCATGCCCTTGCCCCACTCGCTGGAGATCGAAACGGTGCCGCCCACGTCGGCCACGTTCTTCTTCACCACATCCATGCCCACCCCTCTGCCGGAGTATTCCGTCACCTCAGTGTTGGTGGAGAAGCCGGGCATCATCAGGAAGTTGAGGATCTCCTTCTGGCTGTACTCATGGTCGGGGATGGCCAGGCCCTGGCGGATGGCCTTGTTCAGCACCGCCTGGGTATCCACCCCCTGGCCGTCGTCCTTGATCTCGATGATGACCTCGCTGCCGGTGTGCCGGGCGGACAGGGTCACCTCTCCCACCGGGTCTTTGCCGGCGGCGATCCGGTCGGCCTCGCGCTCCTCCAGGCCGTGGTCCATGGAGTTGCGGACGATGTGCATGATGGGGTCGCCGATGGCGTCCACGATGGTCTTGTCGACCTCGGTGTCCTCGCCGATGAGGGTGAGCTTGGCCCGCTTGCCCAGCTTCTTGCTCATGTCGCGGACGATGCGGTTCATCTTCTGGAAGGTGCCGGACACGGGCACCATGCGCAGGGACATGGACACGTCCTGCAGGTCGTCGGTGAGCTTGCGCAGGTCCCGGGCGGACTTGGTGAAGTTGTCCAGCCGCAGCCCCTTCAGGTCGGGGGAGGAGGTGACCATGGATTCAGTGATGACGATCTCGCTGACCACCGCCAGCAGCTGGTCCAGCTTGGCCAGGTTGACGCTGATCAGGCTCTCCTTAGCGTGCTGCTGCTGGGCCGGGGCCGCCTTGGGGGCCGCGTCGGCCTTGGGGGCCTGGACGGGGGAGGCGTCGGCCTTGGGCGCGGGGGCCGCGTCGGCCTTGGGCGCCTCCGGCGCGGGGGCTTCCTTGGCGGGCTTGGGCGCGTCCACCGGCTGATACTCCCGGACAGAGCCGGCGTTCTTCACCGCCGGGATGACGGAATCCCGGTCTTCGGCAGTGCGGAACCAGATCAGGAAGCCCTGGTCGGCGATGACGTCGGAGGTGGAGGGATCGGTCTCCACATTGTCCGGGAAGCAGACGAAGTCGCCGCAGTAGTCCTTCACCCCGGTGATCAGCATGAAGGCACGCAGATTCTCCATGCCGCTGCCCTCGTCGAAGAAGACATGGACACCGAAGGGATAGTTCTCGTCCACGGTGCTCACACCGGCGGCGGGAGCCTCCTCCTGGGGCTGGGGAGCGGCCTCGGCCGGGGCGGCGGTCCCGGCCGCCGTACCTTGAATTTTATCGATGAGACTATTAATTTTATCCACGATGTGGTCGATAGACTGAGAGAGCGGCTGATCGTTCTCTACCTTTTCGATCTCGCCGCGGAAGAAGTCCACAGCCTGGAACAGCATGTCGAACAGCTCCGGCTTGGTCTGTTCCGGGACCACATCCATCCCCTTCTCCCGGACGATGAAGAACAGGTCTTCGATCCGGTGGCCCACCGTCATCAGGGAGTTGAACTCCATCATAGCGGAGGAGCCCTTTATCGTGTGCATGATCCGAAATATCTCATTGACACTGTCCTCAGAGAACGTATCCGCCTGTTCCGCTGCCAGCAGGATCCCATCCAGCTGCTCCAGCAGGGTATTGGTCTCATACAGGTACATGTCCAGGATGCTGTCGCCCATTGAAAACGCCACCTTTTCTCATTTAGTCATGGGGGGCGGGGCCGCGGCCCGACAGGCATGACACGTCCGCCCATATCTAATCATACTCGATATATCGGCAGTGTCAATGAGTAAATTAAGTTTCTCAGAAAAAAAAACGAACTTTCATTGAAATGGAGTGTCACCAATGCCAGATCTGCTTGGTGTGACCAACCCGGTACCAGGCCACGACAACAGCAATGTGAACCGGAACATCCCCGTTTCGCCCAGCGACACCCGCATCCAGAACGCGCCCGACCCGTCACGGGTCAGCCGGCCGGACAACCGGACAGAGCGGCAGGACAGCGGCGACGCCGCCCGGGCGGGGCAGGGGCTGCGCTACGATTCCAACTTCGCCGCCTTCCTCCAGCGCCTGGCCAACACCCCGGGGATGAGCGAGAGCCTGAGCACCCTCTTCGCCATCTACGAGGGGATGGTGGTCTCCTCCGGCATCGAGGAGGGCATCGCCGGCGAGATGGCCGCTTTGCTCAACATGCTGAAGATGGACGAGGGCCAGCTGGCCAAGTTCCTCCAGTCCCAGCTGTCCACCGGCACCCGCTTCGGCGGCGCCCTCTTCGCCCTGCTGCGGCAGGCCTATGCCTCCGGCAACTCGGATTCCGTGCGGGGCAGCATCCTCCAGTTCCTGAAGAAATACGGCGACTGGTCCTCCACCCCCCACATCCAGGGCAACCTGCTCCGGGGGCTCACCCGGCTCACCCGGGCCATCCCCGCCAGCTATGGCAGTCAGCTCCTGCCCATGGTGTCCCAGCTGGAACAACTCCTCAACGCCGGCGACCGGCAGGGGGCGCTGAAGCTGCTCCAGGGCACGATCCTCCCCTTCCTGTCCAGCTACACCAGCAAGACCAACGATATGGGCCTGTCCAGGACCCTGATCTCCATGCTGGCCCTGGACATCTCCCGGTATGAGAACGGCAGCGAGGAGAGCCTGCTCCAGTCCTTCCACCAGCTCAACGGCTTCGCCGGCCTGCGGGAGAAGCTGGGGGGCCTGTCTGACGAGGCCCTGCTCCGCCTGCTGGACAGCACCAGCTTCGCCAGGGCCAGCGAGGGGGATCAGTTCGCCGCCCAGCTGGCCCGGGCCGCCCAGAAGGCCCTCCAGGGCGGGGCGGGGAACGAGGTACAGGAGGCCTTCCGGAACATCGTGTCCGCCTTCCTGGTCAACGAGAGCGTCCATATGCCGCTGAACCACATCCTCCTCCCGCTGGAGTGGGACGGGAAGATGGTCTTCTCCGAGATGTGGGTGGACCCGGACGCCGAGGAGAACCTGAAGCGGGGCCGGGGGGACCGGGACAACACCCTGCGCTTCCTGTTCAAGATCGATATCCAGGGACTTGGCTTCTTCGACATGGTCCTCACCTGTCAGAAGGAGCGGGTGGATATCCAGCTCTTCTGTCCGGAGCGGGTGGCCCCCTTCTCCGGCCTGGTCCAGGGAGAGCTGTCCCGGATCTTGTCTGACAACGGATTGACCGCCGGCGCGGTGCAGGTCCAGCAGATGGACCGGCCGCTGACTATCTCCGGGGTGTTCCCCCGGATCTTCGAGGGGGAGAACAGCATCAATGTCAAGATATGATAACCGGGCCACCAACCGGGCCGTGGCCCTGAAGTATGAGGGCGAGGGGGCCCCGGTGGTGGTGGCCTCCGGCATGGGATATCTGGCCGAGCGGATGGTAGAGGTGGCCGCCGAGAGCGGCGTCCCTGTCTACGAGGACAACTCCCTGGCCACCATGCTGTCTCAGCTGGCCCTGGGCCAGGAGATCCCCGACGCCCTGTATCAGGCCATCGTGGAGATCTACGTCTACTTTTTGAATTTCGATCCCAACGACCCGGACAAGGCGCGGCGGGAGCGGGCAGCTCTGGCCGCCCAAGCAGAGCAGGCGGCCTTAGCGCCGGAAGAGAAAGGAGAATCCTGATGGAAGAACGTCTCTATCTGATCCTGGACAGCAAAGGAACCCCCTTGGCCAACGCGGTGCTGGAGTCCCCCAAGAACTCTGAGGTGCTGCAGATCCGGGTCCTGGGCGACAAGGTGGACGAGGTGGCCGCCCACCACGAGATCCAGTTGATCGGTCTGGACGACCGTTCCCCCGACCGGGTGGGACTGATCATCCGTCAGCGGGAGGACCGGCTGGTGGTCCAGCCCACCGCCGCCCTGGGCCCTGACGCCCGGGAGAACCTGCGGATCCTGACCACCTTCACCAGCGTGATGTACCACGTCACCGGCCGCTGGAAGGGCCAGCGCACCATCTACGGCAAGGACCTGAGCTGCGGCGGCGTGGCGTTCTACACCGCCAAGCCCCTGGAGATGCGGGAGATCATCGAGCTGGTCCTCCCCGTCACCGACTTCCCCCTGGTGGTCCGGGCCCAAGTGATCCGCGCGATCTCCGAGGAGCCGGAAAAATACCTTTACGCAGCCAAATTCGTGGACCTGATCCACGATGAGGAGGCGCTGATCCGCAAAGCGGTGTTCAGCATCCAGATCCGCACCGCAGACTGAGGGCCGGTCTCCGGCCCCTTTTCCCATCGTCCGCCGGACGGCCCCTCCAGCAGGAGCCAGGCGGGCGCCCGACAAAAAGGAGGACTACTGTTATGTCTCATAGGACAAGGACTTCGATCCACAGCTGGCGGGAGCGGGCGCTGTCCCTGCTCCTGGCCGCCGCCCTGCTGGTCGGCCTGGCCCCCGGACTGATCCCCACAGCCTCGGCCCACTGGGCCGACCCCTATCTGGATCAGCTGGTGGACTGGGGGGTCATGCGGGCCGACCAGACCGGCGATCCGGATTCCCCCATCACCCGGGCCGACTTCGCGGCCGTCATCAACAGAGCCTATGGCTATGACAAGATGGGGCCCATCCCCTTCACCGACGTGTCTACCACCGACTGGTTCTATGACGACATCGCCATCGCCTATAACGCCGGTTATATGGCGGGCACCTCCGGCACCACCGCCTCCCCCAACAGTCCGCTGACCCGGGAGATGGCAGTGTGCATCCTGGGCCGGAACATGATGCTCCAGGAGACCCCCGGCGAGAGCCTGGCCTTCTCTGACAGCCGGGATATCAGCGGCTGGGCCCGAGGCACCATCAAGACCGCCGTGGACAACTATATCGTCTCCGGCTATCCGGACAACTCCTTCGGTCCCCAGGACCCCATCACCAAGGGGCAGATGGCCGTCCTGGTCACTCAGTGCGTGGGCCAGCCGGTCAGTGAATCCGGGAGCCACAGCCTGGGCGGCGTCTTTGGGAACGTCACCATCACCTCCCCCAACGTCACTCTCCATGACACCACTATCAGCGGCGACCTGTACATCTCCGGCGGCGTGGGCCTGGGCGGGATCCTCCTCCAGAACGTGGACGTCCTGGGCCGGATCATCGTCAGCGGCACCGGCGAGAGCGAGACCGGCGCCGCCAGCGTGGTCATGCGCAACGTCACCGCCGAGGAGATGCTGGTAGACAACCTGAAGAACCAATATGTCACCATCCGAGCGGACGGGATCACCCAGATCGGCACCACCACCGTCCGCACCCCCGCCTATCTGGAGGACAACAATACCGATGACAAGGGCCTGATGGAGATCCTCCTGGACGGAGAGCCGGGCACCCGCCTGGACCTGGCCGGACGGATCAAGGAAGTGGTGAACAAGACCCCCAGCTCCATCATCCAGGTGGCTAAGGGCACGGTGAAGAAGCTCACCGTGGATGAGGACGCCACCGGCTCCACCGTCCAGATCGACCGGAACACCGAGGTCAAGGAGCTGAACCTGGACGTGGGCACCAACGTCATCGGCGACGGCGACATCGGCCAGCTGAACGTCAACGCCCCCGGCTCCACCGTGTCCATGCTGCCCGATAAGATCTACATCCGTCCAGGCCTGACCGCCAATATCGCCGGTGTGATCATGGACCACCTGTCGGCGGAGCAGGGCTCTACCGATCCTCGGCTCCTCTCCGGCTACCCCGCGGCTAAGGATATCGCCCCCACCGGCTTCCGGGCGGACTTCTCCGGCAATAAGGCCGGTACCGTCTACTGGGCGGTGAGCAGCATCAGTGACGGCTCCATCAACGAAGAGGACCTGATCTCCCCGCCTTCTTACGGCTCCAGGGCAGTGCGCAACGGCTCTGTCTCTGTGCCCGCTGGCGATACTGTGATCAGTGCTCAGGTCACTGGGCTGACTACCGGTGGCTCCTACTATCTGTCCGCTATCCTGGTGGATGGTATGGATCAGCGCAGCCCGGTGAAGGTGGTCTCCTTCACCACTCCGGACAACTCGGTGCCTGCTTTCGCGCAGGGCTATCCCTACATGTCCATGGTGACAGATACTGAAGCTCAGGTCACCATCATGCCCACCAAGGATTGTAAGATGTATTACGCTGTCCTGCCGCGGGGGGCTCAGGCGCCCACTACCAACGAGCTGAAATCCGCCGCTGTCAGCAACAATCTGGGCTACGGCGTGGTAGATGTTTACAAGAACAAAGAGGAGCCCTTCATGGTCAGCCGTCGGCTGGAGGAGCTGAAGGATTACACGCTCTATCTCTGGCTCACCGACTCCAACGGCGCTAACAGTTCTGCCGTCATCCCAGTGCAATTCACGACCAAGGACATGACGCCGCCCCAGTTCACAGTTCCTCCCTATGTGAATCAGATCCAAGCCACTGCTGTTCGATTGGCGGGGACTTTGAACGAGGATGGAACTGTTTATTGGGCCGTTGTGGAACGAGGCACAGCTTACCCCAAGCCTCAGCCCGGCGTCCCCAATTTGGACGAGAACGGCGACCCCCTCCCCTATGCCGCACTGGACAGTGACTATGCCAAGCTCCAGGTATCCGCTGGCATGAACTGCCTGCGCAGCGGCTCAGTGACTGTACGAAAAGACACGGAGTTCACCTTCAACGTTACTGGATTGACCGCAGAAAAGACCTACGACCTGTACTATCTGGCAAAGGATCTGGCCGGCAACTTCTCCGTCCGGGTGGAGAAACTGGAGATCCATACCCAAGACAACAGCGGACCAGTGATAACCCAGTCCTTCAGTGAATATACTGGCTTGGACAATACGCAGAACCCGCTCCCCTCCACTGACATCATCCTGGAGTTCAGCGAAGACGTGATCTGTACCAACGACGGCTGGGGCGGCCTCAGCTTCTTGGCGCTGGCTACGAACACCCCGCCCGCTGAATCTGACCGGTGGCCTGACAAGCCAAAGGAAGTATTGGCGACCGCTATGCGCAACAGCATCGAGCTGTGGCAGATCCGGGACGGCAGGGAGCAGCGGGTCACAGAGCGGGACGATACCAACGCCTCCACTATCGGCTCCGCCTGGACCATCGATTACCGCAACGCCACTGTCAAAGCCGGGGATGGAGGCAAGATCCAGGTCATCTTCCCCACCAACAGCACAGATACCTCCAAGAGCGCCCTCAACCTGGCCAGTGGCGCCACCTACTTCTTCCGCTTCCGTGACCTAGTGGATACCGCGCCGGAGCAGAACAAGATCAATCCTCACCCTCTGGACTACGCCCGGCCTGGCGCAGAACTGCACAAGGTGCCTGCCTTTACCACTGTGTTCGCCCAGGTCAACCTGACCAGCCCCGGCGTAGACACGGATGTGCCTTTCCAGCGGGATGCTAACGGCGTGCCTACGACTACAGACGAATATGTGGATCTGAGCTTCCGTATGGATCCGGACGCCACCCAGAAGGTAGAGGACAATAACAGCTACGATATCCTGCTCTATTCTGACACAGTGACCCGCTATAATTTGTATTACCGGATACGGGATAACAAGACCCAGAAACCGATCACCGATCCCTACACATATACGAACGAAAATGGGGTCGCCGCCAAAGACTTCCTTGTGCGTGCAATAGATGCAGGGGAGAACGACAAGCCAGACAGCAGAGGCTGGTTCTACTTAGGTGACTCTCAAGATGTCAACCCGGCTCCCGACTGGTCTGGCCGGTCAGTGAACGGTTTCTTCAATGGCTGTCTCTCCAGAAATTTCCCCCGAGTCAATCAATTAGGTGAAGACTTCACCTATGAATTCGTTATCGCACTGACTCAATATGGTACCTCAAAGGATCGCCCGACCTGGAATGGACAGATCAACTTCGAGGTCCATGTGGTGGCAGGTCAGTCCAATTCTTTGTACAGACTATCCACAAATCCCAATAAACCCTCTTTGGAGCAATTCCTGAAGGATGGCTTGGAGAACGGTGGTGTAGTATCCATCGGTATCAACCGTACTCAGAACTACCTCCCCTTGCGGGGCTCCTTCATCGACAGCCAGCTGCCTAAATTCAACGCCGGTTACCCTCAATTCCAGCCAGGGGATTCCTTTGCTACCATGCAGTTCAACCTGACCCGCGCTGGCACTATCTACTATGTGGTCGCTGAAGACAAGGTGCTCGCGCCTACTATTTCGGGTGTTACAGGAGCCGAGGCGATCTGGAACGAGATCCCGGAATCTGGTGAGGATCTCTACGATGCCGATGGAAAACTGAATCCCGATGTGTATAAAGAAGTCAGCAGTCCGGTCAGCGGCGATATCTTTAATCCAATGCCCTACCGCAGTAGTGCCCATTGCGGGAATGTAGCCTATCCAGGCGGTATGCTGACACTGGATAAGATCTTGAACCGGGAGAGCAACGAGACGTTGAAACCAAACACCAAATATTATGTCTACCTGGTGTTGAAAGGCGTGGCGGATGAATTGTCCCCAGTGTATACCTTCAAGTTCGAGACCGGCGACACAGAGAAACCGAAGATCACCCTTTTCCCGCGGACCACAGGCGCGGTGAATGTGGTCACTCAAGTTCCCTCCAACCTGTCTTACCGCCTCTTCACCAGTATCCAGGGGAATGCTATAGATCTGCTCAAGGGCACTTTTGTGGGAGACAACACAGACACTGATACTACCAAACATAAGATCCTGCCCACTGCTTATGCAAACAAGAGCGTGTTATGGGCTATGTCACAGACCTATTCCTCCAACACTGCCAGTAGTGGAAATCAAGTGACTGGTGCTTATATCCCAACCGGCTATGATGGTTATTCTGTCTTCGACGTCTATGCCAGCGACGCGCTGAAGGAACGAGTGGCTTGGCTGATTCGAGAAGGCCGTGAGTCCGGCGCTGCTACTACCATCGACGAGGGTGACGATACAACGGACGGCACAGCCCGGGGCACCGATGTGAAGCTAAACAATATGAAAGCTCAGACTCCCTATCTGTTCCTGTCGGTGGCCTACCACACCTCCAGTGAGGAGATCATAGGCGACTCCTTCAAGGCGGTGGACCAGGTCTATATCCTGGACCCAGATGCACCTGAGCTGTTGAGCCACAGTACAAATTCGGATGCAGTAGGCGGCGCCACTCCTCCCACCAATCCTATAAGTGGAACAGTGACCATCAACTTTGATAAGGATCTGTACTGGGTGTCCGCCTCTACTGGCGGAGCTGCTGGCACACAGAAGGTAGTTGATCAGAGTACGACAGACGGTGATGAGAATAGAGATGCGATCGGTATCGCAAACGTTCAGCATACTGCCCCTGGCGGTGGGACATTGGGCGTACAACATACTGTGAAGGGCCCAAGCCGGACTTTTGAGATCAAATTTTCTGACATGAGGATCGGTTCGACCATCACGTTGTTCCGTGACGGCTCTATTTCAAATGCCGACGGCCAGACTACGAACAAGCAGTTGACTCTTACCTTGACATGGGGCCAGATGAGCAGTCAATCCGGCATAGCGCTTTATGGAGCGTATTTTGTTGCAGACTGGGGCGGTGAAACGATACCGCCTACTTTGCCAAAATGATTCTCCTGCGGGAGCGGGCATCTGCTCGCTCCCGCCGCCCCATTTCCAAACTCTGATCTGAGGAGGCGTGTTTCACGATGAAAAAATCGTTTGTCCACCGTACCCTGGCGGTCCTGCTTATTTTGGCGATGTGCCTGTCTATGGTCCCCGCCGTCTTCGCGGCAGCCGACCTGGATGGTTACAGTATCTCTATCACCGGTGCCAACGAGATAGAAGTGGGCAAAACCACAACTTTGACCGCCGAGGTAGTGAAAGACAATGCGAAAGTCGATCCCGCCACTATCCAGTGGAGCAGCGATGACCCTGACAAAGCGGAAATCGACTCTGTCAGCGGTGTCGTCACCGCCAAAGCGGCGGGCCGCGTCACCATAAGCGCGGCCTATACGCTTCCGGATACATCAACAGAAGCCGGAAAGACCATTACCGCGACCCATGAGATCGACATCAGACCCGCTGCTCCCACCATTTCTCTGGACAAGTCCACTTTATCTCTGAAGGAAAAGGAGACTGGGACCCTGACGGCTACTGTGACCAACGGCTCTGGCAGCACCACCGTCGTCTGGACCACCAACGATCCCAACATCGTCAGTGTCGTTGGGAAAGACAGCCGGACAGCGACCATCACTGCGAACAAAGCAGGGACAGCGACTGTCACAGCCACTTATGGCACAGGCGGTTCAGCAGTCAGCGCCAGTTGTACCGTGACCGTCACTGCCGCGCCCGCAGAGCCTCTGACGATCAAAAAGGTCGCTCCGAATACAGATCAGATCGTGATCGAAAAGGGCTCGACCGGCAGCAGGGATATCACGGTTGCTCCTACTCCTGCGAATGCAGAAGTCAAGTGGAAATTCTCCTATACCGATGATGAGGGGAACAAACAGGAGAGCACTTCCAGTGATATCGTCAGCTTGAACGGCACTGGGAACACTGTCCGTGTCATCGGTCAGAAGCCGGGCAAAGTCGATGTGATCGCCTATGTAGGTGAGGGGACCGGGGTGGACCAAAGCGTGAAGGTCGAGGTCCAGGTCAGCGGGATCGTGGTGGATACCACCCCCATCGAAGTCATGGAGAATGAGCGGAAGGACCTGCCTGTCCCCAAGCTTTATGGATCGGCAGCCAGCGGCGGCTATGAGTATGAATCCAGTGACAGCTTTATTGCCGCTGTCATCAACAGCAAGGTAGTCGGCTATAAGATCGGTGAGACTCAGGTGATCGTGAAAGCCCAAAAGGGCAATTACAAGGAGAACATCCCGATCAAAGTCATCGCCGATCCCACTACCACCATCGAAGCCGGTACCATCGGAGTCAGCGACACCCTTGACTTTGATTCCAGTTTCATGCGCAACAAGTTCGAAGAGCAGCTCGGAGGTAGGGTGGTCAGCGTCACCGGTCTGAAAGTATCCTCTACCGACTGCGGTACGCTCTATTACAACTATCGTGCCGAAGCTGAGCCTGGTCCTGGAGTGGGCGGCATCGAGACCTACTATCGCGACGGTCATGTCCCTGCCGGACAGAAGGCTCTGTCGGATATCACCTTCGTGCCAAAGGCATCCTTTATCGGTGGTGATGTAGAGATCACATATACTGCCACTACGATGGACAAGGAAACTTATGCCTGCAAGATCGTTTTCACGATCAAAGCGGACAACGGTCCAAGTGCGGGAATCGCACTCACCACTCCTTACAACACCGCAGTCAGATTCAGTAGTGCTGAATTCAGCCGGGTCTGTCGGGAAAAGATAGGCACCAATCTGGACTACGTCATGTTCTCCCTCCCCCCCACGCGTGAAGGCACTTTATACACCGATTACGCTGGGGAGGGGAATTTTGGCAGTCTGGTCACCATGCGTTCCCAATATAGTCGGAAGGACCTGGACGACGTTTGGTTCGTCCCCGCCCCCGGGTTCGAAGGGGACACAGTCGTCTACTATACCGGGCGCGGAGTTGGAGCTACTGGCGCTTCTTATTCTGGACAAATAAAGATCACTGTGGGTCCAGAGGGCGGTGTGGATATCGGCGGCCTGGCCTATGATACGGTCCGCGGAGGAGTGGCCCACTTCGACGACGCCGACTTCAACGACTATTGCCAAGAGATTCTCTCTAACAGTAAGACCCTGAGCTATCTCCAGTTCGATTCCCTGCCCTCCTCCGACCAGGGGGTCCTGTACTACGATTACCGCTCCTCCAGCAGCACCGGCACCCGGGCCAGTACTGGCACCAGCTACTATTATGGCACCCGGACCCCCAGGATCGACCGGCTGACCTTCGTCCCGGCGGAGGACTTCACCGGCACGATCAAGCTCCCCTTCACCGGCTGGGCCACCGACGGCACCCGCTTCACCGGCAACGTGGAGATCAACGTCCGGGGAGGGGGCGGCTACGGCGACATCCGCTACACCTGTAAGCCCGGCCAGCGGAAGAACTTCAACGACAGCGACTTCAACAGCCTGTGCAAAGAGGTGACCAACGACCGGCTGAACTACATCGTGTTCCAGGGCCTGCCCGACCGCAACAGGGAGGGCTCCCTCTACCTGAACAACAGCCGGATCACCAGCACCGGCACCAGCTACTACTACGGCACCAGCAGCCGGGAGATCGATGACCTGTCCTTCCGGGCCGTGAACGATTTCTCCGGTGCAGTGGACATCCCCTTCGTGGGCCACGCCGTCAGCGGTGAGACCTTCAACGGCGTGCTCACCATCGAGTCCTCCGGCTCCAGCAGCAGCGGCCGCTGGGACATCAGCTACACTGCCACCACCAAGGACCCGGCGGTGTTCAAACGGGCCGACTTCAACGACCTGTGTCAGTGGGAGACCGACCGGGACATCAGCTCCATCCGCTTCAACGATCTCCCCTCCCGCAGCGAGGGCGACCTGTACCGCAATTATTACTCCACCTCCAGCAAGGGCAATCGGATCACCTCCACCAGCACCTCGATCAGCTCCAGTGAGATCAACCGGGTGGCCTTCGTCCCGGCCAGCGGCTTCACCGGGACGGTGACCCTGGGCTTCACCGCCAAGGCCACCAACAGCGACACCTTCGACGGCACCCTGGAGATCACGGTGGAACGGCCGGGGGCGGACGTCACGGTGCGCTACTCCACCCGGGTGGCCCCGGTGGACTTCCGGGGGGAGGACTTCCGCCGCAGCGGCTCCACCCTCAGCTCCGTCCGCTTCAGCTCTCTGCCTCCAGCCAGCGCGGGCTATCTGTACTACCAGTACACCAGCCCCACCCGCTACGGCCGCCAGGCCAGCACCGGCACCAATTACCGTCTCAACGGCAGCGACCTGATCTCCGACCTGACCTTCATCCCCCGGGCGGGCTTCACCGGGACGGTGACCCTGCCCTACACCGGGACCAACTCCAACAACTCCACCTTCGAGGGAGAGGTGGTGATCACCGTCTCCCCCACTTACAGCTCCTCCCACTTCAGCGACCTGGGGAGCTACAGCGACCAGCAGCGGGCGGCGGTGGACTTCCTCTATGACAACGATATCACCAAGGGGATCTCCTCCACCCAGTACGGCCCCGAGTACTCCATCACCCGGGGGGACTTCGCCGTGATGGTCTACAAGGCCTTCGGCCTGTCCCCCATGGGCTCCGGCCGGTTCAACGACGTCCCCTCCAGCGCCTACTACGCCCAGGCAGTCAATACCCTCAGCGCCATGGGCATCGTCAGCGGGATCGGCGGCGGCGCCTACGGCCCGGACTATACCCTGACCCGTGAGGACGCCATCTGCATGGTCCAGCGGGCCATGCGCTCGGTGGGCTGGAGCGCCAACGACGGCCCCAGCAGTTCCCTGTCGGTCTACAGTGACGGGAACAGCGTCTCCGGCTACGCCCGGGGCGCTATGGCCAACGCCGTCCAGATGGGCTACCTGCCAACCAACGGCGGCCGCCTGGACCCCGCCCAGCCCCTCACCCGGATCGATATGGCTCAGATCATCCACCGGGTCCTCACCTATTGACCTATTCGAGCCATGAAAAAGCTCCCTCGACCGCGGTCGAGGGAGCTTTTTATGTTTAGAACCGGTGTACCCAGCCCGACAAAAACCACACAGGGGCCAGCCAGGTGAGCATATAGACCAGCAGGTTCAGGGGGGACAGCGAGGAATAGGCCCCCACGGAGGTGAGATACGCGGCCAGGGCCATCCCCAGCAGGGATCCGGCACAGCACAGCGACGCCCCCAGCCGGACGGCCCACCGCAGGCGCTTCGCGGCGGTGATGGCCTCGGCGAAGGGGAGCAGTCCCTCCCGGCAGAGCAGAGCGGTGAGGACGCCGTCATGCTCCTGTTCCGGATCGGACAGCTCCCGGCGGCGTTCCACCGAGGGGAAAGCCATCTTATCCGCCGCCAGCCGGAACCGCTGCTGGAGCATGGCAGGGATCAGGTTGAAGTCCCGGGTGGCCAGGACTGGCGAGACCTTCTCCAAAAACAGCGCCTCCAAAGCGGGGAAGACCGTGTCCGGCAGGGAGTAGCTCAGAGCGAAGATCCCGGCCAGCCGGCCGTCGATGGCACAAAAGACGGCGTTCTTCACGTTCAGCCCCTGGGGCAGCCGGACCTCCATCAGCTTCATGAAGGCGGCGGAGCCCACCAGCACCTGGTCTCCCCGGATATTGGCGGACAGCCCTCCGCCCTCGTGACAGACCAGACCGTTGGCCCGGCGCAGCAGCCCGCCCATGGAGCGCAGTTGGTCGTGGAAGAGTCGGCTCAGGCCGCTTCCCGAGTCCCGGATCAGGGTGGTGGTGTACGCCAGCACCCGCTCGGCGGGGTACTCGGGCATGACCTTGAATCCGTTGAGGGTCACATACCCCGGCGGGAAGAGGTCGCCGTCAGTGAGGAGCACACAGTTCCCCCGGCGGGAGGGGTGGATCCCCGGCCAGCCGGCCAGGGCGGCTCCGTTGACGGCCAGCCGGCGTGCCGCCTTGTGGAAGGGCCGGCCGTAGACCAGGCTCCCGCCAAAGGCGGCGGTGGCGGTGAGCAGGGCGGACAGGGCCCAGATCAGCCGCTCCGGGTGTCCCCCACTCACCGAGACCATCAGGGCGAAGGAGATATCCCCCAGCAGCAGCAGAGGACAGGTCCGGCGGAAGATCCGCTGGGCCCCGTCGTCCGCCTGGATCTGACTTCCGAAGCCCTCCGGCGTACCGGACCACTTGACATAGGTGTCCCGGTCGTTCCACTTCTCTGGATCCAGGGTGACCCTGTAAGGAGAGGCGGAGGAGGCCGCAGTGCGGCAGGACAGGCGCAGAGCGCAGCGCTTGTGGTAAGCGCCGTGGAGGAGGAAAAAGAGCCCGGTCAGACAGACCGCAGTGTAGGGCAGGCGGGCGGGGGGCTCGGGCTCCTGGGCCAGCTGGACCGCGTCGACCAGGGTGGTCAGGCAGGCCAGCGCGGTGAGCGTGTCCATCCCAAAGCGCAGGCGGAGGGCCCGGCCTATCCCGGCCAGGAGCACGTCCGCCCCCAGCAGGACGCCCAGCCCCAGCAGAGCGGCCGCCAGCCAGTACCGCAGATCCGGCCGGTCCATGGGCGCAGACCACACCGTCCCCAGGGCAGGGGCCAGGGCCTGGAGCAGAGAGAGCATCGCCAGGAAAAAGACCATCAGCACCCGGATCCGCATCCATTTCAGGCCCTTGCCATAGGCCCGGGCCAGCTCCTGAGGCGGCCGGTCCGGGGGGAGGACCTCCCGGCGCTTCGGCCGGCGCCACTGGGGCGGGGGGAGCTCATCGTCCAGCTCCTCCTGGTCGGTGCCGGGGATGAGCTCCTCCAGGCGGCGGACCTCCTGCTTGTCGATGGCCTCATCCTCAGCGAACATATTATCCGCATAGTCGTCCGCCCTTCGGCTCAGGTCCCGGAAGAAGGCCGAGATCGCATTCTCCTCCTGGGGGAAGGGGATAACAGGGGCGGGCTCCTGTTCGGAGGGGGGCGGCAGACGCTCCTCCTCCGCCGGGGCCGGCTCCTCTTCCGGGGGATCAGGCTCCGGCTCCTCCGGAGGGGACGGCGTGCCGGGGAAGGCCACCACCTTGCCCCCCTTGGCCGGTCTGGGACGCCGGGGGCCCCGGCCGTACTCAGACATGATCTCGTCCAGAGTGAAGCCTCCGCTGTCTGCGTCTCCGATGAGGGACCTGATATCCACCAGCTCGTTCTTGTTCAGTTTTTCATCGCGGTCGCGCATGGCGGGGCTCCTTGGTCTCGAATAAGATATCGGGGCAGATCTCACCCTCCGGTCCGCTGCCGCACCGCCTCATACAGCAGGACTGCGGCGGCGGCAGAGGCATTGAGAGAGTTGATCTTGCCGAACATGGGGATGGAGACGGTGAGGTCGCAGGTCTCCGCCACCAGCCGGCCCAGGCCCGTCCCCTCGCTGCCGATGACGATGGCGGCAGGGCCCTTCAGGTCAGCCTGGTAGAGGGATACGGACCCCTCCATAGCCGCGCCGAAGACCCAGATCCCCTCCTTCTTCAGCTCCCGGAGGAGGGTGGGCAGGTTGGGCACCCGGGCCACGGGGACATGGGCCACCGCCCCGGCAGAGGTCTTCCCCACCACGGCGGTGAGGCCGGCGGAGCGGCGCTTGGGGATGATCACCCCGTGGGCCCCGGCAGCGTCGGCGGTGCGGATCACCGCCCCCAGATTGTGGGGATCGCTGAGCTCGTCACACACCAGGATCAGGGGGGGCTCCCCCTTGGCCCGGGCGGCGTCCAGGATGTCGTCCACACTGGCGTACTCCCGGACGGCGGCCTGGGCGATCACCCCCTGGTGGGAGTGGGTCCGGCTCATACCGTCCAGCTTGCGCCGGTCCGCATCCACCACCACGATGCCCTTCTCCCGGGCAGCGGAGGCGATGTGGCCCAGAGCGGCGTCGGTCTCCCCCTTGACCAGGAAGATCTTATCGATGGCCACCCCAGCCCGCAGAGCCTCGATCACGGCGTTGCGGCCCTCGATGATGCCGTCGTTCTCCTGCTCCACAGGGGCGGAGCGGCGCAGAGGAGGTCGTTTGTCCATAGTATCCTACCTTCCATATCGGGGCCTGTCCGGAGGGCCCAGCCCTCCGCGCCCGATCGAATCTTCAGGTATTATAACACATTTTTTCCCAGGGGAAAAGGGGGAAGGAATCTGGATCCAGAGGAAAGCTCTCAGTCCTCCATCCCCGCCGCCTGCTCCTCCAGCCAGGCGGCGGCCCGGACCAATCCCTCCTCTGTGACCGGAAAAGCGGCAGAAGCCAGGATCTGGCTGTGTTCCATGGCCAGCGGCCCCCGCCAGACCTGGACAGCCAGCTGCCTCCCCTCTGGGTCCTCGGACTGTTCGGGCCGAGCGAAGAACCGCATACGGCCCAGACTGCCGTACCAGCTGTTCCCGTTCTCCCAAAAGAGCAGTGTTGGGATATGGATGCTCTCCATCACAGATGCGCCTCCTCTCTGTTTCCTCCATTATGACAGAAAACGTCTCCGCTGTAAAGGCCCCTGCACCCATAACGGCTCCCCACATAGAATGGTATGTGGCACAGCCACATCCATCACTTACTTGAGTCAAAGGAGCGCGTTATGAGACGATACTATGCTTCTGATCGGGAGCTGAGCAGCCGGGACGGCGTGGTGGCTCATCTTACCAGCTGCTGCGGTACCAGCTGCGGCTGTGGGAGCGGCTGCAGCACCAGCTGCGGCTGTGATACCGGCTGCGGCTGCAGCACCAACTGCGGCTGTGATACCGGCTGCGGCTGCAACACCGGCTGCGGCTGCGACACCGGCTGCGGCTGTCCCGGTCCTGTCCTACCTCCGGTCCCGCCCTGCCCCGGGCCTGGCCCCTTCCCCCCCTATCCGTGTACTTGTCCCACCGGTCCCACTGGGCCCCAGGGGTATCCTGGTCCCACGGGAGCCACCGGCCCCACCGGCCCTCAGGGGATCCCCGGTCCCGCCGGCCCCGCTGGCGCGACCGGTGCCCAGGGCCCTGTCGGTCCTGCTGGGGCGACGGGCGCTGCGGGCGCTCAGGGCCCCGCTGGTCCTGCTGGTCCCACCGGCCCTGCCGGTGCAACTGGG
>RAYO01000103.1 GCA_003612335.1 bacterium 1xD42-67
CTCCTATTACAATAAGAATTACGGTAAGAGGCACGGCAGCCAGCCGTGTCTTTTTCCGCATTGTTGCCAAAGCTGTTAGAATGAGAGAGTATTGGCCTGATGTATTCCTCCAAGGACTAACACGTCCGGGGAAAAGTCCGTCAGCCAGCCTCTCATTCGCAGCGTTCGATTTATGCAGGTTGAGCCGCCTCGTTGGAGCCGCTGCTCCGACCTGGTGCGTCCGTGTCAACAAATAGATTGAATCGGCAATGATGGAAGGGCTGGTCGCCGAATCATGATCTGATAGGAGTGTTGAACTATGAACGCAGCGGGGATCGATGTTTCCAAGGGGAAGAGCATGGTATCGGTTATGCGGCCTCTGGGCGAGGTGGTGGCAAAACCGTTTACTGTGTGTCACACCGGCAGTGAACTCAAGGAGCTGGCAGACTACTTGAAAAGCCTGGACGGTGAGACGCGGGTGATCATGGAGCATACCGGGCGGTACTACGAGCCTGTGGCCCAGTTTCTCCATGACGCGGGGCTGTATGTCAGTGCGGTGAATCCGAAACTGATCAAGGACTACGGGAACAACTCGCTGCGCAAGGTCAAGACCGACAAGGCCGATTCCAAGAAAATTGCGAAATATGGCCTTGACAACTGGGGAGAACTGCGGCAATATGCTTCCATGGACACAATTCGTTACCAACTGAAAACGCTGAACCGGCAGCACACTCTGTACACCAAGATGAAAACCGCGATGAAAAACAACCTCATCGCCCTTCTGGACCAGACCTATCCCGGTGTCAACGCCCTGTTCGGCAGCCCGGCCCGTGAGGATGGGACGCAGAAGTGGGTGGACTTTGCTACGTCTTTTTGGCACGTAGACTGTGTTCGGGGTATGAGCCAGACCGCTTTCACGGAGCGTTACCGCAAGTGGTGCAAGCGAAACCGCTACAATTTTAGCAGCGATAAAGCTGCCGAAATCTATACCGGAGCGAAAGACCAGATTGCCATGATACCAAAGGACGATCTGACCAAGCGGCTGATCCAGCAGACGATCGATTCCCTCAATACTGTTTCCAAGACCGTGGAGCAGCTCAAGGCTGAGATGCTGAAACTGGCATCCCAGCTCCCGGAGTTCCCTGTCGTTATGAAGATGCACGGTGTAGGGGATTCCCTTGGCCCACAGCTCATGGCGGAAATCGGGGACGTGACTCGGTTTGTCCACAGAGGTTCCATCACCGCTTTCGCCGGTGTTGACCCTGGCGCTAACCAGTCCAGCGAGCGCGAAGCCAAGAGCGTCCGCACTTCCAAGAGCGGCCCGCCAGAGCTGCGCAGGACGCTGTTCCTTGTGATGGACGGCCTGCTGAAATCCATGCCCCAGGATGACCCGGTCTACCAGTTCATAGACAAGAAACGAGCCGAGGGTAAGCCCTACCTGGTCTACATGACAGCGGGTGCCAACAAATTCTTGCGCATCTACTACGGTAGGGTCAAAGAATATCTGGCATCGTTGGAAACCGCCGATTGACCATCCTCGCCTTGTTTCTATTTGACCGGCGTTTATACGGCGGCCTTTTTGTGTTGCCCTTTTTTCGCCTCCCT
>RAYO01000104.1 GCA_003612335.1 bacterium 1xD42-67
AAAAATGTTTGCAAAAAGAGTCTTGGACTCCTCATACATGGCGTCCAAGACTCTTTTCCTTAACTTAATGACATTGGCGAGGATGCGGGGCTGCTTTCTCCTGTCTACGCCTTCACCGACCGGGGCGGGTGCTGGTTCTGCCCCAATGCCAAGCGGGCGGAGCTGCGCCATCTATACGACTACCACCCGGACCTGTGGGCCAGGATGCTGGCGCTCCAGGCTATCCCCAATAAAGCAACAGAGAAATTCAACCGCACCCAGAAGTTCTCGGACTTCGACGCCATGTTCCGGCAGGAGGACGGCATAGCGGCTCTCAGGCAGGCGGCATAGCCGGGGATTGTTGGTATTGCCCGGTTTTCACAGTCCATTGTTGTTGGGTATCGTGATAGCTTTTCCCGGTAAAGGCTGGTATCGTTGCTGCTGGCACGACCACAAGATCATGATGAGGAGGACGAGCAAAATGACGAGATACGAACGCCATCCCGCGCCGGAAAAGCTGCTTTTGCAGATCACCACGGAAGCGGTCAACCTGCTGGCCCTGGGGACCCAGGAGAAGCCCGCAGACGTATCCTTGTTGGAGACAGGCGCGGCCCTGACCGCCAAAGCCTGGGGGCTGCCCCAGGAGCTGGCGGTCAGCAGTACCGCCCTGATCCGGCGCCAGAAGGAACTGCTGGCGACCACCAGCGGCAGGGCCGCCCTGCCGGACGAACAGCTCCTGGAGTGCTACGATGGTCCCATGACCGCCGAACTGCTCTGGGGCCTGTTCGAGACCGCTGTCCGGCTGGACGATGCCCAGGAACGGGCCTCCATCCACCAGATGGCGCTCCTGCTGGCGGACACCTTGGACTTCGATGAGTGGCTGGAGCGGAACGGGCTGGAAGCAGCAGACAAATAGAGCAGGATAGTGTGAGCGGGGGCTGTTCTAACAGACGGCCTCCGCCGCAATGCGAAGGGAGGTATGTTATGAGTAAATATCAGGAATTTGACGCTCAAATATTTGAGGCCACCAAGATTATGATCGGTTTTTCCCTGACAGATGGACAGAAAACCGAACTGCTGAAGATCGCCGGTGAGATCGAAGCCGCCTGTCAGGACGGCAGTCTGAGCAGCGATGAGCGCCAGCGGCTTTGGGATACCATGGCGGACTGCGGCCTGGAACTGCCCCAGCACCCTGCGGAGCCGGTGGTGGACGAAGCAAAACTGCAGGAGCGTCTGGCCCAATATATGGAACTGGAACTATTTCAAATGGATATTGGGGAGTTGATCTGCGACTATAAGGCCCAGGGGCTTCCAGTGCCAACCATGGAACAGCCCCGGGATGAGGCCGCCGCCGAGGCCCGGAAGTGTCTGGAGACCATGATGGTCTGTGAGGCCAAGGGCCATCTGTGGAAAGAAAAAGCCGACCCGGAGAACGGGACCAGCACCCTGTCCTGTGAACCGCACCCCGTCAAGAGGACAGAGAAAAAATATAAAGATTTTTCACAGCGCGGCAGGTAAGCCGCGCTGTGGC
>RAYO01000105.1 GCA_003612335.1 bacterium 1xD42-67
CTAAACTGTACCCCAAGTCAAGGACAATTATAGGGTGTCACTCAGGGGCCTGGGGCGGTCTCACAAAGGGATCTGCGGGCGCAGATTTCTTTAAGGGATAAACTCCAGATTCAAGGTAGCTGGCATATTCGTTGGGGGACAGGAGAGCCAGGTTCCATTGGTAACGGTCTAGTCTACCCAATCAGCTATCAAGGCAAGAAGGTCGTCGTAATCATTGCAGGCAGCCAAATCCAACTCATCCTTCATATGCCCAAAGAAGGTCTCTTGGGGCGCATTATCCCAGCAGTTGGCTTTCCTGGACATGGACTGGCGCAGGTGATTGTCCCGGATGATTTGAATGAATTTCAAGCTGGTGTAATGGGAGCCCTGGTCGCTGTTGATCAAGGTTTCCGTCTGCAGAGAAACGCCATGGATTTCAATCAACTGATTCACCGCGTTAAGGACAAAATCAATTTTAAGAGATTGGCTTACTTCATAGGCCAGCAGCTGTTTGGTGTAGGCATCCAGAATCGTTACCATGTAGGCACGCTGGCCGGAGCCATACGTCAGGTAAGTAATATCTGTCAGCAGGACTTTCCGTGGGCCGTGCTCTCGGAACTCCCGCTGTAGAAGGTTAGGGGCCACATGGCTCGTTCTCATAGCGTTGAGCATTCGGCGATAGGGATTTGCTTTTCGAATGGGGCACTTTAAGCCATATTTATTCATAAGCCTTCGGATCTTTTTAAGATTCATACATACTGGCGGATTCAGATGCAGGAGTCTCATATAAATGCTGCGCGCTCCTTTTGCGTATCCACGACGGTTATACGCCTGCAAAATCAGGGCAAAATCGTTCTGATCCTGGGCCTCACGCTTTGTGCGGGATTCGGCGGCGGCAGCCCAGCGGTAATATCCGGATCGGGAAACATTGGCGATCCGGCACAACTCGGAAACGCTTAAGATGTTGTCATAGGAAGACAGTGTATCTTGTATCATGGCGAACTTCTCATCTGTCGGAGCTGGGACGAACATTCCATTTACTCCTCCTTGCCAGCGTTTATAATTTTTTTTACAAATTCCAGTTCCTGCTTAGAACGCTTCAGTTCACGCTCCAGTTTATCTATCTTTTTATGAGCTGCGGCAAGTTCATAAACACTGGCCCGCAATGGTTCCGAACTGAACTTGGGTTGCGCTTTTGGCTGCTCAGATTTCCATTTGAGAATGTGTGCGCGAATACTGCGGACACGGGTCTTTATGATGTCTGTGTTAAAGCCGGCTTCCAGCAAAATGATTCTTGCGCTCTTGCCTGCCTGAAATTCCCGATAGAACCACTCCTTAAATTCCGGAGTGAGGTGCAGGAAATGTCCATTCACTTTTTGCACAGCAGGATGCTGTTCTAATTCTTTGATCTCCTC
>RAYO01000106.1 GCA_003612335.1 bacterium 1xD42-67
TATGAGTCCTATAATGGTCCCAAGGACTCGTGGTATGCACCCTTTACCACCATTGCGTCCCAGAAGGGCCTGCTGGATGGGACCAATGTTGTTGGCCACGAGACGGACGAGGACTATGTGGGCCAGTTCATGAACCGGTATGAGATGGCTCTGATGGCGGCCAATACCCTGAAGAAGATCAATGCCAAGCTGCCCAGTGCGAGTGAGCAGGCTGACCAGATGGACAAGACCCCTGACTACTGGGATATTCCCAAGCAGTATCGGAATGCTGTTCTGATGGCCAAGGCCTGTGGCGTCCTGTCTGGCATGGATTCTGCTGGCACCTTTGGCGGCGACGGCAATCTGAATCGTGCGCAGGCTTGCGTCGTCCTGATCAAGCTGGATGAGATGAAAGACACTGGTGATGGCTCTGGGGATGGCCCTGGTGATAATACTGGCGATAACACTGGTGATACTCCCGCCGAGATCACCCGCAGCCCCTTTGCGTTCCAGGGCAGTGAGAACGTGCAGCAGATGATGGATCGGCTGAATGCTGAGGCCCCCAAGTACTATAAGGGCTACCTGACCAATGGCAAGCCTATCACCGAGGAAAACATCAAGGCGATGCTGGCTGAGGCGGAGAAGGGAATGCTGGATGGGACGAAGTGGGATGAGAGTAGTTTTTACAATTATGGGACGCGGGCTTTTGCTGGGTATACAGTACACGTTGCCTGTGGTGCATATGCCGGGGGATTATCCGATTACATCTTCGGAAAGGATGCGCCGGTGACAAAGCATCAGAACTTTAATAACATTAAGGTCGGAGACATTCTTTGGTTGCAGAAAGGGACATGGAAGCATGCTGTATTAGTGACAGGTGTTAGACCTACAACTGATGATTCCTATATGTATACAGATGGGAACTCAGGTGGATACGTTCGGTGGAACGGATATGGCTATGTTGATGATTGGACTGCTACACAGAAAGCCGAGTCCTACGTTTACTCTCGCTACTAATCGAACACCCAACATCCAAGGCCCCTGGGGTTTCCCTGGGGGCCTTCCCTTTTGCCTTTCTATGTTGTATAATTAGCAAGTCCCCATCCAATCCCTGGGTTTAAGGAGGAATCTAACTCATGAAGAAAATTTTCAAGAGCAAAGTAGTATCGGCCGTTGTGGCCCTGGCCCTGGTCTGTGGTGTGGTCATGTCCGCTTTTGCGGCGAATGACTACGTCAATCCCACCTTCACTGACGTGCCCAAGTCCCACTGGGCCTACACCTTTGTGGAGAAGGCCGTGGAGAACAAGTGGGTC
>RAYO01000107.1 GCA_003612335.1 bacterium 1xD42-67
AGTCTTGCAAACACTTCTTGCTGAATAAATTCCGCCTTTTTTGCATGGAAATGAAGTGATCCGACCGTATGTTTGAGCTGTCTAAAAGAATTCTCAATGCCCCAACGCAAAGCATAAAGCTGCTTGAGCTCTATAGATGGAAACGATTCTGGATCAAGATTAGTAATGACCGTTTCATATGTGCCGTTTGGAAGTCTAAACCGGACGAGACGAAATGAGAGCTCATAAAAAAGAGCAGGAGTAGCGGAATCTACCTTTTGCGGCAAAAAGTCAAAGTTTTGGCTATAGTGAATGTGCTTATATTTATTACGGTTGGTTAGCAGTTTTTTATTCTCCTTGCTTTGGCTTCGAGTCAATAATAAATGAATAGGAACATCGAATTCATCTTGCGAAGGCAAATCTAAGCCGTGACCAATTCCGCCATTTACACCGCCATCCTTTACTCGTATTAAATAATGCCAGCCTTTTTCCTGGACATGGGCAAAAACGTTGTATGACTCAAAGCCTCTGTCTGCCAGAAGAATCGTCGGATGAGAGGAAACGGCTCTGTCGACCATATCAGTAAGTGCTCGTATTTCATCTCGCACCCGTCCTTTTTGCAGAATTGCATCTGTATATGTGTGAGCGATCAAATCGTACATTGCATTTAGATGCAACAAATTGTATGGCTCCTTATTCGATGCTCCAGGAAAAAAAGAATCCATATCGTCTTTATCTGTCGGAATTTGCAGCGCTGATCCATCAACTGCCAGCAGACGATAGCCTTTGTACAAGGAAGAGCATTCTGATTTCTCTACGAATAGGTGAAAAAGAGTTTCCAACGCCGATGGCAATAATTTATTCCGTTGCTGAATAAACGCTGAAACCGTCACCAGATCAGCACAGCACCCGAATTGGTCCATCAATTCATTTGCTAGGCTTCCACCACCCATTCCCAAAAGACAAGTGATTACTTTTTCAAAAGATAATTTCCTTTCTCTGGTAAAATTCTTCTCTGGATTTTTCACATAAAGACTCTTTGTTGATTTTAGGTGATGGATTAGTTTGGTGAGCATTTCCTTTACTTCGGCAGCTGTATGAAGCATTGTCTTCACTCCTTGTAATTGACTAACCAGCAGATTGTTGTCAATTACAAGGGCCGTTTTCGCTAATAGCGAAAACGGCCGCACATTTTTTTGATTTGTCAATACTTTTTTTGATAGATTTACAAAAATGTTTGCAAAAAGAGTCTTGGACTCCTCATACATGGCGTCCAAGACTCTTTTCCTTAACTTAATGACATTGG
>RAYO01000108.1 GCA_003612335.1 bacterium 1xD42-67
GATTTTTATGCCAAAGATACCAGCAAAAAGGTTCGGGCCATTCTGAAAGCCAGAGGCACCAGCGGCAAACACTTGGGCAATCCACCCTACGGCTACCGATCTGACCCGCAGGACAAAGACCACTGGATTCTGGACGAAGACGCTGCCCCGGTGGTCAAGCGCATCTATGACCTCTGCATTGCCGGGAAAGGGCCGAGCCAGATTGCCCGGATGCTGGAGGCGGATGGGGTTCTCACCGCCAGGGCGCTGTATGCGCAGCGGAAAGGTGATTTGTTGCCGGAGCGCCCCTGCCACTGGTCAGACCAGGCCATTGCCTGTATTCTGGAACGGATGGAGTACACTGGCTGTGTCTGCAATTTCAAGACCTACTCCAAGTCCTATAAGCTCAAAAAGCGTATTCCTAACGCCAAGGAAGATATGTTCATCCTGCCCGATACGCAGGAGGCCATTGTTTCGAAAGAACAGTGGGACAGGGTGCAGGAACTTCGCCAACACAAGCGCCGTCCTGTCAAGGGAGAGCGTCAGGGGCTGTTTGCCGGGTTGGCAGTCTGCGCCGATTGCGGGAGCAAACTCCATTTTGGCACATCCAAGAACTATGAAGGCAGACAGGACCGCTATCTTTGCGCCAAGTACAAGAGCGGACGTGGAACCTGTTCTTCTCACTTTATCCGGGAAGATGTTCTGCGGGAGGTTGTGCTGGAACGCATCCGGGCCGTGACGGAGTATATCCGGGCCGATGTGGAGGGCTTTCAGGAGGACTGGCTGATGTGCCGGCGGGAAGAACAGGAGAAGTCCATCCGGGAGGACAAGCGGCGGCTGGAGAAAGCAAAGAAGCGACTGGCGGACATCGACAAGCTCATCACCCGTATTTACGAGGACATGGTACTCGGCTCTCTGAGCCAGGAGCGATACCTGAAGATGCTGGAGGGCTATGAGACGGAGCAGGCTGCGCTCAACAACGAGGTCATCGGTCTTGAGGACTGGGTTGCGACCCGTGAGGAAATGGAGGACCATGTTGACCAGTTCCTTGCCCTGCTGGAAAAGTATGTGGACATCCCGGAGCTGACGCCGACCATCGTGAACGAGTTCGTCAAGCAGATCATCGTCTACGCTCCGGATAAGTCCAGCGGCAAACGGACGCAGAAGGTCAAAATCGTTTTCAACTTCCTGGAGGAAGTAGAAGTACCGGAAATCAGCGAACCTGTAATTACGCAAACCACCTATGGACGCAGAAAGACGGCGTGAC
>RAYO01000109.1 GCA_003612335.1 bacterium 1xD42-67
TGCTTTGTAAAGTCTAAACCTCTATAATAGGGTAAAGATGTTTCAGTTTGGTTCTGGCATCGTTCGTAGTGAACTGCCAGTCAACGCCCTTTTGAGCGGAATTTCTGGACGAAGCCCAGGGAACAAGCAGACTGCGGAGAGTCGGCAGGTCGGGGATTCTGTTGTTCGCAATACACTGACGCCCAAGAGCAGAGAGTTCAATTTCCGCAATGTCAAGCCAGCTTCCATGTTTTGGTGTGTAATGGATTTCCAGACGTTCGGCGAGCTGTCTTGCACGCTGAGGAGGGAATGTGGCGTATAGAGAAGCGACCGAGTGCGTGTTGAGGTTATCCATTACCAGAATGACCTTTTTAGCTGTTGGGTATTGCTCTGTCAGTAGCCATTCGATTTGTCGGGCCCAATCCTGCCGTGTTCTCCGTTCCTGAGCATCGGCATATCTCCATCCAGCTAAGGGTTCCGTGAAAAGAAAGATACATGCTGTGCCATTTCGAATATACTGGTAATCCTCGTAGACAACACCGTCCTTCCTGGAGCGGAACCCAGTGCGGAAGTCAGCGAAAAACTGCACAGGCTTTTCATCCATGCAGACAACCGGATACGCTTCGTCGTAGGGACGGCTGTATACCTCAAGCACATCTTCCATAGCAGCCACAAAGGCAGCGTTATGCTCTGGAGGAATGCACCAACACTTCTTCAGATTCGGCTTAAGTTCATTTTTTTCAGTATGGTTGATATGGTAACGTGCGATATGGAATCGATATATCCCAATTCAACCGTCTTATCCGCAAGCAGCCGAAGCGTCCATTTGGAATATCCCTCAGGCGGTTCGCTACACGCAAGCGCAACAACGTGTGCCTCCACTTCCCCAGTTACTTTAGCAGGAACCGGCGGTGTTTCACGTTTCTTTCTGTTGATCGTGGCTTCAAGCCCCTTCTCGCAATACGAACTCCTCACGGTCTGCACCGTTGTTGGCGTGGTGTGGTACGCTTTTGAAATTTCAGATACTGTCATGTATGTTTCGCTTCGCCTATCTGAAGCAAGAAGAATATTTGCTCGCAATATTGTTCGCGCGGGGCTTTTTCCTTTCGTTACAATGTCTGTGAGTTTTTCCCTATCCTCGGCACTAAGCTTGATTACATATTTCAATGACGGCATATATTGACCCCCTCGTTTCTGCTGGGGTCATTATAACATGGCGTCCACTATTATGCAATTTTTAGATTTTATGGACCA
>RAYO01000110.1 GCA_003612335.1 bacterium 1xD42-67
AGAAAAAAGGAAACAGACAGCTTGGCGCATACACGGTGGAACTGTAAGTATCACATAGTTTTTGCACCAAAATACCGTAGGCAGATAAAGATAATATATAGGCATATATGGGCAGATAAAAGCGGATGTAGGAAGCATCCTAAGAAAATTGTGCGACGAGAGCGTTTGTCAAGGGGGAATTTCACCCAAAAGATGAAATCCCCCGGTAAAACGGAATTTAATATCACACTTTTCCCTGCCATTCACACGCATTTCTTAATCATATTCTTCGCAGATAAATTTGAAATCCTCAGTCTTGCGCAACGTTGCCAAAGCATATTTCTCAATATGCTTCGACATGATCTCTACCGCATACTGGAAATTTTCTGACGGATGGCCCTCGGCACAACGCACCATTGTGATCAGCATCCCGTTGTCACCCTTGATATCTTCTGATGGGTAATTGCCAGAGTTATCACAGGCATCCTCATCGTGGTATTTCCGTCTTACTGCCTCCATTTGCGCCACGGTGCCAATCACGGCATGGTAATCCATGTTATCGCTGTCACAGTAATAGTCGATAAAAAGTCTTGCTGCAACATCTGTGCATTGTTGGATCTGCTCGATTATGGCATCTGCATTTCGGATAGCAAATCTCCGAATTTTCTCCTTAGCATCTTCCTCACTTTCATAACGGATGTACAAAAGTGTTTCTCGTCCCTTAAGTACGGCCGTGATCTTTTGAAGGGTCCCATCCTTGCCATAGACGACACGCAGCGTCCGAACAAGCTCCCCCTCCGGCACGCTGTACAACGTCATCTTACGCCATTCTTGCCTAACAGGAATATTATAGTCAAGCATTTGATACTGTGCGTCATAGTCAAAGGAGACGGCGTTGTCTCCCTCGATATCTTGACTAAAATCAGCAACGCTGTATACCCCTTCTTTGTAGGTGAGCGGAAAGTCACGCAATTCCAACATTTTGAGGTTCTCCTTCTACCAAATTTCCGATTTGACAGCCTATTACGAGCAAAGTATAGCACCAATAGAGGCAACATTCAACCTTTGTTTTTGAACACTGGCAGTTGTAGCAAGCAATGGCTCGGTATATACCGACCCGCTTGCTTGTTGGTGGCTGACCGCCCCCAAACCCCTGTGAAATCGGAAGCCATACCTTCCGATTTTTAAGCCGCCTCCGG
>RAYO01000111.1 GCA_003612335.1 bacterium 1xD42-67
TAATGACAAATATGGATAATGACCATATCCCTGTCTACAGTACAAAATCGATAATTCAGAAAATCAGAAACCGAAGGCATACAAAATCAGGATAAAACAGGAACCAAAGCAAACAAAAACAAAAACCTCCACCATATGAAAAGAAGCGAACTCCCGATATGAGAGTGAGACCAGGTGCCCAGGAAGAGTAAGCATCTCCTGCTTGCATGCAACACCCGTCGCTTCAATTCGGTAGAACTGTCACATCCGGTTACTTCCATTTTGGAAGATATAGAGTACAATCTTTGGTTGGATGGTTCAAATGGTCTATGACAGAATATCATCCACCATTCTGGATAGTGGGACATCATAGTGTATGACGAGTTCCCCATATCGACCGTAGAACTTCCTCAGTGACGATGTTAGTC
>RAYO01000112.1 GCA_003612335.1 bacterium 1xD42-67
TAGCGTATCAACTGAGATATGAACACGCCATAAGCAGGCGATGAAGGGATGTTGCTACTCAGAAAAGGAAAGTTTGTAATGCTGAAATTGAAGTCGTCACGTTTGTCATAGAGTGAGGTGTTCATGTGACCATCAGTGTCGTAGGACAACATTATGTCCAAATAGGATGCTGAATTATTTGTCTCTGTAGTTTCTTTGACTTCAAGCTCCGAAGGATAGATACTGCTCAGGTAATCCGCGAATTTTGGATTATTGATGGACAACACATCGTCTATGTATCTGTAAGTGAAGTTGAAGTCAGAAGCTAAGTATCTTTTCCCTTCAGAGACCAAAGATTGAATGAATTCAGCTTCGTACGAGTAAAGGAAAATGTCGGCAAGGAGTGGGGCACAATTGGTCCCCATTGGAATTCCGACAATTTGCTGGAAGACCTTTCCTCCAAACACCACAAAAATGTTGTCGATCAGAAAGTTTAACATCTGAATAATGTCTGTTTCAGTGTACTTATTTTCAGAATCTGACTTTTCTTTTACAAAGTAGGTTTTGTCATAGTTA
>RAYO01000113.1 GCA_003612335.1 bacterium 1xD42-67
AGTATAGGGTAGACAGCCTGAATGGACAGAAATCTTCAGAGCATGATTCAAGTACTCATCGGGATTGTATTCCGGAGCATAAGGCGGCAGGAAGAACACCTCAATTTTATCCTTGTGCTTTTCCAGCCAAGCCGCAGCAAGCTTGCCATGATGGACCTTCAGATCGTCCAAAATCAGGAACACTTTCCGCTCCGAAGTGCGGACCAGACGCTCCATGAAGCGGATCAGCCGCTGCTGGTCCATGGTGTCCGGATAGAGCATAAAACGAACCTTGCCCTGGCTGCTGATCGCCGAGATCATATTGACCCGCTGTCGTTTGGGTTTCACCGGCAGCACCGGAGGACGGCCTTTCGGCGAAAAGCCGCGCTCTACGATTTCACAGTTGCTTACGCCGGTCTCATCTGCCCAATAGACGTCCGCATCCTCTGCTTTCGCACGCCTTGCAATAGCGGGATATTCCTCACTTTTCCACCTTTAGATACCCGTAGGATCCTGTTTTCGGGCACGCTTCGCCGGACGCTGGCAGCTCATGCCCCAGCGCTTCATGTAGTCCGACAGTGTCCGCTCATTTATGCCTTTGTGGAACTGTTTCTGGATGTACTGCCTTGTCCGTCCCAACGTCCACAGTTTGCCGGTGAGCCCGAAATCCTCCGGCCTGTTCTCCTCGACCGCCTTTCGGATATTTTCTTGTTCTTCCTGGGTTAGAACCATGTGACTGCCAGGCTTTCGCCCATACTTTTTTCGCTCCAGGGAGCTTTCGCCCTCTCGTTGATACGCGCTCCATATTTCGCTTGCGCGATTCTGCCGTACCCCGGTTAATTCCTCTATCTCTTTTCCCGTTTTTCCCAATTTCTTGAGTCGTACGACCTGCCGGCGTATCTCCTTAAGTCCCTCTCTCCCTACTTTCCTTAAGTCTATATACTCCATACTCTCTATTTTAGTACACTTGATCCATCTTTCCTAGATTTTTCCTCAAAAGTAATAA
>RAYO01000016.1 GCA_003612335.1 bacterium 1xD42-67
TCAAGATCTTTTTCAGCGCCCAACGGCCTCGCCGCTCTCGTGTCCCGTCCTCGCGGACAGCTTCGATAGATTACCACTCTCTCCTCTTTTTGTCAAGCATTTTTCCTGATTTTTTTCAAGTTTTTTTCTTGGGCCTCCGACACCCCAATATCTATGGTCTACCGGCCCTCTTCCCCACTAGATATGATGCCTTTCCCCATCCTGTCCCGGGATCTCTCCACGATCCACAGCAGCCCCGGGAGGACCAGCCCCAGGAAAAGATCCGCCCCAGGGACCAGCTGTCCGGTCCACAGCTCCCCGCGTCCGGGGGCGGAAAAGAGGGCCAGGGCCCCCGCCGTCCCCAGCAGGACCGATCCCCAGGGGACCCACGGGAGGGCCCGCTCCGGCAGGATCTCTGCCGCCATCGCCCGGACGGCGAAGACCAGCACGCCCCCCATCGTCAGGTCGGCGAAGATCCACAGGGCGGCGACCACCCCTTCCACCCGCTGGAAGGCCCCCTCCACCCCCACGCTCTTGGCCAGGGCGAAAAATGGGCTGTCCAGGCGGGAGGCCAGCTCCGCCCCCAGGTTCCCTATGATGATGGCCTGGGCCCCGGCCAGGAGCAGGACGCCCCCCAGCCCCCAGAACAGCCAGTGCCAGTGTTCCCGCTCCCCCTGATCGGCCACCTCTCCCAAAAGGAAGGCGGTGAAGAGCCCCCAGCCCACCGTCCCCGCGGCGGCCAGGACGGCCCGGATCGGGGGGGCGGCGGCGGGCCACCACAGGGGGAACAGCCGCTCCGGCTCCGCCTGGGGCAGGGAGAGGAGAAGGACCGCGCCGGCCGTTGCCAGCAGGGCGGCCAGGAAGAGCTGGCCCGCCCGGGCGAAGGCGGCCAGTTCTCCCCGCACCATCCACAGCAATACCGCCATGACCGCCAGCAGGAGGGCCCAGGACGCCCCCTCCCGCTCCCCGGAGGCGAGCAGCCGCCGGGCACAGGACCACGATCGGAGGGACAGCAGTATCTGGGCCCATACTATATATATTAGGAGGACCCCGCCCCCCAGCCGCCGCCCCAGCAGTCCCCTGATTCTTTTGGCCAGGCCCTCCCGGCCCGCCAGTCCGCCCAGCAGCCACCCCGCCGCCAGCACCAGAGGGGCCGCCAGCACCACCGCCAGCCAGGCCCCTCTGCCCGCCCCGGGCAGGAGCAGGGCGGGGAGCAGCTCCGCCGCCGGAGCCATGGTCCCCGCCCAAAGCAGGGCCATCAGCTGGGTGCGGGAGATCTTACCGTTCTGCATGGGACACCTCCTTGGACCGCCGGTCCTTCATTTGCGGGGGCGGCCTCGTGCCTTCCCCCACCCTTCGATCCGTCTCGTCAAAAGGAGCTGTGGGGACCGCCCTCACTGGATCCTCACCTCGACCTGGATCTCTATCGGCACTTGGGCGAACCGCTCCGGCCAATCCTCCCGGAGGGCCTGCCACTGGGCGGGGCGTGCCATGGCCGCCTCCGCGCCCAGGCCGGTGCAGTCGGTCCCCCAGCTCCGCAGCCGCTCCAGGGCCCCCTCGATCCGGGCCCGCTCCCGGGCCTCCACGAGAGATCCGATCCGCTCCAGCTCGCCCTCCCCGGGGGGATCGCGGTATTCGGTCAGCCGGGCGTCCACCTTGCAGACCACCTTCAGCGCCGGGAGGTCCTCCCCCCGGAGCTCCAGGGAGCTCTTCGTGCGGGCGCTGAGGACCCTCACCGCCGTGCCCTCATCCCCCAGCGCCAGGTCCAGCACATGGCCGCAGGGCCCGCCAAAGAGCAGCTCCAGCCCCCGGGCCTCCTCTCCCTCCAAAAAGCCCGCCAGCTCCTCCCCCCGCAGGATCCCGTAGCCCCCCTGGACCAGAGGCCCCTCTCCGCCGGAGAGGGCCAGGGCGGGGACGAAGGCACATCCCTGCTCCAGCAGGTCGGTGTACACCTCCCCGGCCGTGCGGGCCACCGAGGCGATCCCCATATCGCCGTCATGCCGGAGGGTCTCCAGCCGCCGGTCCAGCCCCTCTTCCCCGCCGGAGGTGACGGCTTGGCGGGCCTCCGCCCCCCGGACCAGCCACAGCTGGGCCCCCAGGCCCAGCTCCCTGTCCCGCGCGAAGTAGTCCAGCACCGGCCGGACCCCCTCCTTGGCCAGCGCCTCCCCCACCAGGAGCTGGTCCACATAGCCGAAGAAGACATAGCTGTCGCTCTGGCCCTGCATGGCCAGACAGGCGGAACTGAGAGAGGCCCGGTCCGCCGCCAGGACGAGGGCGGGCTCCCCCTCGGCCTGGAGGCCGCGGGCCCGGGGCCCGGTGGAGCCGGTCACCGCCACTCCCGCCGCAGAGGCGTCCACCCCCATGGTGCGCAGGAGGGCCATATCCCCCATCTCCCGGGCCTGGGGCAGTCCGGAGCAGCCCGAGAGGAGCAGGCACAGGGCCGCCGCTGCGGCCAGGAGCGGAGCGCCGGGCCCGCCGCCCCCAACATGGGCGTATCTCATTTCTGATTCCTCCTGTTCCGGGTCTGGATCGGGCCGTCCCGCCACTTCATCATGGGCAGGGGCAGCCGGAAGAGGCTGGGGTGGCCCCGGGGCACTCGGGTCCCCGTGGTGAAGGGGGCCAGATAGGGCACGCCGAAGGACTCCAGCTCCGCCAGGTGATAGATGAGGGCGGCACAGCCCAGGGCCAGACCGGTGAGCCCCCCCAGGCTGGCCAGGATCGCCAGCAGGAAGCGCCACAGCCGCAGGGCGCTGCCAAAGTCCTGCGAGGGCTGGGTATACCCCGCCACCCCGGCGATGGCCACGGCGATCAGCACGGCAGGGGAGACGATGTGGGCGTCCACCGCCGCGTTGCCCACCACCAGCCCCCCCAGGATGGAGACGGTGGCCCCGATGGGCCCGGGGAGGCGGAGGCCCGCCTCCTGGATGACCTCGAAGGCCAGGAGCATGATCAGCACCTCGAAGATGGTGGAGAAGGGGACCTCCTGCTTGGCGGCCACGATGGACAGGGCCAGCTTTGGGGGGATCGCCTCGGGGTGGAAGGTGACCAGGGCGATATAGAGGCCGGGCACCAGCAGGCCGATCAGAGCGCACAGCCAGCGGATCAGGCTGAGGGCGGAGGCCGCCAGCCAGTGATAGGCCCGGTCCTGGCCCGTCTTGAAGAACTGGTCGATGGTGCCGGGGACCAGCCAGCCCAGGGGGATCCCGTCGGCAAAGAGGCCCACCCGCCCCTCCAGCAGGCCCTGGCAGAACCGGTCGGGCCGCTGGGTATACGGCATCAGGGGGAAGGGGGACCTGACCGCGTCTGTCAGATATTCCTCCAGGTCCCCCGCCGCCTCCACGCCGTCGATGTCGATGGCGTCCAGCCGCTCCTCCAGCAGGGCCACCGTGTCCGGGTCGGCGATGCCCTCCAGCCAGAGGACGTCCACCGGGGTGAGGGACTGCCGGCCCACGATGTGCTCCCGGATCTTCAGCTCCGGGGCCCGGAGGCGGCGGCGGACCAGAGACGTGTTGGTGCGCAGGCTCTCCACGAAGGAGTCCCGGGCGCCCTTGAGGGCGGGCTCGTTCTCCGGCTCCCCCACAGACCGCTTCTCTTCGGTAGCCACGGGGAAGACCAGACAGTCGTCCCGCCCCTCCAGGAAGAGGGCGCAGCTCCCGTCGATCAGGGCGAAGACCGCCGGATCCAGCTCTGTCACCCGCTTGGCCCCGTGGGCATAGAGGGCCCCCCGCTCCAGCAGAGCGAAGAGCTCCCCCTCAGGGACAGAGGCCAGCATGGGGTCCTGGGCCAGGGGGCGCAGGACGTAGTCGTTCAGCCGCTCTGACCGGGCCTGTCCGTCGATATAGCACACTGCGGCCCGGCGGGAGCTGTCCCCGTGGAGATAGACCTGCCGCTTTTTGAAGTCGGCACAGTCTGCAAACACCTCCTCCAGCCGCGCCAGAGACAGCGGACCGGGCAGCTGGGGCACTTTTCTGGGGTGGGGCGCGTTGGCCTCCTGTTTCGACATGGGAACGCCCTCCTTTCTCCCTAGTGTGCCAGGAGGAGCGGAGCCCTATACATGTCCTCCGCCCGGACAGCTGGAACGATTTTTCTTGTATTCCGTCCGGGATGATAGTATAATAGAGCATCAAAACATCGCGCTTTGGAGGTCATCATGGAACGCACCGCCCTCATCTCCCCCGCTGAGATCCAGCAGCAGCTGGCCCACTGTGACGCAGTGGCCCAGCTCACCGCCCAGTGGCCGGACAGGCCCCTGGCCTTCGTGGACACCTACGGCTGCCAGCAGAACGAGGCCGACTCCGAGCGCATCCGAGGCTATCTGTCCCGGATGGGCTTCGCCTTCACCCACAGCGAGGAGGAGGCCCGGATCATCGTCATCAACACCTGCGCCATCCGGGAGCACGCCGAGCAGCGGGTCTTCGGCAATGTGGGCGCCCTGGTCCACCTGAAGCGCCGCCGGCCCGACACCCTGATCTGTCTGTGCGGGTGCATGGTCCAGCAGCCCCAGGCGGCCCGGAAGATCCGGGAGTCCTACCGCCATGTGGATCTGGTCTTCGGTCCTCACGCCCTTTGGAAGTTCCCGGAGATGGTCCGCGCCCTGCTCACCCAGCGGGGACGGACCTTCTCGGTGGACGACGAGGCCGGCTCCATCGCCGAGGGCATCCCCGTGGTGCGGCAGGACAAGATCCGCGCCTGGGTGTCCGTCATGTACGGGTGCAACAACTTCTGTACCTACTGCATCGTCCCCTACGTCCGGGGCCGGGAGCGGTCCCGAAGCCCTGAGGACATCCTGGCCGAGGTGCGCCAGCTGGCGGAGGAGGGCTATAAGGACATCACCCTCCTGGGCCAGAACGTCAACTCCTACGGCAAGGACCTGGCCGAGCCCCTGGACTTCGCCGATCTGCTGGAGCGGGTCAACGCCATCCCCGGGGACTTCCTCATCCGCTTCATGACCTCCCACCCCAAGGACGCCACCCAGAAGCTCTTCGAGGCCATGGCCCGGTGCGAGAAGGTGGCCCCGGTGCTCCACCTGCCCTTCCAGGCGGGGAACGACCGGATCTTGAAGATCATGAACCGCCGCCACACCCGGGCGGAGTATCTGGAGAAGATCAGGGCCCTCCGGGCGCTCATCCCCGATATCACCCTCACCTCCGATATCATCGTAGGCTTCCCCGGAGAGACGACGGAGGAGTTCGAAGACACCCTGCGGGTGCTGGAGGAGGTCCGGTTCGACGCCCTGTTCACCTTCATCTTCTCCCCCCGCCCCGGCACCCCGGCGGCGGCAATGGACGACCCCATGCCCCGGTCGGAGAAGCTGGCCAATTTCGAGCGGCTCACCGCCCTCCAGGACCAGATCTCTGAGGAGAAGCACGCCGCCTATGTGGGGAAAAGGGTGCGCTGCCTCATAGACGGCCTGTCTGACGACGCCCGGTATGACCTCACCGCCCGCACCCCCGGCAACCGCCTGGTCCGGGTGGTGGGCGACGTGTCCGCCCTGGGCCAGTTCCGGGACGTGAAGATCACCGGAGCCAACAAGTGGTCGCTGTTCGGGGAGTTGGGATGATCTGGCTGCTTCGTTGTACGTTCCTGTACAACTAGCGCAACGTAACTGTAAGTGTTACTGTTACTGTTACTGCTACTGTCACTGTTACTGTAAATGTGCCGCGGCGGGCGGCGCGCAGAGAGAGAAAGAAGGTACGCCCATGCCGGAGATCACCCCCATGATGCAGCAATATCTGGACATCAAGGCTCAGAACCCAGATTCTATCCTGTTTTTCCGGCTGGGGGACTTTTATGAGATGTTCAATGAGGACGCCAAGCTGGTGTCCAAAGAACTGGACCTGACCCTGACCACCCGGGACCGGAACAAGCCGCCCGAGCAGCGCACCCCCATGTGCGGGGTGCCCTACCACTCCGCCGACAGCTACATCGCCCGCCTCATCGCCAAGGGCTATAAGATCGCCATCTGCGAGCAGACCGAGGACCCGGCCCTGGCCCGCGGCCTGGTGGACCGGGACATCATCCGGGTGGTGACGCCGGGGACGGTGATCGCCTCCTCCATGCTGGAGGACAGCAAGAACAACTATATCTGCGCCGTCTGCGCTGATTCTGCGGCCTATGGCCTGTGCCTGTGCGACATCTCCACAGGGGAGGTATACGGCTCCTCCTTCCCCGCCGGCGGGGAGGGCTCCAGCCATCTGGAAAACGAACTGGCCCGCTTCCACCCCGCCGAGGCGGTGCTGTCCTCTGGCGCCTTCCATGCCGAAGGACTGGTCCCCTTCCTCAAGGACCGCCTGGGCTGCCTGTGTGAGGACGGAGGGGAGGCCCGGTTCCGTCTGGGCGCCGCCCGCCCTCTGGCGGAAAAGCAGTTCCGGAGCGGCCTGCAGGACGTCCCGCTCCAGGACGAGGCGGTCATCCAGGCGGCAGGCGGCCTGCTGGCCTATCTCTATGAGACCCAGAAGACCGATCTGAGCCACATCTCCCAGTTCCACTACTACACCGCCGGACAGTATATGGAGCTCTCCCTCACCGCCCGGCAGACCCTGGAGCTCACCGCCACCATGCGGACCAAGGAGAAGCGGGGCTCTCTGCTGTGGGTGCTGGACAAGACCAAGACCGCCATGGGCGGGCGCCTCCTCCGGGGCTGGATCGAGCGCCCCCTCCTCTCCCCGGTGCAGATCGCCCGGCGGCAGCAGGGGGTGGCCAGCCTGGCGGAGGACGCCATCACCCGGGACGAGCTCTCCCTGGCCCTCCGGGAGGTCACCGACCTGGAGCGGCTGGCCGGCCGGGTGGTCTACGGCTCCGCCGGTTCCCGGGACCTGGCCGCTCTCTCCGCCGGGCTGGGCAGGCTGCCCCATATCCGGGACCTGCTCTCTCCCTGCTCCTCCCCCCTCCTCCAGTCCCTTCGCTCCGAGCTGGACGACCTGCCCGATCTGCGGGACCTGCTGGACCGCGGGCTGCGGGACGAGGACGAGAAGCCCCTGCCCTTCTCCGTCCGGGAGGGAGGCTTCATCCGCCCCGGCTACGACGCCAAGGTGGACGAGCTGCGGGACCTGCTCACCAACGCCAACGGCCACATCCTCCAGATGGAGGCCAGGACCAAGGAGCAGACCGGCATCAGGAATATGAAGATCAGCTCCAACAAGGTGTTTGGCTACTACATCGAGGTGGCCAGATCTCAGACCGGGCTGGCCCCCTCCGACTGGGTGCGCAAGCAGACCACAGTGAACGCCGAGCGGTATATTTCCCAGGAATTGAAAGAGCTGGAGCACGCCATCCTCTCTGCCCAGGACCAGGTGACCGCTTTGGAATATCAGCTCTTCTGCGAACTGAAGCAGGCCGTCTGCGCTCAGGTGGACCGGATCCAGAGGACCGCCGCCGCGCTGGCCCAGGTGGATGTGCTGTGCTCCTTTGCCGCCGTGGCCGCGGCCAACAACTACTGTATGCCCCAGGTGGACGGTTCCGACACGCTGACCATCGTGGAGGGCCGGCACCCTGTGGTGGAGCGGATGCTCAAGGGGGCCCCCTTCGTCCCCAACGACACCCATATGGACGCAGGGGAGGATCTGGCCGCCATCATCACCGGCCCCAATATGGCGGGCAAGTCCACCTATATGCGCCAGACCGCCCTCATCGTCCTCATGGCCCAGATGGGCTCCTTCGTCCCCGCCAAGTCGGCCCGCATCGGCGTGGTGGATCAGGTCTTCACCCGCATCGGGGCCAGCGACGACCTGGCCGCCGGCCAGTCCACCTTCATGGTGGAGATGACCGAGGTGGCCGCCCTCCTCAGCCACGCCACAAGGCGGTCCCTCCTCATCCTGGACGAGATCGGCCGGGGCACCTCCACCTACGACGGCATGGCCATCGCCCGGGCGGTGCTGGAGCACTGCGCCGACAAAAAGCGCTTGGGGGCCAAGACCCTCTTCGCCACCCACTACCACGAGCTCACCGCCCTGGAGGGGACTGTCCCCGGGGTGAAGAACTACAATATCGCCGCCAAAAAGCGGGGCAGCGACGTGATCTTCCTGCGGAAGATCGTCCGGGGCGGGGCCGACCAGAGCTACGGCGTGGAGGTGGCCAAGCTGGCCGGGGTGCCCGACCGGGTGGTCAAACGGGCCAGGGAGATCCTGGAGGAGCTGGAGGCGGGTGCGGGCCGCGACGGCCTGGGCGCGCCGTCTGGCTCTGTGCGGGCCGCCGGGCCGCCGGCCCCTACGGATCAGGTGTCCCTCATGGACCTGGGCGGCGAGACCGTCCTGAAAAAGCTGCGCATGACCGATGTGGATCTCCTCACCCCCATCCAGGCCCTCAACCTTCTGGCCGAGCTGAAGCAGGACCTGAACGGAGGGGTGTAGCGTGAAGCCGCCCAAATCCTACGAGGCGCTGCTGGCCTTTTTGCTCCTGCTCCTGGGCGGGATATTCACCCTGCTGGGGCTGATTGGAGCTGTGCTCACCCTCCCCATGCGCAGCGGAGAGGCCCAGGACTTCCCCCTGTGGGGCCTGCCCCTGCTGCTGTTTGGGGCCGGGCTGCTGTGGTACGCCCGGTGGCGGGAGCGTATCTGGAGCCGTCTGCGGACAGAGGGCCGGGCCGTTCCCGGCCAGCTGGTGCCCCAGGCCACCCGCCGCCACTGGTACACCAGCTGGGGCCGAGACGGGCTGCGCAAGCGCAATCCCTGGACAGTAATGTGTATTTACCATTGGGAGGGGCGGACCTATTCGGTCCGCAGCCAGTTTCTCTGGCGCGAGCCCAGCCAGACCGGCCAGAGCCCCACCGTCTACCTGGACCCCTTGAACCCCCAGCGGGCCTGGATGGACCCGGAGACGCTGATATACGAGGCGTAGGGGCGCATATCATGCGCCCGCTGGTCACAGGATCGTCTCGGGCGGATGATATCCGCCCCTACAGACCGTTTCACGAAAGAGAGCGCATCTATGCCGAACATCCAAGTATTAGACCCCCACGTAGCCGACCTGATCGCCGCCGGCGAGGTGGTGGAGCGGCCCGCCTCCGTGGCCAAAGAGCTGATGGAGAACGCCATCGACGCCGGGGCCTCCGCGGTGACGGTGGAGATATCCCACGGCGGGCTCACCTTCCTCCGGGTGACCGACGACGGAAAGGGCATCCCGGCCGGAGAGCTGAGGACCGCCTTTCTCCGCCACGCCACCAGCAAGCTGCGCACCGAGTACGACCTGGAGGCCATCGGCACCCTGGGCTTCCGGGGGGAGGCCCTGGCGGCCATCGCCGCCGTCTCCCGGATCGAGGCGCTCACCCGGACAGCGGAGGCTGAGCTGGGGGCCTCCCTGGCCTTGGAGGGGGGCGTCCCCGGGCCGGTGGAGGAGGCGGGCTGTCCCCGCGGCACCACGCTGGTGATCCGGGACCTGTTCTTCAACACCCCCGCCCGGCTGAAGTTCATGAAAAAGGACGCCGCCGAGGGCGCCGCCGTCTTCGCGGTGGTCCAGCGGGCGGCTCTGTCCCACCCGGAGGTATCGGTAAAGTTCATCCGGGACGGCAAGCAGGAGCTGCTCACCCCTGGAGACGGCCAGCTGAAAAGCGCCGTCTACGCCGTGCTGGGCCGGGAGCTGGCCCTGGGCTTCCGGGAGGTCCGGTCCGCCGGGGAGGACATGTCCGTAGACGGCTTCGTCTCCATGCCCGCCTGCTGCCGGGCCAGCCGCAGCTGGCAGTTCTTCTTCGTCAACGGCCGTCAGGTGAAGTCCCCCCTCATGACGGCCGCCCTGGAGGAGGCCTATAAAAACCAGAAGATGGTGGGCAGATTCCCCGGCTGTGTCCTCCACCTCCGGACCAAGCTCAACGCCGTGGACGTCAACGTCCACCCCGCCAAGACCGAGGTGAAGTTCGGCGCCGAGCGGGCGGTGTTCTCCGCGGTGTACCACGCCGTGCTGTCCGCCCTGGAGGGGGACCCCTCCCACCCCCGGGCGGTGCTGAAAAACACCGAGATCTCCGGGGTGCGGAAGCACGACACGGTGACGGAAGACCAGATGCGCATCGGTGGCGCTCCCCCCTCCCCCTTTATGGGGGAGGGAGCCCGAAGGGCCGGAGGGGGGGGCAGCTCCTTGCCGCCCCCCTCAGCCGCCGCCAAAGGCGGCGGCAGCTCCCCCACCAGGGGGGAGCCAGGGGTCCCCATGTCTACTGTGGTCCGGGTGCATGACAGCAGCTATACGCCGCCCGCTCCCGTCCCCCCGCGGGGGCAAAAGCCTCCTTCGGCAAAGGAGGCGGCGCGGGCAGAGCCCGTGACGGAGGACCGCGTTTCGCGCGGCGAAACATACGAAGTAAAACAGGCTTCTGAGCCTTTGCGTGCTTCGCACAGTTCGGCTCCGACGAAGTCGATCCTCAGTCAGCCTGCGGCTGACAGCTCCTTTCAAAAGGAGCCCTTATCGCCCGCGGGCGGGACGGAGGACCTCCCCTGGCGCTTGGCCGGAGAGGTGCTGAACACCTACATCATCGTGGAGCGGGGAGAGACGGTCTATCTCATCGACAAGCACGCCGCCCACGAGCGGATGAACTTCGACCGGATGAAGGCCGAGGGCTACGACCCCATGGCCCAGACCCTCCTCGTCCCGGCGGTGTGCCGGCTGGCCCCGGACCAGCGGGAGGCCCTGCTGGCCCGGCGGGACCTGCTGGAGGAGTTCGGCTTCGAGGCGGACGAGCTGGGCGAGGATCTGGCGGTGCGCCAGGCCCCCTTCGACATCGACCCGGCGGACATCCCCGCCGCCCTGGAGGAGCTGGCCCAGCGGCTGCTCACCACAGGGACCACCGACCCCGCCGCCGCCCGGGACGAACTGCTCCACACCATGGCCTGCAAGGCCGCCATCAAGGGGGGCTGGCGCACCAGCCCGCAGGAGCTGGAGCGCATCGCCGCCGCCGTCATGTCCGGTCAGGTGAGATACTGCCCCCACGGCCGCCCCGTGGCCATCGAGCTGACCAAAAAGGAGCTGGAGAAGCAGTTCAAGCGGGCATAAAGACAGGAAAACGGCGCGCCGGGGCCGTCGCGCCCTAGCGCCGATCCCCCGAAGCCCGCATGTAGGGCGGGACGGCCCGGCCCGCCATCAAGCGAATAAAGGAGGTCTCCTAATGTCCTGGAGCGAATGTCTCTATCGTTACCACCTGGCCCACGGCGGGCAGTTCCTGGCCGGCGAGGATGACGACGGCCTGCTGATCCTCCCCTGGAAGGACCGGCCCCTGGCGGCGGACCTGTCTGCAGCCAGCGCGGGGCGGGGCGGGACCTTCCGCTATGTCCGGGCCCGGGCGCCTGTCACCCTGGCCAAGCCCTACCGGCTGACCATCGGGGCGGAGAAGGCCCTGTCCGGCGGGATGAACGCCCTTCTGCGGGCGGTGCCCGGCCTGACCGAGCTCTCCCTCCTCCCGGCGGACGTGGGCTACCCGGAGGTGACCAAAAAGCGGCTGATCCGCACCGACAACGTCCCCTTCACCAAACTGGTGCTGAGCAGCCTGGACTTCCGCAGTGCTTTGCTGGCCTGCCCGGAGGACAAAGTGGAGATCCGCCCCGGACCGGGGGGCGAGGGGCTGCACCTGGTCTCCGTCACCACGGCGACCGCCGTCGGCGGTCTGGCCGGCGACGGCGGCGGCTGGTGTCTGGATACTGTCAGCGACTATGAGGTCTCCCTGCGCACCGAGGAGGAGCTGGCCCAGATCGCCCGGCGGGCGGAAGAGGAGTTCTTCCCCCGGATGGACCGCTTCCTGGAGCTGGCCCGGGCCGCCTGCGCCTCGGTCACTCAGTGGGCCATGTGAAGATCTCCGCCATCAGGCGGGCCCCCACACAGACGCCGGAGGCGAACCGGGCCTCCCCCCGATAGCCCAGACGCTGTTCGCTCAGCTCCAGGAACCGGTCCATGGATCCCACGCCCAGGACCGCCTGGATCTTTTCGCTGAGGGCAAGATACTCCTCATCGATCCTTTTCTGTTCCAGGGCACTGCATTTGGACGTGGTCGGGAAAAGGCCGTACAGCTCCTCTAAGATACTGCGCATCACACAACACACCTCGTTAGTTCGATCAAATTTGACTTCTATCTTCATTATAGTTCGATCTTATCGAATTGTCAAGGGGGAGAACTATGTTTTCTACAGAACTTTTTGGTCAGCGCCTGCGGATCGCCCGGAAGTCCGCTGGTGAGAAGCAAGAGGAGCTGGGACAGCTCCTCGGCGTGGGGAAGAGCCAGATCAGCGAGCTGGAGCGCGGCTCTGCCTCTACTACATTGGAAAAACTGTCTCTCATCTGCCAGCACTACAACGTCTCCGCCGACTATCTCCTGGGCCTCACCGATGAGCCGGAGCCATACAAGAGGAAAAAGATATGAGCTCCAAGATCGTCGTCATCACCGGCCCCACGGCGTCAGGCAAGACCTGGCTGGCGGTGGAGCTGGCCAAGCGGTACGGCGGCGAGGTGGTGTCCGCCGACTCCATGCAGATCTACCGCCGGATGGACATCGGCACCGCCAAGCCCACCGCCGAAGAGATGCAGGGGATCCCCCACCACATGCTCGATGTGGCCGATCCCGGGGAGGACTTCTCTGCCGCCCGGTACGTAGACATGGCGTCCCGCTGTGTGGAGGACATCCTGGCCCGGGGGGCGCTGCCCATCCTGGCCGGGGGGACGGGGCTGTATCTCGACTCTCTCCTCTCCGGCCGGACCTTCGCCGCCTTCGACCCCTCCAGCCCCCTCCGCGGCCAGCTGGAGGAGCGGTATGCCCGCGAGGGGGGGCAGGCCCTGCTGGAGGAGCTGGCCCGGACCGATCCAGAGGCCGCCGCCCGCCTCCACCCCAACGACGCCAAGCGGATCGTCCGGGCCCTGGAGGTGTGGCTCACCACCGGGAAGACCATCACCCAGCACGACCGGGAGACCAAAGCCCTCCCCCCCCGGTATGACGCCCTCACCCTCTCCCTGGACTTTGAACGCCGGGAGGACATGTGGGACCGGATCGACCGGCGGGTGGACCGGATGATGGAGGCCGGCCTGGCCGGAGAGGTCCGGGCCCTGCTGGACAGCGGAGTGCCGCGGCGATGCACCGCCATGCAGGCCATCGGCTATAAGGAGATGGTCCCGGTCGTCTCCGGAGACATGGCGGCGGAAGATGCCGCCGCCCAGATCAAGCTCCGCTCCCGGCAGTACGCCAAGCGCCAGCGCACCTGGTTCCGCCGGGACAAGCAGGCAAAGCCCCTGATCTGGGGACCAGTCCCCGATCTTGCGGAGGTGCTACAGCGTTCGACAGACTATCTGGAAGAATTTGGTATATGATAGAGGCGCTCCGGCGGGACGGCCCGCCGAATAGAAAAAAGGAGTGTGCTACATATGCCGAACACCAACAACCTCCAGGAGATCTTCCTCACCCAGGCCCGCCGGGAGCGCCGGCCGGTCACCATGTTCCTGATGAACGGCTTCCAGATGCGGGGCTTCATCACCGGGTTCGACGCCTTCACGGTGGTCCTCACCAGCGACGGCAAACAGCAGATCATCTATAAACACGCCATCTCCACCATCGTCCCCGAGCGGCCGATCTCTCTGGCGCCGCCGGAGGAGGAGGGCGCCTGACGCCCTCCCTCCAGGGGCCGTCCCGGACGGCTGCCCCCATATCCATCCCCACCGACAGAAAGAGAGCCCCCTATGAAGCAAGGTAAGCCCCTGATCTCCCTCGTGATCCTGGCCATGGCGGCTGTGATCGCTATCTATCTCGCCTATTACGTCTTCGATTCTATGGACGAGCCCTATCAGATCGCCCATGCCTACGCTTACACCGCCTATGACAGCGTGGCGGCGGAGGGACTGGTGGTGCGGCAGGCGGTCCTGATCCCCTCCCAGCCCGGGATCCTGGAGGTCACCCGGGCGGAGGGGGAGAAGGTGGGCAAGGGCCAGCAGATCGCCCTGGTCTATCGGGACACCCAGGCCCAGGCGGACCAGGCCCAGATCGAGGCCCTGCAGATGGAGACCGAGCTGCTGGAATACGCCATCGCTCAGGGCGGCAGCCTGGATTCCGCCGCCCGGCTGGACGAGGAGATCCTCCAGGCGGTGGCGGAGCTGCGGGCCTCTTACGCCCAGGGGGACTGCACCCAGCTTTGGGAGCAGGTGATGGACGTGAAGAGCGGGGTGCTCAAGCGGGGCTACACCTATGGCGAGGGCCTCACCTCCACCGACCTGTCCGACCGCCTGCGCAAGCTCAGCGGGGAGCTCTCCGTCCTCACCCAGCAGTCCGCCCGGGCCACCACCCGGATCTCCGCTCCCGTGCCGGGGGTGTTCTCCAACCTGGTGGACGGCTATGAGTCCCGCCTCACCCCCGAGACCGTCCTCCAGCTCACCCCCTCCTCCCTCCAGGCCCTCATCGACGATCCCGCCGGACAGGACGCCGGCGCCATGGGCAAGCTGATCACCTCCAACACCTGGTCCTTTGCCGCCTCCCTGAGCAAGGAGGCCGCCGGCCGGCTGGAGGAAGGGGGGCGCGCCACCCTGCGCTTCTCCGGGGAGCTGGCCCGGGACGTGGAGATGCAGGTGGACAAGATCGGCCCCACCGAGGGGGACCGGACCCTGGTGGTCTTCTCCTCCAACCGCTACCTCACCTCCACCACCCTGCTCCGCCACCAGACCGCCGAGCTGATCTTCGACAGCTTCTCCGGCCTGCGCATCCCCAAGGAGGGGCTGCGCCTGGTGGAGACCACCGTCCAAGACAAGGAGACCGGCGAGACCATCCAGGTCAAGAAGCTGGGGGTCTACGCTCTGGTCAACGGCCGGGCCGAGTTCCGGGAGGCCAGCATCGTCCACGAGGGCAGCGACTACTATGTGGTCCGTCCAGTGGGCACCGGCCCCAAGATCCTTCGGGCCGGCGACAGCATCATCATCCACGCCACCGGTCTCCAGGAGGGGCTGCTGCTGGCGGGATGACCGCCCCTGTGCCCCCTCCGATCTCCATTTTAAGAAAGAAGAGATAGTTATGGATCTGTCCCAAAACATCAAGGCCGTCCAGGAAGAGATCGCCGCCGCCGCCCGGGCCGCTGGACGCGACCCCGCTTCCGTCGCCCTGTGCGCCGCCACCAAGGTGCAGACCGACGAGACGATCCGCGCCGCCATCGCCGCCGGGATCCGCCTGTGCGGCGAGAACCGGGTCCAGGAGCTCACCGCGCACCTGGCCGCAGACGCCTACGCCGGCGCAGAGGTCCACTTCATCGGCCACCTCCAGACCAACAAGGTGAAGCAGGTGGTGGGCAGGGTGTCTCTGATCCACTCGGTGGGCTCCCCGCGGCTCCTCCAGGCCATCGACGCCCAGGCGGACAAGCTGGGGATCGTCCAGGATATCCTGCTGGAGGTCAACGTGGCCGAGGAGGAGAGCAAGGGGGGCTGTCTCCCCAAAGACCTGTCCGCACTGGCAGAGCTGGCCTGGGGCTGTCCCCATGTCCGCCTCCGGGGATTGATGGCGATCCCCCCCATCTCCTCCTCTCCCGGGGCCAATCGAAAATATTTTGCCCAGATTCGCCGATCTCTTGTTGACATCAAGGCGAAAATGACGGATAATCAAGATATTATGGACTGTCTGTCTATGGGCATGAGCGCCGACTACATGGATGCCATCGCAGAAGGCGCCACCCTTGTCCGGGTGGGTACTGCGCTCTTCGGTCCACGCCCTCCCATGGGCGCCGCCCGCTGAGGAAAAATATACTGCTGAGAAAAGAGGATCCGAGCTTATGGGAATCTTTGACGAATTCAAGCGGCTGGCCCACCCCTATGAGGACGAGGACGAAGATGATTTCGACGATTTCGACATCTCCCCCCGTCCGGTGGAGCGCCGGGAGCGCCCGGAGCGCGCCCCCCGCTCTGAGAGCTATCCCTCCTCTATGGAGGATGACCGCCGCAGCAACAAGGTCGTGAACATCCGGGCCGCCACCCAGCTCCAGGTCGTGCTGGTGAAGCCCGAGCGCTTCGAAGACGCCTCCGCCATCGCCGACCACCTGCGGGAGAAGCGCACCGTGGTCCTCAACCTGGAGTCCACCAACAAGGAGATCGCCCGCCGGATCCTGGACTTCCTCTCCGGGGCGGCCTACTCCCAGGAGGGCAAGGTGAAGAAGGTGGCCATCTCCACCTACATCATCACCCCTTACAATGTGGACATCCTGGGCGACCTCATCGACGAGCTGGAGAACAACGGACTGTATTTCTAAGGGGGTATATCACTGATGGGACTGAAACTGCCCTGTGTCCTGCTCCTCACAGCCGCCCTGCTGGCCGGCTGCGCCGGAGCGCCCTCCAAGGGCGGCAGCCAGCCCCCTCCAGATCAGTCCCCGCCCGCCGCCGTCTCGGAGCCGGAGGCCCCCGCCGGGCCCGTCCTAGTGGACGACCCGGATTCCCCCTACCCCATGGCGGTGGAGCGCTGGACCGTGGACATGGACGGGGACGGCCCCTACCATGCGGAGGGGGCTGATGAGGGGATCGTCCTGCGGCAGTATCTCTACGGCACCGCCCACGTGGACGGCATGGGGGACCTGGTGACCACCCTGAGCTGGAAGGGCGGCCAGCCGGTGGTGTTGGATCAGCGGTTCGAATGGTATTATTAGACGATAGAGCAGGGAGGGATCACTATGCTCACACCACAGGAGGTCTCTGAGCGCGCCTTCTCCAAGGCGTCCTTCGGCGGCTACAACATGGCTCAGGTGGACGAGTTCCTGGACATCCTCACCGGGGATTACTCCGCGCTGTTCAACGAGAACGCAGTTTTGAAGAGCAAGATGAAGGTGCTGGTAGACAAGGTGGAGGAGTATCGTTCCACCGAGGAGGCCATGCGCAAGGCCCTGATGGCCGCCCAGCGGATGGCCGACGACCTGGTGAAGGAGGCCGAACGGAAGCGGGACGCCCTGCTGGCCCAGGCCGAGGAAGAGGTCCAGGCCCGGAAGGCCGGCATCACCAAGGAGCTGGAGGCGGAGGAATACCGGCTGAAGGCCGCCCAGCAGTCCACCGCCGCCTTCGTAGAGAAGGTCCGGGCCCTCCAGGTCCAGGAGGCAGAGCATCTGTCCCGGCTGGCGGAGCTCTATCCTCCTGACACCACCCCCGCGCCCGACCCAGTGGAGGAGAAGGCCTCCGAGATCGACGACAACGTCCAGCGCCTGCTGGCCCAGGCCATGGAGGCCGCCGCCGCAGAGAATCTCCGGGCCAAGGCCGCCGAGGAGGCGCCGGAGGATATGTCCGACACCGCCGAGTTCACCCCTGGCCTCCCGCCCGAGGAGGGCGAGGACTATGAGGACGATCCTCCTCCCCGCCAAGATCCAGAGGACGAGGAGGACTACGAGGACGAGGAGGACGGCGAGGAGGGCGGTCCCTCTGGCCGGATCGATTTCGGCCGTCTCCAGTTCGGCCGGGACTATGAGATCAGATGAATGAGGGGCGGCCCCAGGCCGCCCCGACGGCTCTCCCTCTCAAAAGACAGCTCCGTCCCCGATACACATCAGATGACCCCTCCCCCGCCCGGGGGCAGGGGCGTTGCCGCGTTCCCCCAGACTGTCAAGGATCGAGGTGTTCCACGTGAAACTGCTCACCGCCGCCCTAGACCGGCTGCCTGAGTTCCGGCAGCTCCTCACCGCTCTGGAGGGGGGCCGCTCCCCTGCCGCCCTGTCAGGGGCGGCCGCCATCCACCGCTGTCACATCGCCGCCGGGACCGGCCTGGCCTCCGGCCGCCCGGTGGTGGTGGTCTGTGCCGACGAGCTGGAGGGCCAGAAGCTGGCCCGGGATCTGGGGGCCTTCGCCGGGACGGCCGTCCCGGTGCTGGGGCCCCGGGACTTCGCCTTCCACAACGCCGCCGCCCTCTCCCGCCAGTGGGAGCACCGGCGGCTGGACCTGCTGAAGGGGCTGCGGGCCGGCCGGTATCCCTTCCTGGTGGCCACAGTGGAGGGCCTGCTCCAGCGCACCATCCCCCCAGAGACACTGGAGAGCTGCTGCCGGACGCTGAAGACCGGCGGGACCCAGGACCTGAACGAGCTGGCTGAGGACCTGTCCGCCGCCGGATATGTCCGGTGCGAGCAGGTGGAGGGTGCGGGCCAGTTCGCTCTGCGGGGCGGGATCCTGGATGTCTTCTCCCCCGGCATGGAGGCCCCGGTCCGTGCGGAGTTCTTCGGGGACGAGATCGACGCTATGGGCGTCTTCGACCCCGCCACCCAGCGCCGGACCGAGAACATCGACACCGCCCTCCTCCTCCCCGCCGCCGAGGTCCTGCCCCAGCTGGCCCCCGGCGGTGGGGCCGGACTGAGCAAAAAGCTGTCTAAGCTGGCGGCCCGGGCCCTCCAAAACGGGAACAAAGCCCTGGCCGAGACCCTGGAGCAGGACGGGGAGGCGGTCGCCCAGGGCCGGACCTTCCCTGCCACCGACCGGTATCTCCCCCTCATCTACCCGGATCTGGCCTGCGGGGCCGACTATCTGCCCGAGGACGTCTGCGTCGTCTTCGACCAAGGCCCCCGGATCGCCGACCGGGCCAAGAGCTGGCAGTGGCAGCTGGAGGAGGATGTGAAGGCCCTTCTGGAGCGGGGAGAGCTGGACGGCTCCTGCGGGGAGCTGGCCCTCACCTTCCCCCAGCTCCTCCAGCGGCTGGAGGACTTCCCGGTGGTCTATCTGGACTCCTTCACCACCGCCTCCTATCCCACGCCGCCCAGAGAGCTGCTGTCCATCACCGCCAAGCAGCTGCCCCCCTTCCTGGCCAGTCTGGAGACGGCGGTGCAGGACCTGGCCCACTACCAGAACAGCGGATATGCCTCCCTGGTGCTGGTGTCCGGGGAGCAGCGGGCCATCGACCTCCAGGCCCTCCTCCGGGAGCAGAAGATCAGCGCCGCAGTGGACTTCCAGCCCAAAGCCCTGCCTCAGCCGGGAGAGATCGTCGTCACAGTGGGAGGGCTGTCCAGCGGCTTTGAGTACCCGGAGATGAAGCTGGCCGTCCTCACTGAGGGGGAGAGGACCGCTCCCAAAAAGTCCCGCTCCCGCAAAGACGCCACCAACCGGCAGAAGCTGAAGTCTTATGCCGACCTCGTCCCCGGCGACCTGGTGGTCCACGAGCACCATGGGATCGGCCGGTATGTGGGCATGGTGAAGATGCCGGTGGAGGGGATCGAACAGGACTATGTGAAGATCGCCTACGCCGGCACCGATGTGCTCTATGTCCCCGCCACCCAGCTGGATCTGGTATCCAAATACATCGGCGGAGGCGAGGACGCCAACGAGACCAAGAAGCTCAACCGCCTGGGGGGCCAGGAGTGGGAGAAGGCCAAGCGGAAGGCCAAGAAGGCGGTGCAGGACCTGGCCAAGGGACTGATCCAGCTCTACGCCCAGCGCCAGCGCCAGCCGGGCTACGCCTTCTCCCCCGATTCCCCCTGGCAGCGGGAATTCGAGGAGCAGTTCGAATACACCGAGACCGATGACCAGCTGCGGTGCATCGGTGAGATCAAATCTGACATGGAGCGGCCCACTCCTATGGACCGGCTGCTCTGCGGCGATGTGGGCTACGGCAAGACAGAGGTGGCCTTCCGGGCCATGATGAAGTGCGTGCTGGACGGCAAGCAGACCGCCATCCTGGTGCCCACCACCGTCCTGGCCCGGCAGCACTACCTCACCGCCCTGCGCCGGTTCCAGAAGTACCCGGTGAACATCGACGTGGTGTCCCGCTTCCGCACCCCCGCCCAGATGAAAGAGACCCTGCGCAGGGTGGAGGCGGGCCAGGTGGATATCCTCATCGGCACCCACCGGCTCTTCAATAAGGACGTCCACTTCAAGGATCTGGGGCTGCTGGTGGTGGACGAGGAACAGCGCTTTGGGGTGCAGCACAAGGAAAAGCTGAAGGAGACCTTCAAGCAGGTGGACGTCCTCACCCTGTCCGCCACCCCCATCCCCCGGACGTTGAACATGGCCCTGTCCGGCATCCGGGACATGTCCACCCTGGAGGAGCCCCCCGCCGACCGCCAGCCGGTACAGACCTACGTGCTGGAGCACGACTGGGGCCTCCTGGCCGACGCCATGCGCCGGGAGCTGGAGCGGGGGGGCCAGGTGTTCTATCTCCACAACCGGGTGGAGACCATCGACCGCTGTGCCGCCCGGATCCAGACGCTCTTGGGGGAGGAGGCCGCTATCGGGGTGGCCCACGGGCGGATGACTCAGGAGGCCATCGACGACGTGATGGCCCGGATGACCGACGGGGAACTGAACGTCCTGGTCTGCACCACCATCATCGAGACGGGCATCGACCTGCCCAACGTGAACACCCTCATCATGGAGGACGCCGACAAGCTGGGCCTGGCCCAGCTCCACCAGATCCGGGGCCGGGTGGGCCGGTCCAACCGGCGGGCCTTCGCCTATCTCACCTATCGCCGGGGCAAGGTCCTCTCCGAAGTGGCTTCCAAGCGGCTGGAGGCCATCCGGGAATTCGCCGAGTTCGGTTCCGGCTTCAAGATCGCCATGCGGGACCTGGAGATCCGGGGGGCGGGCAACGTGCTGGGGCCGGAGCAGAGCGGCTTTTTGCTGTCGGTGGGCTATGACATGTATCTGAAGCTGCTGGAGGAGGCGGTCCTCCTGGAGCAGGGCCAGCCCCTGCCCACCCGCACCGAGTGCGCCGCCGATCTCAGCGTGTCCGCCTCCATCCCGGACCGGTATGTCCCCTCGCCGGAGCAGCGGATGGACCTGTACCGGCGGATCGCCGCCGTCCGTGACGAGAAGGAGGCCGACGAGCTGGTGGATGAGCTGATCGACCGGTACGGCGAGCCCCCCAGGCCGGTGAACAATCTGATCTCGGTGGCCCTCCTCCGGGCGGACGCCGCCCGGTGCCGCATCAACGACATCGGGCAGAAGGGGGATAAGCTGGTCTTCGCCCTGGATGAGTTCCGGCTGGAGCCCTTCTCCGCCCTGTGCGCCCAGGAGAAATATGCCAAGCGCCTCCTCCTCATGCCCGGGGACGTGCCCCGGTTCTCCCTCCGCCTGGCCAAGAACGAGGACCCCCTCCGGGCCGCCCGCCATGTGGTGGAGGACTATGGGAAGGCGCTAGAGCTCTGATGGCCCTCGCCGGGCAGGCGTCCTTTTTCTCGAGAGAAAAAGGGCCAAAAAGAGCTTCCCTGTTTGCGGATAGCAAGCAGCGGCCGCCCGGTGGGCGGCCGCTGCATTTGTAAGGAGGAATCTGGCGATCTTATGGTAAACAGTGGAGCTACTGGATATCTAACTTGTCTAAGCAATCTAAATTCCAAACGTATTCATCATAAAGAATGGTCCGATTTTTTATATCATGCTCGCTGAGCCCCCAAGCAAGGTGTACTTCCAGGTCAAGGAGATAGCTGTTGCTGGTATGGCATCTATTCTCAGTCTCTAAAACTAAGTAGATCAGGTCCTCAAAGTACTTGCCGTGATAAAAATCAAAATACCTCTGATTCCGTTCTGTTGGCAATAAGCGATAGGAAATGAAATTAAGTTTATCACCAGCGTCCGGGTTTGATTTGTGACTCTCGCTATGAAGGATAGTAAATGCGAAAGCCTGCATAAAATTTGTAGAAAAAGTGCTTAGGGGCAGAGGGGAAACATCATAATGCTTTGATATCCATTGCAACAGTTCATCAGTTGCTTTTAAAGGAAGTATTTTGTGTATCATGATCAAAGCGGTTATTTTTTAACAGAGAAGTACGTAAAAAGCGAAAGCAGTCGTTTTTTCATTGTTAGGTACACCCTTTCTTTTTAACATAGCAGTGTGTTGGACAGCAAGAATCTGTCATATACTATATTATAGAATTGTATCATATTTCAATATAACTGTCAAATAGATAATATTCATGATATAGATTATTTGCATAAAAGGATTCGGCTTGCCCTGTGTCCCGATCTGTGTTATGATAGTCCTCAGCGAATCTCTCGCGGGAAAGGAAATACACCTATGAAGATCACGAAACGTATTGGGGCCCTGGCGCTGGCTCTGGCGCTGGTCCTGTCTGCGCTCAGCGGCTGCGGGAAGAAGGACGCCCCTGCCGGCTCCGGATCTGGCTCCTCTTCTGGGAGCTCCTCTCAGCCCCAGCCCATGGATCTGGCCGGAATCACCGACCCATACGCCGCCGTCGCCGGGGTCGACGGCTCCGCCCCTGCGGCCAAGCTGGGGGACACGGAGGTCACCGCCGCCGAGGTGCTCTATTGGCTGGCGGTCAACATCGACAGCTATTGGGAACAGTACAGCGCCTTTCTCCCCCAGATCCCCTGGGACACCGAGATGGGCGGCGGGACCACCCTGGCCGATCAGCTCAAGGAGGGGGCCCTGGAGGCCGCCCTCTTCTACCGGGGCATCCAGCTGCTGGGCAGCGAGGAGTCCCTCTCCCCCGACCCCTCGATCGCCGCCGATGTGGACGGGGAGCGCGCTGAGATCGCGTCTCAGCTGGGGAGCGAGACCGCGGCGGACCACGTCTACTGGGCCGAGATGCTCGACCGGGACTTGGTGATCCGCCTCAACGAGTGCAGAGACCTGTACGGCCAGCTCCGTGAGCTGTATTTCGGCGAGGACAGCGGCCACTGGCCCACTGACGCCGAGGTGATGGCCTGGATGGATGAGGCCGGGTTCTACCGGGCCAAGCACATCCTCCTCCTGACCACGGACCCCTCCACCCGCGAGCCCCTGGAGGAAGAGGTGATCGCCCAGAAGAAGGAGCAGATCGACGGCTTCCTGGCCCAGCTCCGGGCGGCGGAGGATTCGATCGCCCTCTTCGACTCCCTGATGCACGAGCACAGCGAGGACGGCGGGCTGGCCGCCAACCCCGAGGGCTACACCACCTCCCGGGGGGAGATGGTGGCCCCCTTCGAGAACGCCGCCCTGGCCCTGAAGGACGGGGAGATCAGCGACGTGGTGGAGAGCGAGTTCGGCTATCACATCATCCTCCGCCTGCCCCTGGACCCCGCCGACTACCGAGATCAGATGGTGGACCTGGAGATGGAGGAGAGGATCCAGGCCCGGGTGGAACAGGCCGGCACGGAGAGGCTCCAGGTCTTCGAGGATCTGGACGCCCAGTCCTTCTGGGAGCGGCTCACCGCCCTCCAGGCCGCCGTCCTGGCAGAGACTCAGGCCTCATCCTGATATCGTACAGAGCGCCCCGGCTGGGGCGCTCTTTTTTGCATATCCCGCAAATTGACAGAGCTGAAGGATCTTGCTATCATAGAGAGACGGGTCCGGACATGGATCTGTCCCTGTTTTTTCTAAAAAAACCCCGATGTAAACTCCAGTTGGTAGCGTTTTTCCAGGAGGGCTGTTAAAATGGTGACCGAATAGAGGATCCGGGATATGCGGATCCGCCACGGCTTGTCCCAAGAGGGCCTGGCAGAACGTGCGGACGTCTCCCGTCAGACCGTGTCGAAATGGGAGACGGGCACGGCCCACCCGTCGGCCGACAGTCTCGTCCGTTTGAGCGAGATCTTCGCCGTGCCGGTGGATGCCCTCCTCAAGGACGACTGGGCCCCTCCGGAAGAGACCGCCCCCACGGTCGTGGAGGTCCCAGTGGAAGTCTTGGTGGAAGTGCCCGTCGAGGTCCCTGTCGAGGTGCCGGTCCCCGCGCCCCCGCGATACCGCCTGTGGGCGGTGGTCGCCGCGGTGGTCCTGGCCGCAGGTATCCTGGTCGGCGCGCTGTTCTTCCAAGCTCCGCCCGAGGATTCTGTACCTTTAGCAGAAGCCGAAAGTGAGGTGATAGATTCGTCAGCATTCGTTGACGTAGCACCTCTGATTCCCTTGACTTGATTCAGAAAGGAGATATATCCTATGATCTGCAAACGGCTCATCAGTGCACTCCTGGCCTGTATGCTCCTGCTCAGCTGTTCCCTCGTCCCCATTACGGCAATGGATGCCCCTGCTTCCCAGATCATCATGCCTCGAGCGGCTGGACGTCTGGACCATACGCTCTCTCCTGGCATCACACTAATTGGAGGGAAGTTTTCTCTGGATTCGGGCGATAAGATAACATATGACTGCACCTATACCCCCAAATCCGCCAGTGTTGACTTTGGCGTAATCCTCTCTGATGAAACGTTCCTTTTTTTGAATAGTACAAATGGGAGCATTTACAATGCTTTTAAAGTCGACCAGCGCGGCCAGTATCAGCTAGCCATCCGGAACAATGCTTCTTCTGCCGTCACTGTGACCGGAACGGTGAAGTATTGATGCGTCCCACAGGCTTTCGGCAAAGACCCTTCTGCGCCATACAGCGGACAGGAGCGTCCCCGATCAGGGGGCGCTCCTTCCCTTGACTTTGCCCTTCGGTGATGATACCATAGAAGACGAAGGTATGTTTTGGCCTAGAGAGAGGGGGTCCGTTATGGAGCACAATAATGATGATAGGAAGATAGTTCAAAAGATCCCAAGGGCGTTCCTTTATGTATGTCAGCCGCTCCTTATGATCCCAGTCGCTCTTTTCGTAGAATCACCATTTTCTCTCGGATATACGTTCCCATCCTGGGTGGTCCTGTCTTTTATCTTGATATCTCTTATCATGGAGCTCCTCGACATTGGATACGCTGCCAAAACTGGCTCCACCTTATCCTTTCTCATGACGCTCCGATGTCTTAGCTTTTTCATCCATCACTGCCCTTTCTCTTATGCGCTGTCCCTGTTCATCTGGACCGCTGTCATAGTCTTCACATCGAAAGCAGTCCGTGCATACATCCTGATCTCCAGAAAAAGAAAGGGCTTTCAGTCTGCGCAGGACCTCGGCTTATGGCCCCCAGGACCCGTTCTGATCGTTGAGATTCTTTTCGAACTCGTTGCCGTATGGGTATTTTTTCGATAACGGACAAGAGCGCCCCCGATCAGGGGGCGCTCCTGTTATCTTCATGCGGAGATATACGGACAGTCATCGTCACCGCTCCTCGCGGAAGTAGTTCAGCCCCAGGGCGGCGGGCTGTCCGGAGCCCTCCCTCTTCCGCACCGACGAGGCCACCAGCACGATGGCGGTGATGAGGAAGGGCAGGGCCTTATACAGCTGGGGGGGCACGGAGCTCAGCCAGCCCAGGGGCTCGGGGAAGGCCCCGGCCAGGGCGCCGGCGTAGATCTGGAGGGTGTTGAAGAACCCGAAGACCATCGCCCCCAGGATGGCCAGCAGGGGGTCCCAGTTGGCGAAGATGACCAGGGCGATGGCGATCCAGCCGAAGCCGTTGATCCAGCAGTTGGACCCCTCGAAGGAGCCGCTCATGTTCAGGGCCATATAGAAGCCCCCCAGCCCCATGATCCCCGACCCGGCGATCAGGTGGACGTATTTATACCGCACGATGTCCACCCCCACGGAATCGGCGGCGGCGGGATCCTCCCCCACCGCCCGCAGGCGCAGGCCGGCTTTGGTACAGTTGAGATACCACCACACCAGGGCAGCTGTCACGATCCCCAGATAGACCAGCGGGTTCTGAGAGAAGAGGGCCTTCCCCGCCACGGGGATCCGGGACAGCAGGGGGATCTCCACCGGGGCGAAGCCCCCTGCCAGGGCGGGAGCGCTGGCCAGAGCGGGCCAGTCCTCCCCGATCCCCTTGCCCACGAAGAAGTACAGCCCCAGGCCGAAGGTGGTGATCGTCAGACCGGTGACGTTCTGGTTCGCCTGGAAGGAGACGGTGAGCAGGGCGAACAGCCCTCCGCACAGCCCCGCCGCCAGAAAGGCCGCCAGCAGGCCCACGATCAGGCTGTCTGCCATGCAGCCGGCCAGATAGCCGAAGATGGCCCCCACCGCCATGGTGCCCTCCACTCCCAGGTCCAGGCTCCCCGCCTTCTCCACCACGATCTCGCCCACAGTGCCGTAGAGCAGGGGGATGTTCATCAGTACGATGTTGAAGAGGAACAGGGTCATTACATTGAGAGGGTCGTTCATTTCCCGGCCTCCTTCCTGCCGCGCACCACGATCTTGAATCGGGTGAAGAGATCGGCGGCCAGCACGGTGAATAGGATCACGCCCTGGAGCAGGTTGGCGAAGTTGGCGTCGATCGAGGGGTAGGCGGCGCTGGCCGTCTGGCACCCGAACTGGAGGACGGTGATCAGCAGCGACACCACCAGGATCCCCATCGTGTCCAGCTTGGCCAGCCAGGCCACCACGATCCCCGTCCACCCCACGTCGTTGGTGGGGGAGGCGGACATCACTCCGGCAGAGGACATGTGGAAAGCCCCCGCCATCCCGATCAGGGCGGCGGAGAGGAAGACGGTGCGGATCACGATCCGGCCCACCTTCATCCCGGCATACCGGGCGGTGCTGGGACTGTCCCCCACCACGGCGATCTCATAGCCCCGCTTGGTGTAGTTGAGATATACGAAGATCAGGGCGCACAGGACCAGCGCCGCGATCAGCGACAGGTTCAGCCGGAAGGGCCCGACGGGGATGAGGATCATCTGGGCGCTCCCCGGGAATTTGGCGAACTTGGGCCGGGCGGACCCGGGATCCAGGAAGAAGTTCCAGGGGGCCTTGGTCTCGGCGAAGAACTGGAGGAAATACAGGGCGATATAGTTGAGCATCAGGGTGAGCAGGGTCTCGTTGGTGCCGAATCGCACCTTCAGCGCCGCCGCCAGGATGCCGTACAGCCCGCCCCCCAGGGCGCCGCACAGGGCCATCACCAGCACCATCACCGGTTGGGGCAGGCGCTCCCCCAGTCTCATGGCGGCGAATCCCGCCCAGAAGGCCCCCATGATGAACTGCCCCTCGCCGCCGATGTTCCAAAAGCGCATCTTGAAGGCCAGGGCCAGGGCCAGAGAGACGATCAGCAGGGGGACGAAGAGCTTGACGAAGTTCTCCACCGCCCGCCAGGGATACCGGCTGCCGGGGATTCCCATGGTGAGCATCTGTTTGTAGAAGGTGATGGGGTCCACCCCCTGGACCGCCAGCAGCGCGGCCCCGACCGCCAAGGCCAGCAGCACTGCGGTCCCATAGGCCATCAGCTGCCGGACCGGGCCGGCGCCCTCCTGTTTGACCGCTCGGAAAAGGGGCTCTCTCATCCCTCCACCTCCTCGTCTCCCATCCCCACCTCTCCGATCCGGCTGTCCCGGGCGTATCCGGCGGGCTTGCCCTCATACTTGTGGGTCAGGTCCAGGGCCCCGGTCATCATCAGGCCCAGTTCCTCCTTGGTGGTCTTGTGGGCGTGGACCACCCCCATCACTTTCCCGTGGCACAGGACCATGATCTTGTCGCACAGGCCGATCAGCACGTCCAGGTCCTCCCCCACGAAGAGGATCCCTACGCCGTCCTTCTTCTGCTGATTCAGGATGTCGTAGACGGCATAGGAGGAGTTGATATCCAGTCCCCGGACGGGATACGCAGTGACGATCACGTTGGGCCCGGCCTTGATCTCCCGCCCCAGCAGCACCTTCTGCACGTTGCCGCCGGACAGCCGGCGCACCGGCGTCTCGGTGGAGGGGGTGACGATCTCCAGGTCCCGGATCACCTGCTCCGCCTCCGCCCGGCCCCCCTTCCGGTCTACGAAGGGGCCCCGGGCCTGGTCGTATTTCTTCAGCAGCATGTTGTCGGTGATGGACATGGAGGGGGCCAGGCCCATGCCCAGCCGGTCCTCCGGGATGAAGGACATGGAGATCCCCTTCTCCAGGATGGCCTTGGGGGACAGGCCCACGATATCCTCCCCCCTGTGGATCATCATGCCGCTCTCGATGGGCCGCAGGCCGGCGATGGCCTCGCACAGCTCCTTCTGGCCGCAGCCGGCGATGCCCGCCACCCCCAGGATCTCGCCGCCGCGGATGTAGAAGCTCACGCCGTCGATGGCGGCGGCGCCCTCGTCGTTCCTGATGGTCAGGTCCCGGATCTCCAGCAGGGGCCGGGCCTTCTCCACCACGGGACGCTGGATGTCCAGCTCCACCTTCCGGCCCACCATATGCTCGGTGAGCTGCTGCTCATCGGCGGAGGCAGTCTCCACGGTACAGATGTGCTCCCCTTTCCGGAGGATGGCCACCCGGTCGGAGATCTCCAGCACCTCGTTGAGCTTGTGGGTGATGATGATGATGGCATGGCCCGACGCCTTCATACGGCGCAGGACGTCGAAGAGCTTGGAGGTCTCCTGGACGGTGAGGACGGCGGTAGGCTCATCCAGGATGACGATCTTGGCCCCATAATACAGCACCTTCACGATCTCCAGGGTCTGTTTCTCTGACACCGACATGTTGTACACCTTTTTCCGCGGGTCGATGTCGAAACCGAACGTTTTTGCCGTTTCCCCGATGATATCATACCGGTCCTTTTTCAGGATGCCCCCTGCCTTCTCGTCCCCCAGCCAGATGTTGTCGGCGGCGGAGAAGACGTCCACCAACTTGAAGTGCTGGTGGACCATGCCGATCCCCAGCTTCTTCGCGTCCTCCGGAGAGTTGATGGACACCTCTTGCCCGTCTACGAAGATCGCGCCGCTGTCCGGCTTATAGATCCCTGACAGCATGTTCATCAGGGTGGTCTTGCCGGAACCGTTCTCTCCCAGCAGGGCCAGGATCTCCCCCGGACGCACCTCCAGATCGATCCCCTGGTTGGCGGCCACACTGCCGAAGCTCTTGCAGATGCCCCGCATCTCGATGGCGTATCGCTGCTCCATGCTGCTCTCCTTCCCTCGTCCCCCACAGGGGAAAGGCTCCTTTTCCCCGCAAGGGGGACGCCGCATCCGTAAGGCGGCAAAGCCGCCAATGGCTGCGCAGTGAAACGAGCTGTCAGCCGAAGGCTGACTGAGGATCGTATTTTGCTGAAGGCAAAATGTATGAAATGATCCTTATCTTTGTTTACTTCGTATGTTTTGCTCCGCAAAACGCGATCCTCCGCCCCAGTGCGCACACTGGGGCACCTCCTTTCAAAAGGAGGCTTTTGCGCTTTCCTGAAAGTTTCTACCTGTAAGATCCGGGCCGGCCGGAACATCCGGCCGGCCCGGTCAGGGTCTGCGTCGATCGGGTGGCTCAGCCCTCGATGACCCCTGCCACGTTGTAGTTCATGCTGCCCTTGATCACGCTGTCGTCCACAGAGGGGCCGCCGGCGGGGACGATCTCGTTGCCCTGGTCGTCCATCAGGGGGGCATCGGTCTTGATGATCTCCACCTTGCCGTCGGTGATCTCATAGCTCAGCTTCACGCCGGAGAACACGTCCCACTCGCCGGAGACGATCAGCTCCCGGACGGCGTCCATGATAGCCTTGGTGTCGCTGTAGCCGTCCCAGTTCTCGTTCAAGGGGGAGGTGTCTACGAAGCCCTCCTTCAGGCCGGCATAGTAGGCGTTGCCGCCCATGTTCTCCACGAATTTGGAGGCGTCGCCGTTACAGTCCATCGCGGCCTGGATGGCGGTCTGATAATAGACGTTCCAGTGCCAGATGGCAGCGGTCAGGTGGGCGTTGGGGGCCTGTTCGGTCATGTCAGAGTTGTATCCGCAACCCTTCATGCCGTACTCCTGCGCCACCTGCTGGGGCTGGGCAGAGTCACAGTGCTGGGAGATGACACAGCACTGATAGACGTCGAACAGGGCCATGGCAGCCTGGCGCTCCAGGGTCTCGTTGCCCCAGGTGTTGATCACGTTCACATAGACCACCGCGTCCGGGTTGACGGACTGGGCGCCCAGGGCGAAGGCGTTGATGCCGGAGCAGGTCTCGGCATAGTCCAGGTTATAGGCCGCCACATAGCCGATGGAGTTGTTCTTGCTGCGCTTCGACTCCATCCCAGCGGCGATCCCAGCCAGATAGCGGGCCTGGTAGATCCGGCCGAAGTAGTTGTTGAAGTTGGTATCGTTGGCCATATAGCCGGTGCCGTGGGAGAAGATCACGTCGGGATAATCCTCCGCCTTGTCGGCCATCGCGTTGATATAGCCGAAGGAGATGCCGAAGACGATATCCGCCCCCTGGTTGACCACGGTATCGATGGCGTTGGCCACCGCGGTATCGTCAGTATCGGGGACGTTGTCCACCACGATCAGGTCGGCGGGGTCCAGGCCCAGCGCCTCCATGGCGGTGGTGATCCCGTTGTGGTGCTGATAGGTGTAGCCGGCCACGTCGTTCTGGCTGGTGATGTAGATGGCGCCTACCTTGATGCTGCTGTCGCTCCCAGAGCCGTCGCCCCCGGGAGCGGCGGAGCTGCTGCCATCGCTCCCGGAGCCGGGACCGGCGGCAGGGCTGCCGCCCTTATCGCCGCCGCCGCAGGCGGCCAGGGACAGGCCCATGGCCATAGCCAGAGCCAGTGCAAGGATCTTCTTCAATTCTCTTTCCTCCTTAAGTACAGTTCGTTCCCTACCTTATATTAAAACCGGAGAGATCCGGCTTTAACCGCCAAGATCCTGATCTTCGAATTCTATGCCCCTCTCCTCGCTCATGGAGCGGATCCGGGCCAGCGACTCCACCCGGACCCCCTTGGCCCGGATCCGGCTGCCGCCGGGCTGGAAGGCCTTCTCGATCACGATCCCCGCTCCGGCCAGCTTCGCCCCTGACTGCTCCACCAGGTCGATCAGCCCCTCCAGCGCGGCGCCGTTGGCCAGGAAGTCGTCTATGATCAGCACGGTATCCTCTGGCCCCAGGAACTGTTGGGAGACGATCACATCATATACCTTCCCGTGGGTGAAGGACTCCACCTTGGTGGTGAACAGACCGCCGGCGATGTTCCGGGTCTGGCTCTTCTTGGCGAAGACCACCGGACAATGAAAAAACTGCGCCGTGATACAAGCGATCCCGATGCCCGATGCCTCGATCGTCAAGATCTTGTCCACGCCGCAGCCGGCGAACCGGCGGTAGAACTCTCCGCCGATCTCCTCAAAAAGCGCGATGTCCATCTGGTGGTTCAAAAAGCTGTCCACCTTCAGCACGTCGTCCCCCTTCACCACACCGTCCTGCCGGATCCGTTGCTCCAAAAGCTCCATCGCTGTCCGCCGCCTCCCTGGAAAAGTGATGTTGGCCCGACAGACGGACCAGATCTCTGGGATACGAAAACTTTCACAGCTACATTGTACAGGAGAACCCGGTCCCTTTCAATCCTTTTTTTCTAGCATCTTCAACAATTTTTTCCGGCTGCTCTTAGCTGTTTCGACAGATCTTGCCTCCGGATCCCCCTCTCCGGGAAATTTCCTCCAGGCGACTTGCTTCGACCTTCTATTTTCCATTTTATGGTAAACTATAGGTGCGCAGATCCATACCCTCATGACAGAAAGGCGGCGGCGCATATGTGGCCATTGCAGAGAAAGGGGATCGGCGGGAAGGTGCTCTATCTCCCGATCGACTCCCTGCGTCCCAACCCAGACCAGCCCCGGCGCGTCTTCGACCAGGAGGCCCTGGAGGAGCTGGCCTCCTCCATCCGCTCTTTGGGGCTGCTCCAGCCTCTGACGGTCCGCCGCCAGGACGGCGGCTGGGAACTGGTGGCGGGAGAGCGCAGACTGCGGGCTGCCCGTCTGGCCGGACTGGAGGAGGTCCCCTGCCTGACCATCCAGACCGACAGCCAGTCCTCCTCCCTCCTGGCTCTGGTGGAGAACCTCCAGCGCCGGGACCTGGACTTTTGGGAGGAGGCCCTGGCCCTGCGCCGCCTGATCGACACCTATCAAATCTCCCAAGAGGAGGCCGCCCGCCGAATCGGCAAGAGCCAATCCGCTGTTGCCAACAAGCTGCGCCTGCTGAAGCTCCCCCAGGAGGCCCTGGCTATCCTCCAGGCCGGCGGAGGCACCGAGCGCCATGCCCGGGCCCTGCTGCGGCTGGAGACGGAGGAGCAGCAGCTGGAGAGCGCCCGCCGGGTGGTGGACCTGGGGCTCACTGTGGCTCAGACCGAGGCACTGGTGGATTCCCTCCTGGCCGGACGCCCCGCCCCGCCCCGAAAAAAGCCCACTTACATCATCAAGGACGTGCGCCTGTTCCTGAACACGATCAGCCGGAGCCTGGACCTGATGCGCTCCGCCGGGGTGGACGCCCAGTGCAGCCGCCAGGACACGGAGGAGCTGATCACCCTCACGATCCAGATCCCCCGGGCCCCAAGGCCCAGCAAATGAGGACAGGCCCTGTCGGAGCTCCGGCGGGGCCTGTTTTCATGCCAGCTCCCGCCAGCACCCATAGCCCAGCCCCTTGAAAGGCTCTGTCAGGGCCCAGACGGGCTCCTTCCGCTCTCCCCAGACGGTGATGGCCACTGTGTCGAACATGTCGTTGGGGTCGAACATCCGGGACAGGATGCAGCAGGTGTCCTCCCTGAGCCAGATCCGGTCCAGTTCAGTGCTGAACCAAGCCCGCTCATAGCCCTGCCCCTTCAAGATCCCTTCCAGCTCCCCTGTCCGGATCCGGAAGCCGATGTCCTCCAGCTCCTTCTCAGAGAGATCTTCACCAAGGTGGGCCTTGAGATAGTCCCTCGCCTCGGGACAGGGGACGAAGGGCGGGCCGTGCATATGGAAGGCCGTGTAGAAGCGCTGATGGAACGGGAACTGTTCCATGCCGTCGGCTAAAAAAGCCTGACCGCACAACAGCTGGCCCAAGCTGTCCGCGACCTTGATCTGTCCGCTCACTGGCTCGGAGCCCCTGTCCCGCCAGACCAGATGAGGCGGCCCCTCCCGGGGAAAGCAGTAGGCCAGCGTGTCCCCTTCATCCAAATGGTCATAGCTGCCGATTTCCAGGCAGGTCTCTCCGTCTGTGGTCAGGGATAGCTGGCCGCTCCCATAGAGCCTCGCCCGGCGTTTGAGGTCCAGCCCCCGCCCGCCCATGTGGGCCAGGAAGACCATATGCTCCTCCGGGAGCGCCGGGATCTCCGGCATCAGCTTTTCTGCCGTCTCCCGAATCTCCGCCTGGGTGGCCGGGACCACGCCGTAGTACTGATGCCAGTCGGGATAGACCTCGTCCAGGAACCGGGCAAAGGACGGATACCAGTCCGGGCCCTCATATCTCTCGGGCAGGATCACAGGCCGCGCCCCCTTTCTGTTTTCTATAAGGTATGATAGAGGGATCGAGGGGCGCTGTCAAGATGTTCCACGTGGAACATCCCCGAGCGGACGGACCCTGTCCCCTCCCCTACTGTCCCGGCTCTTCCTCTGGAAGGAGCTTTTTTATTTTTCCTGGAAAAGTGGTTGAAATCTCCTCTGTCCGTTGCTATAATAGAGAATCGCACTACCCTTTATACAGTTCCACCACAGAGGAGGCGCCTCCATGGCAAAGATCATCGCCGTCGTCAACCAAAAGGGCGGGGTGGGCAAGACCACCACCACCGTCAATATCGCCGCTGCCCTTCAGGAGCTGGGCAAGCGGGTGCTGCTGTGCGATTTCGATCCCCAGGCCAACGCCACTTCAGGGATGGGCGTGGACAAGAACACCGCCTCTCCCAACATCTATGACGTGCTCATCAACGGTGCGGATCCAGCCCGGGCGGTGGTGACCACCAAATATGGCGACGTCCTCCCCTCTAACAAGGCGCTGGCCGGGGCCGGCGTGGAGATGATCGGGATCGACAGTCGGGAGACGCTGCTCAAGCGCGCCCTGGACGCCCTTTCCGACCGGTACGACTTCATCTTCATCGACTGTCCCCCCTCCCTGGAACTGCTCACCGTCAACGCCCTCTGCGCCGCCGGGTCCCTCCTGGTCCCGGTGCAGTGCGAGTATTACGCTCTGGAGGGGCTCAGCGACCTGCTGTCCACCGTCCGGCTGGTAAAGCGGAAGCTCAACCCTGCCCTGGAGATGGAGGGGGTCCTGCTCACGATGTTCGACAGCCGGACCAACCTCTCCCTCCAGGTGGCGGAGGAGGTCAAGCGCCACTTCCCCGGACAGGTCTACGCGACCGTCATCCCCCGGAACGTCCGTCTCTCCGAGGCCCCCAGCCACGGCAAGCCCATCTCCGCTTACGACCCCTATTCCCGAGGCGCGGAGGCTTACCGACTGCTGGCCGAGGAGATGTGTCACGGGGACGGGTGACGGACCGGTTCGTCCCACAGGACAACGCTCTGCTCTCTGCATCTGTGATAAAGGAGGGCATTTTGGATAAAGAGGAAAACAGAGTTTTTTCTTTGGTCCTTTCTTTTTGAAAAAGAAAAGGCAGGAAAAGAGGTCATGATATGGCAAAACGAAAGACAGAACTGGGCCTTGGCCGGGGGCTGAACGCCCTGCTGGGCGACCCGGAGCTGCCTGCTCAGGGAGAGGGTCCCATCACCCTGCCCATCTCTCAAGTGGAACCGGGCCTGAACCAGCCCCGGAAACGCTTCGAGCAAGGGGCGCTGGACGATCTGGCGGAGTCGATCCGGGTCCACGGGATCATCCAGCCGCTGACGGTCCGCCGTCTGGCCACCGGCTACTATCAGATCGTCGCCGGGGAGCGGCGGTGGCGGGCGGCAAAGGCCGCCGGGCTCACCCAGGTCCCCGTCGTGATCATCGAGGCGGACGACCGCAAGGTGATGGAGCTGGGCCTGATCGAGAACCTCCAGCGGGAGGACCTGAACCCTGCGGAAGAGGCCCGGGGCTTTCGGACCCTCATGGAGGAATACGGCCTGACCCAAGAGCAGGTGGCCCAGCAGATGGGCAAGTCCCGGCCCGCCATCGCCAACACCCTGCGGCTGCTGGCCCTGCCCGACGAGGTCATGGCTCTGGTGGAGGACGGCTCCCTCTCCGCCGGACACGCCCGGGCCATCCTGGGGGCCCCCTCCCCCGCCCTCCAGCGGGAGGCGGCCAAGAAGGTAGTGGCCGATCAGCTCTCCGTCCGGCAGACCGAGACGCTGATCCGAGCCCTCCAAAAGGAGGCCCCCAAAAAGGAGGCGCCCAAGGATCAGGGGCCCGACCTCTCCCTCTATCTGGGGGAGCTGGAAAAGGACCTCTCCGGACGCTTCGGCCGGAAGGTGAAGATCGCCCACAAGGGCAAAAAGGGCCGGATCGAGCTGGAGTATTACAACGAACAGGATCTGGAGGCCCTGCTGGCTCTGCTCCAGCGGCTGAGAGCTGAGGGAGGCGATCCCAATGGCTGAGGAAAGATCGGGGGCACAGCCCCTGGAGGAGGGCCGCGGTCAGCAGGGGCGGACCGCCAGCCGAGGCCAGCAGCGCCGCCGCCAGCGTTCTGTCTTCCAATATGTCGCGATCCTCTTCGCCGCCGCCCTGGTGCTCCTGTTCTACACCTATATGATGGAACAGCGGCAGTATGAACAGCTCCAGCGGGAGAACCAGGAGAATATCGACGATCTGAAGCAGTCGATCTCCGCCGTCCAGACCCTCCAGGGGATGACAGAAGAGAACAAACAGCTGAAGGAGCAGGCCAAAGAGCTGGAGGCCCGCCTCCAGGCGCTGGAGGGGCGGCTGGACACAGCGGAACAGGACCGGGCTTCCCTCCAGACCCAGCTCCAGAACGCGGGGCTGACCATCCAGGCCATGGATTGGTTCTGGCAGATCGACGAGGCATATGTCCGGGGGAGATACGCCCAGTGCCGGGAGCTGATCCAGCATCTGGAGGACGCCCAGCTGGCGGACTGCCTCCCCAGGGAGAGCATCACGGACAACGGCCGCTTCTCCCCTGCCGACCGGTATCTGGAGATCCGGGAGAAGGTCGTGAGATAGCCCCTGAGAGAGCGGCGCTGTGTTCCACGTGAAACATTATGATAAAGGAGATCAAGGAATCATGCTCGACATCCGTTTCATCCGGGAGAATCCCGAGATCGTCAAGGAGAACATCAAGAAAAAGTTCCAGGAGGACAAGCTCCCCCTGGTGGACCAGGTACTGGCTCTGGACACCGAGAACCGGGCCGCCATGTCCGAGGCCAACGAGCTCCGGGCCGCCCGGAACTCCCTGAGCAAGAAGGTGGGGATGCTCATGGGCCAGGCCAAGAAGGACCCCTCCAAGCTGGCCGAGGCGGAGGAGGCAAAAGCCCAGGTGAAGGCCAACGCCGACCGGCTGGCCGAGCTGGAGGTCAAGGAGGGCGAACTGGCTGAGCAGATCCGCAAGATCATGCTGGTCATCCCCAACATCATCGACCCCTCCGTGCCCATCGGTCCTGACGACAGCGCCAATGTGGAGGTGGAGCGCTTCGGCGAGCCCGTGGTGCCCGACTTTGAGATCCCCTACCACACCGAGATCATGGAGTCCTTCAACGGGGTGGACATGGACGCCGCCGGCCGGGTATCGGGCAGCGGGTTCTACTATCTGATGGGGGACGTGGCCCGCCTCCACGAGGCGGTGCTGGCCTATGCCCGGGACTTCATGATCGGCAAGGGGTTCACCTTCTGCATCCCCCCCTTCCTGATCCACGGCAACGTGGTGGAGGGGGTCATGTCCCAGACCGATATGGAGGCCATGATGTATAAGATCGAGGGGGAAGACCTGTACCTCATCGGCACCAGCGAGCACTCCATGATCGGCAAGTTCATCGACCAGATCATCCCTGAGACCGCCCTCCCCCAGACCCTCACCTCCTACTCCCCCTGCTTCCGGAAGGAGAAGGGCTCCCACGGCATCGAAGAGCGGGGGGTCTACCGGATCCACCAGTTCGAGAAGCAGGAGATGATCGTGGTATGCCGCCCCGAGGACTCCATGGACTGGTATGAGAAGATGTGGCAGTGGTCGGTGGAGCTCTTCCGCTCTCTGGACATCCCCGTCCGCCAGCTGGAGTGCTGCTCCGGCGACCTGGCCGACCTGAAGGTGAAGTCCTGCGACATCGAGGCCTGGTCCCCCCGGCAGAAGAAGTATTTCGAGGTCTGCTCCTGCTCCAACCTGGGAGACGCCCAGGCCCGGCGGCTGAAGATGCGGGTCAAGGGCGAGAAGGGCACCTACCTCCCCCACACCCTGAACAACACCGTGGTCGCGCCCCCCCGGATGCTCATCGCCTTCCTGGAGAACAACCTCCAGGCCGACGGCTCCGTCCTGATCCCCAAGGTGCTCCAGCCCTATATGGGCGGCCTGGAGGTCATGGCACCCAAGAAGTGATCACAGGGAGAGCGCGCTGAACAGGCCCAGGGGGATCCCCATAGCAGCCCCCTGGGCGAAGAGGCTCTTCCCGCTCAGGTCGTTCTGGGCATCCCGGAGCTCTATATAATGGGCGAACCGCGCCCTTGCCCCGTCGGGGAGGGCGCTCAGCAGGGCCGTCTCCTCCGCTTCGATCTCCCTGACGATCCGGCGGTAGCGCTCGATCTCCTTCTGGCTCCCCAGCCAGCGGGGGAGCTCGCGGCTCTCCAAAACGTGCTCATACAGACGGTCGAATGGTGGTAACATAGTTCCATCCTCCTTTTACAAATGATGTTTTGATTATAGCACTTCATTTTTGACGTGTCAACAAAGGAGTGGTAAATTGTCGCTTTTCCATGAGCGGCTGCGCATCTGCCGCCAAACGAAAAACATGTCCCAAGAGGACATTGCTCACGAGCTCCACATCCGCTACTCCACTTATTGCAGATATGAACGGGGCGGGACGGAACCAACGATCTCTGACGCTGCCCGGATCGCCGACTACTTCGGCGTGTCTCTGGACTATCTGGCCGGGCGTACAGAGCGTCAGGAGCTCTGGCCCTGGCCCGACGCCCCACAAAACCAATGAAAGAGTGACAGCAATGAAAGGATTCATGGACGAATTCAAGCAGTTCATCGCCCGAGGCAGCGTGATGGACCTGGCCGTCGGCGTGATCATCGGCGGGGCCTTCAGCGCCATCACCACCTCGCTGATCAACGACATCATCATGCCTCTCCTGGGCATCTTCACCAGCAGCGTCTCCTTCGCGGCGCTGTCCTTCACCGTCAACGGAGCGGTGATCGCCTACGGCAACTTCATCCAGGCGGTGCTCAATTTCCTGATCATGGCCTTCATCGTCTTCTGTCTGGTGAAGGCGCTGAACAAGCTCCATCGGAAGAAGGAAGAGGCCCCTGCAGCCCCTCCCGCCCCTCCCCAGCCCACCGCTGAGGAGAAGCTCCTCACCGAGATCCGGGACCTTTTGAAGGAGAGAGCCGATGGCTGAGGAGAAGCGTCCCCTGGAGGGGGGCCGGGGCTATGTCCCCGCCTCCCCCGTGAAGCGGGCCCTGGCCTGGATCGGCGTGGTCTACATGCTGATCCTGGTGGCCCTCACCACTTACTTCTATTTCACCGGCTCCGGCCTTCGGGGCCTGGGCCCTCTGCTCACGATCCCCGGACTGATCGGTCTGGGGATCGTAGCCCTGGTCTCCTGGCGGACCGCCGGCCGGCCGGGCAAGTGGCCCGCCATCGGTCTGGCGGCCCTCTGCTGGCTGCTGGCCCTGGCCACCCTGCCCATCGGCATCGCCGGGCTGATGTCCAACTTCGGAGGCTGAGCCATGGAACAGATCATTTCCGCCGGACTGGAGGAGCTGGGGCTGACAGGCCGCGTCCCGAAGGACGCCCCCGCCCTGCTGGCCCAATACGGACAGATGCTGCTGGAGAAGAACCAGGTGATGAACCTCACCGCCATCCGGGACTTGGAAGGCGTGGCCCGGCTGCACATGCTGGACTGCGCAGCCCTGCTGAAGTTCTGCGACTTTGAGGGCAAGACCCTCATCGACGTGGGCACCGGGGCGGGCTTTCCCGGGATGGTGCTGAAGATCCTGGTCCCCTCCCTAAAGCTCACCCTGCTGGACTCCCTGGGCAAGCGGCTGGACTGGCTCTCAGAGGTCTATGAGGACCTGGACTGCATGGACAGCATCACCGCCTTCCACGGCCGGGCGGAGGAATTTTCCGCCCCAATAAAGGGCTATCGGGACAGCTTCGACCTTGTCACCGCCCGGGCGGTGGCCGAGCTGCGGGTGCTGTGCGAACTGTGCCTCCCCTTCGTGAAGGTGGGGGGCCGGTTCCTGGCCATGAAGTCCACCAACAGCGATCAAGAGCTGGAAGACGCCGCCCACGCCATCAAGCTCCTGGGGGGACGGATGGCCGGCGTGGAGGACTACAGGATCCCAGGCACAGAGGTGGTCCACCGGCTGATCATCATCGAAAAGGTGGCCCCCACTCTGAAGGGCTACCCCCGACGCTGGGCCAGGATGCAAAAAGAACCTCTCTGACAAGCAGTTTCCAGGAAAAACGACTGAGATTTGTAAATTTTTTCTAAGATCTTTTCAAATAATGGTTGACGGACAGCAGATCTATGATATATATTTAGATGTAGGTCAGGAGGTCATTTCCATGGGGACGGTAATCTCGATCACATCAGGAAAGGGCGGCACCGGGAAGACCTCGATCACCGGCGGCGTGGCCGCCGCGCTGGCCCTGATGGACCACCGGGTCCTGTGTATCGACATGGACATCGGTCTGCGGAACCTGGACATCACCCTGGGCCTGAACGACCGGGCCCTGATGGATTTTTCTGACGTGGCCCTGGGGCGCTGTCCCCTGGCCCGGGCGGCGGTGGAGCACCCCGATCTGAAGGGCCTGGCCCTCCTCACCGCCCCCATGTCCCTCCCCGCCAGCCTCACTGCGGACAAGGTGCGCGCTCTGCTGTCCACCGCCCGCACTGTATACGACTATATCCTCATCGACTCCCCCGCCGGCCTGGGCCCGGGCTTCCGCCTGGCCGTCTGCGGGGCCGACCGGGCCCTGGTCGTCGCCACCAACGACGCCTCCTCCCTCCGAGACGCCCAGCGCACGGTAGCCGAGCTGGAGGACCTGCGCCAGGTCCATCTGGTGATGAACCGGATCCAGACCCGGCTGCTGCGCAAGCTGCGCGCCACCATCGACGATGCGATGGATGCCGCCGGACTGCCCCTCATGGGGGTGGTCCCAGAGGATCCCCAGGTCATCCTGTGCGCCAACCTGGGCCAGCCTCTGGCCGTCCGGGGCCGGAAGGGCGCCGCTCTGGCCTGCTGGAACATCGCTTTGCGGCTGGAGGGCCAGCGGGTGCCGATCATGAAGATGCGATGATGCCCGATATCACAAAGGAGGTATTGATGCCATGAACATCGCGATAATGAGCCACACGAAGAAGCAGGATCTGATGGTACAGTTCTGCACTGCCTACTGCGGTGTCCTGTCCAAGCATTCGGTCTGCGGCACCAACGCCACCGGACGCATGGTAGCCGAGGCCACCGGACTGCCTGTCAACCTGTTCCTGTCCCACGAGCACGGGGGCATCGAGCAGATCGGCCAGCGGATCATCTACAATGAGATCGATATGGTCCTCTTCTTCAACTCCCCTCAGGACAACGAGATGGACAAAGACGTGCTGTATATCACCCGCCTGTGTGACCAGCACTCCGTCCCGGTCGCCACCAATGTGGCCACCGCCGAGCTGCTCATCCACGGCCTGGCCCGGGGCGACCTGGACTGGCGGGAGGGCATGAACCCCAACCGGGTGCCCTTCGCCCTGTGACCTGTCTGAACGGCATCCCGCGCTCCCGTCCCGACCCCGTGGATGGGAGCGTCTGTTTTTCAGGGCATGTCACGAAGGGCGGGCAGCCCTCTCGTCCTGCCGCATACACTTAAGAGAAAGGAATCTTCACTATGGCTAAGGTACGGCCCCATACCCTGTCCGGCTTCATGGAGCTCCTCCCCGCCCGGCAGATCCAATTCGACCGGATGATCTCTATCATCCGAGAATCCTTCTCCCTCTACGGCTTCACCCCCCTGGACACCCCCCTGATCGAGGCCAGCGAGGTCCTGCTGGCCAAGGGCGGGGGCGAGACCGAAAAGCAGATCTACCGCTTCACCAAGGGAGACAGCGACCTGTCCCTCCGCTTCGACCTGACGGTCCCCCTGGCCAAGTATGTCGCCATGAACTACGCCCATCTGGCCTTCCCCTTCCGCCGCTTCCAGATCGGCAAAGTCTACCGGGGCGAGCGGGCCCAGCGGGGCCGGTTCCGGGAATTCTATCAGGCGGACATCGACGTCATCGGCGACGGCCGGCTGGATATCTTCAACGATGCGGAGGTCCCCTCCATCATCTACCGCACCTTCACCGCCCTGGGCCTGGAGCGCTTCCAGATCCGGGTGAACAACAGGAAGGTCCTCAACGGCTTCTATGCCATGGAGGACCTGACCGACAAGGCCGGGGACATCATGCGGACAGTGGACAAGCTGGAGAAGATCGGCGGGGAGAAGGTCCGCGCCATCCTCACCGACGATCTGGGACTGACAGGAGGACAGGCCGAGTCCATCCTGCGCTTCATCTCCATCCAGGGCTCCAACGCCCAGGTCCTCTCCTCGCTGGAGAGCTGGCGGGGACGCCATGCGCTCTTCGACCAGGGCCTGGACGAGCTGACCGCCGTGGTCAAGGATCTGGCCGCTTTCGGCGTCCCCGAGGACCACTTCAAGGTGGATCTGACCATCGCCCGGGGGCTGGATTACTACACCGGCACCGTTTATGAGACCGCTATGCTGGACCACCCGGAGATCGGTTCCATCTGCTCCGGGGGCAGATATGACAACTTAGCGGAATATTATACTGACAAACAACTCCCCGGCGTGGGAATCTCCATCGGCCTGACCCGTCTCTTCTTCGTCCTGGAGGACCAGGGCTATCTGAACGACGATCTGAACACCGCCCCCGCCGACGTGCTGATCCTCCCCATGACCGACGGCCTGAGCCCGGCCATCCAGCTGGCCACCAGCCTGCGGACGTCAGGGATCCGGGTGCAGCTCTACAGCGAGCAGAAAAAATTCAAGCAGAAGATGAGCTACGCCGACAAGCTGGGTGTGCCCTACGTCATCTTCCTGGGGGAGGACGAGATCGAGCAGGATATGGTCTCCCTGAAAAACATGCGTACCGGCGAACAGGAGCTGATATCCGCCGCCGATGCGGTCACGAAGATCGCTGCGACCTTGGATGCCGCCGGCGATGCCCCTATCCGGGATAAGGTATGAAAAAGCGTATCACGATCCCCCTGGCGATCGTCGGCTGTTTGGCCATATCCTGTCTGGGCCTCCTGCTGGCGGATATAACTGCAAAGCGCTCCTTTGACCAGCTTTCCAGAGGATATGCTACGGCGCCGCCCGCCCGTGAAGCACAGAACATCGGCGTACTGATAGAAGGCGACTATCCTGGCCTGAGCGACGAGCCGGTCACAGCAAAAGAGGCCCAGTCAGGCCGGAAGGTCATGTATGCCTTGCGGCAGCAGAGATACAGCTGGATCCCTCCTTTTTTCAAGCCTCAGGATGGAGGAATCGCCATCGGCCAGACCAGAGGCTGTTCCCCGGAAGAGATCGCCTACTGGGACGGTCGATATTTGTGGCTACCCAAAGATCATGACGGCCACTGGCGGGGCTACTCTCCCTCCTCACCTAAGGAGCTGGAAGAGGCACTGCAAGCCGCATATAAACTACAAAAAGAAATTAGAGACTAAAATAATACAAATAGGAGTTGATCTCAATGGGTGATATGAGCACCTACTACCGCACCCACACCTGCGGGGAGCTGCGCATGGAGCAGGTGGGCCAGACGGTCACCTTGGCCGGCTGGATGGAGAACCTGCGGGAGGTGGGCAAGGACCTGGCCTTCCTGGTCCTGCGGGATTTTTACGGCACCACCCAGATGGTGATCGAGACGGAGGACATGGCCCAGGCTATCAGCGGTCTGAACAAGGAGACGGTCATCTCCGTCACCGGCACGGTCCGGGAACGGGACAGTAAGAACCCCAAGCAAACCACTGGCGACATCGAGGTGGTCCCCTCTAAGATCGAGGTACTGGGCAAGTGCCGGCACAACGAGCTGCCCTTCCCCATCACTCGCTCCCGAGAGGCGGACGAATCCGCCCGGCTGAGATACCGTTATCTGGACCTGCGCAACCCGGAGGTGAAGGACAACATCGTCCTGCGGTGCCAGGTGGTATCCGCCCTCCGCGCCGCCATGACTAGCCACGGCTTTTTGGAGATCACCACCCCGATCCTGACCGCCTCCTCCCCCGAGGGGGCCCGGGACTACCTGGTGCCCTCCCGGAAGCACCCCGGCAAGTTCTACGCCCTGCCCCAGGCCCCCCAGCAGTTCAAGCAGCTGCTCATGGCCTCCGGCTTCGACAAGTACTTTCAGATCGCCCCCTGCTTCCGGGACGAGGACGCCCGGGGAGACCGCTCCCCCGGGGAGTTCTACCAGCTGGACATGGAGATGGCCTTCGCCGACCAGGAGGACGTCTTTGCCGTGCTGGAGGACGTGCTCCCCCCCATCTTTGCCAAATACGGCAAGTATAACACCGCCTCCACCGCTCCTTTCCGGCGCATCCCCTACCTGGAGGCCATGGAAAAGTACGGCACGGACAAGCCCGACCTGCGCATCGACCTGACGGTGCAGGACCTGACCCAGCTGCTGGCCGGCTGCGGCTTCCCGCCCTTTGAGAACCAGCAGGTAAAGGCGGTGGTGGTGTCCGGCTTCGAGGGGAGCCGGAAACAGATCGACAAGCTGTGCGCCGACGTGGAGGTCCAGACGGGGAACAAGGTGTACTGGTTCCGCTATGATGAGAAGGGGGAGCTGGTGGGCGGAATCTCCAAATTCCTCCAGCCCATCAAGGACCTGGCAGTGGAGGCCCTGACCCTCGCCCCCGGCTGTCTGGTGGGCCTGTCCGCTGGAACGCTGCTGGCGGCGCAAAAAACCGCCGGGGTATTCATCAAGACCGTGGCGCCCCTCTGCCCCGCCCACTTCGTCAAGGAGCGGTATGAGTTCTGCTGGATCGTGGATTTCCCCATGTATGAGATCGGCGAGGAGTCCGGCGAGCTGGAATTCTGCCACAACCCCTTCTCCATGCCCAACGGCGGCCTGGAGATCATCGAAAAGGCCATCAAGGGGGAGGCGGACCCCCTGTCCATCACCGCCTTCCAGTACGACCTGGTGTGCAACGGGGTGGAGCTCAGTTCCGGCGCGGTGCGCAACCACGACCCGGAGACCATGGTCAAGGCCTTCTGGATGGTGGGCCTGGAGGAAGAGGACGTGCGGAGCAAGTTCCCCGCCATGTACAACGCCTTCACCTATGGCGCGCCTCCCCACGCGGGCATCGCCCCAGGAGTGGACCGGATGGTCATGCTCCTCTCCGGAGAGGAGTCCATCCGGGAGGTGATCCCCTTCCCCATGAACAAGAACGCCCAGGATCTGATGATGGGCGCGCCCTCCGCCGTGGAGCAGAATCAGCTGGACGAACTGAACATCGCCATCACCAAAACTGAGGAATAGATCCAGACGCCCCGCCTTCCCGGGCGGGGCGGTCTATATGGAGGAGACTATGAAACGACTCCTGGCCCTGACTCTATCCGTCCTCCTTCTGGCGGGGTGCGCCCCCGCCGCCCAGCCGCCGGAGGATGTGAGCACACCTCCCCCCTCCCCTCCCCCGGTGGTCCAGCCGGTACCGGAGCCCGACCCCGACCCCCGGCAGGAGGCCATCGACGCTCTCCTCTCCTCCATGTCCCCGGAGGAGAAGGTGGGCCAGCTCTTCTTCGCCCACTGCCCTGCCAAAAACAAGGCGGAGCTGGCGGCGGAGCACCATCTGGGGGGCTACCTCCTCTTCCGCCGGGACTTTAAGGACAAGAGCGTCCAGCAGGTCCAGGAGGAGATCGCTGCCTGGCAGGAGGGCATGACCATCCCTCTGCTCATCGGTGTGGATGAGGAGGGGGGCACCGTGGCCCGGGTGAGCGGCAACCCTAAGATCCGGAAGGATCGTTTCCTCTCCCCCGGAAAGCTGTATCAGCAGGGGGGGCTGGAAGCCATCCTGACCGACTGCCAAGAAAAGGACGCCCTCCTCCTCTCACTGGGAATCAACGTCAACTTCGCCCCGGTGGCCGATCTGTCCACCGACCCCAAGGACTTCATCTATGACCGGACCCTGGGCCTGGGGGTGGAAGAGACCTGCCGGTACATCTCCGCCGTGACCGCCCAGATGGAGGAGGACGGGATGGGGAGCGTCCTCAAGCACTTCCCGGGCTACGGCTCCAACCAGGACACCCACACCGGCTCCGCCCTGGACGAGCGCCCCCTGGAACGGCTGCGGCAAGTGGATCTGCGGCCCTTCCGGGCGGGGATCCACGCCGCCGAGGGGGGGACCGCCGCTGTCCTCATGTCCCACAACATCCTCCAGGAGCTGGATCCGGACCGCCCCGGCTCCCTCTCCCCCGTCCTGTACCAGCTCCTCCGGGAGGAGATCGGCTTCAACGGCCCCGCCCTCACCGACGACCTGGCCATGGCGGCCATCACCGGATATGCCGGCGAGGAGAGCCCGGCGGTGCTGGCCCTGGCGGCGGGGTGTGACATGGTGGTCCTCAGCGACTTCCAGAAGGAGATCCCCAGAGTGCTGGCCGCCCTGGAGGACGGCGCCCTCTCTCAGGAGCGGGTGGACGAGGCCGTCTCCCGGGTCCTGGGCTGGAAATACGATCTGGGACTGCTGTCATGACCAGGCCCCCGGCCGCCTTACCGGCGCTCCGGGGGCCCTTCTCTGCTCTTTTCACAGTACATCTCGCAGGACTCATACAGGATATCGTCGCACCAGCACTGGATGCCCTCCAGAAAACACATGTTCTCCAAACTGAGCTCCTCACAGCATCTCTGGGCGAACTCATCCAGCTGCTCCTTCAGGATACGGATCCGAAGGCTGAGCCGCCAGAGCTCATCTCCGGGGTCCCTCGGGTCGTTCCCCAATCTTTCCAGCTCACTGCTGTGCAGAGCACTGACCTCTTCCCTGTCCATAGGATCACCTCTTCTGGAGTATATACGAATTTTGCATAAATAGCAATATGCAATATCCGCATATACTATGCTGTCCAGAGGGGGTGGTAGAATGCCGTTAAGGATTCGCGACCTGCGAGAGGACAGAGATCTCACACAAGCAGAAGTTGCAGCACTTCTCAACGTTTCCCAGGCGACCTACTCTCGTTACGAGACCGAGACTCTGGGGATTCCCCACTCCTCTCTGGAGATTTTGGCGGACTACTACCACACCAGTGTGGACTATCTCCTGGGCCGCACCAGCGAGCCCGCCCCCTACCCGAAAAAATGAGCCCGCCGCGTCGTGAGACGCAGCGGGCCCTTTTCATGTCAGGACATAGCCGATCAGTCCGAAGATCTGGGGGAAGATCAGGGTCGCCCCCACCAGCCGGCAGATCTGGAGGACCACCAGGTCGGTGCTCTCCACCCCCAGGTCGGCGGCGATGAGGGCCATCTCGCTGGCCCCCGCCGGAGAGAGGGTGAGCATGGCCTCCCGCAGCTGGATGCGGAAGAGCTTGGACACCGCCAGTCCCACCCCCACGCAGCAGGCCATATAGCCCACACAGAGGACGGTGGCAGGGAGGGCGAGCTGGCCCATCCGAAGGACCTGGCCACGGGCGATCCCGCTGCCGATGCAGCACCCCGACACCACCTGGGCCACCCGGCGCAGCCATATGGGCATCCCGGTACACTTCCCGCTCAGCTTCAGCCCGGAGGTGACGATCAGCGCCGCGGACATGGCCCCCGCCGGGATCCCCGACAGCTTGCCCACCGCTGCCGCCGCCAGAGCGGCGCAAAGGGCGGGCAGGGCCCCCAGCAGGGTGGGCCGCGGGGCCTTCTCCCTCCCGGCGCGCCGCTCTCCCGCGTGGGCCTCCAGCTCTCTGGCCGCCTCCGGCTCGATCAGCCGGTCAGACAGCATGATCACACTGGGCAGACAGGCCATCCCGAAGATCATCCGCACGAACTGCATCACCGCCACCGCCGAGCTGTCCGCCCCCATATCCATGGCGATCAGCGGGGTGTCCGTCATGCCGCCGGGGGCGGCGCAGAAGAGACAGGTGAGCAGATCCAGGTCGGTGATCTGGAAAAAGAGGGCGGCCATCCCCAGATCCAGGGCCAGCAGACTGACCATCACCATCAGATAGGGGCGGATCAGCCGGGGCATGTGGCGCACGTCCTCCCGGGTCATCATACATCCGATGTAGGCCCCGGTCATCGCCTGGGCCGCCACCCGGGCCTGAGGGAATATGTATGCCTGGCCGGTGGCCACATTCAGGGCCGCCGCCCCCAGGATCGCTCCCACCAGCATCCCGCCGGGCACCTTCAGGCGGAACACCAGCAGTCCGGCGGCCGTCGCCGCCGCCGCCGTCAGGAACAGCCACATCGCCGCCCAACTCCTCTCTCCAAGTCAGAAGGTCAGCCCAGGATCAGCATCAGGACAGGAATCGAGACGAAACTGCCCAGGATAGACAGACAGGAGCCGACGGCTGCATACTGCTCGTCGGCGCCGTAGGCCCCGGCCATCACCGGCACCTGGCTCACCACCGGCAGGGCGCTCTCCACCAGGAAGACGCTCTGGGCCAGTCCTCCCACTCCGAAGGCCCGGCAGCAGGCCCAGCAGATCGCCGGGGCCAGGGCCAGCCGGATGACCAGCATCGTGGGCAGGCCGGGCAGGGGCCGCAGGTCTTTCAGCCCCACCTCATAGACGATGAAGCCGCAGTAGATCAGCGCCAGAGGGGACACCGACCCGCTGATGTAACCGGCGAACCGGCTGATGGGACCGGGCAGGTCCAGGCCCATCACCAGCATCACGACGGCGAAGATCACCGACAGGATGGGCGGCTTGAGGAAAAGGTCCTTGAGGAAGGCCCAGACCCCCGTCCCCCGTCTCCCCAGGGTCCCCGAGCGCTCCACCAAGGTGATCCCCACCGACTGGAGCAGAGTGGTGTTGGACAGGTAATAGACCATAAGATACGGCATACTGGCCTCTCCGAAGAGCTGGGTACACACGGGGATCCCGATGAAGATCGTGTTGGACAATCCCGCCATCGCCACGAACACGCCCCACCGCTCCCGGGGCAGGCGGAGCAGGGCCGCCGCCCCCGCTGAGAGGAGGAGGGTGAGCCCCACGCTCACCCACCCGGAGATCAGCAGGACCACGCTGTGTCCCAGGCTCTCCCGGTCCAGATCGTTCAGCAGGCCGGTGATGACGTTGCAGGGCACCGCGATATTCACGATATACTTGCTGAGGAACTTCTTCTCTGACGCCCCCATCCACCTGCGGGCCCCCATGAGATAGCCCACCGACATGATCATCAGCAGGACCACACAGGCCGAGACCGCATTGAAAAAGCCGGCCATCCGCTCACTCCCTTTTGGAACTTATCAAGACCCGGATCAGCCCTGGGAGGGCTTCCCGCCGCCCCCTCTGGGCCTGCGGCGGCGCCTGCGGTTGGGAGGCCGGTGGTCGCCCCCCTCCTCCTTCGCCTGGGGGGGCTCCGCTCCTCTCTCCTCCCGGGGACGTCCCCCCTCCCCTGGAGCACGGCGCCGGTCCCGGCGGCCGGGCTGCCGGTCCTCCCGGGGGGCGGGCTGCTCCCGGCGGGACCGGGAGCTGGGGAATGCCGCCTCGATGGCGGCAGCCAACGAGGCCTCCTCCGTCACCTTGGCAGGATGTCCCTCCTCCGGACGGCGGCGCTTGGCCAGCTCCTCCAGCGGGGGCTGGACATATCCCTCGGGCCGGCGGCCCTTGCCGTTCCGGATCACACACAGCTCGCTGTTGTGATAGGTCCTGGGGCTCTCTGGGTCGGACTCCAGCCGGACCTGGACGGTCTGCCGGAGCAGATCCACGCTGGACACCGTCCCCGCCCCGTCGGGGGTCTCCACGAAGGATTCCTGCTTGGGGGAGCGCTTCACCAGGTCCTCATAGGCCTCCTGCTCGAACTTCAGGCAGCACATCAGCCGCCCACAGGTGCCCGAGATCTTAGTGGGGTTGAGGGACAGGTTCTGGGTCTTGGCCATCTTGATGGACACAGGCTGGAACTCTTCCAAAAACTGGGAGCAGCAGAATGGCTTCCCGCAGATCCCCAGGCCGCCCAGCAGCTTGGCCTCGTCCCGGACGCCGATCTGCCGCAGCTCGATCCGGGCGTGGAGGGCGCTGGCCAGGTCCTTCACCAGGGCACGGAAGTCCACCCGCCCTTCAGAGGTGAAGAAGAAGAGGATCTTGCTCCCATCGAAGCTGTATTCCGAGCTGACCAGCTTCATATCCAGCCCGTGCTCCTCGATCTTCTGCTGGCAGATGGACATGGCCCGCTTCTCCCGTTCCCTGTTCCGTTCCACCGTCCTCAGATCCTCCGGGGTGGCCATGCGCACCACCGGGCGCAGGGGAGCGGTGAGCTCGATCTCATCGATCATGGTGTTCCCCCGGACACATTGGGCATATTCCGTCCCTCGGGCAGTCTCCACGATGGCCCCGTCCCCCACCTGGAACTGGATCCCATTGGGGTTGAAATAGTATTCCTTCCCGCCGTTCTTAAAGCGGATGCTGATGATCTCTACCATAGTTCTACTCCTTTATCTCAAAGAGGATCGGGAGCTCCCGGGCCGGGCAGCTCCTGTCCCCTGTCTCATCTCGTCTGATCCTTGGAAAACATCCCGGCGCACAGCCATCCGGCCAGTTGGCCGGCATTGACGTTGAGCTTCGCGGCCCCGCGCAGCTCGTCCACCAGATCTGCCGCCCGCAGCAGCCGGCGGCGGTCCTCCGTCCGGACCGCCCGAGCCCCCAGCTCCTTTTTCAGGGCGTCCAGCAGGGCGGACAGCTCCTCCCGGCCCCGCTTGCTGTCCAGGGCCATAGCTGTCTGGAAGAGCTCCAGCTCCCCTGCCCCTTCCAAAGCGTCGGCCAGCTCCCTCACCAGGGCGGCGCCCTCCTCGGGGAGCACGGGGCCGCTGTGCTCCGCCGGAGAGAGGACCAGCTCCTCACACCGGGAGCGCACCGTCTCCAGCAGTCCGCCCCCATTGTCCGCCAGGAGGAGGAAGGCGGCGTATCTTGGCCCCTCCTCCAGCAGCTTGAGCATGGCGTTCTGGGCAGAGGGGTTCATCCGGTCAGCTCCCTCCAAGAGATAGACCTTCCGCTCCCCCTCGTTGGGGCGGATATGAGCGTCGGAGCGCAGGGCCCGGATCTGGTCCACCGTGATGGGCTTCCCCTCCCCCGGTCCGGTGACGACGGACAGATCCGGATGGATCCCCTTGTCCACCTTCAGGCAGGGCCCGCACTGTCCGCAGGGCTTCTCCCCCTTCGAGGTGCACAGCATCCCTCCCGCCAGCAGCCGGGCCAGGACGTGCCGCCCGGAGCCTACCGGACCGGAGATGATGTAGGCGTGGGACAGTCCCCGTCCCCGCTCCTGCTGAGACAGCTGCTCTTTGATCTTCTCATTCCCCTTCAGGGCTGAAAGCTCCATATCATGCCTCACTTACGATTCGAACTTCTGACAGTGTATTATACCCTATCTTCTCCAAATAGGCCAGTTCTTTTTTTCCGATCCGCTCCCCGGGGGCCACCACCGGGACGCCGGGGGGGTAGGGGGCGATCTGACAGGCGGCGATCTCCCCTTCGCAGTCCTTCAAAGGTCTCGGCCACTTCCGGACGGGGGCGAAGAGGGCCTGACTGGGGGAGAGGACTCGCTCCGGAATGGGCGGGGCGGGGATGGGGGGACAGTCCCCCATCTGGTCCCGCAGCTCCTCCAGGGCCCGCTCCAGACGGTAAAGATCCTCGTCGCTGTCTTGGGCAGTGCAGATGAAGACCACATGGCCCCCGTCCTCCATCTCCGGATAGATGCCCCTCTCTCTCAGCGCCTTTGCAAAGGCGGGGCCGTCCTTCACCTTCAGCACGAACCGGGTGGGATCCAGGGAAAATCCGTGGTACGGCCTGTCGGTCAGGCTGGGGAATCTCTGCCGCAGCTCCGCCACTCGGACGGCGGTCCGCTGATATCCCCAGACACCGGTCTCCTCCATCCACTGGCGGGCCAGGTCGATAGAAGCCAAGATGGGGTAAGAGGGGCTGGAGGTGCCGAAGACCGAGGCCGTCTGCCGCGCCTGGTCCAGCTCAAAGCCGTCGAAAAAGAGCAGGGCGGCCTGTCCCATGGCAGGGAGGGTCTTGTGGGCGGACACCGTCACCACGTCCGCCCCCCAGAAGGGGGCCAGGCCCAGGAAGGTCAAGTGGGCCCCGTGGGCGCCGTCTACGAAAAGTTTTCCACCATGGGCGTGGATGACCCGGGAGATGGCCCCGACATTCGATAATGTTCCGGCATATGTGGGGGAGGTGATACATACCGTTTTGATATCCGGACATCTCTCCAGAGCTTTTTCCACATCCTCCGGAGAGATGGGGCCGGGGATATTCTCCTCCCTCAGCCAGGGCCGCTCCAGCCAGACGGGCTCCAGGTCCAGCAGGGCCAGGGCGTTGAAGGCCGCCCGGTGGCAGCCCCGGTCCATGAGCACCCGGTCTCTTGGCCTGCAGCACAGGGCCAGCCCGGTGTGGATCCCCATGGTGGATCCGCCGGTGAGGAACTGGCAGCAGTCAAAGCCGAAGAGGTCCGCCCACAGCCGCTGGGCGGAGTCGAAGGGCTCGCCGGCCTCGTAGAGGTCCCCTGTCCCGGGCAGTTCGGTGATATCGATAGGGGCCAGCCCCGCCAGCTCCGGGGCCGGGAGGAACGTCCCCTTGTGTCCCGGCATATGGAACCGGAGGGATCCGCGGCCAGCGTAGTCCCGCAGGACGTCGTAGAGGGGGGTGGGCATAGCAGAACTCCTTCCTTTTTGCAGGGGCGGCTATGAGCCGCCCCTGCAGCAAAAAGGCGGAAGGGTCTCCCCTTCCGCCTGTGCTGTTCATCTCTGATGGGGGGCGTAAGCAACCACGGTGCGGCGGTTGGGCTCCACGCCGGTGGAGTAGGTAGTGACGCCCTTGTAGTCCTGGAGAGCGGTATGGATCACATGACGCTCGTAGGCGTTCATGGGCTCCAGGGTCATGTTCTTCCGGTACTTGACCACCTTGCCCGCCACCTTGATGGCCAGCCGCTGGAGGGATTCCTCCCGCTTGGCCCGGTAGCCCTCGGCGTCCACATGGATCCTGACCCGCTTGGACTGGCCGCGGTTGACGGTGTAGCTGGTGAGCTGCTGGATCGCATCCAGGGTCTCTCCCCGGCGGCCGATGATGGCCCCCAGGTCTCTGCCCTGGAGGACGACCTTGTAGTTGCCCTCGCTGGTGATGAAGATCTCGGGGGCGGCCTGGACCTTCAAATGCTCCATCAGACCGGTGAGGAAGGTGCGGATCTGACCGGCCTTCTCATCGTCAGGGGCGGCGGGATCCATGGTCACCGGGGCCTGGGGCGCGGGAGCGGAGCCGATCAGCACCTCGTCCCCCTCCTGGAGGCGCTCCTCCCGCCGGGGACGGGGCCGTTCCCGGCGCTCCGGCCGGGACTGGCGCTGCTTCGGGGGGGCCATGCCCGGCTTGGCGGCCAGGATGGTCTCCTCTGCCACGGGCGCAGCGGGGACCTCCTCCTTCACCGCCGGTCTGGGGGCGGGAGCGGCCTTCTGCGCAGGCTTGGCGGCGGCAAGGACGGTCTCCTCACGCTCAGGGGTGGGCTTAGCCGCCGGGAGGACAGGCGCCGGGGCCTCCTCTAAAAGGGGCTCGTCAGTGACGGGGCGGGGCTTCCCGTCCACCTCCTGATAGCTCACCCGGACCTTGGCGGGGTTGCTGCCAAAGCCCAGGAACCCGGACTTCGCCCGTTCGATGACCTCCACTGACACATCGTCCCGGTCCAGGCCCAGCTGGAACAGGGCGGCAGAGATGGCGTCTTCCTCAGAGCGTCCGGTGGTCTCGATCCATTTCAACATCGCTCAGCTCTCCTCCTCATCCACTTCGACCTCGATCTCCTCGACCTCCACTTCCACCTCTTCGGTCTCGGCGGGGGGCTCCTCAGTCATCGGGGGCCGGGCAGAGACCGCCTCCGGGGCCTGGACGGCCTTGGGCTGTTCCTCTTCCTTGGTCTCAGTGGATCTGCCTTTCTTCTTCCCGGCGGCCTGGGCCTGAGCCTGGGCCCGGAAGATCTCATTGGGGTCAGTATAAGGGGTGACGCCGCCGTAGCGGCCGGGGATATAGGACCGGCCCCTGGCATAGGCGCGGATGCCCTCTCGGCTGTCATCCTTGTTCACGCCCTCGTGGTCAGGCTCCTCGTCCTTCTTCTTCGCCTTCTTCTTGCCCCGGTTCTTCTTCTCCTCCTCAAGGCGGCGCTGGCGCTCCAGCCGGGCCTCCTCCTTGCGGCGCTTCTCTTCTTCCTTCTCCTCGGCCTCCCGCCGGGCAGCGGCCTCCCGAGCAGCCTCATAGTCCTTCTTCAGCATCTTGCCGCAGATGACCTCCTGGCCCATCGTAACGAAATACTGGGCGATCCAGTACACAGTCAGGCCGGCGGGGATCGTGAAGCCGATCCAGATGGACATGACAGGCATCAGCCAGAGCATCATCTTGTTGGTGCTGTCCATCTGCTTGTTCTCAGACTGCTTGTTCATCTGGTTCGTGGCCATAGACACCTTCATGCTCAGGAAGGATGTCACCACCGAGATGACGGGGAGGAGGAACAGGCCGATGGAGCCCCAATCCATCCCTCTCTTCCAGAACATGAGGGTGGGGATCTGGGACAGGTCGATGCCCAGGAACTGGAAGTCCAGGATGAACAGGCTCTCCCCTGCGCCGGGGAAGTAGCTGCTCAGCGCCCCCTGGAGGGCGGGCAGGTTGGTGGAATCGATCTGGGACAGCAGATACAGCTGGTTGAAGGACCCATTTTGGAACAGACCGGAGAGGATCCCGTCTTTATTCTTCCAAAGGCCGTCTACCACCAGCTGGAGCTCTCCGTTGGAGACCTTCTCGCCGATGCTGTTGACGATCTTATCCATGGCCCCCTGGGGCACCCAGCCGTTGGCCACGGCCAGCGTCCCCCAGTCCAGCTGGGCGGCCAGCACCTGGATCTGCTCGCCGGTCAGGCCCATGAAGTAGGTCAAAGGCTCACGGATGACCCCATACAGGGCGATCAGCACGAACATGGGGATCAGGGACCACAGGCAGCCGCCCATGGGGTTGACCTTCTCCTTCTCATAGAGCTTCTGCAGCTCCAGGTTGTAGCGCTCCCGGTCTTTGCCATACATCTTCTGGAGCTTCTGCATCTTCTCTGAGAGCATGGTGGTCTGGATCATGCTCTTCTTGCTCTTCAGAGTGACGGGGAACAGGAGCAGCTTGACCACCACAGCGAACAGGATCAGGGCAATACCATAGCTGTGGAACAAGTTGTAGAACAGCAGCAGCAGCCAGGCAAAGGGTTGTAGAATGATACCCACTAAATGTTACCTCCGCTCAATATTTGTGGCAGATATCCTATGGCACAGGGTCATATTCGACGGACTCCTGCCGGTGGAAAGGGTGGCACCGCGCGAGCCTGCGCAGGGCCAGCCAGCTCCCCTTCGCCGCGCCATACTTCTCCACCGCCTCCAGAGCATATTCTGAACAGGTAGGGATGAAGCGGCAGCAAGGGGGGCGCAGGGGGGAGAGGGACCGCCGGTAACAGCGGATCAGGGCCAGGAGGAGGGATCTCATCGGGGCCTGTCCCCTTTCGGAGCCAGGAGGCCCAGCTTCTTCACCAGCTGACCGAAGCTGCGGACCAGCTCGCTGTGCCGGCCGTAGATCGCCCGGGCACGGGCCACGATCACCACGTCGTAGCCGGAGAGCAGCTCCTCCTCGCGGGTGCGGTACAGCTCACGGATCCGGCGGCGGGCCCGGTTGCGCTTGACGGCGTTGCCCAACTTCACCCCGGTGGTGATGCCCAGCCGGCTCACCGGCCGGCCGTTCTTCCGGCAGTAGATGACGAAATAGGGGGACACAGCGCTCTTCCCCTTGTTGTACAGCCGGCGGAACTCATGATTCTGCTTTAGGGAGATGGTATGTTCCATGCTGTCCTCCGTTGAAAGGCGCATATGCACATATAGGGCGGGGGAATATTTCCCACGCCCCTGCTGTGTGCGCTATATCCACTGTGTCCTTCTATCCCGTCTCATCCAAGGACCGGCTGTGTGCCGGTCCCCTCCCCTCAGTGGGTCAGGCGGACGCGGCCCTTGGCGCGGCGGCGGGCCAGCACCTTGCGGCCGTTGCGGGTAGCCATACGCTTGCGGAAGCCGTGCTCCTTGGAGCGCTGGCGCTTTTTGGGCTGATAGGTACGAAGCATGGGGGACACCTCCTCATTCGATCTCAAGCCGGCTCTTCCGGCCCAACAACAGCCCCCGCGGGGCTGCGGTCTGCATGTATCGCCCCTTGGAGACAGGCCCACAGATCCTGCCCCCAAAAGATACGTCCATCATTATAGCGGATAGAGGCCGCCTCTGTCAACCATATTTTTGCCTCTGGAGAGAGGATATTTTATCAGATCCCCCCTTCTGTCAACATCTTGTAGCCCTTTGGAGCCGCCTCCACGATCGATGCCCCCCCTCTTGGATACATTTAAAATAAAAGATCGCGAAATATCTTGCTGGACCGCCCTTTTTTTGGTATAATGGAAGGAGTGGAAAAAACGCTATTTTTTGACCCCGAAAAGCGGCCCCGCCGCTTTTTTGACGTCTATCAAGGAGGAACGCTATGGATCCCGCCGCTGAAGTATGGGACAAAGTGAAGTCCCTCATGGGGGCCGAGATGACGGCCACCACCCTGAACACCTGGTTCGACGACGCCTCCGCCGTCGCCCTGGAGGAGAGCCGCTTCGTCCTGTACAGCCCCACCCGTTTCAAGCGGGACATCATCGCCGCCCGGTATCTGGTCCCCATCCAGCAGGCGCTCCACGAGCTCTTCTCCGCCGACTTCCAGGTGGATGTCCTCACCGAAGGGGAACTGGACACCTTCCAGAAGGAGGCGAAACCCAGCTCCTTCCTCCCGGGGACAGAGGAATATACCTTCGAGCGCTTCGTCGTGGGTGCCTCCAACAAGTTCGCCCACGCCGCCGCCCGGAAGGTGGCCGACGACCCCGGCGGGAGCTATAACCCCCTGTTCATCTTCGGCAACTCCGGTCTGGGCAAGACCCACCTGCTCTACTCGATCGCCCACACCATCCACGCCGCCCACCCCCAGTTCAAGGTGATCTACGTGAAGGGAGACGCCTTCACCAACGAGCTGGTAGCCGCCATCCGGGAGGGCCGCAATCAGGAGTTCCGGGAGAAATACCGGGGCGCGGACGTGTTCCTCATGGACGACGTACAGTTCATCGCCGGCCGCGACTCTACCCAAGAGGAGATGTTCCATACCTTCAACACCCTCTATGAGCTGAAGAAGCAGATCGTATTCACCTCCGACCGGCCGCCGAAGGAGATGCTCCGGCTGGAGGACCGGCTGAAGACCCGCTTCGAGTGGGGCCTGCTGGCCGATATCGTCCCCCCGGACTACGAGACCCGGGTGGCCATCATCCGCAACAAAGCCATCCGGATGGGGATGGAGCTGCCCGACTTCCTGATCCAGCTCATCGCCGAGAACATCACCGCCAACGTCCGGCAGATCGAAGGGACGGTGAACAAGATCATGGCCTATCAGGACCTGATCGGCGACACGGTGGACAAGAACACCGTCATCCGGGCGGTGAAGGACATCTTCAAGGAAAAATCCGACATCCTGCCCACCGCCGACATCATCATCCAGGAGGTCTGCAATTTCTACAATATCGAGCCCGCCGTCCTCCGGGGCCAGGGCCGCTCCAAGGACGTCTCCTTGGCCCGGCAGATCGCCATCTATCTGATACGCCGGATGACCAACCTCTCTCTCAAAGAGATCGGCGTGGAATTCAACGGCCGGGATCACAGCACCGTCCTCAACGCCCTCAACCGGATCGAGGCCCTGGTGAAGAACGACCCGGAGAAGGCGGAGATCGTCAAAGACATCACCACCAACATCAATGCCAGATATGAATAGAGGGCGTCCTCTGCCCCCGCTCTCCACATCCTTTTGTGGGATCTTCGTGGAGAGATGTGGATAAAAAACGCCCCTGTGGAAAAGCTTCCGATCCCCTCCACACCCCCTGTGGGCCCGCTCTCCTTACAGCCCCATGGGTCTGCGCCGTCTTTCCACATTTTTTTCGCCTACGGACTACTGTTACTAAAAAAATATCCTCTCCTCCCCTATGGCGGAGAGAGAACGGAGGAACTGCATATGAAATTCTCCTGCGAAAAGGCCCTGCTCTCTGCCGCGGTATCCATCACCTCCCGGGCAGTGGCCGCCAAGAGCTCCATCCAAGCCATGGAGGGGATCCTGATCGAAGCGGGCCAGTCCCTGCGCCTCACCGGCTACGACCTGGAGACGGGGATCCAGGCCGCCGTCCCCGCTGAGATCGGGGAGGAGGGCTCGCTGGTGCTGTCCGCCCGCCTCTTCGGGGAGATCGTCCGCAAGCTCCCCGACGACGTGGTGGTGTTCTCCTCCCAGGGGTACACAGTGAACATCAGATGCGGCCTGTCCGAGTTCAATATCCTGGGCACCGATCCGGAGGAGTTCCCCGAGCTGCCCAACGTGGACCAGCAGAACGCGCTGACCATCAAGCAGCCGGTGCTGCGGTCTATGATCGGCCAGACCCTCTTCGCCGTCAGTGACAACGAGAGCCGGCCCATCCACACCGGCTCCCTCTTCGAAGTGGACGACACCGGTCTCACTGTGGTATCGGTGGATGGCTACCGCCTGGCCCTGCGCCACGAGGGGGTGGAGGAGAAGAAGGGGGCGGATGCCTTCTCTTTCGTGGTCCCCGGCTCCGCCCTCAATGAGGTGGAGAGGATCTGTTCCGGCGAGGGGGATGTGGTCATCACCCAGGGGGCCCGGCACGTCATGTTCCGCACCGGCGACACTGTCCTGGTCTGTCGCCGGCTGGAGGGGGACTTTTTGGCTTACCGCAACGCCATCCCCCGGAACAACACGGTCAAGGTGGAGGTGGACGCCCGGGCCCTGCTGGCCTCCATCGACCGGGTGTCCCTTATCATCAGCGAGAAGCTCAAGTCCCCTCTGCGCTGTGTCTTCGGGGATGGGATCGTGTCCATCACCACCAGGACCGCCATCGGCGACGCCGCCGACCAGTGCCCCATCGCCGGCGATGGCGGCGGGCTGGAGATCGGCTTCAACAACAGATATCTCATGGACGCCCTGAAGGCCGCCCCCGCCGACAAGCTCCGCATGGAGTTCACCTCCGGCGTGGCCCCCTGTGTCATCCTCCCTGCAGAAGGGGAAGAGGATTTCACCTATATGGTCCTGCCGGTGCGGCTGAAGGCGAACTGATACCCGTCCGCCTCTTGTCATACAGAGCGGGAGCTCTGACCGCAGGACGAAACAGTGAAGGAGAACGAGATGGAGACACACGAGATTAAGATACACACCGAATATATCAAGCTCCAGGACCTGCTCAAGTTCGCCGGAGCGGTGGAGACAGGGGGAGACGCCAAGCTGATCGTCCAGGAGGGCCGGGTGACGGTCAACGGAGAGCCCTGCACCATGCGGGGGAAGAAGCTGCGCCCCGGAGACCGGGCGGCGGTCGACGGTGAGACGGAGCTGGTCGTCACGTGATCGTCGAGCGGTTAGAGCTGGGCTCCTTCCGCAGCTACGCCCATCTGGAAGCAGAGTTCGACCCCCGGGTCAACCTGATCTATGGGGACAACGCCCAGGGGAAGACCAACCTGCTGGAATCCATCGCCTATCTCTCTGCCGCCCGGTCCCACCGGGCCCGGTACGACCGGGAGATGATCATGCTGGACATGGGTTCCGCGTTCGTCAAGGGGGGGATCCTCAGCCGGGGGCGGGACTTCGTGCTGGAGGCCCGCCTCTTCCGGGGCCGGGGCCGGCAGCTCTATTCCAACGGCGTGAAGCTGAAGAGCGCCGGGGAGCTGGCGGGGATCCTGGACACGGTGCTCTTCTGTCCCGAGGATCTGTCCCTCATCCGAGCGGGGGCGGCGGAGCGGCGGAAGTTCCTCAACGGGGCGATCTGCCAGCTGCGGCCCCGATACGCCCAGGCCCTGGCGGAGCATGACCGGCTCTATGACCACAAGACCCGGATCCTCCGGGACTGGCCGGAGGACCCCTCTCTCCTCCAGCTGCTGGACGACTTCGATCTGCGTATGGCCCAGACCGGGTCCATCCTCATCCACTACCGGGCCCACTTCATCAAGCGCCTGCGGGAGCGGGCCCCTGCCATCCACAGGGAGTTCTCCGGGGGCCGGGAGGAGCTGGGCCTGGAGTATGAGACGGTGTCCACGGTGGAGGATCCCCTGGCCCCGCCTCGGGAGCTGCTCCCCCTCCTGCTGGAGCACCAGGAGAAGCACCGCAAGGCGGAGATCGACAGCCGGCAGTGTCTGTCCGGCCCCCACAAGGACGATCTGGCCGTCACCATCGGCGGGAGGAGCGCCAAGACCTACGCCTCCCAGGGCCAGACCCGCACCGCCGCCCTGTCCCTCAAGCTGGCTCAGCGGGAGATCTTCCAGGAGGAGACCGGGGAGTGGCCCGTCCTCCTGCTGGACGACGTCCTCTCTGAGCTGGACCCCAGACGGCAGGCCTTCGTCCTCAACCGGATCCGGGGCGGGCAGGTGTTCATCACCTGCTGCGAGGAAGAAAAGCTGGAGGGCCTGGAGGGGGGCAGGGCCTTCCATATCCACGACGGAAGGCTGGCCTAGGAGGAAGGTATGATATTTCTCATGTTTCTCGTCTACTTTTCGATCCCGACTCTCCTGGTCTTTGCTGTACAATATTTGTTCTGCCAATGCAGATATGCGGCAGTGAAGCTGATCCCGACCATCGCCGCTTTTGTCTTTCTGGTCTGGGTCCTTTCTTCACGGAGGGGCCCGCCTGAAGGGACGATAGGCTGCCCCACAGGGGCGGGCATCACCGTATTTTTTGTCGGCGGGATATTCGCAGCTCTCTTTATCGGGGTCGTCGCAGGGTGGCTCGTATATCTCAGCAGGTCCGGCAGCGGGGAAGGACATAAAAACGAAGGCGAGAGCGAGGGATAGGCCCCATGTATCTGCATTTGAGTCGATCTGCCGTCATCCCCGAACGGGATATTTTAGGCATCTTCGACCTGGACAACGCCAGCTGGGCGCACAAGACACGGGAGTTTCTGGAGCGGGCGGAGGCAGAGGGCCGGACCATCTGGCTCACCGAGGATCTGCCCCGGTCCTTCATCCTGGCGGACAGCCGCTGGGGGGAGCCGGTGGTCTACATCTCCCCCCTCTCCTCCGCCACCCTGGCCCACCGGGCGGAGCGAGACGGGTCGGAATAGATCAGCCTCCCTTGCCAAGGGAGGCGTCCCCCTTGCGGGGAAAAGGAGCCTTGTCCTGCGGGGGACAAGATATGTTATCAGCCTTAAAAACAAGGAGGTCACGATATGGGATCCATCGAATATCTGTGGAAGGACCGCAAGCGTCATCTGGGGCTGCCCCTGTCCTTCACCAAATACAGTTTGAGTGAAGACCGGCTGTTCTGTGAGACCGGCCTGCTCAACATCAAGTCGGATGAAGTGCTGCTCTATCGGGTGCGGGACCTGCAGCTGAACATCAGTCTGGGCCAGCGGATCTTCGGAGTGGGGACGGTATGCGTCATCTCCTCTGACAAGAGCATCCCCCATCTGGACCTGAAGAACATCAAACGGCCCCGGGAGGTGAAGGAGCTGATCCACCGGAACGTGGAGACAGCCAAGGACAAGCGGCGGATGCGCACCACCGAGCTGGTGGGAGGCGGCGGGGACGGCTGCCACGACACCGCCGACCTGGAGGATGAGGAACTGGATTGACGCTGCAGGGGCGGCCTTTGGCCGTCCGCCGCCGGATCGAACGGGCGGGAAATAGGATCTCAGGCGGCCAGAGGCCGCCCCTACAGAATTTCCATCGCGGAGGAAGATTATGTCTGAAGAACTGAATCAGCTGAACGAACTGAACACCACACAGACCGATCACGAGTATGGCGGATCGGAGATCCAGGTCCTGGAGGGCCTGGAGGCGGTGCGCAAGCGCCCGGGCATGTATATCGGATCCACCTCAGAGTCCGGCCTGCACCACCTGGTCTACGAGATCGTGGACAATTCCATCGACGAGGCCCTGGCCGGCCACTGCACCGATATCACCGTGACCATCAACCCAGGGAACACCATCACTGTCACCGACAACGGCCGGGGGATCCCGGTGGACATCCAGCCCCAGACGGGCCGCCCCGCCCTGGAGGTGGTCTTCACCGTCCTCCACGCCGGCGGAAAATTCGGCGGCGGCGGGTATAAGGTCTCCGGCGGCCTCCACGGAGTGGGCGCCAGTGTGGTCAACGCCCTGTCTGAGTGGCTGGAGGTCCAGGTCCACAAGAACGGGGAGATCTATGAGATGAAGTTCTCCCGGGGAAAGATCACCCAGGAGATGAAGGTGGTGGGCAGGACCGACCACACCGGCACTACCGTCACCTTCAAACCAGACCCTGAGATGTTCGACACTCTGGAGTACAGCTATGACACCCTCCACACCCGGATGCGGGAGGAGGCCTTCCTGAATGCCGGCCTGCGGATCCAGACGGTGGATCTGCGCCCCGGCCAGGAGCAGGAGGACGATATGTGCTATGAGGGGGGCATCCGGGAGTTCATCACCTTCATCAACCGGAACAAGGACCCTCTCCACAGCGATGTGATCTACATGTCCGGCGCCCGGGAGGACTCCATGGCTGAGATCGCCATGCAGTACAACGACGGATATCAGGAGACTATGGCCTCCTTCGCCAACAACGTCCACACCGCTGAGGGAGGGATGCATGAGGAGGGCTTCCGCCGGGCCCTCACCAACGTGCTCAACGCCTACGGCCGGAAGATCAAGATGCTCAAGGAGGACGAGAAGGTCTCCGGTGACGACTGCCGGGAGGGCCTGTCTGTGGTGATCTCGGTCAAGCTCACCGAGGCCCAGTTCGAGGGCCAGACCAAGACCAAGCTGGGCAACAGCGAGATGCGCACCTTGGTGAACAACGTCGTCAGCGAGAAGCTGGAGATCTTCCTGGAGGAGAACCCGTCGGTGGGCCGGGCCATCCTGGATAAAGCCCTCATGGCCAATCGGGCCAGGGAGGCCGCCCGGAAAGCCCGGGAATCGGTGCGCCGGAAGACCGCCCTGGGGGGCGCGGCCATGCCCGATAAGCTCCGGGACTGCAACGAGGCCGATCCGGAGCTCACCGAGATCTATATCGTCGAGGGCGACTCCGCCGGCGGCTCTGCCACCCAGGGGCGGGATTCCCGGTTCCAGGCCATCCTCCCCCTGTGGGGAAAGATGCTCAACGTGGAGAAGGCCCGGGCAGACAAGGTATACGGCAACGACAAGCTCACCCCCGTGATCGCCGCCCTGGGGGCGGGGATCGGGGACGACTTCGACCTGAGCAAGCTGCGCTACCACAAGGTCATCATCATGGCCGATGCCGACGTGGACGGCGCCCATATCCGTACCCTGCTCCTCACCTTCTTCTTCCGATTCATGCGGCCCCTGATCGAGAACGGTTACGTCTATTCCGCCGTCCCCCCCCTGTTCAAGCTGACCCGGGGCAAGCAGGTCCGGCTGGCCTTCTCCGAGGAGGAGCGGGACCGGATGTCCGCCGAGCTGCGGGGGGATAACCCTAACGCCAAGGTGGACATCAGCCGCTTCAAGGGCCTGGGCGAGATGGACCCCCACGAGCTGTGGGAGACTACCATGGATCCGGAGCGCCGCACCCTGCGCCGCATCGAGCTGGACGACGCCGTCCGGGCCGACGAGACCTTCACCATCCTCATGGGCGAGAAGGTGGAGCCCCGGAAGGAGTTCATCGAGCGCAACGCCAAATATGCGGTGAATCTGGATTATTAACAGCTCACCAGGAGAGCGCAAAAAGCCTCCTTTTCCCTGCAAGGGGGACGCGATAGCCGTAAGCGGCAGAGCTGCCAACGGCTGCGCGGTGAAAGGAGGTGCCCCAGTGCGCACACTGGGGCGGAGGATCGCGTTTTGTGAAGCAAAACATACGAAGTAATACCTGTTTGCAAAACTTTTTTGCTTTGCACATTTCGCCTGCGGCGAAATACAATCCTCAGTCAGCCTGCGGCTGACAGCTCCTTTCCAAAGGAGCCTTTGGAGAATACCTCTAACAAGGAGGAACACAATAAATGAGCAAAAAACCCCAATACGACCCCGAGGAGATCCGCTATCCGGACCAGAAGATCGTCACCTCTTCTCTGGTCCCGGAGATGGAGAACTCCTATATCGAATATGCCATGTCGGTGATCGTGGGCCGGGCGCTCCCCGACGTGCGGGACGGCCTGAAGCCCGTCCACCGGCGGATCCTCTATGCCATGTACGAGGACAACCTGACGGCGGATAAGCCCTTCAAGAAGTCGGCCACCTGCGTGGGCGACGTGCTGGGCCGCTACCATCCCCACGGAGATCAGAGCGTCTACGACGCCCTGGTCCGGCTGGCCCAGGACTTCTCCATGCGGTATATGCTGGTGGACGGACACGGCAACTTCGGCTCCATCGACGGCGACCCCCCGGCGGCCTACCGTTATACCGAGGCGAGGATGTCCAAGCTCTCCGACGAGATGCTCCGAGACATCGAGAAGGACACGGTGGATTGGGAGCCCAACTTCGACGAGACCCGGAAAGAGCCCCGCACCCTGCCCTCCCGCTTCCCCAACCTGCTGGTGAACGGCTCCAGCGGCATCGCGGTAGGCATGGCCACCAACATCCCTCCCCACAATATGCGGGAGGTGATCGATGCCGCTGTCTGCGTGCTGGACGATCCTGAAGCCACCCTGGCCGATCTGATGGAACACATCCACGGCCCCGACTTCCCCACCCGGGCCATCATCATGGGCCGGGCGGGCATCCGGGCGGCCTACGCCACCGGCCGGGGCCGGGTGACCATCCGGGCCCGCCACGAGTTCGAGGAGTTCGGCAAGGACCGCACCCGAATCGTCATCACCGAGATCCCCTACCAGGTGAACAAGCGGATGCTGATCAAGAGCATGGCCGACCAGGTGGAGGACAAGCGGCTGGAGGGCATCTCCGACATCCGGGACGAGACCGACCGGAACGGGATGCGTATCGTCATCGAGCTGAAGCGGGACGCCAATCCTCAGGTGGTGATCAACCGCCTCTTCGCCCAGACCCAGCTCCAGACCACCTTCGCCATCAACATGCTGGCCCTGGTGGAAGTCAACGGCAAGCTCCAGCCCAGGATCATGTCCCTGAGGCACATTCTGGACGAGTATATCGCCTATCAGGAGCAGGTGATCATCCGTCGGACCAGATATGACCTGAAAAAAGCCCAGGAGCGCGCCCACCTGCTGGAGGGCCTGCTCATCGCCCAGGACAACATCGACGAGGTCATCCGCATCATCCGCAGCAGCTACGACAACGCCAAAGAGCGGCTGATGGAGCGCTTTGGGCTGGACGACGTCCAGGCCCAGGCCATTTGCGACATGCGGCTCATCGCCCTCCAGGGGCTGAACCGGGAGAAGCTGGAGGCGGAATATAAGGAACTGGAGGAGCGGATCGCCTACTTCAACCAGCTGCTGGCCTCCGAGGAGATGCTGCGGGGAGTCCTGAAGGAAGAGCTCACCGCTATCCGGGACAAGTACGGCGACGACCGGGTCACCGAGATCCAGGACGTGGAGGACGAGATCGACATCGAGGACCTGATCGAGGAGGAGCAGTGCGTCTTCACCCTCACCCAGGCGGGGTATATCAAGCGCACCCCGGTGAGCGAATACGCCGCCCAGTCCAAGGGGGGGATGGGCAAGAAGGGCATCACCACCCGGGAGGAGGACTATGTGGTGGATGTGTTCACCGCCTCCACCCACGACTATATCCTTTTCTTCACTGATACCGGCAAGGTATACCGGAAAAAGGGCTATCAGATCCCCGAGAGCGGCAAGACAGCCAAGGGCACCAACATCATCAACATCCTCCAGGTGGAGCAGGGGGAGCGGGTGCAGACCATGCTCCACTACCGGGAGCACGAGGGCGAGGAGCTGTACCTCTTCATGGTCACCCGCCAGGGCACGGTGAAGCGTCTGCCCGTCCACACCCTGAAAAATCTGCGGAACAACGGAATCCGTGCCCTGCGGCTGGAGGAGGGGGACGAGCTGGTCTGTGTCCGGGAGACCGACGGGAACAAAAAGATCCTGATCGCCACCCACGACGGCATGGCGGTGTGCTTCGACGAGAACGACGTGCGGCCCATGGGCCGGGACGCCGTGGGCGTCCGGGGCATCCGCCTCCGGGAGGGGGACTATGTGGTGGGCGCCGCCAGGATGACCGAGGGGCGGACCGTGCTGTCCATCACCGAGAAGGGCTTTGGAAAGCGCACCCCGGTAGAGGAGTACCGAATCACCAACCGGGGCGGCCTGGGCATCAAGAACTATATGATCACCGACAAGACCGGCCCCATCGTGGGGGTCAAGGTGGTGGACGGCTCTGAGGACCTGCTGCTGGTCACCCAGGCGGGGATCCTCATCCGCACCCATGTGGACGCCATCCGGATGGCCGGCCGGGCCACCCAGGGCGTGATCGTCATGCGCTTCAAAGAGGAGGGGGACAAGGTGATCTCCCTGGCCCTGGCCGACCGGGAGGATTGTCTGGATACTGCGGCGGATCCAGAAGAGAAAAACGCCAACTGATTTTGTAAATAGAGAAAGGATATCATTGCTATAAATGAGCAGATCTGAAAGATGCACAAATTTGTCCGTATAGAGAAGACACATGATCTGATCTTCAAATATCTTGTCTCTGCTTAGAAAGCAAAGGACAAAGATCTTGTGTGTATCATGGATCTACTCATTTATAGCTATTTTGTTGAAATTTTCCATAGAATAAAATTGGATCTTGTGGTATGATCCATAAAAGATCAAATGATATTTATTATGATCGTGAGGAAGTAATGCTGAAAAAAATCATGATCGGAGGAGGACTGAGTTTATGTTTATTTTTGGGGGTGATACTGTATCATCATAAGGAGATCAAACAAGAAGAACAGGAGGAAAGCCTATCAAAAGAAAATTTATGTGAATCAAAGAATCAGAACGGATATCCAATGAGTAATTTTGGTGTTTCTATCTCAAGTGAAAAGATCATGACAAGTGAAACAGAGGTGTTTGAATTTGAAATAAAAAATGAAAGCACTAAGGTGTGGAATTGGAAAAGTGATCTATATTTTGATAAAGAAAAAAACAAGATCGAAGCAAATGATTTGGAGATAAAAATCGACGAAATATGGTATCAAGTACCATTTAGAAAAGATGGACCTGAGATGATAAACTTGATAAAACGGGTTTTGTTTCCTGGCAGCACTACGACTGTTTCCGTTTGTCCAGGCTTTTATCGGAAAATCATTCCGGGAAATTACAGATTTACGATCATTATGTACGATGATGATCTGTATGAATTTAAGATATCCAGTGAGTTTTTAGTTGTTGAGGAGGAATAAAGATTATGAAAAAACGCTTTTTATGATAACATATTTTTTGTCTCAATTTAGCACATACCTGCTGGATCTGCTCCCAAAACTGGCCCAGCATAAAAATTTATAGCATATGGATAGCGGCTCCCGGTCCAGGGGGCGAAGGAGTGAACGTCTATGAAACTAGCCAACGCCCTGTCCCAGCGGTCGGAGCTGCAAACGAGGATCCGCCAGCTGGAGAGCCGGCTGAACAACAACGCCCTGGTCCAGGAGGGGGAACGGCCCGCCGAGGACCCCATGGAGCTGCTGAAAGAGCTGGACGGGGACTATACCCGGCTGGAGGAGCTGATCTCCGCCATCAACCGCACCAATAATTCCACCCGGGCGGGGGACGGGACCACCCTGTCCGACCTGCTGGCTAAGCGGGACTGTCTCAAAAGCAAACTGTCCATCCTGCGCGGGTTCCTGGACAGCGCCAGCGCCCTGGTCCGCCGCCACTCTGTCAGCGAGATCAAGGTGAAGAGCACCGTCAACGTCCGCCAGCTGCAAAAGCAGGTGGACGCCTTGGCCAAGGAGCTGCGGGAGCTGGAGGAGACCATCCAGGAGAAGAACTGGACCACAGAGCTGATGTGAGGAGCCTCTCACAGAGGGATATGTGGATCTTGGATACGCGGGAAGCGGGCGTCAGCTCCGCGCCGGAGCCATCAGGCGTCATGGTAAGCGAACGGGACTTTGCTTGGGTCCGAATCCCAGCTCATCGTCAGGTCCGGTATCATCACACCTGTATGTTCACGTCTTCGAGACACTTTTTATCATCACCGGACGCCGGTCTCGCGGGGTGGGTAAGGGGAAAAAGGACGCCGCAGAGCGAGAGCTCTGCGGCGTTCCATCATTCCAGATAGTCCCTGGGATCCACCGGCTGGCCGTCTAGGATGGTCTCCAGGTGCAGGTGGGACTCCACCCCCACCTCGGCGATGGCGGAGGACCCCACGGTGCCCAAGGGCCCGCCGATCTCCACTGTGTCGCCGGCCTCCACGATCACCTCCGGATCCAGGTTGCAGTACCAGGACTGGAGGCCGCCGCCGTGGTCCACCACCACGGTCGTGCCCATGAGGCCGTCCTGGTAGACCTGGTCCACAGTGCCCGCGCTGATGGACAGCACCTGTACCCCCTGAGCGGCGGCGATATCCAGCCCGCCGTGGGTCCGCCAGTCTCCCAGGGTGGGGTCCAGAGACAGGACCTCGATGCTGTAGTCCCGGAGCACCGCTCCCCGTACCGGCCAGGTGAAGACCTTAGACACGGTCCCCTGCTGTTCCGGCTGAGGATCGGGGTCCTTCACCGGCGCCGGGTCGTCCGGCTGGACGATGGGCGTCTGTCCGGAGACGGGGGGATCCTCCTCCTGGTTTTGGATCGGATCCGGGATGGTGATCGAGGGCCTAGTGTAGCTCTGATCTGGGATGGTGACAGAAGCGTCTCCCCCTACTGGGGAGGTGTCAGGAACAGTGGAGCCCAAAACGGTCTGGAGCAGGTAATAGCCCGAGATTCCTATGGTGGCGACACACAGGAACAGGACTATGTAGAAGCCCTTTCCCAGTGCGAAATCGCCCAGCTTTTTCAAAAAGCTCTGGTTTTTCAAAAAACCACCTCCGAAGCCTATTGTGGACAGAGCGGAGGCGGATCATACACCGGGGACGAAAAAAATCCCTTCCTCCTCTCTGGTTTTCCAGAGAGGCGAGGTTGCAATTTCCACCAAAGGCGGCTATAATAGCAAGGATGATATCAAGGAAGGAGGGATGCCGCCGATGGATGGTTATGATGAGCTGTCTCGGGAGGAAGAGGAACTGGCCCTCCCCTCCCCTGAGGAGGACGCCTCCCAACGGTCCCCCCAGGGGGAGGCCGACGGCGAAGATGCGGAGGAGGGCTCCGGAGAGGGGCCCGGTGAGGAAGAGGAGCCACCCCGCCAACCGGGAGCGGATCTCTATGAGTGGCTCCAGCTCTTTTTAGGCTGTGTGATCGGGGCGGTGCTGCTGTTCAACTGTGTGGCCCGGCTCACCCGGGTGGACGGCCCCTCGATGGACGATACCCTGCGCGACGGAGAGGTCATGCTGATCTGGTCTCTGGGCTACGCCCCGAAACAGGGGGACATCGTGGTGCTCAACAAGACCTCCGTCGTCCTGACCGGCTGGAACGAGCCTCGGGCCATCGTCAAGCGGGTCATCGCCACTGGCGGACAGACGGTGGATATCGACTATGACACCGGGTCGGTCTATGTAGACGGCGTCCGCCTGGAGGAGCCCTATATCAAAGAGGAGATGTACCGTCCCCCCTTCACCACCACCCAGCAGACCCATTGGGAGGTCCCGGAGGGCTCGATCTTCGTCATGGGGGACAATCGGAACAACTCCACCGACAGCCGGGACGAGCGGCTGGGCACCGTGGACACCGGCTATGTGCTGGGCAAGGTGGTCTTCGCCCTGTGGCCCATGGACCGCTTCGGCGTGATATGACCGGATGACCAGGCGCGTCCCAGAACGGGACGCGCCTGACACTTTATAGGCCGCGGATGGATCCATATTTCTTTCTATACGAGGAGAGAGAAGTATGGCAGCATCTTTGAAAGTAAAAACGTTCCGTATCCTATCAGTCACAGGATACAGAACGTTTTCATTCAGCCCTTTTTCTTCGAGGCCTCCCGCATCCGGGCGCCGTGGTCCAGCAGGCGCTTGCGCAGGCGAAGATTCTCTGGGGTACACTCCAGCAGTTCGTCGTCGGCCAGGAACTCCAGACACTGCTCCAGGGAGAGCTGCCGGGGGGTGACCAGACGCAGGGCCTCGTCAGAGCCGGAGGCCCGCATGTTGGTCAGCTGCTTCTTCTTGCACACATTGACCGAGATGTCCTCTGCCTTGGGGCACTCCCCCACGATCATGCCGCCGTAGACCGGGGTACCGGCTCCGATGAACAGGGCGCCCCTCTCCTGGGCGTTGAACAGGCCGTAGGTGACCGCCTCGCCCGTCTCGAAGGCCACCAGGGAGCCGGTGGACCGGCGGCTGATCTCGCCCTTCACAGGGGCGTAGCTGTCGAAGACGGAGGCCATGATGCCCTCCCCCTTGGTGTCAGTGAGGAACTCGCTGCGGTAGCCGAACAGGCCCCGGGCGGGGACCAGGAACTCCAGCTTGGTGCGGCTGCCCACAGGATTCATGGTGACGAACTCCCCCTTGCGGGAGCCCAGCTTCTCCATGACGGCCCCCACATAGTCGGTGGGCACATCGATGACCACTCGCTCGATGGGCTCGCACTTGATGCCGTCCACCTCCTGATAGAGGACGCGGGGGGGCGACACCTGGAGCTCGTAGCCCTCCCGGCGCATGGTCTCGATGAGGATGGACAGGGACATCTCTCCCCGGCCGGCCACATTGAAGGAGTCGGTGGATCCCTCCACCTCAGACACCTTCAGAGACACGTCCTTCAGGGTCTCCCGGAAGAGCCGGTCACGGAGCTGGCGGCTGGTGACGAACTTGCCCTCCCGTCCGGCAAAGGGGGAGTCGTTCACCGAGAAGGTCATCTCGATGGTGGGGGCGGAGATCTGGACGAACTGGACGGGCTCCACCCGTTCCGGGGCGCAGATGGTGTCGCCGATGGTCACGTCGCCGATGCCGCTCAGGGCGATGATGTTGCCGGCGGCGGCCTCCTGCACCGGGACCTTGGCCAGACCGTCGAACTCATAGAGGGCGGTGGCCTTGGCCTTCATGGGGGCGTCGTCAGGGTGGTGGTAGTTGCACACCGCGATCTCCTGGTTCTGCCTGACGGTCCCCCGCTCGATCCGGCCGATGGCGATCCGGCCCACGAACTCGTTGTAGTCGATAGAGGATACCAGCATCTGGAAGGGGGCCTCCAGGTCCACCTCGGGGGCGGGGATATAGTCGAGGATGGTCTCAAAGAGGGGCTTTAGGTCGCTGCCCGCCACGTCAGGCTGGACGGAGGCGGTGCCCTGGCGGCCGGAGCAGAAGAGCATGGGGGAATCCAACTGCTCGTCGGTGGCGTCCAGGTCCAGCAGCAGCTCCAGACACTCGTCGATCACCTCATACACCCGCTGGTCGGGGCGGTCGATCTTGTTCACCACCACGATCACCTTGTGGCCCAGTTCCAGGGCCTTGGACAGGACGAAGCGGGTCTGGGGCATGGGGCCCTCGGCGGCGTCCACCAGCAGGATGACCCCGTTGACCATCTTCAAGATCCGCTCCACCTCGCCGCCGAAGTCGGCATGGCCCGGGGTGTCCACGATGTTGATCTTCACGTCGCCGTACTGCACGGCGGTGTTCTTGGCGGTGATGGTGATGCCCCGCTCGCGTTCCAGGTCGTTGGAGTCCATCACCCGGTCCACCACGGCCTGGTTCTCCCGGTAGACCCCGGATTGCTTGAGCATCTCGTCCACCAGGGTGGTCTTGCCGTGGTCCACGTGGGCGATGATGGCGATATTTCGTAATCTCTCATTTTTCATGGGAAATGCACCTCAGATCTGTAGATTCTCGATCAGCCAGAGCATTATACCCCTATCCCATCAAAAAAGCAACACGGATGGAGAAAAAACACGTACAAAGGGGATCCCCATTCCCTTCCAGGCTCTGTATATTAAGGAAAAGAGCTCCCCTCTCCAGAGCGTGCCCGGCCGGCAAAAAATTAGAACAAAGATCTGAATCCCCTCTTGACGATCTGGAACGGACGTTGTATACTACTGTATGGAACGAGTGTTCTTTTCCAAGGGTGCGGATAAAAGTCCGGTCTTTTGGACACCATCTATCATATGATATCCTTATCTTAAGGATCGTGGAGGGGACATATATGCAGACCATGTACTATCCTATCTCTGACCATGTCCAGCCCGCCGGGGAGATAGTGGACCTGGAGGAGCTGCGCCGCAGGCGCGCCCAGGCCCAGCGGGACAGTCTGGCTCGCAGCCCGGAGCCCGCTCCTGAAGAGATGGAGGAACGTCTTTTCCATCCGGTGGTGCTCACCACCGCCCGGGAGGACCGCCGCCAGGCCCGGCGGGAGCAGCGGAGCTGGGTACTGGACATCTGTGCCAGTCTGGCCGTGGTGTTCATGACACTGGTGTTCGCTCTGCGGATCTTGATGTGAGCTCTGCCAACAGGATGGTCCCATATCTTGGGGGATCTTCTCGAATCGACTGCAAATGAGGTGAAGAACGCCGCGTGCTCTCACGCGGCGTTCTATTTTTGTGCATTTTTTTCAAGGATATCCAGTCCCTTGACGAAAAAGGGGGTTGACGGGAGAGGAAAAAATGTGTATATTATTGTTACCGTTTTGTAACTCTTATTTCATCGTTGTAATTTTTACAGCTACCCTACACAGTGAGGTGATCGATATGGCCCAGGTGAAGGATCAGGTCCGCAGACGGACCGCCCATCCCCGGAGACCAGAGGAGCTCAGGCAGGAGAGCACAGGTGCCAAGACCCGAAAGATGGACGCTCAGAGACACCATTCCAGGCCGGAGGAGGGACAGCCCCGCCAGAGACGGCCGAAGGAAGGGGTTCAGAAGCCCGCGGAGCCGGCTCAGATCCAGCCGGTCAAGGCGGAGGCTCCGGTGTCTGTCAGAGGCCAGGAGCCCCGGGAGGAGGGAAAGAAGCCCACCCTCCAGGAGCGCAGACGGGAGGCGGAGCGCTACCTCAAGGCGGCCCGGGAGTGGTCCCGGATCCACTTCCGCCGCTGGACCCACCTGTTCCATGGAGCGGCCGCCGGGACCCTGGCGGTGGGGCCTGTCTCCTTCCTGCTGGTGGCCGGGGCCTTGGGCGCTGCCCTCACCCTGACCACGCTCTACTCCACCAGCTATGCCGTCATCATAGACGGCCAGGAGGTTGGAGTGGTGGCCGACCAGAGCATGGTAGACCACGCCATCCAGACCGTGGAGGCCCGAGGCACTGAACTGCTGGGCTATGACTACCAGGTCCAGGGGGAGATCGACTACAGCTTCGCCCTTACCCTGAAGAGCGACCTGAGCCAGGAGCAGGACATCCGCAACTACTTCTACGGCCAGCTCAACGAGATCAGCGACCAGCTCCGGTCCTACCAGGTGTCCCTGGACGGCCAGGTGGTGGGAGTGGTGAAGGATGAGAGTGCCCTCAACGAGATGCTGGATGGGATCAAGTCCGCCTACGTCACTGAGTACACCACCGCCTCCGGATTCGTAGAGGAACTGTCGGTGGATGCTGTCTACGCTGTGGACGACCTGATGACCGTGGGCGAGATGGAGGAGGCCCTGAAGGCCAATACCACCGGCGAGACCACCTACACCGTGGTGAAGGGCGACACCTATAACGGGATCGCATACCGCAATGATATGTCCCTCAGCGACCTGATGGCGCTCAACCCCCAGGCCAGCCTGAACCGCCTGATGGTGGGCGATGTCCTCAACGTGAAGGAGGTCGTCCCCGCTCTGTCGGTCCAGACCGTGGAGCACCAGGTCTATACCGAGGCCATCGAATGCCCGGTGGAGACGGTGGAGGACAGCTCCATGTATAAGGGCGACTCCAAGATCGTCACCCAGGGCGAGAAGGGCGAGGCCGAGGTGGAGGCGGATGTGACCTTCATCAACGGCTATGAACAGGAGCGCACCGTCACCAGCAAGACCACCCTGCGGGAGCCTACTACGACCGTCAAGGCAGTGGGCACCAAGGAGCGGCCCAAGACCGCCTCTAAGGGCACCTATATCTGGCCGGTGAGCAGCCACCGGATCAACTCCTACTTCGGCGGCCGGCGGATCTTCGGCAGCTACAGCTACCACTCCGGCCTGGATATCCATGCCAGCTACGGCGAGGCGGTCAAGGCGGCTGACGGCGGCACCGTCACCTTCGCCGGCTATAAGGGCAGCTACGGCAACCTGGTCATCATCACCCACGACAACGGTACCCAGACCTACTACGCCCATAACTCCAGCTTGGTGGTCTCTGCGGGACAGAAGGTCTACCAGGGCCAGACCGTGGCCAAGGCGGGCTCCACCGGCCGGTCCACCGGCGTCCACTGCCACTTCGAGGTCCGTGTCCGCGGCACTGCGGTCAACCCCCTGAACTACCTGCGATAACGAGAAGGGACGCCCCCGCTCTTTCCAGAGCGGGGGCGTTTTCATGCCGGTCAGTCCCGGACCTCATGCTCCCGATAGTATTGGATCTGGAGGAAGCGCTGGTAGAAGGCCATCTCCTCCTCCGGCAGGACATCTGTGAGGACGCCGTCTGCCAGGAACCGGCCGGAGATGTGGAGCAACGGGGAGATCTCCCGCATCTGCCGGGACAGCTCCATAAAGCCGGGGCCCTGCCAGCCGCACGAGTCGAAGACCTTGGGCATGAGGAAGCAGGCGGAGAAGTCGCCTCCCTCCCCCACGAAGTCCCTCCCCAGGACCTCCTTGGCGGCGGAGTTGGCCCAGATCAGATAGGGCGTGGAGTATCGGCTGCGCAGGCCCTCCAGAGTGGACAGGTAGAGATCGATCCCCAGTTCGTCATAGACCGAGGCGTTGTTGCCCGCCCATGGCTTGTGGTCGCCGAAGAGGACCAGCACGACGGGCTCGTCCATCTCCTCCAAGGCCCCGGTCAGGTCGGTCACCGCCTGGATGGTGCGGGACAGACCGTCAAAATAGTTGTTCAGGATGTTGCAGCTCTCTTCGCTCAGGCCGGTCTCCTCAGGGACGAAGAGGCGCAGGCCCTGGGTAAAGGCGGTCTCATAGGGGCCGTGGTTCTGATAGGTGACTGAGAAGGAGAAGCAGGGGCCATCCTCCAGCCGAGCCTGGAGCTGCTCCAGGTCTACTTGGAACAAGAAAGCATCAGAATCCCGCACTGCGCCGGGGATGGTGAGGAAGGGGGCGAAATAGTTCTCCAAAAACCGGTAGTCCTGGAAGCCCAGATCCCGATTCACGTTCTGCCGGTTATAGAACCACTCCTGCCCCGGGTGGCTGCCGAAGGTCTGGTAGCCTTGGTCACGGAAGTACCAGACATAGGAGTCGGTGACGGATCGGAGTTCCTCATGGGTGGAATAGCCGGTGAGGAAGGCCCACTCGGTATCCACCGTCCCCCCGGCGAAGATGTTGGTCAGCAGGTCGCCGGAGACGGATCCCTCTTCCAGAGCGTGCCAGGGGGCGTAGAGCTCCTGTACCGCCTCGTACCCGGCCAGCGCGTCGAAATCAGTCATGTCGCAGAAGGCTTCCAGCATGAAGGCCATCACCGACACCTGCTCCTCCGGGGGGATATCGTGGCTGTCCAGTTCCTCCCAAGCGGCGGCGGCCTCCGCCTTCTGGTAGCCTTGGGGCGGAGAGGGGAACAGATCCTTCCCGCTGTGCAGGAAAGAGTAGACGCAGCCCTTGGACAGATAGAGCTCTGCGGGGGACCAGGGATTGATCACAGCGTCGTTGTCCGCCTGCTCATAGAGGACGTCGCTGCTGTAGGGGCCGGCCAGAGCCACTGCGGTCAGGATCAGACAGGTGACCGCGCCATAGATCCGCGTCCCCCAGCGCCGCACGCCCCGGGGCATCAAAAGGAGGGCGGCGATCAGTCCCAGGGCCAGAAGGGCCAGGAAGACGACCGCCAGCCGTCCAGGGGACAGGTCGTAGCCCCCGACGATATCCCCCGCCTCCAGGGCCAGCCGCAGGTCGGAGGCCAGCAGAGGGTCGGTGCGCAGGCGGATCTTGTAATAGTTGGCCAGGACGATCCCCGCCACAGGGAGGGCGCAGCCCAGATAGGCGGCCCAGGCCCGGCCGGAGAGGAAGTAGAACAGCCAGATCAGCAGCACCGGGAACAGACAGTTCATCGCCGGGAACAGAGGATCGCGGCAGAAGCCCTCCAAGACCAGGTGCTCCCACATAGGTTCATAGATGTAGAGGGAGGCGGCCATGGACAGCAGGCCCACGCAGCAGCCCGATCCCGTCAGGGCCAGGGCCATCCAGATGTGATGGGCCAGGGCGTACTGCTCCTCCGTCCCCGGGGGCAGGCGCAGGATACGATATAATGTCTTCATGAGGATGACTCTCCCCCAATGGGCTTTTTTTAGACGTGTACGGCGCTCTGTCCTTATTCTAACAGAGCCTGAGACATCTTGCAAGGTGCGCAGGGGGATCTTTCCGCCTGTGAGGCAGGAAAAGAGCCCGCCGGCAAGCGGGCTCTTTTTCGATCGGACCGTGATGCTCAGACCTTGGCGGCCTTTTTCTTCTTGTTCAGGCGCACGCCATCCATATCGCAGACAGTAATGCCCATGAACGCCATCACGATAACGGCGATGGGCATCAGCCAGTTGAACACGGCCCAGGGCGCATACATGACCAGTTCGATGCCCAAGGTGGTGGAGATGAACACGCCGCAGGTGTTCCAGGGAATCAGTGCGGAGGTGACCGTGCCGGCGCTCTCCAGTGCGTTGGACAGGCACTTGGGGTGCAGGCCCTGATTCTGATACTCCTCGGCATACATGCGGCCGGGCATGATGATGGAGATGTACTGCTCGGGCATGATCGCGTTGGAGGCCACGCAGGTGAGCTCGGTGAGGGTGACCAGGCTAGCGGGGGTCTTGGCCAGCTTCTTCAGCTGATTCACCACGACCTCCAGCTGGTGGGTGTCTTCCATGATCCCGCCGAACATCATGGCGATCATGGCCATGGAGACAGAGAACATCATGCTCTCGATCCCGCCGCGGTTGAGCAGCTCGTCGATCTCAAAGATCCCGGTCTCACAGGAGAAGCCGCTCATGCCCACAGACATCAGGGAGCCCAGGGTACACTCAGACTGGAAGATCATACCGATGATGCCGCCCGCGATGATGCCCAGGGTGATGCCGGGGATGGCGGGCACCTTCAGAGCCACCGCCGCGATGACGATCACAGGAGGCAGGAGCAACAGGGGGTTGATGTTGAACATGCTGTCCAGGGCGGTGGAGATCTCCACGGCCTTGCTCATGTCGGCGTTGCCGCCGTGATACTGGACCATGCCCAGGATCCCGAAGAAGACCAGTGTGATGGCATAGACGATGCCTGTGGGCAGCATCATGAACTTCACGTGGGTCATGACGTCGGTCCCGGCCATGGCGGGGGCCAGGTTGGTGGTGTCGGACAGGGGGGACATCTTGTCGCCGAAGTAGGCTCCCGACAGGATCGCGCCGGCGGTCATGCCCAGATCCATGCCCAGGCCCAGACCGATGCCCATGAAAGCCACGCCCATGGTGCCCATGGTGCCCCAGGAGGAGCCGGTGGCCAGGGAGGTGATGGAGCAGATCAGCACCACGGCGATGAAGAAGATGGCGGGATGCAGGATCTTCAGTCCGTAGTAGATCATGGCGGGCACTACGCCGGCGTCCAGCCAGACGCCGATCAGCACGCCGATGATGATCAGGATACAGCAGGACTGGAGTGCGCGGTAGATGCCGTCCAGCATGGACTTCTCGATCTCTTCCCACTTATAGCCCAGATAGAGGGCCATGCACGCGGCGATGATCGTGCCGATGAACATGGGGACGTGGGGATCGACCTCGAACTTGATGATCCCGACGCCGATCACGACCACCATCAGCACCAAGGTGATCAAGGCCTCCCAGAGCTTCGGCATACGGCCGGAGCTGGTCTTTTTGTTTTCACTCACTGATCTTACCAACCTTTCTTAATGCACACACTCCTCCGCCCGGCTGGGCGGACAAATGCATCGTTTGGATAACATCGCGTTTTCCGGTGATCCGTGGGTCTCGATACAGGGACAATGGCAACACCTCTCCTCCCCTTTTCCTCTCCTCTCCCGCCCTGTCCGGACAGGGCGGACGGCCCCAAGGGGCCGTTTGTACTATTATACTACAGCGCTGAAAGAAACGCAAGTGTTTTTGTGTAAAACTTCAAACGACCTGGAGAAGGAGCAGGATATCACCCGTGATATCGGTGGATATCGCCAAAGGAAAAAGAGGAGTGCGGGGATGTGATCATGCGTTTATCACAGCAGAGGATGGGTCCCAAAGGAAAAGATGCAGGAAAAATTGCATAAAAAATAGAGGGAACACCTGTGCCCCTGACGGGCCGGCGCCGGAGCGCCGCCCGCCAGGGGATGAGGATGTCTTACTTGCCCAGCTCAGTGAGGGCCTTGTCCACAGCGGCGACCACGATGTCACACTCCGCCTCGGTGGCGATCAGGGGCGGGATGAAGCGCAGCACGTTGCCGGCGGTGCAGTTGATCAGCACGTCCTGCTCGAAGCACTTGTCCACGATCTTGGGCCCGACCTCCAGGTCGGTGAGCTCCACGCCGTTGATCATGCCCAGGCCGCGGACCTCCTTCACGGCGCCGGGGTGCTTTTCCGCCATCTTGCGCAGCTCGGCGCGGAAGTGCTCGCCCACCTTGACGGCGTTGTCCATCACGCCCTCGTTGAGCATGGTGTCCAGGGTGGCGGCGGCCAGGCCGCAGGCCAGAGGCCCGCCGGCGAAGGTGGAGCCGTGGGTGCCGGGGACCAGGGTCTGGGCGGCCTCGCCCCGGGCGCAGATGGCGCCGATGGGCACGCCGGAGCCCAGGGCCTTGGCCATGGAGCAGGTGTCAGGCTCCACGCCGTAGTTCTGGTGGGCGAAGAGCTTGCCGGTGCGGCCGGAGCCCACCTGGACCTCGTCGAACATCAGCAGGATGCCCCGCTCGTCGCAGATGTCGCGCAGGCCCTGGAGGAACTCCTGGGTGGCGGGACGGACGCCGCCCTCACCCTGGACGGGCTCGGTGAGGATGGCGCAGACCTTGTCGTCCAGCTGGGCCTTGACCGACTCCAGATCGTTGAACTCCGCATAGCGGAAGCCCTCAGGCAGAGGGGAGTACCACTTGGGGTTGTGGACGATCTCCTGGCCGGTGGCGGTGGCGGTGGCCAGGGTGCGGCCGTGGAAGCTCTTCAGCATGCTGATGATGACGTAGCGCTCGGGGTGGCCGTGGTCCACGGCGTATTTCCGGGCCAGCTTGATCTGGCCCTCGTTGGCCTCAGCGCCGGAGTTGGCGAACAGCACCTTGTCGAAGCAACTGTTCTCCACGATCATCTTGCAGACCTGGATGGCGGGGGCATTGTAGTAGTAGTTGGAGCAGTGGAGCATAGTGCGGGCCCGCTCCTCCATGGCCTTCACGATGGCGGGGTGGCAGTGGCCCAGACCGTTGACGGCGATGCCGCCCACGAAGTCCAGGAACTTCCGGCCGTCCAGGTCCCACACATAGCAGCCTTCGCCCCGATCCATGACGATGGGCATACGGGCGTGGTTGCCGTACAGATATTTTTCAGCATCGGCGATGGCGGCGGCGTTACTGGTATAATTCTGAAGCATAGAGGTGTCCTCCTAAAATATTTTATGGTGCGCTCGCGCACGGTGGCTCGCTGTCGTGCATATGCGGATGATATCCGCCCCTACTTGTTCCACTTGATGCCCACACTGGGCTGGGCGGTGCCCACGGTGGTGCCGATCCCTTCGCTGGAGAAGGCCTCGTAGAGCATGCTGTGGGGCTGGCGCCCGTCGATGATGTGGACGCTGGTGACCCCCTCCTCGATGGCCTGGACACAGCAGTCCACCTTGGGGATCATGCCCCCGGCGATGGTGCCCTGGTCCTTCAGGCCCTGGACGTCGGCCACGTTCAGGTAGGAGATCACGTCCCGGACCTTGATATCGTTGCACAGGCCTTCGATATCGGTGAGGATCATCAGCTTCTCCGCCTTCAGGGCGCCGGCCAGCTTGCTGGCGGCGGTGTCGCCGTTGATGTTGAAGCTGGTCCCCCGGCCGTCGGTGCCCACGGGGGCCACCACGGGGATGAACCCGGCGTCCAGCATGGCCAGCACGGGCTCGGCGTTGACCTTCACCACGTCGCCCACATAGCCCAGCTCCTCGCTGCGCTGAATGCACTGGAACAGGTCGCCGCTGATGCCCGACAGGCCCACGGCCCTGCCGCCCTGGCCGTTGATCCGGCCCACCAGCTCGCTGTTCACCTGGCCGATCAGCACCATCTCCACCACCCGGATGATCTCCTCGGAGGTGTAGCGCAGGCCGTTGATGAATTTGACGGGGATGTCCAGCTGCTCCAGCATCTTGTTGATGCCGGGGCCGCCGCCGTGGCACAGGACGGGCTTGAGGCCCAGGGCCTTCAGCAGCACCACGTCTTTGATGACGTTGGCCTTCAGCTCCTCGTTGATCATGGCGTTGCCGCCGTATTTGATGACCACGATCTTGCCGGTGTACCGGCTCAGATAAGGCAGGGCCTCCAGCATAGTCTCCACCTTGTTGGCGATCTCATTCATTGTTATGATGCCCTCCCAGAAGCTCAAGAGCGGTAGTCGCCGTTGATCTTCACGTAATCATAGGTCAGGTCGCAGCCGAAGGCGGTGGCCTGGCCGTCGCCGCTGTGGAAGTCCACGATCACGGTGACGTCGTGTTCGGTGAGCACCTTCTTGGCCAGCTCCTCGCTGAAATCGGTGCCGAAGCCGTTCTCCATCACCGCCACCTCGCCGGCGTCGCTCTTCAGGATGCAGTCGGCCTTGGTGGGATCCACGTCGGCCCCGGAGTAGCCGGCGGCGGCCATGATGCGGCCCCAGTTGGCGTCCCTGCCGAAGAGGGCGGCCTTGAACAGGGTGGAGCCGGCGATGGACCGGGCCACGGTGCGGGCGTCCTGCTCGGTGGGCAGGCCCTTGGCCTCCACGATCATCAGGTGGGTGGCGCCCTCGCCGTCGGAGGCGATGCGGCGGGCCATATCGATGCAGATGTCGTCCAGGAGGGCGGAGAAAGCGGCCTGGTCGGCCTCGCTCTCGATGGCCACCCCGGAGGCGCCGTTGGCGAAGAGGAAGAGGGAGTCGTTGGTGGAGGTGTCGCCGTCCACGGTGAGCATGTGGAAGCTCTTGTCGGCGGCGGCCTTCAGCATGGGCTGGAGGAGGGCGCTGTCCACCTTGGCGTCGGTGGTGACATAGATCAGGGTGGTGGCCATGTTGGGGTGGATCATGCCGGAGCCCTTGCACATGGCGCCGATGCGGATGGTGCCGCCGGACAGCTCCAGCTCATAGGCCACTTCCTTCTTCACCAGGTCGGTGGTCATAATAGCCCAGGCGGCGTCGGTGCCCTGCTCCACGGACAGGGTGGGCACGATGCGGCGCACGCCCTCCAGCACCTTCTCCACGGGCAGCTGCTGGCCGATCACGCCGGTGGAGCTGACGAAGACCTCGTCCTCGCCCAGGCCCAGCAGCTCCTCGGCCAGGACCTCCACCTTCTTGGCGTTCTCCAGGCCCTGCTGGCCGGTGGCGGCGTTGGCGTTGCCGCTGTTGATGACCACGGCCCGGGCCTTGCCCTTCTTCAGCACCTCCCGGCCCAGCAGGACGGGGGCGGCGCAGAACTTGTTGGTGGTGAACAGGGCCGCGCAGGAGGCGGGCTCCTGGGAATAGAGGATGGCCACGTCGGGCTTCTCGCTCTTGCGGCTCTTCACGCCTACGTAGCAGGCACCGGCCAGGTAGCCCTTGGGGCTGGTGATGCTGCCGCCTTCGATGATCTTGTATGCCATGATGATCTGCTCCTTTCCTGTCGTGTCCTTTCCTGTGTTCGATCAAGGAAAGGACCCAAAGAAAAGCTTCTGGAAAAACTGCGTTTCTCCCCTCGCTTTTCTGTTACGAATCGACTCTCCCGCCCTGTGGGGGGCAAAACGAAGTTTTGCGGGAAGTCCTTGTTCCAGTCCCTTTTTTCGCCCAGGAAAAGAGGGACACAGCCCGTTCCGTTAGGGGTACATGGGCGGGATCATCAGGCCGGTGGTCTCGGGCAGGTCGAAGATGATATTCATGTTCTGGATGGCCTGGCCGGCGGCGCCCTTGCCGATGTTGTCGATGACGGAGCTGATCACGGCCCGCTTGGTGCGCTTGTCGAAGGTGGGGGTGATGCAGCACAGGTTGGTGCCGGCGGTCCACTTGGTCTGGACGGGCTTGCTGGCGGGGAAGACGTGGACGAAGGGCTCGTCCTTGTAGTAGCGGCTGTAGAGCTGGAACAGCTCCTCGTCGCTGGTGTCCTTGTTCAGGGTGGCGTAGAGGGTGACCTCGATGCCCCGGATCTGGGGGGTGAGGTGGGGCTGGAAGTTGATGAACTGCCAAGTCTCGGGCTTCATCAGGTCCTTGCCGGTGATGTAAGCGATGTTCTGCTCGATCTCGGGGGTGTGGCGGTGGCTGCCGCCCAGAGCGTAAGCGCAGAAGCTGTTGCTGGCCTCAGCCAGGAGCTTGTTGGGGGCGGGCCGGCGGCCGGCGCCGGTGAAGCCGCTCTTGGCGTCTACGATGATGGTGTTCTCCACCACCATGCCCTCCTTCAGGATGGGCATCAGGCCCAAGGTGGAGGCGGTGGGATAGCAGCCGGGGTTGGAGATCAGGCTGGCGCCCTTGGCCAGGTCGCGCATGACCTCAGGGATGCAGTAGACGGCGTCCTTGGTCATCTGATGGTCTGGGTGCTCCAGGTGATACCACTTCTCCCAGGTCTTAGCGTCGCGGAAGCGGATGTCGGCGCCGAAGTCGATGAACTTCTTGCCGCCGGCCAGCACCTTGGCGGCGATGCCGGGCACGGTGCCCGCATCCACCGCAGTGAAGACCACATCGCTGTCCCGCACGATCATATCCAGGGTGGCGTCGTCCAGGGGAAGGATCTCCTGGTCGTAGAAGCCCACCAGAGCAGGGTGCTCATCCTGGATCTTGCGGCCGGCGGCGAAGCTGTCGGCCAGGTGGGCCACCTGGGTCTCTGGGTGGTTCACCATCAGGCGGAGAAGCTCGCCCAGAGCGTAGCTGGCGGCGCCGCAGACAGAAAAACGGATCATGTTACATTACCTCCTTGAATGATCTGCCCACTATTTTTTGCGGGCTTTTTGGGACGATTTGGTGTACATTTCGTCCTTTTCAACGATCTTTATCAGCGAATCTGCCGACCACATCCCGCCGCCGATATAGATTGTGTTGAATTTTTCCGTGGTCTATTATATAATTATTAGACAGAATATACAAGAAATGTTTTTTTCTGTTGTACATTCCATTTTGTAATGGAAAAACGAGATCAAAATTCATGACATGAGGGAGCTGACAGCGGATGAGCATCCAGAAATACATCGCCTATCTGAAGACTATAGAGACCGGGAGCATCACCCGGGCGGCAGCCCAGCTGGGCTATACCCAGTCGGCGGTGAGCCGGATGATCGCCGACCTGGAGAACGCCTGGGGGGTGACCCTTCTGACCCGGAACCGCTCCGGGATCGAGATCAGCTCAGAGGGGCTGCTCCTCCTGCCCAAGCTCCAGGCCATCTGCACGGGATACGAGTCCTTGAACCGGGCCGTGTCGGAGATGCACGGGCTCAGCTCGGGCGCCATCCGGGTGGGGACCTTCTCCAGCTTCTCCAGCGGACTGCTGCCCAATATCATCAAGTCCTTCCATGAGATCTATCCCCACATCGATTTCCACCTCTTCAGCGGGGAGTATGAGCAGATCACGGTCTGGCTGCGCAAAGGACTGGTGGACTGCGGCTTCGTGGCCCTGCCCGCCGCCGACGACCTGGAGACCGGCTTCCTGATCCAGGACAGCCTGGTGGCGGTCCTCCCCCAGGACCACCCCGCCGCTGACGCCCCCTACTATCCCGTGGAACTGCTGGCCAGCGAGGAGTTCATCAACGTGCGGGAGGAGCAGGACCACGAGATCGCCGAATTTTTAGACAGCCTGCCCCGAAAGCCCAAGATCCGCTATGAGAGCAGCGACGACTATGCCATCCTGTCCATGGTGGAGGCGGGGCTGGGGGTCAGCGTGATCCACGACCTGATGCTGATGCCCAACCGGTATCATGTGACCGTCAAGCGATTCGACGTGCCCGCCATCCGGGACATCGCCATCGCCGTGAAACGAGACACTCCCCTTTCCACTATCACCCAGCTCTTCGTGGACCACACCAGACAGTGGGCCAAGCGGCAGATCTTCTCTCCCTCCGGCGGCTGAGGGCACGGCGAGTTTTTTATTGTCATTTCCCCCAAGAAGAGGTATAATATATCCAGAGGGCCCCGCTGTCCGGGGCCCGGACGGGACCGGAGACCGGCCCCGTCGATCCCACAGGGAGGTGTATGCTGTGAGCAACTATGTCATATCCGTCAGCCGGGAGTTCGGCAGCGGCGGCCGCCTGATCGGCAAGCGGCTGGCCGCCCGCCTGGGCATCCCCTGCTACGACAGGACCATCATCCAGAAGACCTCGGAGAAGAGCGGTCTGTCCCCCGACTTCATCGCCCGGGCGGAGGAGCGGGCCCGCAGCCGCTTCCACCTGTCCATCGCCCCCGCAGGGGTGGGGAGCCCCGCCTTCGCCCACCAGGGGGTGCCCGTGAGCCACCAGGCGTTCTTCGCTCAGGCGGAGGTCATCCGGGAGCTGGCGGACGAGGGGCCCTGCGTCATCGTGGGCCGGTGCTCTGACTATGTACTGGGGGAGCGGCCCGAGTGCCTGAAGGTCTTCATCCACGCCGACATGGCCAGCCGGATCGAACGGTGTGTGGACGAGTATCACATCCCATCTGACGATATGGCCCGGCGGATCGTCCAGATGGACAAGGGGCGGGCCAACTATTACAATTACTATACCGGACATACCTGGGGCGACATGCGCCGCTACGACCTGACGCTGGATTCCAGCACCACCGGCGTGGAGGGGGCGGTGGAGCTGATCGTCGCTCTGGTCAAGGCCCGGTCTGCCCTGGACGTCCAGTGACGGCCATGGACAGGCCCAGGATCCAGGTCTCCGGCGAGGCGGAGAGGATGGACAACTACATCGCCGCCGTCGCCGCGGCGGGGGGCGAGCCGGTGCCCGGCTGCTGCCCCGCCCCCAACCCCAGCTGCGCCGGGCTCCTGCTGTGCGGCGGAGGGGATATCGAGCCTTCCCTCTACGGCCAGGAGGACCAGGGCTCCCATCCCCCAGACCGGGCGCGGGATCAGGCGGAGCTGGCCCTCTTCCGCGCCTTCCACCGGGAGGGGAAGCCCATCCTGGGGGTCTGCCGGGGGATGCAGCTGATCAGCGTGGCCCTGGGGGGCGACCTGATCCAGGACCTCCCCCCCGGCCAGCGGGCCCTCCATATCTCGCCGGAGGGGGACTTGGTCCACCGGGTGCGGGCCCTGCCGGGCTCCTTCCTCCACGACTGCTACGGGCCGGCCTTCCGGGTGAACAGCGCCCACCACCAGGCCGTCGGCCGGCTGGGAGAGGGCCTGCGGGCCACCGCCTGGTCGGAGGAGGGCTTTCCTGAGGCCCTGGACTGGCCGGAGCGGCGGATCATGGCGTTCCAGTTCCACCCGGAGCGGATGTCCTTCGGGAAGCGCCGCCCCGATACCATCGACTGCGAGGCCATCTTCCGCACCTTCCTGGAGGTCTGCTGGCGGGACAGCCACTGCCCCCCTATCATCGACACATAAGAAGGAGCAATATATCCATGCACGAGTTCTCTCTCTGGCGGCCCCGCCTGATTCTGGCGGCGGGGCTCTGCCTGCTCTCTCTGGCCCCGGCCGGGGCCGCCGGGATGGAGGATCCCTCCGTCCGGCCCCAGGAATGTCCCCTATCCCCTGCGGTCCAGGAGGTCCGCCCTGCCGACTGCCCCGACTGGGAGGGGGCGTTGGGCGTCCTGCCCGAGGGGATGATCCCCGCGGCGGAGGAAGAGCCCCCCTCCCCTGCCCCGGCGGCGGCGGAGCCGTCCCTGGCCCAGCATATCGCCGGCCTGCTGGCGGACCAGGGGCTGTCGCCGGACCAGACCGCCGCCCTGTGCCTCCGCCTGGAGGCAGATCCCGCCCTGCTGGCCCTGCTGGAGGGGAACGAGCTGACCGGGGCGGATCTGATCTATCTGGCCCTGCCCAACGGCCGGTCCGACCGGCTGGACCGCTACAGCGCCTGGGCGGCCCGATATCCGGAGCTGGCGCCGGAGGAGGTGGTCCTCCAGGTGGGGACCGGCAGGGACCAGGTCCCCTATCAGGGGGTGGAGACCATCACGGATCCGGACAGCCTGACGGTGCTGGTGGATAAACACCACATCCTGCCGGCGGACTACGTCCCCGCCCTGGAGCAGCTGGGAGCGGGATACGGCTCCGGCTCCCTGCGGCCGGAGGCCGCCGCGGCTTTCCGGGCCATGGCCGACGCCGCCCGGGCGGACGGCATCTCTCTGCGCAGCGTGTCCGCTTACCGGTCCTATCAGCGCCAGAAGAACACCTACAACAGCTATCTGGGGCGGGACAGCCGCGCCTTGGTGGATACCTACTCCGCCCGGCCCGGCCACTCGGAGCACCAGACCGGTTTGGCCCTGGACATCAACACGGCCAGCACCAGCGCACACTTCGAGGATACCCCAGCCTTCGCCTGGCTGAAGGCGCACTGCGCCGAGCATGGCTTTATCCTGCGCTACGGACAGGGCCAGGAGGAGATCACCGGCTACCGGTTCGAGCCCTGGCACTACCGCTATGTGGGGGTGGAGGCGGCCACGGCCTGTATGGAGCAGGGCCTGACCTTTGAGGGATACCTGGCCCTCCAGAGAGCATATTGAACGAAAGAGGGGTCCCCCAAAAGACGATGTCGTCGAGGGAAAGAGCCCTTGTGTCCGAAAAAGCCCGCCACCTTTCTAAACACGAAGGTGGCGGGCATCTTTTGGAACATATGCTGTCGATCAGGGGGAGGCGTCCAGCTCTAACGCCCCATCGCGCGATACAGGAACGTGGCGATCTGTCCGCGGGTACAGGTAGCATCAGGGCAGGGAGTCGTCCTCCCGGATCCAGTCCTCCACGTGGACCACAGAGTATTCCCGATGCCCGGTGCGGATGACCACCCGGTCGATCCCCGCGTTGATGATCACCCGGCGGCACATGGAGCAGGAGGTGGCGTCGTGGAGGAGCCCGCCGTCTTTGGCCTCCCGCCCGGCCAGGTAGAGGGTGGCCCCCAGAGTGTCCCGGCGGGCGGCGGAGATGATGGCGTTCATCTCCGCGTGGACCGAGCGGCACAGCTCATACCGCTGGCCCGAGGGGACGTTCAGCGCCTCCCGGGCACAGTAGCCCAGGTCCATGCAGTTCTTCCGGCCCCGGGGGGCGCCGTTGTAGCCGGTGGAGACGATCTCGTCGTTCTTGACGATGATGGCCCCATAGCACCGGCGCAGACAGGTGGAGCGCTCCAGCACCGTCTCTGCGATGTCCAGGTAATAATTTTCTTTATCGATCCGGTCCATATCGTATCCTCCCGGCGGTGGATCTTCTCCCAAAGCATACCACAGATCGGGCTCCGCCGCAAGGGTCTGGCGGAGAAAACTGCCCGGATCCCCCGAAAAAGGACGAAACAGAGAAGGAATTTACATTTTGTTTACGAATGGCTCCTTGACGCGGCTTTTCCCAGGAGTTATCATGATGATGTATCTCCGGCAGGCGGTGTCCGCCTGCCGTTTCGATCCAGCCAAGGAGGCGCTCTCATGATCCGTGACGCGATCCAGCGATTTATGTATGGCCGTTATGGGAACGACCAGCTGAACCTGTTCCTGATGATGCTCTATCTGCTGCTCTACCTGGTGCTCGTCATCACCAAGCTGGAGCTGCTGTACTGGGTGGGCCTTGCGCTGCTGTCCTGCACCCTGTTCCGCCTCCTCTCCCGGAACATCCCCCGCCGGCGGGCGGAGAACCTGCGCTTCATGCGGGCGGCGGGCCCCATCATGAGCTGGCTGCGCCTGCGGCGCAATATCCGCCGGGATAAGGAGCATGTCTATTTCAAATGTCCCAGCTGCGGCCAGCAGCTCCGGGTCCCTCGGGGGAAGGGGAAGATCACCGTCACCTGCCGGGCCTGCGGCGCCAGTTTCCAGGAGAAGTGCTGAATACCTCGCTGTTCCCGGCCTGCCCTCCCGGCGGGCCGTTGTCTTTTTTGGGGGACTATGGTATACTGATGCCGATGAGCCCCGCTTTATAGAGACCTTTGCGTGCCGATCACAGAAAGGAGCGTCACCATGAATGCCAGATACGACGTCGTCATCCTGGGCTGCGGGGAGGCGGGCATCTTCGCCGCCTATGAGCTGGCCCATCTCCATCCCGAGCTGAAGGTGCTGGCCCTGGACCAAGGGGCGGACATCTATCACCGCAGCTGTCCCATCGTGGCGGGGAAGGTGAAGGAGTGCATCCACTGCCCCGTGTGTCACACTATGTGCGGCTTCGGCGGGGCCGGAGCCTTCTCCGACGGGAAATTCAACTTCACGACTCAGTTCGGGGGCTGGCTCACCGACTTCATGGAGGCCGCCCAGGTGATGGAGCTGATCGACTATGTGGACTCCGTCAATGTGGCCCACGGAGCTACTACCCAGGTCTTCTCCACCGAGAGCGAGGCGGCCCGGAAGCTGGCCCGCCAGGCCCTGGCCTATGACCTCCACCTCCTCCAGGCCCGGTGCAAGCATCTGGGCACCGAGAACAACCTGCGGATCCTCACCAACATCTATGAGGGCCTGATGGACGAGCTGGAGTTCGCCTTCCACACGGAAGTCGCCTCCATCGAGAGGGCAGACGGCGGCTACCGCCTGATCCTGGCCAAGGGGGGCGAGGTCTCCTGTAAATACCTCATCGCCGCGCCGGGGCGGTCCGGGGCGGAGTGGTTCTCGGAGCAGTGCAAGGGGCTGGGGCTGGAGCTGCTCAACAACCAGGTGGATATCGGGGTGCGGGTGGAGCTGCCTGCCGTGGTCTTCGAGCACATCACCGACGTGGTCTATGAGTCCAAGCTGGTCTACCGCACCAAGCGGTATGGCGACAGCGTGCGCACCTTCTGCATGAACCCCTACGGGCATGTGGTGGCGGAGAACGTGGAGGGGATCAACACCGTCAATGGCCACTCCTACGCCGACCCCGCCCTGCGCAGCGAGAACACCAACTTCGCCCTCCTCGTCAGCAACCGGTTCACCAAGCCCTTCAACGAGCCCTACCGCTACGGCAAGCATGTGGCCTCCCTGTCCAACATGCTGGCGGGGGGCGTGCTGGTCCAGCGTTTTGGCGACCTGGTGGGCGGCCGGCGCACCAACGAGCACCGCATGGGCAAGTCCACCGTCCGGCCCACCCTCACCGCCGCCGTCCCGGGGGATCTGTCCCTCACCCTGCCCAAGCGGCAGCTGGACGACCTGATCGAGATGATCTATCAGCTGGACAAGATCGCCCCCGGCACTGCCAATTACGACACCCTGCTCTATGGCGCGGAGGTGAAGTTCTATTCCGCCCGCCTCCAGCTCACCCCCGAGCTGGAGACCGCCCTGCCCAACTTCTTCGCCGCCGGCGACGGCGCCGGGGTCACCCGGGGCCTGGCCCAGGCCGGGGCCTCGGGCGTCCAGGCGGCGCGGGCGGTCTGTAAACGGCTGTAAGGCGGCAGGCCCGCGACAAAAGAGCCCCTTTGGAGGAACGATGGGAGGACACGGCATTTGCCGTGTCCTCCCTGTTCGATTCTCCACGGTCGCCCATTGGTGTACGCAGAGATACAACTCTCTTCCCCTGTCCACCTAAGGTGAGGCCGGAAAAGACCGGCCTGTATCCTGGGACAGAGGATCAGAAAAGGAGGGATGTGGATGTCTGAGATATGTGGGAGCGCCGACTGCCCGGTGCTCCCCCGAGTGGAGGCGCTGGAGGAGGCGAACAAGCAGCACAGCAGGACCCACCAGGGGATGTACGACCGGCTGCGGGCCCTGGAGACCGAGAACGCCGTCCAGAATGCCCACTGGAAGAACGTGGACAGCAAGCTGGACGAGCTGACCGCCATGGTCCGGGACCTGACCGGAAAGGCAGGACGGCGGTGGAACAAGGCCATGGAGACGATCCTGGTGGCTGTGGTCACCGGCGTGGTGTGTTTCCTGCTGGGGAGGGTGGGGCTGTGAGGAGACTGCTGGACAAGCTCCGGGCGGTGCCTCACCTCTTCGCGAAGCTCATGGTCCTGTGGTGCGTGGCCTGCGGGACCGTGGCCTCCGCCTGGGCGCTGCGGATCCTCTCCCGCACCGGCCGCGACCCCGCCGCCCTGTTGGGGGTCATCCTGGCCTTCTTCAGCGGTGAGCTGCTGCTGATGTGCCTGAAGACCGTCCTCAGTGGGGACAAGAAAAGAAAGGATGAGGAGTTATGAAGGATATCCTCTGGAAGCGCCTGGGGGCGCTGCTGAGCGTGAAGTCCCTGGTGACCCTGGTACTCACCGGCGTGTTCGCCTATATGGCCTGCGCCGGCAGGATCAGCCAGGACTTTATGACCATCTACGCCGTGATCATCGCCTTCTACTTCGGGACCCAGAGCCAGAAGGTGCAGGACGCGGTGGACCAGCAGAGGGGCGGTGAGGGATGACCGCGAAGGAGCTGGTGCGGCGGGGGTCGGCGGCCGCATGGAACTATAAGACGCTGTATGTCTCCGGGGGCTTCGGGGCCCCGCTGACCGGGAAGAACGTGGAGCGGTACTGCACCAACAACGCCTACAACCGGGCTCAGGCCCGCCAGGCGCTCATCCGGGCCGCCGGGGA